>CAZSHO010000001.1:0-219568 GCA_964607005.1 uncultured Rhodocyclaceae bacterium
GTCCCCTCTTATGTATTGTTGCCTTCCGGTGGTAGAGAGTGAGCTACAACGTTCTTGCCGCGGGATGTTCACTTCTTTATGATTGTAGCCTTCCGGGGTGAGAGAGGGAGCTACAACAACGCAACTGCCGGACGGGACTTTCGAGGTGATTGTAGCCTTCCGGGGTGAGAGAGGGAGCTACAACCGTCAGCAATGCGGCGCGCGGCTTTGGCGATGATTGTAGCCTTCCGGGGTGAGAGAGGGAGCTACAACAGGCGGAAGATCATTCCTTCACCGCCTCGCGATTGTAGCCTTCCGGGGTGAGAGAGGGAGCTACAACCGCTGATGCGTGCCGCCTTTTCGATCCAGTGATTGTAGCCTTCCGGGGTGAGAGAGGGAGCTACAACGCACCGGCATGCGGCCGCGAGGGCCACCTGCCGGTGCGTGTCGCTACCGCGACGTCTGCAAGAATGTGCGCCGTCTCACGGCGACTGACTTTTGCGGGAGCCGAAAACCGATTCGGGATGTCCGGCTTCCCCCTCATCAAAGACACCTTTGCACCCATCACGTCCTGTACGTATAATTGTCTGCCCTGTACATCGGAGTACATCATGAACAAGCTTTCGATCACCGCCCTGCGCCAGAGGCTGTTCCAGGTCGCCGACGAAGTGCTGGAGAGCGGCATACCCGTGGCCATCGAGCGCCGCGGCAGGACGCTGCTGCTGGTGGCCGGGGATGCCGGCAAGCCGCGCCTCGCCGCCCTCAAGCGGCGCAAGCTCGTCAGGGGCGACGCCGCCGATCTGGCCACGACCAGGGTGGGCGAATGGCGCGAACCCAAAAACCTGGGCTGATCCACCTCGACACGCATATCGTCTGCTGGCTCTACGAAGCCCGCGTCGATCTGCTCTCCGAGCCCGCCCGCGCCGCCATCGAGCGCGGGCGGCTTTTCGTCTCGCCCATCGTCGATCTGGAGCTGCAATACCTGCACGAGATCGGGCGCATCGGCAAGGGACCAGCCGCGGTGCTCTCGGCCCTCGCCGCCGAGA
The DNA here is from genome assembly GCA_964607005.1 of uncultured Rhodocyclaceae bacterium. Taxonomy (GTDB): domain Bacteria; phylum Pseudomonadota; class Gammaproteobacteria; order Burkholderiales; family Rhodocyclaceae; genus Desulfobacillus. The sequence continues at coordinate 1,026 of CAZSHO010000001.1, forward strand.
TCGGCCTGGCAATCGATCAGCAGCCGCTGGAGAAGATCGTTGGCCGCGCCCGCGAGCTCGATTGGACGCGCGATCCCTTCGACCGCCTCATCGTCGCCTCGGCCCTGCTGGCTGGCGGCCGTCTGGTCACCAAGGACGCACTCATCCGCAAGCACTGCGTGGCAGCGCTCTGGTAGTCGCCCCCGGGTTCGCTCGGCCGCGGCGGCTGGCCGGCTCCGTTCAGGCCTTCTCGAAGGCGATGCCGGACTTGCCGGCAGTCACGCGCACGACATCCTTCGCCGCGAACTTGCCTTCGAGGATCTGCTTCGCCAGCGGGTTCTCGATGTGGGCCTGGATGGCGCGCTTCAAGGGGCGCGCGCCGAACACCGGGTCGAAGCCGGTCTTGGCCAGTTCGGCCAGTGCGGCATCCGTCACCTCGAGCCCGATCTCCAGCTTCATCAGGCGCTTCTCCAGGTTGCCGAGCTGGATCCTGGCGATCGAGGCGATGTGCTTCTCGTCGAGGGCGTGGAACACCACCACCTCGTCGATGCGGTTGATGAACTCGGGGCGGAAATAGGTCTTCACTTCCGCCATCACCGCCAGCTTGATCACCTGGTAATCGTCGCCCGACATCTGCTGGATCATCTGCGAGCCCAGGTTGGAGGTCATGACGATCACGGTGTTCTTGAAGTCCACCGTGCGGCCCTGACCGTCGGTCATGCGGCCGTCGTCGAGCACCTGCAGGAGCACGTTGAAGACGTCCGGGTGGGCCTTCTCCACTTCGTCGAGCAAGATCACGCTGTAGGGCTTGCGCCGCACCGCTTCGGTGAGATAGCCGCCCTCCTCATAGCCGACATAGCCCGGCGGCGCGCCGATCAGCCGCGCCACGGAGTGCTTCTCCATGAACTCGCTCATGTCGATGCGGATGAGATGCTCCTCCGAATCGAAGAGGAAGGTGGCGAGCGCCTTGCACAGCTCCGTCTTGCCCACGCCGGTGGGGCCGAGGAAGAGGAAGGAGCCGTAGGGCCGGTTCTCCTCCGAGAGGCCGGCGCGCGAGCGGCGGATCGCATCCGAGACCAGGCGCACCGCCTCGTCCTGGCCGACGACGCGGCCATGCAGACGCTCTTCCATCATCAGCAATTTCTCGCGCTCGCCCTGCATCATCTTCGCCACCGGGATGCCGGTGGCGCGCGAGACCACCTCGGCGATCTCCTCGGCGCCGACCTGCGTGCGCAGGAGCTGCTTCGCCGTGTCACCGTGACTGACTTTTTCCGCCGCCTTGTGCTGGGCCTCGAGTTGCGGCAGCTTGCCGTACTGCAGCTCGGCCACCTTGTCGAGCTTGCCCTCGCGCTGCAGCTTCGCGATTTCGGCACGCACGCGGTCGATCTCTTCCTTGATGTGGGCCGAGCCCTGCACCTGGGCTTTCTCCGCCTTCCAGATTTCGTCCAGGTCGGCGTATTCCTTGCCGAGCTTGCCAATCTCGTCCTCGATGAGGCCGAGGCGCTTCTGCGAAGCCTCGTCCTTCTCCTTCTTCACCGCCTCGCGCTCGATCTTGAGCTGGATCAGGCGGCGATCAAGCTTGTCCATGACCTCCGGCTTGGAGTCGATTTCCATCTTGATGCGCGCGGCCGCCTCGTCGATGAGGTCGATGGCCTTGTCGGGCAGGAAGCGGTCGGTGATGTAGCGGTGGCTCAATTCGGCGGCGGCGACGATGGCCGGGTCGGTGATGTCGACACCGTGGTGCAATTCGTATTTCTCCTGCAGGCCGCGCAGGATGGCGATGGTGGACTCCACCGAGGGCTCGCCCACCAGCACCTTCTGGAAGCGGCGTTCCAGCGCAGCGTCCTTCTCGACGTACTTGCGGTATTCATCCAGCGTGGTGGCGCCGATGCAGTGCAGTTCGCCGCGCGCCAGCGCCGGCTTCAGCATGTTGCCGGCGTCCATGGCGCCCTCAGCCTTGCCGGCGCCGACCATGGTGTGGATCTCGTCGATGAAGACGATGATGCGCCCCTCGTCCTGGGCGATCTCTTTGAGCACCGCCTTCAGGCGCTCCTCGAACTCGCCGCGGTATTTCGCGCCGGCCAGGAGTGCCGCCATGTCCAGCGACAACACGCGCTTGCCCCTCAGGGTCTCCGGCACCTCGTCATTCACGATGCGCTGGGCGAGGCCCTCGACGATGGCCGTCTTGCCCACCCCCGGCTCGCCGATCAGCACCGGGTTGTTCTTGGTGCGCCGCTGCAGGATTTGAATCGCGCGGCGGATCTCGTCGTCGCGGCCGATCACCGGGTCCAGTTTGCCCGCGCGCGCTCTTTCCGTCAGGTCGAGGGTGTATTTGTTGAGCGCCTCGCGGCTCCCCTCGGCTTCCTGGCTATCGACGTGCTGGCCGCCGCGCACCGCTTCGATGGCCGCCTCCAGCGCCTTCTTCTGCAGGCCGTGCTCCTTCAACAGGCGCCCGGCCTCGCCCTTGTCCTCGCTCAGGGCGAGCAGGAACATTTCCGAGGCGATGAACTGGTCGCCCGCCTTCTGCGCCTGCTTGTCGGTGAGGTTCAGGAGGTTCGACAGGTCGCGACCGACCTGCACCTCGCCGCCGGCACCTTCCACCCTGGGCAGGCGCGCCACCGCCTTCTCCAGCGCGGCCTTCAGCGGCACGACATTGACACCCGCACGTTGCAGCAGCGAAGCGGTACCGCCATCGTCCTGTTGCAGCAGGGCGAGCAGAAGATGCACGGGCTCGATGAACTGTTGGTCGCCGCCGACAGCGATACTTTGTGCTTCGGCCAGGGCCTGCTGGAACTTCGTAGTAAGTTTGTCAAAGCGCATGATTTTCTTCCGAAATATCGTCCATGCGCGTCAAATGGGGGCGGCACAGGGGTTTTCAAGAAAAACCATCCGTTCCAGAGGTTTCCAGACTATAAATAAAGAAATTCCCGAAAACGCCGTCATCCGGGTCACAGGCTCGCCGGAGGTTAGGCATGTTCTCCAATAAAATCGGAGGGGATTGCAGGCTTCCCGCGCCCGCGCGCAACTGGGCGCTACCGTCGCTGGCGATTCTGCTGCTTGCCATCTCCCTTGCCTGGGATGCCTGGTCGGGTTACCGCCGCAGCCTCGATGAAGAGTTTCGTCTGCTCGACGCCCATGCACGCATCGCCGACGCACATCTGTCCGGTGCCCTGCGACTCATCGAGGCGACCCTGCGCGAAGTCGCCTCGAACCGCCTTGCCACATCCTCTTTCGATCCGCTGTTGCAAAGCGGGCACCTGGCAGCACAGAAACACCGCATCCCTGAAGTGCAGGAATTCTTCCTCACCGATGCAGCGGGCCGCATCGAGGCCATGTCCAATCCGGCCTACATCGGCACCGATGCCTCGCGGCGCGAATATTTCACACGGGCACGCAACAGCACCGTCACAGACAAAATTTTCATCTCGCGTCCCTACACGACACAAAGCGGTATCGTCGTCATGGCCGTCTCGTACGCACTGCATGGCGCACAGGGCCGCTTTCATGGTGTGGCCGTTGCCTCGATCAAGCCGGCGTTTTTCGAATCGCTGCTGATGGCCGTCCACCCGGATGGCGCCGGCTTCGCCTTCCTCGCCAACTCGCAAGGCGACATCCTGCATGCGGCGAAACGGCGGGAATGGGTCGGGCGCAACATCGAGGGCGGGCCTGCCTTCACCGCACACATGGCTTCCGGCGAGCGCATGACGCATCATCTCGACCGTACCAAGCATGAGCCCATCACGCGTCTGTCGGTGGTGCGCACCCTCGAGAACCGCGAACTATTGTTCTTTGTTGGCCGCGACCTGGACGAAGCCCTGGCGCCCTGGAAGCGCAACACGATCGGTCGGCTGCTGGTTTTTCTGGCAGCCACACTCGCCCTGCTCTACCTTGGCTGGCGCGCCACACAACATCAAAGGTCATTGCTCGCTGTACAGGCAGGGCTGCGCGAGAGCGAGGTCCATCTGCGCAAGGCCCAGCAGATCGCCCACGTCGGGAGCTGGACGTTCGATCCGGAGAATGGGCGCCTGAGCGGAACCGACGAGACCTGTCGCATCTACGGCATCACCCCCGGTGAGCCGATCGACATCGGCCTCATCCAGGCGCGCATCCATCCGGAAGAGCGCGCTACCGTCGAGCAGGCTTGGCAGGCAGCACTCGCCGGCATGCCATTCGATATCGAATATCGACTCTGCCCGGAGGGAGAACAAACCCGCTGGATACGCATGATGGCCGAGCCGGAGTACGCCCCGGACGGACGCATCCAGTCCCTCATCGGCGTCTCCCGCGACATCTCCGAGCGCAAGCGTGCCGAACAGGCGAGCCATGAATGGCAGGTCCATCTGGAGCAGCGCGTGCGTGAGCGAACCATCGAACTGGAAAATTCCAATCGGGAACTGGAATCGTTCAGCTACTCTGTCTCGCACGACCTGCGCACCCCCCTGCGGGCGATCGACGGATTCAGCCATATCCTCGCCGAGGATTACCGCACTGCGCTCGACGAAGACGGGCACAACCTTCTGCAACGCATCCGCCGGGCAACGCAAAAAATGGGCACGCTCATCGACAATCTGCTCGATCTGGCCCAGGTCAGCCGGCAAAAGCTCAGGTTTGAGCCCATCGACCTGAGCCGCCTGGCCGACGAGCTGGCACACGAGATCAGTGAAGCCCATCCCGAACATCCGGTCGACTGGGCCATCCAGGCAGGCATGACCAGTCAGGGCGATGCGTTCCTGCTGAAGGTGGCACTCAATAATCTGCTGCTCAATGCCTGGAAATTTTCCTCCCGCACGGCAAACCCCCGCATCGAATTCGGCAGCAGGATCGACAACGGCAGGGTGGAGTATTACGTGCGCGACAACGGCATCGGCCTCGACATGAGCTACGCCGGAAAACTGTTCCAGCCCTTCCAGCGGTTGCATGACGCAAAGGAATACGAAGGCACCGGCATCGGTCTGGCCACCGTGCATCGCGTCATCCGGCGCCACGGCGGCAGCATCCGCATCGAGAGCAGCCCCGGACAGGGAGCCACCTTTTTCTTTACCCTCGCACCCTGAGGTCTGACCTCACACACCCCACTTCTGCGCCGCTCGATCATCCTCTTCGCGTGCATCGACCCAGATACTGCCCTGAGGCGAGTCTTCCTTCTTCCAGAACGGCGCGCGGGTTTTCAGGTAATCCATAATGAATTCGCAGGCGGCGAATGCTTCCCCACGATGAGCGCCGGCAACGATCACCAGCACGATGTTGTCGCCTGGCTGCAGAGGGCCGATGCGATGGATCACCGTCACATCGATAATCTGCCAGCGCGCACGCGCCTGCTCGACGATCCCGGCAAGCGATCTTTCCGTCATGCCCGGATAGTGTTCGAGAGTCATGCCGCTGATACGGCCTGCACGATTGATGTCCCGCACCAGTCCGACAAAGCTTGCCAGTGCGCCGATATCGCCGCGTCCGCGCGCAATCGCCGCACATTCGGCATTGAGGTCGAAATCCTCGGTCTGCACGGACAGTTTCATGATGGGCCAGGCGGCTCAGCCACCGGTCACCGGCGGAAAGAAAGCGGCCTCGTCGCCCTCGCGTAACGGTGCATCGGGCGCCACCATTTTCTGATTCACTGCCATGCGCAGGTTTTTCGTGCCCGTCAACGCCTGCCAGGCGCCGCCACGCGCAGCCAGATACTGCTGTAGCTGCCCGATGGTGCGAATGCCGGCAGGCAGATCAAACTGTTCGGCCGACTCGCCGACGGCCTCACGCACACTGGCGAAATAAAGAACCTTGATCATGAGTTCAGTATAGCAACTCGGTGAAGGGCAGAAAGCGCACCGGATCACCCCGCCGTACTGCCTGCCCAGGAGGATTGTCGACCAGACCGTCGGCCCAGACGCAGGAAGTCAGCACACCGGAACCCTGATGCGCAAAGAGGTCGAGCCCTCCCGCATCGTTGATCCGTGCGCGCAGGAATTCACGCCGCGGCTCGGTGCGCGCCCAGTCGAAATCGGCCCGCAGGGTAATGGCGCGCGGCACCGTTTGGGCCACCCCCTGGCAGGCGAGCAGAAAAGGGCGCACCAGCGTGATAAACGTGACGAACCCGGAGACCGGATTACCGGGCAGGCCGATGAAGAGCGCCCCGCCATCGAACGACCCTGCTGGCGCCGTCCTGCCAGCACTGACTTTACCGAAGGCGAGCGGCTTGCCCGGCTTGAGCGCAATCTTCCACAGATCGAGCTCGCCTTCGGCCTGCACCGCCGCCTTGACATGATCTTCTTCGCCGACCGAAACACCACCACTGGTGATGACGACATCCGCCTCGCCGGCCGCTTCACGCAAGGCCGCACGCGTCGCCTCGAGGTTGTCACGCACGATGCCCAGGTCGCGCACTTCGCAGCCAAGCGCGATGAGCAGGCCGCGCAAGGTGTAGCGCGCCGAATTGTAGATGCCGCCCGGCTTGAGCGTCTCGCCCGGCAAGGACAGTTCGTCGCCGGTAAAGAACACGGCGACACGCAGGCGCCGATACACCGGCAGCGTTGCCAGTCCGACCGAGGCGGCCAGGCCGATGTCCTGCGGTGCCAGGCGACGGCCAGCGGCAAGGATTTCGCTACCGGCGCGAATGTCCTCGCCGGCACGGCGGAGATTTTCGTGCTCGCGCGGCACACGGTTGATCTGAATGATGCCCTCGCCGGCGTGCTCGCACAATTCCTGCATGACGACGGCGTCCGCGCCCGGTGGCATCGGCGCGCCGGTAAAGATGCGTGCGGCCGTCCCTGCGGCCAGTGGCACGCCGACATGGCCTGCTGCAATGCGTTGCGAGACCGGCAGACGCACGCCGGCTTGCGGCACATCGGCGCGGCGCACGGCATAACCGTCCATCGCCGAGTTGTCGAAAGGAGGCACGGTGAGCGTGCTGACCTGCGCGCGTGCGAGCACGCGACCGCTTGCCTCGACAGTATCGACCTCTTCAACAGACCCGACCGGCCGGGCGCCGGCGAGCAGCCTCTGCAGGGCGTCTTCGAACGAAATCAGACTCATGACAGTTCCAGATGGTTCAGGATAAAACGGGCAATGGCATCGACATCGTTGAGATCGAGGCGCGGCAAATCGATCGGAACCGGCACATCGCTGGCGATGGCGACGATGTTGGCAAACCCGGGATGGATGAACGGCTTGCCCAGGGACGGGCGATGCACCTCCAGCTTTGGAATCAGCGGATTGGACTTGAAACCTTCCACCAGCACCAGATCGCACGGCGTGAGCAGGCCGAGCTGCGCTTCGAGCGAAGGCTCGGCTTCGGTATGCGACTCGTGCATCAGTACCCAGCGCTGATTGGAAGAGAGCAGCACTTCGCTGCAGCCGGCTGCGCGAAAGCGCCAGGAATCCTTGCCCGGCTTGTCGATGTCAAAGCCGTGATGGGTGTGCTTGATGAGCGACACCCGGAGACCGCGCACAACGAAGCGCGGGATGAGCTGCTCGATCAGCGTCGTCTTGCCGCTGCCGGAATAGCCGGCAAATCCGAATGCCTTCATCAGCTTCGCCCGACGCAGGAAACGCTCTGTTGAATGCAATTCATTCCATCATCCTCGGCACCGTCAGCACCGGTGCGAAGCCGCCGCCCGGGGTGCGGAAATTCGTCGTCTGCCCCTGATAGAGACGTGCCGACACCAGTTGTACGCTGCCCCGATAGGCATAGCAGCGCAGATCGAGCTTGAGATCCTGCGGTGCATCCTGCGTGGTGATGCGTCGCGCTGTGGGGGGCACCAGTGCCTGTGCCACATAATCACCGGCGAGAATTTCCTCGAACACGCGGCGCGTGAGCTTGTCGCCCCGGTAGGCGGCGCGTGCGGCGAAGCCTGCCGCCGGTTTGAAAAAGAGCTGCTTGCGCTGCGTCCAGAACATTTCCGCCTGCGCCGCCGTCACCCGGCGCGTACGTGGAATACCGCCGACCAGGATCGCCTGCGTCGACGCATCGACGCCAAGTGCCGTCAATTCGGCTTCATCGCTGAGCAACGTCAGATTGCGTTTATCCGCAAGCAGCGCGTGTGCGCGCGGATGCGGGGTGATCAGCGCCGCATCGGCAAGCCATGCCTCACGCAAGGCAGCCTGTGCGGGCGCTTCGAGACCGAAGTCGGTGAGCCGGTTATAGACGAGATCGATGCGCTTGCCCTGATGCCACAACACACCCTCGGCAAAGGTCAGTTCGTGCGGATCACAGATCAATGCTTCGACGCCAAAACGTTCGAAAAGCTTTTTGAAGAGCAGGAATTCCGGATAGAGAAACTGTGTGGGCGGATCCTCGTCGACAATGGCAATACGCTGCAAGGGTTGCGCACCGCGCACGGCCCGCCACTCTTCGACAAACATATCGAAGAAATCCTGCTGCAGGGTCGGCGCATGATGCACACCGGGCAAAACGGCAGAAGCTTCCTCGCAACACGCCACCTGCGCCTGGGCAAGTGCGGCATTCAGGAGCGCACCGCCGGCGTTGGTATTGATCTCGATGAGTTGCGGACCGTGCTCACCCAGGTGGAAATCGTAGCCCATGAACACGCCGGCGGCGGCAGTCTCGTGCCGTGCCGTGACCGGCGCCCCGGGCAGCACCCGCTGCGCCCAGGCGGGCAAGGCGGCCACGCGCTCGACGGCTGCAACGATCTGCACCATGTGATCAATGCTGGCTTCACCGAGAAAGACGGTCGTTTTCGAGAACAGATGGGGGCGCTCCTTCTCGATGAGGCGAATCATGTCGCCCCCCTCTGCACCATGCGCCAACATCTCGCGCAGGCGGTCGCTGTCGATGCTGAAACACTGACAGTCGCGATTCAAGGTGGCCGCAAGGCGGTTGCACGGGGTGGTCATGCTCTCATGCACCCATCAAATCAGGGGTTGGCAGTGGCAGAAAGACGATCAGCATCCGCCTGGAACGAACCAAACCGGTGGAATCAGGCCAGCGCATCGTCCGCTTCGACCGTTGCAGAAATTCCGAAGAAAGAGACCGCCTCATCGACTTCACGCGTGCGCCGCATGGGTGGCAGCGAGCGCCAGACCCGCTTGCCATACGGCTTGCCGATCAGGCGCGGATCGCAAATGACCAGCACGCCGCGGTCCGTCTCGTCACGGATGAGCCGTCCGGCGCCCTGCTTGATGCTGATCACCGCACGCGGCAGCTGGTACTCCATAAAGGCATTACGCCCCTGCCGGCGCATCTGCTCGATACGTGCGGAGAGCACCGGATCGTCCGGTGGCGCAAAAGGCAGCTTGTCGATGACAACCAGCGAGAGTGCCTCGCCACGTACATCGACACCTTCCCAGAAGCTCTGGCTGGCCACCAGTACGGCGTTGCCCAGACGACGAAAGCGTGCCAGCAACTCGCTCTTGCTCCCCTCGCCCTGCAGCAGCAAGGGGTGATCGAAGCCTTCCTGTGCAAAACGTTCCTGCAGTAATTCGTGGATCCTGCGCATGGCACGCAGGCTGGTACAGAGCACGAACGCCCGGCCGCGTGAGGCGGCAATCAGCGGCCAGACCGCTTCGACGAGCGCGTCATTGAAGTTCCGGCTGTTCGGGTCTGGCATGCCCTGCGGTGCAAAGAGCAACGCCTGGTTTGCATAATCGAAAGGACTGCCCCAGCACCCCGTCTGAGCCTGGTCGAGCCCCAGCTCGCCACAGTAGTGCGAGAAGTCACTCTCCACGGCCAGCGTCGCCGAAGTGAAAATCCAGGCGCGCGGATGGCCGTCCATCTGCTTTCTGAAAATCCCGGCGATGTCGAGCGGCGTGGCATTGAGAACCAGCGTGTGGCTGAACACCTCGGCCCAGCGCACCAGACCGGGCTCCTCGACAGCGCGCCAGCGCTTGAGCACATCGACCAGCTCCTGCGCGCGCTGCCAGCAACGTTCCAGTCCCTCCGAGCGGGCGGCCTGCGTTTCAAGAAGGCTGGCGAAATGTACAAGCTCATCGATCGTCGCATCGAGTGCCTCGCCAAAAGCCGGTGGCAACTGCGCGGCGGCAAGACGCGTGTTTTCGCCGGGGACCGCAAGACGCAGGTCACGTGCCGATTTTTCCAGTACGCGCACGCCTTCCGGCAGCGCCTTGAAGTCCTTCGCCGCCGCCAGCCCTTCGTTACGCGCATCACGCGCCAGCTCGATCAATTGCGCCGTCGACACGCTCTGGCCGAAAAAAAGACTTGCCGTCTCGGGCAGCTGATGCGCCTCGTCAAAGATCACTGTGTTGCAGGAAGGCAGCAATTCAGCCACACCGCTGTCACGCAACATCACATCGGCAAAGAACAGGTGATGATTGACCACCACCACATCGGCCGCCTGTGCCTCGCGCCGCGCCGCCATCACGAAGCATTCCTTGATGTGCGGACATTCCTGACCCAGACAGTTCTCGCGTGTCGAGGTGGCGGCCGCCCAGGCGGCGGAATCCTCCGGCACCTCGGTGCACCCGGCCTTGTCGCCGGTCTGGCTGATCCTGGCGAAACGTTCGATCTTCAGAATGTGACCGGCTTCCTCGCGCGTGAGGAAGCGCCCGGACTCCTTCGCCCGCGCCAGATGATAGTGACAGACATAATTTGCACGCCCCTTGAGCAGCGCCAGCGTCGCCGGCGTCCTGAGCGCTTCACGCACCTGGGGCAAATCGCGCTGGAAGAGCTGATCCTGCAAGGTTTTGCTGCCCGTCGAAATGATCACCTTGCCACCGGCCAGCAACGCCGGCACGAGATAGGCAAAGGTTTTGCCGGTACCGGTACCGGCCTCGGCCACCAGCACCCCGTGCGTGCGGATCGTCTCGGCGATACGCTGCGCCATCTCGAGCTGTTGCGGGCGCAGGCGATAGCCGGAAATCGCGCGGGCAAGCGCGCCGTCGGCAGCAAAAACAGAGGAAAGTTCGGACATTTCCGGAGCAGGGATGATGCGTCAATGGTAGCACGCTGCGCAGGGCGTGTCGGTCAGATCAGGGAAGCTCGTCGACCTTCAGTTGCACCCGCCGACCCGCACTGCTGCTGCGCGTGGAATAGTGCGACGTGCCAACCACCTCGCCGGAGTGTTCCTCCACCGAACCGCCAAGATCGATCCATTCCCCCAGCCGCCCCGACACCGTTGTCGTCAGGCGCTGCACGCTGACACTGCCCGGACCGGCACCCCCCGGCGTGTCATGCGTCGGACTGATGGTCAGGGTGACGTTATTGCCGGCAAGCTGCGGCTCGGCGGTGAAGCCGCTGCCAAGATCGCGGTACACCAGGGATTCGGACACTACCGCCGCACCCGGCCCCACCACAACCTGGCGCAGCGGCACCGGCACCGAGACGCCGACGTTGATGTAGGCCCGCCCCCCTTCTACCACCTGCACCTGCTGGGAGACGCTCCGCACCGAAGCGCTGCGCGAGTCGATGACCTGGCCGCCTGCTGCCCCCACGCTGCCCGCATCCTGACGCACCGAGATCAGCAGCCGGCGCGGCGGCTGGTCCATGGTAGAGAGCAATTCGCGGATCTGTTGCCGGTTGGTCGCCGAGGCCCGGATGAATATCTTGTTGTTCATGCCGGACAGCGTGCCGCCCGGCTCGATGAAGGGCCGCAGTTGCGGTAGCACCTGCTCTGCCGTACGGCTCTTCAGATCGATGATTTCCAGTTGTTGCTGGGCGCGGGCCGCACCGGGAAACAGTGAAATCAGGAAAAGCAGTGTGAGTACGGTCTTGTTCATGACACCTCCTGCCGGGAAAGCTTCTGCATGAGCTGGGCGCAGGCCGGAATGCTATAATCCGCGCCGTTTCCGATTGCTCCAGAGGCATCATGCGCATCACCCGCCGCCTCGAATTCGACGCTGGTCATCGTATCCCGGATCATCAAAGCCAATGCCGCCATCTGCATGGGCACCGCTATGCGATCGAAATCACCTTGAGCGGAGACATTATCAGCCAGGCCGGCTCACCCGCCAACGGAATGGTGATGGATTTTTCGGAAATCAAGACGCTTGCCAAAGAGACCCTGGTGGATGCCTGGGATCATGCCTTTCTCGTCTGGCGCGAGGATGCACAGCTGAAGACGTTTCTTGAAAGCCTGCCGGAACACAAGACGGTCGTTCTGGAGGTCGTCCCCACCGCGGAGAATCTGGCCAGTCTGGCTTTCAGGCTTCTTGACCACGCCTATCGTGACCTCTACGGCAATCACCTGCGTCTCGAGCAGGTGCGCCTGTACGAAACGCCCAACTGCTGGGCTGACGCCATCCGCGGAGCCGACACCCCGGCCTGATGGCGGAGGTGTGACTTGCGAACTATGCCCGGAAAGCCGCGCCAATGCTTGATCTCTAAGAATCGCCGCTTCTAGTTACCACGTTTCTTACCACGGAATCCCTATTGATACCTCCTACCGGCTGTCGGCGTGCTGGCTATGGTTTCCGGTGAAATTGAAAGTGAAACAGACAACCCTATGCAATGAAAAAACCCATTGTATTCAACGGGTAATATATTGATTTAACAAGGGTTTATCTAATTGACTCCCCGCTGTATTTGATTCAATTTATCTACTTGTTTCTTCTTTAGGTTTTGCATTTCCCTAACACCCCTAGAACCCCATGACGCGCACGTACAGGGGGGGATGGTCGCAATCGAATTGAATCCTGTAGCGCCCCTGCTTCTCTTTCGCCGAAGCAGATTTTTCAGAATCAAGGCTCGCCTTTTTTACCGCGTCGGAAAATTCGATGCGCCCTCCCTTTAGGGACTCAAGAAATTGGCAGCGCAACTTATCCGGCCTTACTTTAAGGCGTCAGAAAATTCGCCCGCCCAGGTGTTGCGTGCTGTCTTTATCGCAATAGATCGCTAGGGGGTATATCTTTACGCTCTAGGCATAGCAACATTGCTCAGCAAAGGGAGACGCTATGGAAATGGGTACTGGGATATTCCTTTCAGCCATTTTTTTAGGCATCGTTGCTCTTTTCATCGTCACAAAAGATAGGTGGAACTGGAAGAAGATTTTGCTTTGGCCGCTCGGTTTCCTCATAGTGTTTGTCGTAATTGGTGGTTTCGGCTTGTATCTTTATGAATGGTACGAATCTAGACCTAGGAAAATTACCGAACTATGGGGGATAGCCCTAACCGACACAGCGAACGATATTAAATTCAAAAAAGGGGAACCTAAGTCTCTCCATGACAATGAGTTGTGGTCATATAAGCCATATGAGTCATTTGATGGCTCATACGTTATCTATTTTGAGAACGATCAAATTCGCTCGATTGTTTTCTTTGGGCCGATGTATAACGGGCCTAGAATTCCAAGCGTTCGCAGCTATGACAGTCCAGAGGAACTTAACGCTAAATTAGGACAGCCCGCATTCATTTCAAAGTCGAAAGATGGATTAAGACGAATTTACTCATATGACAAATACAACATTGTCGCCGAATTTAAGGCAGGCAAAATATCAGCGCTTGGAATCTATAACCCTGCCCTCGGCCCAATGAGATTCAAGGAGGAATCCGAAGTAGAGCCGACAGCAAAGTAAGAACATGAGCCTAATGTTAGGATCAGTATCGATCATATTGAGCTTCGTCATATGCTTTAACCCAAGCATCATCAATAGATGAATCGTCCTTCTTTAAAGACCCGCCTCTACTCATCTCATCTCTACTCATCTCTACTCTAGACCCTTCAGGGTACCCTTCAGGGAGGCTTGCTCTACGTTGTTTTGCCTGGACTCCCTTCTTACCTCCTTGAGACATTTTCTCCCGCTGGGCCAATATTTCGTTTCGATAACGCTCAAGTTCGGGCGAATGTAGTTCACCCTCCACGTCTGCGAAGAATGAAAGGACATTCTGCGTTAGCGCCGATTGTATTTTGTCAGATGGGAAACCCAGCCATTTAGCAAGCTCCTCGGGTTTCGCTGGCACTCCGCGATTGACCCAGCATTCACAAAGAAGGGAGATAAGCAGCCCTCGCTCATCAAGACTCATAAGTCGATAACGCTTATCTGCCATTGTGTCGCTTGCGTAGAATTGAAAAGCGGGTGCTGTTTTCATTTTCCCGCCTCCATCAGTTCAACCATACGCTGCAGGAAGGCATACAGCGCCCACAGCTCGGTGATCGTGAGAGCGTAGATATCAGCACCTATACCAAGCCCCGAGAGCCGCTCAGACAGGCAGTAAACGCGCGAGCGAAGCAGATCGGCATTCATAATTGCGCCTCCTTACGTAGTACGTAGAGGGCGATGCAATGCGGCCTGCCAACTTCGCTAGGTTCAGATACCCGCAATGTGTCGATTGCGTGTCCAGACTCGCGCAATTGCTGAACACGGCCTGCAGGGTGTGGCACATCAAGATGTTTCCGCGCCTCGAATGTCGAAAGCGGGCCAAGCCGGAGAGCGTCAAGGATGCGTCGCTGATGCGTTGCGCCGGTTTCTCCCTTATACTTTTTACGTATCGCTTCAAGTTGTTTTACCTTCGCCTCGCCTGCCAGCGGGGCGATTTCTTTTGTGTCGTTCGTTCCCATCATCGCCCCCTTATTTGCTGTGAGAGGCGATCAGCGCCTGAATATCCTCAACCCGCCATGCAGTAATGCGCGGGCCTAGCTTTGTTCCGGCTGGCGCTTTGCCATCCTTGACCCATTGCCACCAGGTTGAACGACTTACGGGGAAAACACGAAGGATCGTGGGGAGCCGGACGTAGCCGGTTTCGGGAAGTGAATTGCTAGCCATTGAATACCTCCAAGAAAAGAAAGTGCGAGGTAATACTGGCTTGGCTAGCAGAATCCAAGAACGGCGGTTCTAGATGTTTTTTTCCTTCATTTCTGTCCAGACAGATATCCAATTAATAAAATCAGTTTTCTGTCAGGGATGAAGAATCCTTCTTTGCACTTTCAGAATACCTCTTTGCACTTTCAAGTCTTCTAGCCGCCCGTTCAGTCTCAAAACGTGCCCATGCCTCTTTTCGAGCCTCCCTCCAATCGCTAAGCAGTCTTACTATTGCTCTTTCGGTTGGCGGGTTAATTACGCCCTCCACATTCATAAAATGTGCAATGGCTGTAGGCCTATCCTTTCGATACCTTCGGCGTATTACTTTTGCAAGATCGAAAACCAAGACTCTTTCTCTGGCCATGTCATCTAGGCGACGTGAGGGAATATTCAACGCTCCATCCTCATGCAGCAAATCGACTTGCTGCCGAATTCTTTCAACCATTCGGAATAAATTATCAAAGTGAATAATCTCCCGACCAAAATAGAACTCATCAAAAGATTCCTCTAATTCCTTAAGGCACTTCTCTGTCCGCGCAATTTGCGTTATTGCCTTGCCCACGATTTTCTTTGCGTCGCGTCCGCGTTGCGTTACCTTCCGCCAACGATCTGAATAGAAATAATTGTAGAAAGCGAGGATCAGACTGCTAAGATATTCGCATGGATGACCCTCGATAAAATACTTCAGCTCAAACGAAGGATAACCAGGTCTATCTTCTCTAGATCGCTTCACGACTTCATGAACATATTTTTCGATTGACATCTCGCCTCTAGGCTTTTCTCTAAATTGCAGAGAACGAAAAGCCTTTTTGGCGTTCAGGTCGTTGAACAACCAAACAGCAACAGGATGATCATAGGCGTTATTCCTTATAGTCACTTTCTGTTCTTCAATATCAAATAAAAACCTATACAGATCCTTGTCATTCTCTTTCTTTTCCGCCTCCTGAATCCATTCAGGATTAGCGATCCATTGCGAGGTTGAAAAGTAAGACTTGAATGACGATTTGCTAGGTATTGTCATAACGCGCCCCTTCACGCATTACCCTTGAAGCAGGAAACCGCGCCAGCAGGTCAAGGGAACCTGTTTTCGCCCCGTCGGGCTAGGCGCGGCAATCTCTCAGGCCGATTTCTTCCGCTTGATTGGCGTCACCTTGTTTTCGCCCTTCACCATTGCGTCAATCAAGTTTGCCCAGGACTGCATCATCTTCACGCGTTCGGGCAGGTACTCCGCCCGGTTGTACGCGCCGCGCACTTCGTTTCTTTCGCAATGGGCGAGTTGCCGCTCGATCACGTCGGGCCGGAAGCCGGTTTCGTTCAGTATGGTACTCGCCACCGCCCGGAAGCCGTGTCCGGTCATCTTGCCTTTGTAGCCTAGCCGGTAGAGGGCGAATAGCATCGTGTTATTGCTGATTGGTTTCTCCCGATGCCTGCCGGGGAACACAAAGCGACTGCCGCCGCCGATCTCGCGCAGTTCGAACAGGATCGCCACCGCCTGCTTTGAAAGCGGCACGATATGCTCCGCCTTCATTTTCATGCGGGCGGCTGGAACAGTCCAGATACCCGCCTCTAGGTCGAATTCTGGCCACTCCGCGCCGATCAGTTCATTGGTGCGAACAAACGTCAGCACCAGCAGTTGCAGGGCGAGGCGCGTTTGCCGGTCGCCGGTTTCGTCATACCTGCCGATAGCCTGCAACAGTGCGGGCAATTCCTCGGGGCGGACTGCGGCCTGATGCGTTTTCTTGTGCGGCGTCAGCGCCCCCTTTAGATCGCGTGCCAAGTCTCGCTTGCACTTGCCGGTAGCGATGCCATAGCGGAAAACCTGCCCGCAAACCTGCAGGACACGGTGTGCGAGGTCATACGCGCCGCGTTCCTCGATCTTGCGGATTGCCGCCAGCAGTTCAGGCGCGTCGATCTGCTCAATGGGGCGTCGCCCGAGGGCGGGAAAGGCGTTCTTTTCCAGCCGCCGCCGTACATCGTCGGCATGGCCGGGAACCCAGGTATGAACCTGCTTCTTGAACCACTCCCGCGCCACGGCCTCGAAAGAGTTTTCCGCTGCAGACTTGAGCCGCAGTTTTTCGGCGCGGCGTTCGGCGGAAGGGTCTAGGTTGTTGTCCAGGCGCTTGCGTTCTTCATCGCGCCTTGCTCGCGCCTTCTTGAGACTGATTGCGGGATAAACGCCTAGCGAAAGCGACTTCTCTTTCCCGGCGAGCCAGTAGCGCATTCGCCAGTACTTGCGCCCATCGGCATAAACCCAGAGATACAAGCCGCCAGCATCGGGAATCTTGCGAACCGCCTTCCCCTGGCTTGTGGCGTTCTTGCACTTGGCGTCGGAGAGCATAAAAACCTCCTACCGTGGTAACTCGGGAAACCCGCAGATTTGCTACCACGGTTTTTACCACGGTCTAGCCCCGGATGCAATTGGACGTTACCACGCTCTAAAGGACGACTAGGCAATAAAAAACCCCGTATTTACGGGGCGTTATGCACTTCATTGGATGAATTCGGATGTTTATTTGGCGGAAGGTGTGAGATTCGAACTCACGGTGCCCTTGCGAGCACGCCGGTTTTCAAGACCGGTGCATTCAACCGCTCTGCCAACCTTCCGGGAGGCGGCGATTTTATCATGGTGTCCATCTCTCTCCCCGCATCACCATGACGATGCTATTTGAAACTTTTGCGCTTATTCGCTACTCTTACCCGGTAGAGATCAATCCAGAGGAGGAAATCCATGGCATCCAATCTGCAACCGAACTTCCAGACGGCGAATCAGGGCGCAACCGGACTTGCACTTCAGCAAAATCGCGTTTTGCGCAACACTTACCTGCTCCTTGCGCTTTCGCTCATCCCGACTGCCGTCGGCGCGCTGATCGGCGTACGACTGAACTTCGCCTTCATGGCGGGCAGCCCGGTTCTGTCCTTCGTTCTCTTTCTCGCCGTGGCGTGGGGGATGATCTGGGGAATCAGCAAAAACAAGGACAGCGGGCTGGGCGTCGCCCTGCTGCTGGGCTTTACCTTCCTGATGGGCATCATGCTGGGCCCCATTCTTCAGATGAGCCTGGGCTTTCGCAACGGCGGCACGCTGATCTCCATGGCGGCAGCCGGCACCAGCATCATCTTCTTCACACTGGCCGGCATTGCGACCGTGACGAAGAAGGATTTCAGCTTCATGGGCAAATTCCTCTTCATCGGACTTGTCCTGCTCATCGTGGCGATGCTGGCGAACATGTTTCTGGCAATACCGGCACTTTCCCTGACGATCTCGGTCGTCGCCGTACTGATTTTCTCTGCCTACATCCTGTTTGACGTCAGCCGTATCGTCACCGGGGGCGAGACCAACTATATCGTCGCCACGCTTGCGATCTATCTGGATATCTACAATCTTTTCGTGCAATTGCTCAATCTGCTGATGATCTTTGCAGGCGAACGCGACTGAGTCCTTGCCCTCCCGATAAAAAAGGCGGCCTGGCCGCCTTTTTTATTGCCACTTTTTTATTGCCGCTCCCGGATTCTCCTGAAATGCGCGATCGACTCGACATGCGAGGTCTGCGGGAACATGTTGGCAATGCCGGCCCCCTCGAGAAGATAGCCTTTTTCGTGCACCAGCACCGCAGCATCACGCGCCAGGGTAGCCGGATTGCAGGAAACATAGACAATGTCCCGCGGTGCGTCCTTGCCAATGGCCTTGATGAGTTCGATCGCCCCCTCGCGCGGCGGATCAAGCAGCCATTTGTCGAATGTGCCACGCGCGGCAAGCATTTCATCCGTCATCTTGAACAAGTCGGCAACGGCAAAGACCGCCCGCCCGGACAAGCCGTTCAAGGCCGCGTTCTCCTGTGCGCGGTCCACCAGGGCCTTGCTGCCCTCGATGCCGACCACGGACGCGCCGGCCCGTGCGATCGGCAAGGTGAAATTGCCCAGGCCACAAAAGAAATCCGCAATGCGTTCGCCGGCAGCGGGTCGAAGCAATTGCAGGGCGCGCCGGACAAGCATCCGGTTAACCCCGGGATTTACCTGGGTGAATTCATTCGGGCGAAAATCAAATTTGATGCCGAACTCGGGCAGCGAATAGCCCAGGGCCGGCATTTGCGCTGAAGAAAAGGGACGTGCCGTTTCGGGTCCGCCAGGCTGGATCCAGAACTGGATTCCCCATGCTTTGGCAAATTCATGCAGCAGATCCTCATCCGCGCCGCAAAGAGGTTCGAGAATACGTAAAACCAGGACGGTTGTCGCCTCTCCCACCGCCACTTCGATCTGCGGCAGGCGGTCACGAACCGACATGCCGGATACCAGTGTGCGCAGAGGCGACAGCAAGGCAGAAACCCGGGCAGGGAGGATATCGCAACTCGTCATGTCGGCAATGTAGCTGCTGCGCTTTTCATGAAAACCAACCAGTACCCCGCCCTTCTTCGGCACATGGCGCACCGACAGCCTCGCACGTGTGCGATAGCCCCAGGCCGTCCCATGGATGATCGGGTAGATGCATTGCGGCCTGATGCGGGCGAGATGCCAGAGCGTGTCTTCGAGCACGCGCTGCTTGGCCGCCGCCTGGCCGGCAATATCCAGATGCTGCATGCTGCATCCACCACAAACGCCGAAATGCGGGCACAGCGGTGTGACACGCAAGGCACTGGCCGTAAAGATCCGGCCCGATGTCGCCAGCTCGTAATTCGGTTTGCGGCGATAACTGGAAAATTCAACCCGCTCGTGCGGGAGTGCACCTTCGATGAAAATCGCCTTGCCCTCGTGATGGGCAACACCGCGACCTTCATGATCCAGGGATTCAACGACAATTTCAGGCATGCGCAACAATCAGGGAAAATGGGCGATTGTAGGTGATCCGGAGCAGGCAGAAGCGCACGGCCGATGTGCGGAGCAGGCCGGGGCGCTTTGGGCGCCGTCCTGCCAGGACTGACTTTTCAATAACGCGACGCTGGCGCCCTGTCCAGCCCGCTGATTCGCGATCCCACGGTCAGTCCGCGTTTTTTGAACCAGCCGGCATTCATCTCCAGCGCAAAGCGTACCGCCTGCCCCGAACAATGGTTAGCGAGGGATTGCGCTTTCATCTCGGCGATCCGGACGATACGCCCGCCATCGTCCATAAAAGCGATGCTCAGTGGAATCAGTGTGTTCTTCATCCAGAAGCACTGTATTCCGGCCTCGGGGAAAACGAACAGCATGCCATGATTGACCGGCATGGAGGAACGGTTCATCAGTCCGGTTGAACGATCCTCCGGTGTGCTGACGGTCTCCGCTTCGATCCGGTACATGCCTGCCGTAAGCTCGATGGTTGGTGCTGCCCATGCGGCGACGCTCATCAGGCTGGCCAGAACCGGGATCAGAATCCAGTGTGTCTTCATTCGTGTCTGCTCTCTCGCGCCATTCATGTCGGTGTGTTGGCCAGCCCTTTGCAGGAAAAGTCAGCTGTGGCAGGACGGCGCATCCCGCCACTGTCCGGGTTGCAAGTCTCCCAGCGAGAACGGGCCAATTGCTGAACGCACCAGACGCAAGGCCGGATGACCGACACGGGCCGCCATGCGCCGGACCTGCCGGTTTTTTCCCTCGCACAGGATGATCTCCAGCCAGCTTGTCGGAATATGCCTGCGCTGCCGGATGGGCGGATCACGCAGCCACAGCCCGGCCGGTTCGTCGATGCGAACAGCCTGGCAAGGTTTCGTTACAAAATCTCCGAGATCGACACCCTGGCGCAACTGGTTCAGCGCCTCATCCGTCGGAATGCCTTCGACCTGCACCCAATAGGTTTTGGCAAGCTTGTGGCGCGGATCCGCAATACGCTTTTGCAACTGCCCATCATCGGTAAGCAGCAGCAGGCCTTCGCTATCACTGTCGAGCCGGCCGGCAGCATAAACATCCGGGACAGGAATGAATTCGGCAAGGCTGCGATGTGCGGCCTCCCGGGTGAATTGGCTCAAGACGCCGCACGGTTTGTTGAAAAGGATCAGACGGCTCATGCCCGGCTGGCTTGCCGGGATGATCTGCTGTCGGATATGTCGTCAAACATCCGGCAAAAACGCATTTCGTCCGGATACGGAAAAAAATCCGGGACGAAACCATCGAGAATCATCTGCTTGGTCTCCTGCCAGAAAGTGGGCTCGAGAAGATCGGCATGATGCTCCATGAAAACACGCCGCGTCTCTGGATTGCCCAGCAGGAAAGTAGCAAATTCCTCGGGAAAAACGTCGTGCGGGCCGACCGCATACCAGACTTCTCCGGACATTTCGGCCTCGGGATTGGGCGGCGGCGGAATGTGGCGGAACTTGCAGTCGGTCATGTACTCGATCTCGTCATAGTCGTAGAACACCACACGACCATAGCGCGTGATGCCGAAATTCTTGAAGAGCATGTCACCCGGGAAGATATTGGCGTACGCCAGCTCCTTGATGGCATTGCCGTATTCGATGACGGCCGCCTCGTGCTTTTGCATGTCGGCACCGTCCAGGTAAAGATTGAGCGGCTTCATGCGCCGTTCGATATAGGCATGGTTGATGACGATTTCGGTATCGCTCTCCTCGAGCAGCGAAGCGCATTCGGTACGCAGCTCCTCAAGCAGCTCCTCGCTGAAACGCTGCTTCGGCAAGGACACCTTGGAGAACTCGAGGGTATCGGCCATGCGCCCGACGCGATCATGATGTTTCACCAGCTGGTACTTGGCCTTCACCGTTGCGCGGTCGACTTGTTTGGCTGGCGCAAAGACGTCGCGAATCACCTTGAAGACATACGGGAACGAAGGCAGTGTGAATACGCTCATGACCATCCCCGGAATGCCGGGAGCAATGATGAACTTGTCCTTCGAGTGACGCAGGTGGTGGATCAGATCGCGGAAAAACATCGTCTTGCCCTGTTTGGCCAGTCCCAGCATGGTGTAGATCTCACCGTGCGGCTTGCGCGGCATCAGTTCGGAGAGAAATTTGACATAAGCTGAAGGCACATCCATGTCGACCATGAAATAAGCCCGGTTCAGGCTGAACAGCGTGCGAATCTGTGTCGGATCGAGAAGGACGGCATCCAGGCACAGCCGGGCGTTGCCATCATGCAGGACCGGGATCACAAAGGGATACTCGAAGTCACCATTGATGGCCCGGCCCACGATATAAGCACCCTTGTTACGGTAGAAAGCCGAACTGAGCACCTGCAACTGGAAATTCGCCTCCGCCAGCGGCAACTTGCCGCCGAGCTGTTGCTGAATCGCGGTCAGAACATGATCGATGTCACGATCCAGATCTGCAAAGAGGCATTTCCAGTCAAAGTCATGGCAGATATTGCCGATCGCCTGGCGCAAACCTGTCTGGTTCGGGTAATAGCTGCGGTAAGCCTTCGGTTCGGATTCGATGTAATCGGTCGACACGGCCGGGCGTACAAAGATGAAATCATTATGGAAGTACGTCCGATGCATGATCTTGCAGAAGACGGAGTTGAAAAATGTCTCGGCCAGCTCGGGCTGTTTGTGATTGATCAACAGGCCGATATACAGCAGCTTGGCACGCTGCCAGGTGTTGCTGTCGATCCGTTCGGCCTGATAAGACTCGCGCAACAGACTGACACACTCATTGACGCGCGCATCGTAAAAGGGAATCCGCTCGAGCACAGCGCGCTGTACACCGAGCCAGTCCCCTGACTCGAAGAGAATTTTGGCCTGCGCAACGCTCTCCCGAAACAGACGATAGTGCTTGTTGAACCCTTCGAGCATGGCCTGCGCCACCAACTGAGCCAAAGGACTTTCACCTGCCGGAATTTTCATTTACTGCTCCAAACCTTCCTGCATAAGCCGGGCATGTCCGCAAACATGCTGGTCAAATTATCCGGAAAGACGGATAATACCGGAGTTAACGCCGACGCAGATTCGTGTTGTCTTACCGTATTTTTTGTAGTGCTTTATTCGTACGTTCAACGCCATCCTCCCCACAAGGAACAGGATGGCGATTGTGTCGGCACTCCACTCAACCAAACCACAGATGGAGCAGGAAATGGGCGTGACTTCTCATATCAAGATTCCGCAAAACGGCGCAAAAATCATCCCGGGCAAGCCGGTTCCGGACAACCCGATCATCCCGTATATCGAAGGTGACGGCATTGGTGTCGACATCTCGCCGGTCATGATCAAGGTCGTTGATGCCGCTGTTGCCAAGGCGTACGGCGGCAAGAAAAAAATTCACTGGATGGAAGTCTACGCCGGAGAAAAATCAACCCGGTTATACGGCGGCGATGTCTGGCTGCCCGCCGAAACACTCGATGCGCTCAAGGAGTATTCCGTCTCCATCAAAGGCCCGATGACAACACCGGTGGGCGGGGGGATCCGCTCCCTCAATGTCGCCTTGCGTCAGGAACTCGATCTTTACCAATGCGTGCGCCCGGTGCGCTACTTCAAGGGCGTACCCAGTCCGCTCAAAGACCCGAGCAAGGTCGACATGATCATCTACCGCGAGAATACGGAAGACATCTATGCCGGTATCGAGTGGGCCGCCGAGACGGATGCCTGCAAGAAAGTCATCAAGTTCCTCGTCGAAGAGATGGGTGTCAAGAAAATCCGCTTCCCGGAAACTTCCGGCATCGGCATCAAGCCGGTCTCCCGCGAAGGCACCTCGCGTCTGACACGTGCGGCCATCCAGTATGCGATCGACAACGATCGCAAATCGGTCACGATCGTACACAAGGGAAATATCCAGAAATATACGGAAGGCGCCTTCCGTGACTGGGGCTATGAGGTTGCACAAAAAGAATTCGGTGCACAGCTTCTTGACGGTGGTCCCTGGTGCACACTGAAAAACCCGAAGACCGGCAAGGCAATCGTCATCAAGGACATGATCGCCGATGCCTTCCTGCAGCAAATCCTGTTGCGCCCTGCTGAATATGACGTGATTGCCACCCTGAACCTCAATGGTGACTACATCTCCGACGCCCTGGCCGCGCAGGTCGGCGGTATCGGCATCGCTCCGGGTGCCAATATCTCCGACAAGTACGCCTGCTTCGAGGCCACCCACGGCACAGCACCCAAATATGCCGGCAAGGATTACGTCAATCCAGGCTCGCTGATTCTTTCGGCGGAAATGATGCTGCGCCACCTTGGCTGGTTCGAGGCGGCAGATCTGATCATCAAGTCGATGGAAGCGGCCATCGCCGACAAAATCGTCACCTATGATTTTGCCCGGCTGATGGAAGGCGCCACCGAGGTCAAGTGTTCGGCCTTCGGCGATGCCATGATCCAGCGGATGTAAGTTGTTACCGGAGCAGGGCCATCTGCTCCGCAGAAAAAAGCCCGGTCCAGAACATCGGACCGGGCTTTTTCATTCAGGCGCTATCGCCGGTAAGCGTCACGCCCTCACGCGATCAGGCCGACTGTATATTCGATGCCTGCTTGCCTTTTGGGCCTTGTGTCACTTCGAACGAGACTTTCTGCCCCTCCTTGAGTGTCTTGAATCCTCCCATCTGAATCGCCGAAAAATGGGCAAACAGATCTTCACTGCCGTCATCCGGCGTGATGAATCCGAACCCCTTGGCGTCATTGAACCATTTCACAGTACCTGTTGCCATAACTCCCTTCCTCATAAAAAAACCCCACCCCGGATACCACACTGAATTATCCGGATGTCTGTTTCAAAGCATGAGGCAAGCACGGGAGCGAAGCGGGAATCAGGAGAAACACGACCGGCAACCAGCGACATTGCATCGACTTCTTGACAAACATGCAGTAATTTTTTCTCTTGCTCAAAAGCAGAGTCAAGCAGTTTGTCAAGATTTATCATGTTGCATAACAATAATTTGTGGTGTTTTTGATACAAAAAACACCGGTCTTTTGCAACGAACTGATGGTTTAGCCCTCGTAATAAAGGGGGGAAAACCGGTCTGAAAGACGTATTGCGGATTTGTCCATTCCGATTAGAATTCACTCATGGCAACGCGCAAGCAGAGTGAATCCGTGCTCGAGGCGGAGCGGACCAGGACAAAGCCGCCGCCGCTGTTCAAGGTTTTGCTGTTAAATGACGACTTCACGCCGATGGACTTCGTGATCATCGTCCTGCAAAGATTTTTTGGCATGAACCGCGAACAAGCAACCCGAATCATGCTCAAAATTCATACAGAGGGGGTCGGCTCCTGCGGAGTCTTTCCGCACGACGTCGCGGCCACCAAGGTTGAGCTGGTTGTCGGTTACGCACGCGAGCACCAGCATCCGTTGGCATGTGTGATGGAGGAAAGTTGAAATGATTGCGCAAGAACTTGAAGTCAGTCTGCACATGGCCTTTGTCGAAGCGCGGCAAAAACGCCACGAATTCATCACCGTGGAACATCTGCTGCTTGCCCTGCTCGACAATCCGTCTACTGCGGAGGTCTTGCGTGCCTGCGCCGCGAACATCGACGAATTACGCAAGGAACTGATTGCCTTCATCACCGAACACACACCAACAGTTGCCGGCACCGAGGAAATCGATACTCAACCGACACTCGGCTTTCAGCGGGTCATTCAACGGGCCATCCTGCATGTACAGTCTTCCGGCAAAAAAGAAGTAACCGGCGCCAATGTCCTTGTCGCCATTTTTGGCGAGAAGGATTCTCACGCTGTCTATTTTCTCCAGCGTCAGGGCATCACCCGCCTTGATGTGGTCAACTTCATTTCCCACGGTATCACCAAAGCGCCGGCTCCCAGTGGAGCCCGTGGCGAAAATGAGCAACAGGAACAGGAGCAGGAAGGCCAGCAGGCGGGCGGCGCACTGGAAAGTTATACGCAGAACCTCAATGCTCACGCCTTGATGGGCAAGATCGACCCGCTCATTGGTCGCGACAAGGAACTCGAACGGGTCATCCAGACCCTCTGCCGCCGGCGGAAAAACAATCCATTGCTGGTGGGCGAAGCCGGCGTGGGCAAAACGGCCATTGCCGAAGGACTGGCCAGGCGTATCGTCGAAGGGCGGGTACCGGAAATTCTGGCGCATGCGCAGATATATTCCCTCGACATGGGGGCCCTGCTTGCCGGAACCAAATATCGCGGCGATTTCGAGCAACGTCTCAAAGCCGTGCTGAAGCAGCTCGTCGACAACAGTAACGCCATCCTTTTCATCGACGAGATCCATACACTGATTGGCGCGGGTGCCGCCTCGGGTGGTACGCTCGATGCGTCAAACCTCCTCAAGCCGGCTTTGGCCTCCGGCCAGATGAAGTGCATCGGCGCAACCACCTATACCGAGTATCGCGGTGTCTTTGAAAAGGATCATGCCCTGTCACGCCGATTCCAGAAAATCGACGTCAGCGAACCTTCTGTCGAAGAGACCGTAGCCATCCTCAAGGGTCTGAAATCGCGCTTTGAACAGCATCATGGCGTCAAATATTCAGCCCAGGCGATCTCCAGCGCAGCAGAACTGTCTGCCCGCCACATCGGCGATCGCCATCTTCCGGACAAGGCGATCGACGTGATTGATGAAGCCGGTGCCGCACAGCGCATTCTGCCGAAATCGAGGCAGAAAAAAATCATCGGGAAAACAGAAATCGAGGAGATCGTCGCCAAGATTGCCAGAATCCCGTCACAGCACGTCTCTTCCGATGACCGCACGGCCCTGAGAAATCTCGATCGCGATCTGAAGTCCGTGGTGTTCGGCCAGGACAAGGCGATCGACGCGCTGGCCAGGGCGATCAAGATGTCGCGCTCCGGGCTTGGCAATCCTGGTAAACCGATCGGCAGCTTCCTCTTCTCCGGCCCCACTGGCGTTGGCAAGACAGAAGTTGCGCGTCAACTCGCCTACTGCATGGGGATCGAGCTGGTACGCTTCGACATGTCCGAATACATGGAGCGTCATGCCGTGTCGCGCCTGATCGGCGCGCCACCGGGCTATGTCGGCTTCGATCAAGGCGGCCAACTGACCGAAATCATCACCAAAAAGCCGCATGCCGTGCTGCTTCTCGACGAAATCGAAAAGGCACATCCGGATATTTTCAATATCCTCCTTCAGGTCATGGATCACGGCACGCTCACCGACAACAATGGTCGCCAAACTGATTTTCGTAATGTCGTCATCATCATGACAACCAATGCCGGCGCGGAAATGCTGCAAAAAGGAAGCATCGGTTTTGCGGCAACCCGCGCTGCCGGCGATGAAATGGCCGAAATCAAGCGAATGTTCTCGCCGGAGTTCCGTAACCGCCTCGATACCATCATCTCGTTCGCGGCACTCGACCACGAAGTCATCATGCGCGTAGTGGACAAATTCCTCATTCAGCTCGAAGCACAGCTGCATGAGAAAAAGGTGGAAGCCGTCTTTACCGACGAGTTGAAAGAATGGCTGGCCGCAAAGGGATTCGATCCACTGATGGGTGCCCGCCCAATGGCACGCCTGATTCAGGACACCATCCGCGCCGCACTGGCCGACGAACTTCTCTTCGGACGGCTTGCCAACGGGGGCCGCATCACCATCGACCTTGATGCCGACCAAAAGGTGAAGCTCGTGTTCGACGATGTTGTCGAACCTGTTTCCTGATTCCCCCCTGTTTAACCGACGGCGGCCATGATGCCGCCGTTTCTTTTTTGGAGCACACATGGATTTTCAGACTGCGGACTTGTGCGATAAATATGAAAAAGAGTTACGTGACGGCAAATGTCATATCCTCGAACCGATGCTCATTTCCTACGGTGGTCGTCATGCGTTTCATGGCCGTATCGCCACGCTCAAGCTGTACGAGGACAACTCGCTGGTTCGCAATACCCTCGCCACCGCCGGTGAAGGCAGGGTTCTCGTAATCGATGGCGGAGGCAGTCTGCGTTGTGCGCTGGTCGGGGATCAACTGGCTGCTCTGGCCGTTAAAAACGGCTGGGCCGGAATTGTGGTCTACGGATGCATTCGCGACTCGCGGGCAATCGGCGAGATGGATATTGGCATCATGGCTCTCGACACACATCCGCTGAAAACCGTCAAAAAAAATACCGGGGAGGCAGATCTTGGTGTGAACTTTGGCGGAATCAGCTTTACACCGGGACACTATCTTTATGCTGACGAAGATGGTCTTCTGGTTTCTCCCATCGAGCTCACGCTCTGACCAGCCTCCTGCAGAAAACTAAATGCTGCGCCGCAATATATCAATGTTTACATGAAGTAAAATAAGCTTTGCCACTTGACTTGAGCGTTATAACTTTTTAACTCTCAAAGAGTTATTGGTCATGTATAAGATATAATTAATCGTTGTTGCTTTGCAAAACCCAAACTATAATTCCAGCTTGTTGCAGGCTACCGTCGTCCGGCATCGTTCTTTCCTGGCGGCCCATTTCAAACATCCAAGTCATCATGAGGACTGAAAATGAATAACGAACTCGAAGTTGCCAAACTCAAGAAAGAATGGGCTGAAAACCCCCGCTGGAAAAACATCAAACGGGGTTACAGCGCTGAAGATGTGATTCGCCTGCGCGGCTCTGTTCAAATTGAACACACCCTGGCACGCCGTGGTGCGGAAAAACTCTGGTCCCTGACCAACAACGAGCCCTTCGTCAATGCGCTGGGCGCCTTGACCGGTAACCAGGCCATGCAACAGGTCAAGGCCGGCCTGAAGGCTATTTATCTGTCGGGCTGGCAGGTCGCTGGCGATGCCAACATCGCTGGAGAAATGTATCCGGACCAGTCGCTCTATCCGGCCAATTCCGTCCCTCTGGTCGTCAAGCGCATCAACAATGCTCTCCAGCGCTGCGACCAGATCCAGTGGTCCGAGGGCAAGCGCCCGGGGGATGAAGGTTATGTCGATTATTTCGCACCAATCGTGGCAGACGCCGAAGCCGGTTTTGGCGGCGTTCTGAATGCCTTTGAACTGATGAAGGCCATGATCGAAGCGGGTGCCGCAGGCGTCCATTTCGAAGACCAGCTCGCTGCCGTCAAAAAATGCGGCCATATGGGCGGCAAGGTGCTCGTGCCCTCGCGCGAAGCCGTCGCCAAACTGGTCGCCGCCCGGCTTGCTGCCGACGTGATGGGTGTGCCTACGCTGCTCGTTGCGCGGACCGATGCCGAGGCCGCCGATCTGCTGACTTCCGATGTCGACGATAATGACAAGCCTTTCTGCACCGGAGAACGCACTGTCGAGGGGTTCTACAAGACAAAACCGGGCATCGATCAGGCCATTTCACGCGGTCTGGCGTATGCACCGTATGCCGATCTGGTGTGGTGCGAAACCGGCAAGCCGGACCTCGCCTTCGCCAAAAAATTTGCTGAAGGCATTCACAAGCAGTTCCCCGGCAAGATGCTCGCTTACAACTGCTCGCCATCCTTCAACTGGAAGAAGAACCTTGACGACACCACCATCGCCAAATTCCAGAAGGAACTCGGTGCGATGGGTTACAAATTCCAGTTCATCACCCTGGCCGGCTTCCACAGCCTCAACTACTCGATGTTCAATCTGGCCTATGGCTATGCCCGCAACCAGATGAGCGCCTTTGTTGAACTGCAGGAAGCGGAGTTTGCCGCCGCCGAGAAGGGCTTCTCCGCCGTCAAACACCAGCGCGAAGTCGGTACCGGCTATTTTGATGCCGTGACCACAACGATCGAGCGTGACGCCTCGACTGCCGCCCTGAAGGGATCGACTGAAGACGAACAGTTCTTCGACAAGAAGGCTGCCAGTCACTAAACCGAACCATCACTGAAAAGGCCACCCGTCCGGGTGGCCTTTTTTATTGACGTAACAAATACGCAACAAATACCTCTTGCATGAAAAGACCGCCTTGAATAGACTGATGAGTCTATTCAAGGCGGTGGGCGACACGCACCTGTCAGTATCGATACCCCAGGAACCCAATCAATAAATCATGCCAGCCCAGACCGTTGCACCAGAGGAGGATTGCCGTACCCGCCTGCTTTGTGCCGCACAAAAATCCTTTCTGGAAGAAGGCTACCACGTCAGTGTTGACCGGATTGCTGCGCGTGCCGGTGTGGCCAAGCAGACGTTCTACAATCATTTTCAGGGTAAGGCCGATCTGTTTGGCGAGGTCGTCCGCCAGGCAACCACGGATCTTTTGATCACCCTGGATGATGACGGCCTTGGCCTGCGCGATCGACTGACCCGCTTCGGCAACGTCTATCGTGAAAAATCCCTGAGTGTGGATGGTCTGGGGTTTTATCGGCTCCTCGCAGCAGAATCGGCACGCTTCCCCGATCTGGCCAAAACCGTCTACCGGACCGGACCCGCACGCACCCGGGCCCGTCTGGCCTCGGTTCTTGAAACAGCCATGGAGCAGGAGTTGATACGCAAGGAGGATGCCCACTTTACAGCCAGGACATTCCTCTCCATGCTGGTCGGTGCCGAACTCACCGAGCACCTCATCTCAGGGAAACCACCCACCTGCCTGAATGGCAGCCAGACTTCCCGCATCGTCGAATGCTTCCTGCGCGCATTCGCTCCAAACCGCCTATCTTCAGCCAAAGACTGACCATCCATGAAAATCCATCATCTCATTTCTTTGCTGCTCCCTGCCCTGTTGGTCACCGCATGCGGGAAAAGCCCGCCACCCTCAGCCGCTTCCGCTCAGGCAAACGTGCCGCCACCCGAAGTCAGTGTCATCACGGTAACAACCAGTAACGCCACCCTCACCCAGGACTTGCCGGGGCGGTTGCAGGCGATCCGTTCCGCCCAGGTTCGCGCACGGGTCGAAGGTATTCTGGAAAAACGACTCTACAAGGAAGGCAGTGACGTCGCGGCTGGAACACCGCTGTTCCAGATCGAACCACGCACCTACCAGGCCGCTGCAGCCGCTGCCGAAGCAGAGCTGGCGGCGGCGAAAGCCACCTTTGAGCGCTACAAGCCATTGCTGGAGACACGCGCCGTCAGCCAGCAGGAATACGACGGGGCGCTCGCCCGCTACAAACAGACCGAAGCAGCCCTCGCACGCGCGCGTCTCGATCTCCAGAACGCCGTTCCGCGTGCCCCCATCTCCGGTCGGGCCGGACGCGCACTCGTCACCGAAGGGGCACTGGTCGGCAAGGGGGAAGCGACCCATCTGATGACCATCGAGCAACTCGATCCGGTTCGGGTCGAATTCACCCGCAATTATTCCGATGTACTCAAATTGCAGCAGGCGGTCAAAGCTGGAACTGAAAAACAACCGGAATCGGCAGAAGTCCAGCTGATTCTGGAGGATGGCACCCTCTACCCGGAAAAAGGTCACGTCCAGTTTGCCGACATGGCGGTCGAGCCTTCGAGCGGTGCGGTGGTGTTGCGTGCGCACTTCCCCAACCCACATCATGAACTGCTGCCCGGGACTTTCGTCCGCATACGCTTCCCGCAGGCGGAGCTCGACAAGGCAATCCGTATTCCGCAGCGTGCCGTACAGGGGGGAGCCGGAGGGCAGGTTGTCATGATCGTCAACCCGGAAGGCAAGGTGCAACCCCTGCCCATCAAGACCGGGGCCATGATCGGCCCTGATTTCATCGTCACCAGCGGCCTCAAGGGGGGTGAAACGGTCATCGTCGATGGCCTGCAAAAAGCACCACCGGGAACTCTCGTCAGGACCCTGCCATGGCACCCCGACACCCCCATCCTGCAGACGCCTGCGGCAGCCCAAGCTGAAGAAAAGAAATAGACCATGCTCTCGAATTTTTTCATTGACCGGCCGATCTTCGCCAAGGTGATCGCCATCCTGATCGTGCTGGGTGGCCTGCTCTCGCTGCGCCAGCTCCCGGTCGCCAGTTATCCGGCAGTCGCTCCTCCCGCACTGCGGATCAGCATCACCTATCCGGGCGCCTCGGCAAAAGTCATCGAAGAAACCACGGTCGCGCTGATCGAGCAGGAATTGAACGGCATCGAACACCTGCTCAACATGGAATCGAGTTCAGAACAGAACATCGGCACGATCACCCTGACCTTCGATGCCGGTACCAACCTCGACCTGGCTTCGGTGGAAACGCAAAACAGGATCAAGCGCGCCGAACCGCGCCTGCCCGAAGAAGTGCGCCGTCTGGGCATCCCCGTCGTCAAGGCGGCACGCAACTATCTTCTGTTCATCTCCATCTTCTCGCCGGACAACTCCATGGACGGTGTTGCACTTGGCAGTTTTGCCGCCGCCAACGTGCTCGACAATATCCGGCGTACGCCCGGCGTAGGCGAGGCAATCCTGTTCGGTACCGAATACTCGATACGCTTGTGGATCAAACCCGAGCGCCTGCAATCTTTCGGGCTGACGCCGGCCGACATCGCCAAGGCGGTACGTGCGCAAAACGCCCAGATCGCCACCGGCGAACTGGGCCAGATTCCTTCGGTGCCAAACCAGGAATACAGCGCCACCATCATCACCCAGGGGCGCCTGACCACACCGGAAGAATTCGGCAACATCATCATTCGCAGCGATGTGCGTGGCGCCTCCGTGCGCGTCAAGGATGTGGCACGTGTTGAACTCGGTGCCCAGGACTACACCATCTCCGCCCGCGTTGACGGCCGGCCCAATGCATCCATTGCCGTGCGCATGGCGCCGGAGGCCAACGCACTCGAAACAGCCCAGGCAGTCAAGGCACGCATGACCGAACTGGCCCGTTTTTTCCCCAAGAACGTCGACTGGGTCATCCCCTACGACACCTCCACCTTTGTCGATATTTCCCTGCGTGAAGTCGTCAAGACACTGATCGAGGCGATGGTGCTGGTGGTGCTGGTAATTTATCTGTTTCTGGAAAACTTCCGCGCCACCTTCATTCCGGCCGTTGTCGTCCCGGTATCTCTTGCCGGCGCATTGATCGGCCTCTATCTCCTTGGCTACTCGATCAACGTGCTGACTCTGTTCGCCATGGTGCTGGCGATTGCCATCGTTGTCGATGACGCCATCGTCGTCATCGAGAACGTCGAACGCATCATGAGCGAGGAAGGGCTCGATCCGCGCAGCGCCACGCGCAAGGCGATGGGGCAGATCATCAACGCCATTATCGCCATCACCGTCGTCCTGACCGCCGTTTTCGTTCCCCTGCTGTTTTTTGGCGGATCGGTCGGTGCAATTTATCGCCAGTTTGCCGTGACGCTGATCCTGACCATGGCTTTCTCGGCGGCCATGGCCCTGTCCCTGACGCCCGCCCTGTGCGCTTCCTTGCTCAAACACCAGCCCGGCCAGAAAGAGGTGTTGCCAACGACAGGGTTTTTCGGCTGGTTCAACCGGGTCTTTGCCGCCACCGTGCGCCACTACCTGGATGCCACCCGTCGCATGCTGGGTCGGCCCGGGCGCTGGCTGATCGTCTTTGTCGCCATTCTGGTGGCTACCGGATGGCTGTTCTCGCGCCTGCCAAGCAGCTTCCTGCCCAATGAGGACCAGGGGTATTTTCTCAGCGTCGTCCAGCTGCCTGCCGGTGCAACGCAGGAGCGCACGCTCGAGGTGCTCGATGCCGTAGAGAAACATTTCATGGCACAAGAGGAAGTCGATCACGTCATCGGTGTCGCCGGTTTTTCCTTCGCCGGGCGCGGCCAGAACGCCGCCATCGCCTTCGTCACTCTGAAGAACTGGGATAAACGGCCCGAAAAACGCAACAGCGTCGATTCGGTCATCGATCGCGCCAACATGCTCTTCTTCCGCATCAAGCAAGCAATGGTGTTCGCCATCAACGTACCACCGATTCCGGAGCTTGCGGCAATGGGCGGCTTCGATTTCCGTCTGCAGGATCGTGGCGGTCTGGGGCGCGAGAAACTTTTCGAAGCGCGCAACCAGGCACTCGGCCTCGCCAGCCGGCATCCGGCACTGGCCGGCGTGCGTCCGGAAGGTCAGGAACCCGCCCCGCAACTCTTTCTCGGCGTTGACCGCGTCAAGGCGCGCGCCATGGGCATCGATCTGTCGGATCTCAACGACACCCTGCAAGCGACACTGGGAGCGGCCTACATCAACGACTTCGCGCGCGAGGGCCGCATCCTGCGTGTACAGATGCAGGCGGATGCCGAGACGCGCCGCACCCCCGAGGACATCTTGCGCCTGCCCGTAAAAAACGCCCGCGGCGAAATGATTCCCCTGGCCGAGATCGCCACCTCGAAATGGATCGTCGGCAATCCGAAGCTCGACCGCTACAACGGTCTGCCGGCGATGAAACTGACGGGTAACCCGGCATCGGGCCGCTCGTCAGGCGATGCACTGATCGCCATGGAGGAAATCGCCGCCAAGCTGCCTCCGGGTATCGGTTTTGAGTGGTCAGGCAGTTCCTATGAAGAGCGGCTCTCGGGCACGCAGGCCCCCTTCCTCTTTGCCGTCTCCTTGCTGGTGGTCTTCCTCTGCCTGGCCGCACTTTACGAGAGCTGGTCGATTCCGTTCGCTGTCATGCTGGTGGTGCCACTGGGCATCTTTGGCGCGGTTCTCGCCGTGACGATGCGCGGCCTGCCCAACGACGTCTACTTCAAGGTTGGCCTGATCGCCATCATCGGCCTGTCGGCAAAAAACGCCATCCTCATCATCGAATTTGCCCGCGAATTGCAGGAACAGGGCAAGAGCCTGATCGAGGCCACGCTGGAAGCCTGTCGTCTGCGCTTCCGGCCAATCCTGATGACTTCGATCGCCTTCATGTTTGGCGTGCTGCCTCTGGCCATCTCGACAGGAGCGGGGGCCAACAGCCGCCATGCCATCGGCACCGGCGTCATCGGCGGCATGTTCACAGCAACCCTTCTCGCCGTATTCCTCGTACCCGTCTTCTTCATCGTCGTTCGCCGGTTCTTCCCTGGCCATTCACGCCATCATGCGGATTCCCATCATGAATAAATCGCTACCTGTTTTCCTCGGTCTGTCGTGCGCACTTGCCGGTTGCTCGCTCGCACCAGACTTCCTGCGTCCGGCCGCTCCGGTCCCCGAAGCCTGGCCCACCCAGGTCGTCGAGGACGCACAGGCCATCAAGCCGGCAACGGAAAACTGGCGTGAATATTTCACCGATACGCGCCTGCAGGCGCTGATTGCGAAAGCGCTGGAAAACAATCGTGACCTGAAAATCGCCGTAGCCCGCGTCGCCGAGGCACGCGCCCTGGCGGGTCTGTCACGTGCTGATCGCTTTCCAGGCGTCGACGCCAACCTGCAACGTCAGGCGGCGCGCACACCGGCCGATCTGTCTGCAACCGGACGGCACACGGTAGCCGACCGCTTCGATGCGAATCTGGGCATCGTCTCGTTCGAACTGGATTTCTGGGGGCGGCTGAAAAACCTCGACGATGCAGCACGCGCCAACTTTCTCGCTACGGAATATGCCCGCAGTGCCTTTCACCTGAGCCTGATCAGCGACGTTGCAACGGCCTGGTACAGCCTGCAGGAACTCGATGCGCGCAGTGCGCTGGCCGAGGCCACCGTCGCCAGCCGCGCAGAGAGCCGCAAGCTGATCGAGCAACGGCGCGATGTCGGCCTGGCCGGCGATCTGGATTTCTACGCCGCTGACGGCGCCTATGCCGCCGCACGCGCCGAAGCCGCCAACCTTGCCCGGCAAAAAACCGCGGCGATCAATGCCCTGCGGCTGCTGGTCGGCGCCGACCTGCCCGCAACGGCAGACATGCCAGCTTCTGCCGAACTGCCGGCGGTGCGCGTCGGTCTGCCCTCCGAGGTGTTGCTGCGCCGCCCCGACGTGCTGGCCGCCGAGCAGAGATTGATTGCCGCCAACGCCAACATCGGTGCGGCACGTGCGGCCTTCCTGCCGCGTATCCTGCTCACCGTCATCGCTGGCAGCGCCAGTCCCGCGCTCTCCGGGCTCTTTGCCGGTGGCAGTGAAGCCTGGACATTCCTGCCCCTGCTGAAATACCCGTTGTTTGACGCCGGACGTGCCAGCAGCAATCTGGACGTCGCCGAAGCACGCAAGAACATCGCCGTGGCCGAATATGAAAAAACCATTCAGCAGGCTTTCCGCGAGGTCGCCGATCTGCTCGATGCCCGCCAGCACTATGCCGAACAATTACAGGCGCTGGAGTCCGCCAGCCATGCGCAGGACGAACGATTGAAGCGCGTCGATGCCCGCTACAAGGCTGGCATGTCGAGCTATCTTGAATTGCTCGATGCCCAGCGCGAACTGTTCGGTGCGCAGCAATCCGCACTGGCGGCAAAACGCGCACTGGCCAGCAGCAGTGCCAGCCTGTTCAAGGCGCTGGGCGGCGGCTGAAGAAAAGTCAGTTCTGGCAGGACGGCGCCAGGAATACCATGGCCCGGGCAGCCCCCGGTTTCAGGCTTGCGCGGACTGCTGCAGGCGGCTCAGGGCCTGCTCGGCGGCACAATCAAAGAGCTGGCGTGAGGAGACGATGCTCGCCTGCCCTGCTTCCATCTGCCGTGCCAGAAAAGAGGTCGTCAAGGCAATCGCGTGCCCCCAGTCCGGGTTGAAGAGCAGCAGGGTGCCGGTGCGTGAATTGCGCCAGCAGGTCAGGCCGCAACGCGGTTCGTCCCCCTCGAGACGGAACTCCAGCCACTCACCAAGCTCGACATCCGCTGCCTTGTCCGGCGATGTCCGCGCTCCGGCGATCAAATCGATCCACTGTAGTTGCCGGCCCTGCGCCTCGATAAGCTCGATCAGAGGCCGGTCAGCATCCTCCAGCGCTGTACCTGACGTTGATGCCACTGATACGGGCTCGATCTGATCAGCCGCAGTGGCCCCGGTCGCAACAGCTGGCGCAGTCCCGCGCATGACAGCCGTCTGCAACACAAAGAGCGTATCAAAAAACGGCTGGCGCATGACGGCGGTGATGCCGGCTCGCTCCAGTGAGGCATTCAGCCTCCTCAACAGATCCGGCACGGCGCGCGCCAGCGCGGTTCTTTCTTCCGCAGTGGCCTTGGGCTGCACACTTGCCAGCAGATCGGCAACGGTGGCTTCGTCCGCACGCCAGGCATCTCCCTGCTCGCCGCCTTCGAGCCAGTCGGTTTCCATGACGCGCAACCAGTGCGTGCGCAGGAAGGCAAGAATCTGCCCGGGGCCGGCGCGTTTCTCCATCGCGGCGAGCCAGCGCCCTGTCGCCTGGCGCGCTTCTTCACGCACCTCCTTCTCGCGCAACATCACCACATAAGGCTGTGCTTCGGCCAGCACGCCGGCATTGCGCGTGGAGATCAGCGCCGCCACTTCGGCGAGCGGCTCTTCCAGCACGCTGGCATCGCGCTGCAAGGTTTCTTTTACCTTGCCAGCGATCTGCCACAGGCGCGATGACACCGGATGAGCGCGCGACAGGTTGCGTGGCAAACCGCTGGCCGCGCGTGCCATGTCGTTGATCAAGCGCCGCGCCGGGTGATCCACATCGGAAAACAGGGTCGCATCGAACAGCGCCAGCTTGATGAGCGGTGCCTGCAGACGGCCGATCGCCGTCTTCACCGTATCGGGCAGGTCCCAGGTTTCAAAAATGATCGAGAAAATCAAGGCCAGGGTATCGACGGCCACCGCCGCCGGCTGGCCGGGCGTCGCACCGATATCCGCTGCCTGGATGGTTGCCGGCAGCCCCAGCGGCAGAAAATCCCCCTCTGGCACGGGCAGCGCCGAGACGACCGAATCTTGCTGTCCAGGAAGCAGCGGCATCATCCCGGCCCCGGCACCCGCCCCCGTCGCGACGGCCGCCAACGTCAGCTGGTCGATACGATCGGAGAGCTGATTGAGCATCATCAGCATGGTCGCATTCGCCGTGAGCGCCTCTGCAGACAGCCCGTCATCCATGCCAGAGAAGACATCCCCCACCATCGCCCCCAACGCCGGCCCGTCACCCGCTCCGGGATCCCCACCCATCGGGAGGGCGCCCATCGGCAAACCACCTCCTCCGATCCCCCCGCCTCCCATCGACCCCATGGCCTGATACTCCATGAGCGCCTGCAAGGCGGCGAACGGGTCCTGACTCTCCTGCCGGGCACGGGCGGCCGGCCGCGTACCACCCGAGCTGACCCCCTGCACCTGGGCCGGCGCGACATTGCGGGCAGCCAGCAGATCGTTCAGCTCGCCATACAAGCGTGGCAATTGTTCGGCCAGCTCTGCTTCGATGCGCCCGAGCAGCTCAAGCTTGGCCTCGGGCTTGAGACCACTCTCCTGGCTCAATGCCTGAAGGCCACGGCAGATCGTCTCGGGACCGGCCGGGTTTTCATCGGGCGCCATCTCGCGGCGCTTGAGCAGCGTCATGAAACGACAGTGCACGCGCCACAAGGCGCTCGCTGCCACATCCGAGAGCCGCTTGTTGATACCGCCAATGCGCAGTTCGACTTCCAGCTCGCTCTCGCTGACCAGGGAAATACGCGAGGCGGTCAGGCCATGCGCTGCCTCGAAACCGCTGCGCGGCTTGGCGGCCACCAGCTCGTTGAAGACAGCATCGAAGGTCTCGGCAAAGGCCTGCTGCGCCAGCCGTGGTACGTCTGCCTTCTCGATGATGCGGACAATCCCGTCGCGCAACTGCACGCGGCTGTCGCGCAACACGAAGA
Source organism: uncultured Rhodocyclaceae bacterium (assembly GCA_964607005.1). GTDB lineage: Bacteria > Pseudomonadota > Gammaproteobacteria > Burkholderiales > Rhodocyclaceae > Desulfobacillus. The sequence continues at coordinate 39,040 of CAZSHO010000001.1, forward strand.
AAGCATCCTGTGATCCTGCCCCGTCTTGCGGCATCGATGTGTCTGTCATGCATCCGCTCCAGAACCGGATACACGACAGAGTGCCATAGCCATAGCCAGCCCGCTACAGGAATCTGTCGAGAAGGCGGCGGCTGGCCCGGTCAAGACGGCCCAGATCCGGCACGAGGAAATGGATGCCATGACTGTCCTCGATGAGCAGTCCAGACTTGCCAAGCCGGCGAATGAACTCTTCACCCATCAGGACAAACTGGGTCGCGCCGCGATCGGTCTGCACGGACCACTGACTGGGTGTGGCAAAACCCGATACGGCCTGCAGGCGAAGAATTTGCGGTATGAAATCACGTTGTCGAAGCTCCTCCTCGATCAAGTGGCGCTCACGCGCCGGACAATCGGCCAAGTGTCCGATCCACGCCAGCTCATGGCCGTCTGCCCCGACCAGCGCAACGCCCTCATCGGGTGCGGCGATGGGGAAGGCGCGCACCGGCACAACTCCCTCGTAAACATCCCCGCGCGGCAAGGTCAGCACAAGCCGGCCAAACGCATTGCGCGACAGGGAAAACCTGTCTGCCGGATTTGTCCCTTCGTTCATCATTACCCTTTCGTCATTGTCCTTTTGTCACTGCCCTTTTGCCTGATGCGCGACACGTGGCGGATCGGACGGATTCTCGTCCAGACCGGAATCGACATTGCGCGCCTGTGCCAGATACAACCGGTGATAGGCTCCTTCGTGCGCCATCAATGCATCATGATTGCCGACTTCGACGATGCGCCCGCGCTCCATCACCACCAGGCGATCGGCGCGGCGCAGGGTCGACAGCCGGTGGGCAATGGCAATGGTGGTGCGCCCGCGCACCAGATTGTCCAGAGCCTTCTGAATTTCCTTCTCCGTTTCGGTATCGACCGAAGAGGTGGCTTCATCAAGAATCAGGATGCGCGGATCGATAAGCAGCGCACGTGCGATGGAAATGCGCTGACGCTCGCCGCCGGACAAACCCTGACCGCGTTCGCCAACGAGGGAGTCATAACCGTGGGGCAGGCGCAAAATAAACTCATGGGCGTGCGCCGCACGCGCGGCAGCGACAATCTCTTCACGCGTCGCCTGCGGCCGGCCATAGGCAATGTTGTCGGCCACCGTACCAAAGAACAGAAAAGGCTCCTGCAGCACGAGGCCGATATTGCGCCGATAGTCGGCAATGGCCAGTTGGCGGATATCGGCACCATCGAGACGGATCGCCCCTTCCGTCACGTCATAGAAACGGCAGATGAGATTGACCAGCGTCGTCTTGCCCGAACCGCTGTGGCCGACCAGTCCAATCATCTCGCCCGGCTGGATCTGCAGGTTCACCCCGCGCAAGATCGTCCGGCTGCCATAGCGAAAGGACACATCGCGCAGTTCGATGCCTCCCCTGACGCCTGTCAGTCGTACGGGCTGGACCGGCTCGGGCACGCTCGAGACATGATCAAGAATGTCGAACAGACGCCGCGCTCCGGCAGCCGCGCGCTGGGTGGTGGACACGATGCGGCTCATTGAATCGAGCCGTGTATAGAAACGCGAGATATACGCCAGAAAGGCAGTCAGCACGCCCACGGTGATGCGCTCCTGCGACACCAGCCAGATACCGTAGGCCCACACCACCAGCAGACCCATCTCGGTGAGCAGCGTAATGGTCGGCGAGAACAGCGACCAGATGCGATTGACACGATCATTCACGGCGAGGTTGATGGCATTGGCAGCACGAAAGCGCTGCGTCTCGCGTGCCTCCTGGGAAAAGGCTTTGACGACGCGAATGCCAGGGATGGTGTCGGCCAGCACATTGGAAATCTCCGACCAGATGCGATCGGCCTTCTCGAAGCCGGTGCGCAGACGGTCGCGTACCATCTGGATCAGCCAGGCAATGAACGGCAGAGGCAGCAAGGTTGCCAGCGCCAGCCACGGATTGATCGAGAACAGGATGACCGCCGTCATCGTGATCATCAGGACATCAGTGACGAAATCGAGGACGTGGATCGACAGGAACTGACAGATGCGATCGGATTCGGAACCGATGCGCGCCATCAGATCGCCGGTGCGTTTGCCGCCGTAATACTCCAGCGACAAAGCCATCAAGTGCTCGAAAGTCGCCGTGCGCAGGTCGGAGCCGATATGTTCGGCGACCAGCGACAGGATGTAGGTCTTCACCCAGGAGAGTCCCCAGGCAAGCAATCCGGCGCCCAGCAACCCGCCCAGCAACAGGGTGACCAGAGCGACATCGATCGGCTTGCCATTTTGAAAGGGAATCAGCACATCGTCCATCAACGGCATGGTCAGATAGGGTGGCACCATGGCCGCGGCCGTCGAGGCCAGTGTCAGGAGAAATCCCCAGAACAGCGGCCAGCGATAAGGTCTGGCAAAGCGTCCCAGACGCAGCAAGGTCAGGGTTGAAGGCGGGGCAGCATCGTCTTGCGGGCACTGCGGACATTCCCCGTCGGCCTCGCGTACCGCCCCGCAGGTCGGGCAGACATCTTCCGGCACCCCTTCGGGTAACTCACCACCGCTGTGCCGTCTTTGCCCCTGCGCATCGAAAGCATCGACCAGGCGCTGGGCCGCAGCGTCCCGACCGAGGGTATAGCGCCAAAGACCGAGCCGGCCCGATTCGTCGAGCAGCTCCAGACATCCGGCGCCGGCATGGTCGGAATGCAGCAATCTCAACCCTGGTCGCAGGGGCCAGACCTGCCAGTCGTCCGGTTGCGGCCCACGCGCCAGAAAACGCCTGTCGCTCAGCAGCAACAGACCTGCGGAAAAATGCAGGATTTGGTTCAGATCGAGCTCGAGACCCGCAACGGGATTTTCATCTTCCTGAAGAATCGATTGTGTCGCCTCACGCCAACGCTCAAGCGGTTTATCTATGGAACAAATTGTTTTCATTGAGTTATTTGTCTTGAACAGAATCTCTGCGATTGACGAATAACGCAGAGAAGCCAGCTTCGTTATACAAGAGCGGGTCTCCAATATTTTTTTTGAAGAGAACGGTAAACCTAAAGCAGACCGGCTCGTTATTTCGATCACCATGACACAAAGCGCTGCCTGGAACCTTCAAGCGTCGATCCGACGTCTAGCCGACAAGGCGCCCAGCGGCAGCGAGTATAGTGAAATTCAAAAATATTGATTTTCTTCGCATTACGGCATTGCGCGGTCCCACCTTGTGGACCTACCGCCCGATCATCGAGGCCTGGGTCGATATCGGCGAACTGGAAGAATGGCCTTCCAACAAAATCCCCGGTTTCTACGAGCGGCTCTCCTCCTGGCTGCCTTCCCTGATCGAGCACCGCTGCAGCATCGGCGAGCGCGGCGGCTTTCTCTCCCGCTTGCGCGAAGGTACCTGGGCCGCCCACATCCTCGAACATGTCACCCTCGAGCTGCAAAACCTCGCCGGCCAGCGCACCGGCTTTGGCAAGGCGCGCCAGACATCAAAACCCGGCATCTACAAGGTTGTCGTTCGCTCCCGGCAGGAGCAGGTCACCCGTGAATGCCTGATGGCGGCCCGTGATCTGGTGATGGCAGCCATCAACGGCACCGCCTTCGACGTCCCCGCCTGCATCGAGACACTGCGTGCGCTGGCCGACAAGCTGTGTCTGGGCCCGAGCACCGCCAGCATTGTCGACGCAGCTGCCGCACGCGACATCCCCTTCATCCGCCTCAACGAAGGCAATCTGGTGCAGCTTGGGCACGGCACCCGGCAGCGGCGCATCTGGACAGCCGAGACCGACTCGACTTCGGCCATTGCCGAGAGCATTTCGCGCGACAAGGATCTGACCAAAAATCTGCTCGCCTCCTGCGGTCTGCCGATCCCGGAAGGCCGGGTGGTGACCAGCCCCGAAGACGCCTGGGAAGCCGCCGAGGATATCGGCCTGCCCGTCGCCATCAAACCGACCGACGCCAATCATGCGCGCGGCGTCTCGCTGGAGCTGACTTTGCGTGAGCAAATCGAAGCCGCCTACCACGTCGCCGCACAGGAAGGTAGCGAGGTCATGGTCGAGCGCTTCATTCCCGGCATCGAACATCGCCTGCTCATCGTCGGCAACCGGCTCGTTGCCGCCAGTCGCGGCCAGATCAGCCAGGTGGTGGGCGACGGCCATTCCACCATCGACCAGCTTATCGACAGCCAGATCAATTCCGACCCGCGCTGCGGCGAGGATGAATCCTTCCCGATCGAACCCTTGCTGCTCGATCGCGAACCCGCCGTACGCCTCGAACTCGAACGCCAGGGCTGCAACGCCGTTTCGATTCCTGCGGTCGGCAAAAAAATTGTGTTACGTCGTTATGGCCAGCTGGCCGACGATGTGACCGACGAGGTTCATCCTGAAGTCGCACAGGCGGCGGCGCTGGCCGCACGCGTGGTCGGTCTCGATATTGCCGGTGTCGATATCGTTGCCGAAGATATCTCGCGCCCCCTCGAAGAGCAACGTGGTGCCATTGTCGAAGTCAATGCCGGACCAGGGCTCCTGATGCACCTGAAGCCGGCACGCGGCAAGCCGCGCCCCGTCGGTGAAGCCATCGTCGCCAACCTGTTTCCCCATGACGATTCAGGACGCATCCCGATCATCGGCATCACCGGTTCGCGCGACAGCACCCTCATCGCCCGTCAGATCGCCTGGTTCATCCACCTCTCCGGCAAGCACGTCGGCCTGGCCTGTCGCGAAGGGCTTTATCTCGACAAGCGCCAGATCGACGCCCGCAACAGCGTCAGCTGGGCGGCCGGCCAGCGCCTGCTCATCAACCGTACGGTGGAGGCGGCAGTTTTTCAAAACGATGCGGCCATGATACTCGGCGAAGGCCTCGCCTACGACCGCTGCCAGGTCGGCCTCGTCACCGACATCGACATGGCCGGGGATCTCTCGCACTTTGACATCCACAACGCCGATCAGCTCTATCACGTCCTGCGCACCCAGGTCGATACCGTCCTGCCCGGAGGCGTGGCGGTATTGAATGCCGACGAGCCGGCCCTGGCAAGAATGGCGGATCTGTGCGATGGCGAAGTGATTTTTTACGGCATCAGTGCCGAACAGCCGGCACTTGCTGCGCATCGCGCCAAAGGCGGACGGGCGCTCTACCTGCGCGAGAACCGCATCATGCTGGCCTCGGGTGCCGTCGAAGGCCCCTTCATCGAACTGCCCGCACCTGCAACAGAAACCGGGGGCGAGCGCAACCGGCACGCCGCCAGCATGCTCGCTGCCGTCGGCGCGGCCGTGGCACTGGACATTCCCGTCGAAATGATTCGCGTCGGCATTGAAACCTTTGATCAAGACCAGCGCACCCGGCGCGCGCGCGCCGGCAAGCAGCCCCAACGTCCCCGCCCGCAGCGGACAGCCCATCACAAACCGTAATCGACTCTTCTCAGGAAACGGAAATCATCATGGAAGTCTCAAGAATTCGTACCTTGCGCGGCCCCAACCTGTGGAGCCGCCAGACCGCGATCGAGGCGATTGTCCAGTGCGCCGGTGCCGAATGCGCCCTGAGCGCCCTGCCCGAATTCGAAGAGCGCCTGCGCGTGCGCTTTCCCAACATCGGCCCGATGCGCCCGAACGGCCACGATGGCGAAATCTCCCTCGCTCATGCCATGGCTTTTGCTGCTCTCGGCCTGCAGGCGCAGGCGGGCTGCCCGGTCACCTTCATGCGCGTGACGCAAACCATCGAGCGCTGCATCTTCCAGGTCGTGGTCGAATACTCTGAAGAGGAAGTCGGTCGCCTCGCCATGGCGCTTGCCGAACAGCTGTGCCGTGCCGCGCTCGACGACACCCCTTTCGATTTGAGTGCCGCCCTGATGCAACTGCGCGAACTCGACGAAGACGTCCGCCTCGGCCCCAGTACAGGATCCATTGCCCTGGCCGCACGGGCACGCGGTATTCCGCTGCGTCGTCTCACCCAGGGCAGCCTGATCCAGTTCGGCTGGGGTGCAAAGCAACGACGCATCCAGGCTGCTGAAATCGACCGCACCGGCGCCATCGCCGAATCGATTGCCCAGGACAAGCAACTCACCAAGCATCTGCTCGAGGCGGCCGGCGTACCTGTGCCGCAGGGCCGCCCGGTCGCCGATATTGAGGACGCCTGGGCCGCCATGCAGGACATTGGCAGTGCCGTCGTCGTCAAGCCGCAGGACGGCAACCAGGGCAAGGGGGTCACGGTAAACGTCACCACACGCGCACAGCTCGAAAGCGCCTTTGCCGCTGCCCTCGAATATGGCTCGACGGTGATGCTCGAGCGCTTCGTACCGGGTCACGATTACCGCCTGCTGGTAGTCGGCAAACAACTGATCGCCGCCGCCCGGCGCGAACCGCCGCAAGTCATCGGCGATGGCGTGCACACCGTGCGCGAACTGGTCGACGCCGTGAATCGCGATCCGCGCCGCAGCGACGGACACGCCACCTCGCTCACCAAGATCCGTTTCGATGACATCGCCTTGAGCCGGCTCGCCGCACAAGGCATGAACGCCGACTCGATCCCGGCCCAGGGCGTGTGCGTCATTCTGCGTAACAACGCCAATTTGTCGACCGGCGGCAGCGCCACCGATGTGACCGACGAAGTGCACCCCGAAGTGGCTGCCAGCGCTGTGGCCGCCGCGCAGATGATCGGTCTGGACATCGCCGGCATCGATATCGTCTGCGAGACGGTCCATCGTCCGCTCGAAGAGCAAGGCGGCGCAATCATCGAGGTGAATGCCGCACCCGGCCTGCGCATGCATCTGGCACCCTCCTTCGGCAAGGGGCGTGCCGTCGGCGAAGCGGTGATCGCCGACATGTTCCCCGAAGGCGAAGACGGGCGTATCCCCGTCGTCGCCGTGACCGGCACCAACGGCAAAACCACCACGGTGCGCCTGATCGCCCACCTCATGGCCGCCACGGGACTCACCACCGGCATGACCTGTACCGATGGCGTCTATGTCAATGAGCGCCGTCTCGATACCGGCGACTGCAGCGGCCCGAAGAGTGCCCGCAACGTGTTGATGCACCCCGATGTCGATGCCGCCGTGTTCGAGACCGCACGCGGCGGCCTGCTGCGCGAAGGCCTGGCATTCGATCGCTGCGATGTCGCCGTGGTCACCAATATCGGCGTCGGCGACCATCTCGGCCTGAACTTCATTACCACGGTGGAAGATCTCGCTGTGTTAAAACGCGTCATCGTGCAAAACGTCGCACCCGACGGCACGGCCGTATTGAACGCCGCCGATCCGATGGTTGCCCGCATGGCGCCGAGCTGTCCGGGGGCAGTCACCTTCTTCGCCGCCGACCGCCATCATCCGGTCATGCAGACGCACAACGCCCAGGGCAAGCGTGTCGTTTTCATCGACGGCAATGCCATCGTCTGCGCCGAAGCGGGCAAGACCGTCCAGCGTATCCCGCTCGGAGATGTTCCGCTCACGCGCAAGGGCACCATCAGCTTTCAGGTCGAAAATGCCATGGCATCGGTCGCTGCTGCCTGGGCACTCGGCCTCGACTGGAAAATGATCAGGCAAGCTCTCGCCTGCTTCACCAGCGATACCGATTCCGCACCGGGGCGCTTCAACGTGCTGAGTTATCACGGTGCCACGCTAATCGCCGACTACGGCCACAATCCGGATGCCATTCAGGCCCTGGTACAGGCTGTGCAGGCCATGCCGGCCAAACGGCGCTCGATCGTCATCAGCGGTGCGGGCGACCGGCGCGACGAAGACATCCGCCGCCAGACCGAAATCCTCGGTGATGCCTTCGACGAAGTCATCCTCTACCAGGACGCTTGCCAGCGCGGACGCGCCGACGGTGAAGTGCTCGCCCTGCTGCGTGCAGGGCTCGCCCACGCCCGGCGCACAACGAACGTCGAAGAAATCCACGGCGAATTCCTTGCCATCGATACGGCGCTCGCACGCGTGCAGCCCGGCGATCTGTGCCTGATCCTCATCGACCAGGTCGAGGAGGCCCTCGCCCATCTGGCCCGCCGCATCGCCGAAGTACCGCTCGAACGGGCGGCGACAGCCGGGGCAGACGCCGGATCACCCCGGAACGCCCTCGCGGCCTGAAGTCTTTTTCTGCGTTACCATCGGGCGATGCGCCTATATCCGCTCATCGCCCTTTTTCTTTGCGCCCTGATCGCAGCGCCGTCTTCTGCCGCTGAAAACGACAGCGGCGTCAATGTCGGCCAGCCCTCGGCCGTACGCAAACTGGTACCCGCTGAAGCGCTGGAACGCCAGGCCGTTCAGGAATTCTCCGCCCTCAAGAAGGAAGCGGCTGCCAAGAACGCCCTGGTGTCGGACGACGATCCGCAGGCGCGGCGCTTGCGCGAGATCGCCGCACGCATCATTCCCTTCTCGCCACGCTTCAACGAGCGCGCCCGCCAGTGGCCATGGGAAGTCGTCCTGATCCGCTCGAAAGACGTCAACGCCTTCTGTATGCCGGGCGGCAAGATTGCCGTCTTCACCGGCTTGCTGCAAGGGCTGAAGCTCAGCGATGACGAGACGGCGGTGGTGCTCGGCCACGAGATCGCCCACGCCCTGCGCGAACATGCCCGCGAACGCCTCGCCAAGACCGAGCTGACACGGCTCGGGGCCAACCTGCTCAGTCAATTCATTGGCGATGGGAAGTACGGCAATTTGTTCAATATGGGCGGCCAGTTGATGACCCTGAAATTTTCGCGTGATGACGAGAGCGAAGCCGATACCGTCGGTCTCGAACTGGCTGCACGCGCCGGCTACGATCCTCGTTCGGGCGTCTCGCTGTGGCAGAAAATGATGGCCGGCAACAAGGGCGCGCCATTGCAGTGGCTGTCCACTCACCCCTCGGGGAAAAATCGCATCGCCGAAATCGAGCGGCACCTGCCTGAAGTCGTGCCGCTCTACGAGCAGGCGAGGCGGTCACAGAAACGATAATCACGGCCTTCCCGCAGCCGCCGTACCCTCGGCGACCTGCCCCTCGGCGTGTCTGTCAAAGTCAGTCCTGGCGGGACGGCGCCAGGGACTCCCAATAGCGCGCATCGGCATAACTTTGACGCAGATGATCGATCAACAGCCGCACGCGCAGCGGCAGATATTTGCGCTGCGGGAAGACAGCATGAATACCGGTGGGGGGCGCGGTGAAGGACTCCAGCACGGGGACCAAGCGGCCGGCACGCACATCCTCACCGACTTCCCACAGCGAGCGCCAGGCCAGCCCGCGTCCGGCCAGCGCCCATTCGTGCAGCACGGCGCCGTCATTGCATTCGAGTGTGCCGGAAACCTTGATGCTGATGATTTCCCCTTTCTGGCGAAACAGCCAGCCGCGCTGCTGACCGAGTGACAGGCAATTGTGGTGACTCAAATCATCGAGGGTGCGCGGCGTGCCCCTGCGCTGCAGATAATCGGGACTGGCCACCACCATGCGCGGACTGTCGGCCAGGCGCTGGCTGATCAGGCTCGAATCGGTCAGCTCGCCCACGCGGATGGCGCAATCGACCCCCTCGTTCACCAGATCGACAAGGCGGTCGGAGAGATCCAGATGAGCCGTCACTTCCGGATTGGCCTCGAGAAACTGCATCAGCAACGGCGCGACATGGCGGCGGCCAAAGCCGGCCGGCGCGGAAATGCGCAGATGTCCGCGCGCCCTGACCCCGCCCAGGCTCACCGAAGCCTCGGCGTCATTGAACTCGCGCAGGATGCGCTGGCAGTCTTCGAGGTAGGCACTACCCTCGAAGGTGAGCGAGAGACGCCGCGTCGTACGCAGCAGCAGCTTGACGCCGAGGCGCGCCTCGAGTGCATCCAGACGCCGGCTGATGACGCCGGGCGCGACCCCTTCCGCCGCGGCGGCCGCCGACAGGCTGCCACGTGTGGCGACAGCGACGAAGGTTTCGATCTGCTTGAAACGACTCATGCCAGTTTTGTGTTATTTGCAAGAATGAATTGATTTTATCGCTCTTTTTTTAACAAACAAATCCGGTTATCTTCGCTCCATGCCACGCTTCGCCGCCAATCTGTCGATGCTGTTCACCGAAGTGCCGCTGCTCGAACGCTTCGCGCGTGCCGCGCGCGCGGGTTTCACGGCGCTGGAAATCCAGTTTCCCTACGACTGTGCCGCCGAAGCCCTGCGGCATGCCCTGCGCGAACACGGGCTCACCCTGGTGCTGCACAACCTGCCGGCCGGCAACTGGGCGGGCGGCGAGCGCGGCATCGCCTGCCATCCCGATCGCGTCGAAGAATTCCGTAGCGGTGTCGATACGGCGCTGGCCTATGCGAGCGAACTGGGTTGCCGGCAGCTCAACTGCCTGGCCGGCATCCGCCCGGAGAACGTCGAGACGGCCCAGGCGCGGCATACGCTGATCGACAACCTGCGCTTTGCCGCAACGAAGCTGAAGGCACACGGCCTCAAACTACTGATCGAGCCGGTCAACACGCACGATATCCCTGGCTTCTTCCTCAGCGGCACGCGCCAGGCGCTCGATCTCATCACGGAAATCGGCGCAGACAACCTGTTCCTGCAATACGACGTCTATCACATGCAGCGCATGGAGGGCGAACTGGCGAACACGCTCGCCGCGCACCTCGACAAGATCGCCCACATCCAGATCGCCGACACCCCCGGCCGCCACGAGCCGGGCACGGGCGAGATCCATTTCGACTTCCTCTTCCGGCATCTCGACCGCATCGGCTACGCGGGCTGGATCGGCTGCGAATATCACCCCCTCACCACCAGTGAAGCCAGCCTCGGCTGGCTGCAGACATGGAACTCTGGCACGCGCTGCTGATCGGCGTGGCCGCCTTTGCCGCCGGTGCGATGAACTCGGTGGCCGGCGGCGGCACGTTCTTTTCGTTCCCGGCGCTGCTCGCTGTGGGCGTGCCGCCGGTGATGGCCAACGCCAGCAATGCGGTGGCGCTGTGGCCGGCGAGCTTCACCGGTGTCGCCGCCTACCGGCGCGAGATCGCCCGCTACCGCGGGATGCTGCCGCCGCTCACCGTTGCCGCCTTCCTCGGCGGTCTCGCCGGCGGATTGCTGCTGCTCGCCACGCACGACGACACCTTCTCGAAGCTGATCCCCTGGCTGCTGGCCCTCGCCACCGTGCTGTTCGCCTTCAGCACGCAGGTCTCGCGCCTGGCGGCGCGCGTCCTGCCGCGGCGTTCGCATGATCCGCACGCGCCGATGGGCACGGGCGGCCTGCTCTTCCAACTCGCCGTCTCGGTCTACGGCGGGTTTTTCGGTGCCGGCATGGGCATTCTGATGATCGCCAGCCTCGCCATCCAGGGCCATACCGACGTCCAGGAAATGAACGCCCTGAAGAACTGGCTCTCGGCCATCATCTACTCGGTGGCTGTCGTCACCTTCATCATTGCCGGCGCCGTGAGCTGGCCGCACACGCTGCTGATGATCGTCACCGCAGCCTTCGGCGGCTACTGGGGCGCGGCGATGGCACGCAGGATTCCGGCCCTCTGGCTGCGCCGTGTCATCATTCTGGTCGGCAGCACCCTGAGCGCCTACTATTTCTACAAAACCCTTTACATCACCCCGTAACGACAAGGAGCCACCATGAGCAACCTTCCCGCCGGCGTCCAGATCAACGCCCCCCTGCATCCGCGCTTCGACGAAATCCTCACACCCGAGGCGCTCGCTTTTGTCGCCAAACTGCACCGCGCCTTCGAGGCGCGCCGTCAGGAGCTGCTGAAAAAGCGCATCGAGCGCCAGGCACGCATCGACGCCGGCGAAATGCCCGACTTCCTGCCCGAGACCAAGCACATCCGCGAAGGCGACTGGAAGATCGCGCCCTTGCCCAAGGCGCTCGAATGCCGTCGCGTCGAGATCACCGGCCCGGTCGAGCGCAAGATGATCATCAACGCCTTCAACTCGGGCGCGGATTCCTACATGACCGACTTCGAGGATTCCAACAGCCCGAACTGGTTCAACCAGGTGCAGGGCCAGGTGAACCTCTACGACGCCGTGCGCCGCAGACTGACTTTCACCAACGAGGCAGGCAAGGTCTACAAGCTCAACGACAAGATTGCCGTGATGCAGATCCGCCCGCGCGGCTGGCACCTCGACGAGAAGCACGTGCTGGTCGACGGCCAGCGCGTCCCCGGCGGCATCTTCGACTTCGGCCTGGTGTTCTTCCACAACGCCAAGGAGCAGATCGCGCGCGGCGCCGGACCGTTCTACTACCTGCCCAAGCTCGAATCGCACCTCGAAGCGCGTCTCTGGAACGACATCTTCTGCCTGGCCGAGGACGAGCTCGGCATCGCGCGCGGCACCATCAAGGCCACCGTGCTGATCGAGACCATTCTCGCCACCTTCGAGCTCGAGGAAATCCTCTACGAGCTGCGCGAACACTCCGCCGGGTTGAATGCCGGGCGCTGGGACTACATCTTCTCCTGCATCAAGAAATTCAAAAAGAACCAGGATTTTTGTCTCGCCAACCGCGGCGCCATCACCATGGAAGTGCCCTTCATGCGCAGCTACGCGCTGGCGCTGGTGAAGGCCTGCCACAAGCGCGGCGCGCCGGCCATCGGCGGCATGAGTGCGCTGATCCCGATCAAGAACGATCCGGCCGCCAACGAAAAAGCGCTCGCCGGCATCCGCCACGACAAGACGCGCGACGCCAACGACGGCTTCGACGGCGGCTGGGTGGCCCATCCGGGCCTCGTCTCCATCGCCATGGATGAGTTCATCAAGGTGCTCGGCGACCAGCCCAATCAATGGAGCAAGCAGCGCACCGACAGCTTCGGCGCCAGGGACTGGCTCAACTTCCAGCCCGAGCAGCCCATCACCGAAGCCGGCGTGCGCGCCAACATCAACGTCGGCATCCACTACCTGGGCTCCTGGCTCGCCGGCAATGGCTGCGTGCCCATCCACAACCTGATGGAAGACGCCGCCACCGCCGAGATCTCGCGCTCGCAGATCTGGCAGTGGGTGGTCAGCCCGAAGGGCAAGCTCGACGACGGCCGCAAGGTCACCGCCGAGATGGTGAAGGGCTTCATCGTCGAGGAACTCGCCAAGGTGAAAGCCACCGTCAGCGCCGCCGGCGAGAAGACCGACACCTACGACCAGGCCGCCGGCATCTTCGAGAAGATGAGCCTCTCGCCCGACTATCCGGAGTTCCTCACCCTGCCGCTCTACGAGGCGATGGAGTAGGCGAAAAGTCAGCTACGGCAGGACGGCGCACAGGGTAGCGCCCGGCGTGCTGGCGCCGCAGAAGAACGACGTCGGGGATGACGTCAGGAAGAACAGGGAGCCGGGCATGCCCGGCTCCCTGCATTGGAAGGGGAAATCAGCTCGACAAACCAACCATGTAGTCGACGGCCGACTTGACTTCGTCATCGGACAGGGAGGGATTGGCGCCGCGCGCCGGCATCATGCCCTTCTTGCCGGTGAAACCCTCGAGCGCATGCTTGTAGAGCGTATCCTTGCCTTCGGCGATGCGCGGGGCCCAGTCGTCCTTGTTGCCCGATTTGGGCGCACCGGCGACACCGGTGGCATGGCACATCGCGCAGGTCTTGGTGAAGACCGCCTTGCCGGCTTCGCTGGCCGGCGACGGGGCCGCGGCGGGGACCACAGCCACGGGGGCCGGTGCAGCCGGCGCGGATGCGGCAGCAGTCGGCCCGGGCGATGTGGCGGGGGCCTGAGCGGGTTGCTTCTCGCCACAGGCGGTCAGGAAACAGGCAGCGGATACAGTCAAAAAACAGGAAATTATTTTCATGGTCTTCTCTTTTTAGGGTTGATGAAAAATCGGGGGAGCAAGTACAGGTGCAATACCCGTTACCCCGTGACCGACCCGGGCATCAAGTCCGAACAAATTCGCTGAAAGCACTCCGGGACGCCAAAAAAGTATACGCCTCACGGCGGCAAAGCGTTCTGCTTTGGCGAAGGCTCCGTGAAAGGCCCCTCTCTCCGGAGACACCCTGCACGATCCGGTCCCCACGGGACGGCGCATCAAGGGACGCCTGATCAATTCGCCAGAGGGAACGCCGTCAATAGGCGCGGGCAGGCGGCGGCATGCGCCAGTTCCCATACCGAGCGTATGCAGGGGTTCGCGCCATCCGGTGTCGGACAGTTGCAATCCACCTGATAGCGGGTGCCCCATTGATGCGGCGTGACCTTCGTCACCAGGTTGTCACGACCTTGGGCCAAAAGGGCATCGCGCATTTCGCCCCAGCGGCGGAAATCGAATCCCCGCGCCAGGAAGAACTTTGCTTTCGACGTGCCGTCAGGATGGGCGAGATTGAGCAGGTATTCGACGACCTTCTTTTCTTCTACCAAGGCGCACCCGCCGTTGGGCAAGCGCTGACTCATGAAACCGCCTCCACGGCCAGGGCGTCTGCCGGTACGGTCACGACTGCAATTTCACCCTGAACATCCGCAAACTCGACAGCGTAGGCGACGCCATCGCCATAGCTGGCCAGCACCGTGCCGACCATGTCACGGTGCAGCTGGTAGCCCTCGCTTTCGATATCGCGAGACAGGCGCACGCGGCAATGCTCGGCAATCGCCTTCAGCACGGCAATACCCCCGATCACCGCCTCGATCTGCTGCCGCACGTCGCGTCCCTGGGCGTCGCTTTCCACCGCCATCAGGAAGAGATTGCCGCTCGCCTTCGCCCAGAACTCGCCCACCAGGCGCTTCGCCTGCGAATCGTCGTTGCTCTTATAGCCCTCACCCTTGTACTCCACCACGAAGTGGCGGCCGTCCATCAATTCGCAGACGAAATCGGGATAGAAGTTCTGCTCCGAGGTCGGCAGACTGAAGGAAAACTCGCTGCGCGGCAGATTGCGCACCCAGTGGCGCACGCCCGGATGCTCGTCGAGGGCCATCGCGCAATAGAACTCATGATCCTTCTGCTTCGGCGGCGGCTCCTTCAGCTCGCCGATCACGCCGTAGTAATGCTTGCGGAAGCGGTAGCGCCCCTGATAGTAGGGCGGCTGCGCCGGATACACGCCCACACCGAAGCGGAACACATGCTCCCCGCTGACGCAGCCCTTCGGATCGTCCCCCAGCAACGTCATCTGGAAACCGACCTTTTGCGCCTCGCCGCGCAGCGCCGCCATGCGCTCCGCCAGCGCATGGGCCAGCTGGTTGCGGTGGCGCACCAGCGCTGTCAGCGAATAGTTGCGTTCCCGCAGCAGCCAGCGCAGCACCTTGCCCAGCCAGACCAGCCGCTCGGCCTGCGTCACGCCGGCGGTGCGCAGGCGCGCATCGAGCCAGCGCACCAGGTCGGTCTCGGTCACGTCGGTCGGCACCGCATCGAGGTTCACGCCATACACGGCCTGCTCCTGCTCGATGCGCAGATGGCCGTCCTCCACGTCCAGCAGATAGGGCTTGCGGTCGGTCTCGGGCACGAAACCCGGCAGCTCCGGCGCCTGCGCCGCGAGCGAGAAGCCGGCCAGATCGACCAGCGTTTCCTTCTCCGCCAGGTCGAGGTCGGCCTGTGCGCCTTCTCCGAAGCGAACGCACAGCAGGGGCAGCGGCCGGAACGGCACGCCGCGCAGCGACGGCGCCGTCAGCGCCTGATGGCGAAACTCGAAACGCTCCAGCGCATGCGCAAAGGCTTCCTGCTCCTTCTTGGTCGGCAGCGCGGCCAGCAAGGCGTCGCGCACCTCCGCCGTCGGCGGCTGCGACAGGCGCAGCACGAATCCGCCTGCCGGGTGCGCCTCCAGCGCCATGCCGGTGGCTTCGGCCGCGGCCGCCGGCAGGACCGGCGCCTGCGGCAGCACCCACTCCATCGGCGGCGGCACGAAGCCGGCCGCAGCGCCGCCCGCCGCGTCGAACAGCGGCGTCGTGGTGGGGAACACCGCCTGAGCCGCCTCCAGTTCCTCGAAGCCCATCGCCACCAGTTTGTCGGCCAGCGCGTTCGCCACCTGCAGGGTTTCCGCGCTGGCCACGTGGGCGTAGGCGCGGTTCAGCAGTTCGCTCTTGCGCCGCCGCGCATAAGGCATGCGCAGCACGCGGCCCAGCAACTGCTCCATGTCCTTGCTCGAACCGATCTTCTGCAGGGAGCAGAACACGTAGGCGAAGGAGCAGTCCCAGCCTTCCTTCAACGCTTCGACCGTAATCACGATCTCCACCGGACAGGCCGGATCGAAGAGATTCACGCCGTCCAGTTCCCGCTGCGTGCCCGTCGCCACGGCGATGCGCGCCGTGGCGACATGTTCCTGCTCAACAAGATGGGCGCGCAGTTTCTCCACCGTCACCTCACCCGCCTTGTCCTCCGCCTGAAGCAACAGGATCGGCCGCAGGTAGTCGTCCTCGTTCGCTGCCTCCGCCGCCAGGCGCTTGCGCGTGAGCAGCGCATCGCGCACCGCCTCCTGCCAGTTCGGATGCGCCTGCAGCACGATGGGCAGCTTGATCATCTGCTCCGCCTTCAGCGCCTCGGCCGAGACGTGGTAGAGCACATTGCTGCGGTGCGCGCCCTTGCGGATCGGCGTCGCCGTCATCTCGATCAGCGCCGCCGGCCGCAGGCGCGAGAAAGTCTCATAGCTCAGGGCACCGCGGGCGTTGTGCGCCTCGTCGATGATCACGATCGGCCGGTGCCAGAACATCAGATTGGCGAAGCTGCGCTTGACGCGGCCGAGGTCGGCGCGCGAAAGATAGGGCTGCGCCGCGAGGTCCTTCTCCTCGACGCGCTCGAAGCCCGCCAGATCGGGCGCCCGCTCGAAATGCGGCTCGAAGGCTTCCTTGTAGGCATACACGTCGCGGCCCGAGGTGTCTTCCACGCGCAGCGTCTGCAGCGTGCCCACGACGACGATGGCCCGACCGCCGAAATCTTGCGGCCGCAGCTGCTCGCATTCGGTGATGTCGATCACGCGCAGGCCGTCCACGCCGAAATGCTGCTCCAGCGCCTCGCGGTAGGGATGGCCCGGCTGGCGCAGCGCGTTCAAGGTCTGGCTCCGGATGGTGTTGGTCGGCACCAGCCACAGCGCCAGCGGCCGCTCCTGGCCGGTGTAGTGCCGCGCCGCGCAGGCGGCGGCGTGGGCGCCGAGCAGGGTCTTGCCGCCGCCGGTGGGGATGCGCAGGCAGACATAGGGCGTGGCGGCGAAGCCCTGCGAAAGATACGGCGGGATGGCCTCGGCCGGCAGTTCCTGCTCGATCAGCGCTTCGCGGAAAGCGGCATCCAGCGCCGCTTCGTCGCCCGCGCCGCGTGCCAGATCGAAAAAGCGCGCCAGCACATCGAGCGCGGCGGACTGGTAACGCTTGAGGGTCAGGCTCATGTCAGTGGCGCCCGGCCGTCCGAAGCCACTGACACGCCCCCTCGGGGGGCAGCGAGCGAAGCAAGCGTGGGGGTGGTTTCATCTCAGCGCGCCTTGATCTCGTAGGGAATCTGCTTGAAGCGCACGCCCTCCGCCGCCAGCCGCCGCGGCGACAGGCGGCAGGACTCGCCAAACACCGTCCACGGCCCGGCATGGTCGGGCAGCAGCGCCTTGAGTGCATCCAGAACCGCTGAAGTCAGCACATTGCCGCCCTGCGGCCGGCGGTCGCCGAGAATGCCGTTGTAGAGCAGCGCATAGGCCGTACCCTCGTGAATACCGAGCAGCGGCGTGCCAGGCATCGCCCCTTCGCCCCCTCGCCCCGCTTGTGACCGAAGGAAATCCCCGTGGGACGGGGAGAGGGCTGGGGTGAGGGGCGCCGTCCCGCCGGGACTGACTTTCCACGGCGTGCGCGTCTCCTGATACCACACCCAGGCCGCCAGAGTGTCGAAGCGGATGGCGGGGTCGATGCCACCGTCGGCGAGGAACACCGGCTGGCCGAGCGTGAAGAAGCGAAAGCCGCCGCCGCCGGCCCAGCCGACGGCCTGAGAGATGCCACCCTGCTCGCCCGCCACGACTTTCTCCAGGCGCGGCAGGCAATGCGTGCGCGCATGTTCGCCCATCTCGATGCCGATCCAGCGCCGGCCCATCTTGTGCGCCACCGCCGCGGTGGTGCCCGAGCCGAGGAAGCTGTCGAGGACGAGGTCGCCAGGGTTGGTGGCAACTTCGAAAACTCTTTGTATGAGTTGCTCAGGCTTAACCGTATCGAACTGCTGGGCATCCGGAAGTAACTCACGCTGGTGTGCCTTCGCCTGCCGCGTGGTTTTCACGTCCAGCAATATTGTCGGATGTGGGCGCTCGGGAGTATCTGGCGCAAACTCGCGCGTATATGGCACCCAGACCTTTCGGTCTTCTTTATCCCTTTGCTTCCAGATAAGTCGGCCTTCAGCATTCATTTTCTCTACCCCGGACTTACCGTAAGCCCAGTTTGCTTCTCTTCCATCGTCATGGATTGGGTAAACGACAGATCCATCAGGAGCCGTCAGGGGGTAGAACATTGTTGGCCGATCTTCTCGCAGACTGTTCTTTCCGTTCTTCTTCAGAAGTCGATCACGATATAAACAGCCATTTGCATCTCTCTGGCTGTAAGCATCAAGGAGACTAGCGTCGCTCTTCTTCCTAAATCCTGCCTTGTCCTTTTGCTTCTCATAGCACAGTAGGAATTCATGATCGGGCGTAATGGATACCTTGTTATCGTTCGGGCTGTCGACCTTCTGCCAAATGAACGAAGTAACAAAATTCCCCCGACCAAACACTTCGTCCATCACCACCTTCAGGTAGTGCGCCTCGTTGTCGTCGATGGACACCCAGATGCTGCCGTCCTCGGCGAGCAGTTCGCGCAGCAGTTCGAAACGCGGGTACATCATCGACAGCCACTGGCTGTGTTCGAGGTTGTCGTCGTAGTGCTCGAAGGCGCTTTTGGTGTTGTAGGGCGGGTCGATGTAGATGCACTTCACGCGGCCGGCATGGAACGGCAGCAGCGCCTTGAGGGCTTCGAGGTTGTCGCCCTGGATCAGCCAGTTGTCGGCGGCAGGGTCGCCGTGAGTGCTCTCGGCATTCAGCAGGCGGTAGGGCACGCGGCCGGCGGCCTTGATCGCCTGCTGCTTGTGGAGCCAATCGAGTGTGGGCATGAAGTCCTGCGAAAGCGTTGCGCGGCGCCAGCGCGCCGTTCCAGCCCGCGACTATAGGGGCTTTCGCCAACGTCATCAACCGGAAAAGTCAGTCCCCGCGACACGGCGGCAGCCAGACGCGGACGCCATCGGGGATAATGCGGCCTCCGGCACCGCGCGGTGCCCTGTCGGATCGGAGAGATTCATGCTCGGCGCCCTCACGATACTGCTCGTCTTCCAGCTGATCGGCGAAGTCCTCGCCCAGCTGTTCGCGCTGCCGATCCCGGGGCCGGTGATCGGCATGGCGCTGCTGTTCGCCGCGCTGGCGCTGCGCGGCGGGCCGTCGGCCGAGCTGCGCGACACCGCGCAGAACCTGCTGCAGCATCTGTCGCTGCTGTTCGTGCCGGCCGGCGTCGGCGTCATGCTGCATTTCGGCCGGATCGGCGACGAATGGCTGCCGCTCGCCGCCTCGCTCGTCGGCAGCACCGTCCTCACCATTGCCGTCACCGCCCTCGTCCTGCGCGCCCTTTCGCGCCGCGCGGAAACGGCGGAGAAGTAGCGCCGTGCGCACGCCCGCCCAACTCGCCGAGATCTGGGTCTACCTGTCGGCCTCGCCGCTGCTCGGGCTGACCGTCACCCTGCTCGCCTACCAGGGCGCCTGGTGGCTCTACAGGCGCGCCGGCTTCCATCCGCTCGCCAACCCGGTGCTGCTCGCTGTGGCGGCGCTGGTGCTGCTGCTGCAGCTCACCGGCACGCCCTATCCGACCTATTTCGACGGCGCGCAGTTCGTGCACTTCCTGCTCGGCCCGGCGACGGTGGCGCTGGCGATTCCGCTGTACACGCAGCTGCCGAAACTGCGCGCCATGGCCGGCCCGCTGCTGGCGGCGCTGGTCGTCGGCTCGCTTACCGCCACCGTCAGCGCGGTGGCCATCGGCAAGCTGTTCGGCGCGAGCGAGGCCTCGCTGCTGTCGCTGGCGCCGAAGTCGGTCACCACGCCGATCGCCATGGGCATCGCCGAGCGCATCGGCGGCCTGCCCTCGCTGACGGCGGTGCTGGTGATCGCCACCGGCATCCTCGGCGCGGTGGGCGCGCGTTTCATCTACCAGGCACTCGGCATCGTCGACCACGCCGTGCGCGGCTTCGCCGTCGGCGTCGCCTCGCACGGCATCGGCACCGCGCGCGCCTTCCAGGAGAGCGAACAGGCCGGCGCCTTCTCCGGCCTGGCGATGGGCCTCAACGCCCTGCTCACCGCGCTGCTGGTGCCGCTGCTGATCCCCTTGCTGAAAAACTGGTTGTAGTCATGGCCCTCAAATCCACCGTCTTCAAGGCCACGCTGCAGGTCAGCGACCTCGACCGGCATTACTACGCGACGCACGCGCTGACGCTGGCCCGTCATCCGTCCGAGACCGACGAGCGTCTGATGGTGCGCCTGCTCGCCTTCGCCCTCTTCGCGCACGAAAGGCTGGAGTTCGGTCGCGGCCTGTCCGCCGAGGACGAACCGGCGTTGTGGCAGAAAGATCTCACCGGTGCCATCGAGTACTGGATCGAGGTCGGCCTGCCCGATGAACGCATCCTGCGCCGCGCCTGCGGTCACGCCCGACAGGTCGTCGTGCTGACCTACGGTGCCCGTACGGCCGATCTCTGGTGGCAGCAAAACTCCGCCCGTCTGAGCCGCCTTGACAACCTCGCCGTCCTGCAATTGCCGCCCGCCGCATCGTCCGATCTGGTCACGCTCGCCCAACGCACCATGGACCTGCACTGCACGATCCAGGACGGTCTCGTCTGGCTCGCCGACGGGCAGCGCAACGTGCACATTCCCCTCCTGCGATTGCGTGAATCACGCTGACCGGAGCGCTCTTCGCAAGAAGAAAGTCAGCTGTGGCAAGACGGCGCCCGATGCCGCGTGCAGCAGGCGCGCAGACGTTGCAGCCGGTAGAGTCCGGGGCTAAGATCGTCTCGAGTCTTCACTCGTGAAAAGGAGATCGAAATGGACTTGCCGAAGATTGCCCAGAAAGCGCCCTATGGCGTCGATGTCGAAGCGGGCAAGGAATACTGGTGGTGTGCCTGCGGGCTGAGCGAGAGCCAGCCGTTTTGCGACGGCTCGCATGAAGGCACACCCTTCAAGCCGCTCAAGTATGTGGCCGAACGCTCCGAAAAGATCTGGTTCTGCGGCTGCAAGCGCACGAAAACGCCGCCGATCTGCGACGGCACGCACAAGACACTCTGAAAACGGTGCCCTGCGGTCAGGACGGTCCGCCTGTCCTGACTCAAAGCCGGTGTTTCAAAACTTCTCAGCGGACATGCACGAAAATGGGCGGCACGTTGACGCCGATCGTGAAGCCCGGTTGCGGCGGGTAGTAGGGGACCGGTTGCGGATAGACCACCGGCTGCACTTCACGCACAATGACGCGTTCATGGACGACGGGTGGCGCGTAGTAGCGGTGCGGCGGGTAATAGCGGGGTTGATACACCACCGGCACATGGTGATGGTGGTAGCCGCCGTGACCGTAATGTCGCGAGTGTCTGTCCGGACCATGGGCCCAGGCGCCCGCCGAGACCGCCAGGGCGGCAACCCCGAGTATCAGTGACATCGAAGTGTGAAGTCCCTTTTTCATCTCTTGCTCCTCGCCGTTAACAAAATGGAATGAGGCCATGCTAACGGACAGGCTCTCTCCATGCTGTAAGCAAGTGCAAAAAAATGTAAATGAAATCAACGAAGTGTCGGGGCCTGGCGACTATTTGCCGAACAGCCCCCTGACCGCCTTGCCGACTCCTTCGGCCGCGCTGCCCGCCGCCTCCACACCCTTCTGACCGAGTACGCCCGCACCTTTCGCCAGCCCCTCGACACTGATACCGACCAGGCTACCCAGCGATGAGGTGATCTTCGTCGAGAAGCCTTCGTTCAACCTGAAATTCGGATCGTCCAGGCGGCCCTCCAGGGTGAAATGAATGGTGATCTTGTCGCTCTTGTCTTTCATGAGCGAGACGACCGCGGCGCGTGGCATGCCCATGAAGGTGCCACCCGAATCCAGTTCGAGGCCATTGAGCGTCAGCGTGCCCGGCGCATGCAGACGATTGGCCTTGATGCTTGCCTGTAAATCCAGGTCGAGCGTGCCTTTGCGCACACCGGTTTCGGCCGTCTTGAGCAGGTACGGTTGCAGGGCGAGCAGATCAACACCGCGCAAGGTGTTGCGCAGGTCGGAATCGCGGTTGCCGAAACGCATCCAGCCATCGATGCGCAGCGTGCCGTCGGTGCGCACGCCCTTGAGCACGCCGTCCAGATGCAGGGAGGATTTTTCATCGAGTTCCGGCAGATTCAGGTTCGTCACTTTCGCCTGCAGCTTTTCCAGGCGAATCTTGTGGGGCGGGCGTCGCACCGTGGCATCGAAGAATTCAAGCACACCGTCCTTCAACTCGATGGCACCGATGGAGACTTCCGGGTCCTTGTCGCCGGTTTTTTCTCCTTTCTTGTCCAGCAGGCTGGGTACCACGCGCAGCTTGCCGTCATTGCCGCGCAGGGCGGAAACATAGCCACCTTCGATATCGATGGAAGAAATCCTGATGCGTGCCGAGAGCAGCGCGAGCAGATCGGGGCGGATCACGATACGTTCGGCGCGCAAAGTCTCCGCTGCCGGCCAGCCGGCAGGCGCCTTGATGCGCAGCTTGAGGACATCCACCGAACCGAAGCCCAGGCGCACTTCGCCGATCTCGCTCTCGCTGCCAAGCGCCTGCTCGACCTTGCCCTTGAGCACGCGCGCGCCAAAATACAGCGCGCCGGACAGTACAACCGCCAGGATGACGAGCGCAATCAGCGCGCGCAGACCCCAGCGTGACAGATTCGATGCGGATCCCGGTGTGGACATTTTGCACTCCTGATGACAAACAGGTTCGATTATAGATTCTGTTCCTGTTCCGGCAAGCCGACAGCCACACTCGTCATGCTGAGCGAGCCCATGTCGATGCCACTCACCGGATAACTGATCCGCTCACCTTCCTGGCGGGTCGGCAAAACATAGAGCAGTGGCAGAAAATGCTCGGGCGTGGGCACGGCCAGAGCGGCGTGTTGCGATAGCGCAGGCCAGTCCAGCAAGGCTTCGACGTCGTTGTCGTCGATCGCCTGCCTGACTTTTTCCTCGAACGCGCCCGCCCAGTCGAAAGGTTCCCCCGGACGCATCAGGGCGAGGTTATGGACGAGGTTGCCGCTGCCCAGAATCAGCACCTCTTCCTCGCGCAGCGCGGCCAGCCGGGCACCCAATCCGGCATGAAACGACGGTGCCTGCCGGCGGTTCAGACTCAACTGCACGACAGGAACATCGGCTTCGGGGAAAAGATGCGCGAGGACCGACCAGGCACCGTGATCGAGCCCCCAGGACGTGTCCGGAATCACCGGCAGCGGGCGCAGGCAGGCCTGCACCTGCGCGGCCAGCTGCGGGCTGCCCGGCGCCGGATAGACGAATGCGTGCAGCGCCGGCGGAAAGCCATAAAAGTCATGCAGGGTGCGCGGTGCAGTCATCACCGTGACGGCGGTTTGCGGCACGAACCAGTGCGCGGAAATCACCAGCACCGCGCGCGGGCGCGGCAGGCGTTCGCCCAGGCGTTGCCAGGCGCGCGTGTGCGGATTGTCCGCCAGCGTATTGAGCGGGCTGCCGTGTCCGATGAATAGCGCGGGCATGCGCTGCGTCGTCATCGGCACGCCCGCCGCAGACATGCGCTCAGCCCTTCAGCGGCTTGTAGCGCAGACGCTTCGGCTTGGCCCCCTCCTCGCCCAGGCGCTTCACCTTGTCGGCCTCGTACTCGTGGTAGTTGCCGTTGAAGAACACCCATTGCGATTCGCCCTCGCAGGCGAGGATGTGGGTGGCGATGCGGTCGAGGAACCAGCGGTCGTGCGAGATGACCAGCACGCAGCCGGCGAATTCGAGCAGGGCGTCTTCGAGCGCACGCAGCGTCTCCACGTCGAGGTCGTTGGAGGGTTCATCAAGCAGCAGCACGTTGCCGCCGGCGATCAGCGTCTTGGCCAGATGCAGGCGTCCGCGCTCGCCGCCGGAGAGGTTGCCGACGATCTTCTGCTGGTCGGCACCCTTGAAGTTGAAGCGGCCGATGTAGGCGCGCGAGGGCGTCTCGTACTTGCCGACGGTGAGGATGTCGGCGCCACCGGAAATTGCCTCCCATACCGATTTGTCATTGGGCAGCGCCTCGCGCGACTGCTCGACCGAGACGAGCTGGACGGTGGGGCCGAGGACGATTTCGCCGCTATCGGGCTGTTCCTTCCCGCTCAACATGCGAAACAGCGTCGACTTGCCGGCGCCGTTGGGGCCAATGATGCCGACGATGGCGCCGGGCGGAATCTGGAAGCTGAGGTTGTCGATCAGCAGCCGGTCGCCGTAGCCCTTGGAGACACCCTTGAATTCGATCACCTTGTCACCGAGGCGCTCGGCCACCGGGATGAAGATCTCCTGCGTCTCGTTCCTCTTCTGGTATTCCTGGCTGGCGAGCTCGTCGAAGCGGGCGAGGCGCGCCTTGCTCTTCGCCTGGCGCCCCTTCGGGTTCTGCCGCACCCACTCGAGTTCCTTCTTGATGGCCTTCTGGCGCGCGGATTCGGACGCCTCCTCCTGCTTGAGGCGGTCCTCCTTCTGTTCCAGCCAGGAGGAGTAGTTGCCCTTCCAGGGAATGCCCTGGCCGCGGTCGAGTTCGAGGATCCACTCGGCGGCGTTGTCGAGGAAGTAGCGGTCGTGGGTCACCGCCACGACGGTGCCGGGAAAGCGCGTGAGGAACTGTTCGAGCCAGTCGACCGACTCGGCGTCGAGGTGGTTGGTCGGCTCGTCGAGCAGCAGCATGTCGGGCTTCGACAGCAGCAGGCGGCACAGCGCCACGCGGCGCTTCTCGCCGCCGGACAGGTTGGCAATCTTCGCCTCCCAGGGCGGCAGGCGCAGGGCATCGGCGGCGACTTCGAGCTGTTGCTCGGCAGTGTGGCCGTCGGAGGCGGCGATGATCGCTTCGAGGCGCGCCTGTTCGGCGGCCAGGGCGTCGAAATCGGCCTCCGGTTCGGCGTAGGCGGCATACACGGCGTCGAGCTTCTGCTGCGCCTCGAACACTTCACCGAGGCCTTCCTCGACGGCCTGGCGCACGGTCTGTTCCGCATCGAGCTGCGGCTCCTGCGGCAGGTAGCCGATCGACAGGTTGGGCATCGGCGTCGCCTCGCCCTCGATGTCCTTGTCCACGCCGGCCATGATCTTGAGCAGCGTCGACTTGCCCGAGCCATTCAGGCCGAGCACGCCGATCTTGGCGCCGGGGAAGAAGGAGAGCGAGATGTCCTTGAGGATGTGACGCTTGGGCGGGACGATCTTGCCCACGCGGTTCAGGGTGAAAACATACTGTGCCATGCGAGTGATCCAAATCAACGAAGGGGAAGCAGGGATTCTAGCCGAGTCGTCCCGCCCCGGTTCGCCCAACCGCTTTTCTTGTCGGTGAATCACGTTTCCCGGGTTGCCTAAACACGTGCGGACTGCAATAATCTCCCCGTCCGCAGAGGTATGACACACAGATCGTTGTATCACCTCCTCTTGCCGGTGACGCTTGCCGGCAGGATTTCCACGCCGCACAAGCCCACCCGGGCGACGAACCACCACAAACCGAACCACCACAAACTAATCGAATGCCTGTCCGAAAGGGCATCACCACGTCTTGAGTTTTTACGGCCATTGGCCAAAGGAGAGAGTCATCATGAAAATTGGTTTGTTCAAAGGTCTCCTGCCGGCGGCCCTGCTGGCCCTGTCGGCAAGCGCGCATGCCACGCCGCCGACTCCGGCGATGCTGGCCAACGCCTGTGGCGGCTGCCACGGCACGAACGGCGCCAGTGCCGGTCCGTCCATGCCGAGCCTGGCCGGCCAGACCAGGGAATCCATCCTCGGCAACATGAAGCGCTTCAAGAGCGGCCAGCGGCCGAGCACCATCATGGGGCGCATCGCCCAGGGTTACAGCGAGACCGATTTCGAGGCAATGGCCGATTTTTTCTCGCAGCAGAAACACCACGCCGCCACACAGACGCTGGATGCGGCCAAGGTGGCCCGCGGCAGGAGCATCGAAGAAGACAAGTGCGGCCGTTGCCATGAAGACAGCGGACGCATCGGCAAGAAAGGCACGCCGATTCTCGCCGGCCAGTGGCTGACCTATCTGCAGATGCAGATGGCGCTGTACGAAAGCGGCAAGCGCGGCATGCCGGAAAAGATGGCCGAAAAGATCAAGGCGCTCTCGCATGAAGATCTCGACGCCCTGATGCATTTCTACGCCAGCGTGAAATAAGGGAGACCCGAACATGACCATGGAACGCAGAAGCTTTCTCAAACTGCTCGGTGCAGGTGCCGGGCTGGGCACGGCGAGCCTCCTCCCGGGCTGTGCCCACCTCGATATGGCCGGCCCGACGGGCGGGCGCCGCGTGGTGGTGGTGGGCGGCGGCTACGGCGGCACGATTGCCGCCAAATACATCCGCATGATGGATCGCAGCATCGAGGTGGTGCTCGTCGAGCGCAACGATCATTTCGTCTCCTGCCCCTTCTCCAACCTCTACATCGGCGGCCTGCTGCCGGATCTGTCGACGCTGACGATCGGCTACGACAGGCTGGCCGCCAACTACGGCATCCGCTTCGTCCAGGCCGAAGTCACCGGCATCGACAACGCAGGAAAACTCGTGCGTACCTCGCGCGGCGACATCCGCTACGACCGTCTGGTGCTCTCGCCCGGCATCGATTTTCGCAGTGAGGAAATCAAGGGCTATGACATGGCGACGACACCCAGGCTCATGCCGCATGCCTGGAAAGCCGGCCCGCAGACACTCCTGCTGCGCCAGCAACTCGAAGCCATGCCCGACGGCGGCAATGTCGTCCTGTCGATCCCGCTCGCGCCCTTCCGCTGCCCGCCCGGGCCGTACGAGCGCATCAGCATGATCGCCATGTACCTGAAGCAGCACAAACCGAAGTCGAAGATCATCGTGCTCGATGCCAACCCGGACATCGTCTCGAAGAAGGGTTTGTTCCTCAAGGGCTGGAAGAAACATTACGAAGGCATCATCGACTACCGGCCGGCGAAAAAAGTCACCGAAATCGATGCGGCGAAGAAGGTCGTCCTCGTCGAGGGCCTCGAAGACGTGCATGGAGATGTCGTGAATCTCATCCCGCCACAGCGCGCCGGCGCCATCGCCGCCGCAGCCGGCCTCGTCGGCGCGGACAAGCACTGGTGCCCGGTCCATCCGGACACCTTCGAGTCGACACTGCAAAAAGGCATTCACGTGATTGGCGATGCCTGTGTCGCCGGCGCCATGCCGAAATCAGGCTATTCGGCCAACGCCGAAGCCAAGGCCTGCGCCGCCAACCTCGTCAATGCAATGAATGGCAAGAGCCTGGTGGACATGTCGACGATCAACACCTGCTACAGCTTCCTCTCGGCGACCGAGGCGGTCAGCGTCACCGGCGTCTATCTCGCCGACAAGGAGAAGAAGACCATCGTCGCGGCACCCGGTTCGGTGGCCGTCTCGCCCGACCTGTCCGAAGCCGAAGCGGTATATGCGCGCAGCTGGCTGAAGAACATCCTCACCGAGATGTCGAGCTGATCAGCGCCCCTTCCCCTGCCCGCGCAGGGGAAGGACGCCGTCCTGCCAGCACTGACTTTTCACGATCCGCCCCGCCGCCGCGGGGCTTTTTCATTGATGTCCGGTGCTGCCGAAACCGCCTGCGCCGCGCTCGGAAGTCTCGAACGCATCGACCAGATTGAACGATACCTGCAGCACCGGCACGACGATCAGCTGGGCAAGGCGATCAAGCGGATTGAGGGTGAAGGTTTCGCGTCCACGGTTCCAGACCGAGACGAAAATCTCGCCCTGGTAATCCGAATCGATGAGACCGGTGAGGTTGCCCAGCACGATGCCATGCTTGTGGCCCAGCCCGGAGCGCGGCAGGATCAGTGCCGCCAGGCCCGGATCGGCCAGATGCAGGGCGATACCGGCCGGGATGAGCTGGGTGTCGCCCGGATGCAGCTTCACCGGCGCCTCGATGCAGGCACGCAGATCGAGCCCGGCCGAACCGGGTGTCGCGTAATGCGGCGGATGCTCCTTCAGGCGTGCATCGAGGATGCGCAGATCAATGCTTGGCATGCTTGCTATTCTCCACGACCGGCGAGCATGCGGCCGATATGGGCAACAATGGCACGGGCGATTTCGATCTTGGGCGCCGGGCCGAGCGGATGCCGGCCCTGCCCGTCGAAGAGGATCACGGCGTTCGTATCACCACCGAGGCCGTCCTGCAGCAGATTGCCCACTACCAGCGACAGTTTCTTGTTGCGGCGCTTGCTCTCGGCGTAGGTTTCCAGATCCTGGCTCTCGGCGGCAAAGCCGACGCAAAACGGCGGCTGCGCGCGCGCTGCCACTTCTGCGAGGATATCGGGATTGGGCACCAGTGCGATCTGGCGCGGCTGACCGTCCTTCTTGAGTTTTTCCCGGACGGGCTCGGCCGGACGATAGTCGGCCACCGCCGCCACACCGATGAAAAGATCGCAGGCGTCAACCTCGCGCATCACCGCGGCATGCATCTCCAGCGCACTCGTGACATCGATGCGGACGATGCCTGCGGGCGTCGGCTGCGTCACCGGCCCGCACACCAGCGTCACCTGGGCGCCGGCATCGCGTGCGGCACGCGCCAGGGCAAAACCCATCTTGCCCGAGCTGGGGTTGGTGAGGCCGCGCACGGCGTCGAGCGCCTCGAAGGTCGGCCCGGCGGTCATCAGCACACGCCGACCGGCGAGCACCTTGGGCTGGAAAAAACCGACCAGTGCGTCGTGAATCTCTTCCGGTTCGAGCAGGCGCCCCTCGCCCACCTCGCCACAGGCCTGCAGGCCGCTGGCCGGGCCGAGGAAGATGACGCCGTCCTCGCGCAACTGACTTTGGTTTCTTTGCGTGGCGGGGTTCTCCCACATCTGGCGATTCATTGCCGGTGCCACCAGCAGGGGACAGTCCTGACCCGCGCCATCGATGCCGGCGCGGGGCCGCGCCAGACACAGGGAAGCGAGCAGGTCGTCGGCAAAACCATGCGCCAGCCGGGCGAGGAAATCTGCCGTCGCCGGCACAACGAGAATCGCATCGGCGGCGCGCGAGAGCTCGATGTGCGCCATGTTGTCGGGCATGCGCGCATCCCACGCATCGCACCAGGCGAGCCGGCCGGTGAGTGCCTGAAACGTCACCGGCGTGACAAAGCGCGCTGCCGCCGCCGTCAGTACCGCGTGCACCTCGGCACCCTCCTTGACAAGACGGCGTGCCAGCTCGGCCGCCTTGTAGGCGGCGATGCCACCGGTCACCCCCAGCACGATGCGCCTGCCGTTCAGTTCAGCCATGACGATAAGATAGAATCCGGATCCGAGCGAATGATTCTACTGGATTGGGATCGACTGCAACATGGCAATCACCGACTGGCCCGTAGCCGAACGTCCGCGCGAACGTCTGCTTGCACACGGCGCGGGAGCACTCTCCGAGGCGGAGCTGCTCGCCATTTTTCTGCGCGTCGGCGTCCGCGGTGCGAGTGCCGTCGATCTGGCACGCACCCTGCTCCAGCACTTTGGCAGTCTCACCCGGCTGTTCGCCGCCACAGCGGCCGAGTTTTCGACGATCCCCGGCATGGGCGAGGCCAAATACGCCCAGTTGCAGGCCGTCATGGAAATGGCCCGTCGTGCCCTGCGCGAGGAAATGAGCACGGGCGATGTGCTCGCCTCGCCGCACGCCGTGCGTGACTGGCTGCGCCTGCGTCTGGCGCCCCTGCCGCATGAAGTCTTCATGGTGCTGCTGCTCGATGCGCAAAACCGCCTGATCATCGCCGAAGAGCTGTTTCGCGGCACCCTCACGCAAACCAGCGTGCACCCGCGCGAAGTCGTCAAGCTGGCGCTCAGGCACAATGCGGCGGCGGCACTGCTTGCCCACAACCACCCTTCCGGCGTGGCCGAACCAAGCCGTGCCGACGAGGCGCTGACCCAGGCACTCAAGCAAGCCCTGGCGCTCGTCGACGTGCGCTTGCTCGACCATTTCATCATCGCCGGCACACATGAAGCCCTCTCCTTTGCCGAAAAGGGCTTGCTCTGACGGTTGCTGATTGCGTATAATCCCGCGTTTTGCTAAATCCCGATCTGGAGCACACCATGTCTCGCGTCTGCCAGGTGACCGGTAAGGCACCGATGGTGGGAAATCATGTTTCCCACTCGAACATCAAGACCAAGCGCCGCTTTCTGCCCAATCTGCAGAACCGCCGCTTCTGGGTCGAGTCCGAAAACCGCTGGGTCAGCCTGCGCGTCTCCAACGCCGGCTTGCGTACCATCGACAAGAAAGGCATCGACGTCGTCCTGGCCGAACTGCGCGCCCAGGGCACGCTCTAAGGAGAACCGCCATGCCCCGCGAAAAAATCAAACTCGAGAGCACGGCCGGCACCGGCCACTTCTACACGACGACCAAGAACAAGCGCACCATGCCCGAAAAGCTGGAGCTCAAGAAATTCGATCCGAAAGCACGCAAGCATGTGCTCTACAAGGAAACCAAGCTGAAGTAAGCGCGTCTCTTCATTCAACAAAAAACCCGCCACGGCGGGTTTTTTATTGTCCTCAGGAAGGGAGGCGGCCCGGCGGAGAATCGAGCAGGCGCACCTCGCGCTGCGGGAGGGAAATTTCGATGCCCTCTTTCCTGAACGCATGCCAGATCGCCAGCTGGAGTGCGGATTTGACAAAGGGTGTTCCGGCCTTGGGGTCTTCGAGCCAGAAACCCAGCTCCAGATCGATACCGGACTCGGCAAAGGCAATCAGCAAGGCTTGCGGCGGCGGATCGGCAAGCACATCGGATTGCGAGTGTGCGGCTTCGCACAGCAGCACCATGGCCCGCTCGACATCGCTGCCATAGCCGACCCGGATTTTCACGACATGGCGCACACGTGCGTTGCTGTAAGTCTCGTTCTGCACCACCGAGCCGACCAGCTTTTCGTTCGGCACGATCGACTCGATGCCGTTGCCCGAGCGCAACACCGTGAAACGGGTGGTGACGTGCGTCACCATTCCGGCAATGCCTTCGACGTTGATCACATGACCGGGTTTGATCGAGCGATCGAGCAGGATGATGAAGCCGGAGATATAGCTGGCGGCGATGCCCTGCAAACCCAGGCCGATGCCCACGCCCAGGGCGCCACCGAAGACCGACAACGCCGTCAGATCGATACCGACCAGCGGCAGGCTGATCAGGACTGCCAGCAGGATCAGTACGGCTCGCGACAGCCGTGCGAACACCAGTTTGAGACTGACATCGAGGCCGTCCGCCGCCATGAGCCGCTGCTCGATCAGGCCGCCCAGCCACAATGCCGCCAGCAAGGACACCAGCACCGTGCCCGCCCCTTGCAGGATCAGCCACAAGGAGAGCTTCTGCTTGCCGATGACGAAGCGGATGTCCTCGAGCGACTCAATGATCTCCGGCAGCAGTCCCGTGACATACAGGGCGACGATACCCCAGACGATCAACGTCAGCAGCCGCTCGAAGGAGGCCAGCCAGAGTGCGCGCGGGAAGCCATAGCGCAGTGCCAGCATCGTCGTGCGGATCGCGGCAAACGAGACCAGCAGCGGGACGGCGAGGTTGAGCAGATGGATCGACTGCCAGGGTTTCAGTAAAGGCCGGGTGATCAGGACGAAGACCAGCGCCGCCAGGGGAAACACCAGCCGTTTCAGGCTACGCTGGCCAAAGCGCGATTCCTCGCCGAGCACCTTGCGCAACAGGTGGTGGGCCAGCCAGGCCAGGGCAAGGCAGAGCGCGAGGGCCGCCACCTGCCAGACGATGGCCGGCTCCTGCAGATCCTGCCAGAAATCCATCAACAAGCCGCCAAACTGGTTTTTTTGCATGGCTCAATTACTGACGATTGAAAAACTCGGCATAAGGTACCGCCTCACGCCGATGCCGCTGCCAGTTGTCGAGATAGGCGCGTTGCGCGGAGGGGTTGCCGCGCAGGATAACGACATTTTCGGCATTGCGCATACGCGCCGACCAGGTGAAGTTGTACGAGCCGGTGAGGACACTGCCCCCTTCCTGTGCGGCATCGACAAGGATGATTTTATTGTGTGCGGCGGCGTAGCGCACCTCCAGCGCAACCTCGATGCCGGCTTGCACCAGCTCACCCAGGCGGCTGTTATCGAGCCGGGTCGCCTGTTCGGCATCGGCCAGTACCGCAACCCGGATACCGCGCGCCTGCGTCTCGATGAGCGCTGCGGCAATCGCACGACTGGTGATGAGAAAGGCCTGTACGTGCACGGTCTGGCGCGCTGTACGCAAGAGCCGCAGAATCGCCGCTTCGACATCGTCTTCGGGAGAGAACAGAACCTCTACCGTGCCTTGCGCCGCCATCGCCGGCCGCGCATCGAAGGCTGCGACCGGAATCGGGAGAAAAGTCAGTCCCGGCAGGACGGCGAGCAACAAGGCGGCAAGGGAAAGAGCGGGCCGCCTCATGGGGCAAAAACGATCAGACCGGACGCACTTCGATCATGTGCTTGTCCTGTGCATGCTCGACGAGCATCAGACGCACACGCTCCTGCCAGAGCTTGCCAAATTCGCGCTGCTCGTCGGCCGAAGCCTTGCCATCGATGCAGGCGCTCATCAGCTCGGCCATGCGCATCGAGCGCGGAATGTTTTCCAGATGGGTGGCGACATCCACCGCGGCACCGCTGTCCTTGCGCGTGAAACGGATGTCCTCGTCGATACGGGCATTGAAGTAGAGCAGCTTACGCCGGTCGAAGCGACCCGCCAGTCCCTTGAATCCGGTCTCCTGGGTGGCTCCGGTGATGAGTGCCACGACATTGGCGATGACACCCGTGACGCCACTGGTCGACTCTTCCTGGAAGTCGACGCGCACCGCGCCGCGCTCGGGCAACTCGTCCGGACCGGGATACAGCGCCTCGAGCGCGCGAATCGTCATCAGCCAGGCGGAGGCCACCGTCGGGCAGGAATGGCCGGCCACCTTGACGGCGTCGGCGTAGCGGTACTCGATGATGCCTCCTTCCATGGCGCCAAGGAACTCGGCGAGCGGATCGCGCATGCGGATGGTCGGCGCCTTATCGTAAAAATCCGGGTATTTCATTGATGCGTTCATGGGGAGTTCTCCGTTGTTTTGTGGGGTGCTTTTCAGTATGCCAGCAAAAAACCGGTGCGGGCCGGCAACATGACCCGTCTGAAAGAAGGGATAGCCCATCAGGTCGGAGGTGCCTGCGGCTTGCGGCGGAACAGGCCGATCAGATCGTCGATATAGGTGAAAATCACCGGAATCACCAGCAGACTGAGAAACGTCGAAGTGATCAGCCCGCCGATGACGACAACCGCCATCGGCGCGCGGAAACTCGGGTCGGTACCAATGCCCAGGGCGATGGGCAGCATCCCTGCTCCCATCGCCAGCGTCGTCATGACGATCGGTCGCGCACGCTTGCGGCAGGCATCGAGCAGCGCCTCATAGCGCCCGAGGCCAGGCTGGCCGTCCACGCCGCGGCGGGCAAGCAAGGCATAGTCGATGAGCAGGATCGAGTTCTTGGTGGCAATCCCCATCAGCATGATGAGGCCGATCATCGAGGGCATCGAAAGTGCCTGATGCGCGAGAAACAACGCAAGAAAAGCTCCCGGCACCGACAGCACCAGTGCGGCCAGGATGGTGACCGGCTGCACGAAATCCTTGAACAGCAACACCAGCACGATGTAGATGCACAGCACGCCAGTGAGCATCGCCAGACCAAAACTGGTGAAGAGCTCACCCATCGCCTCGGCATCCCCCACCGTGGTCTGGATCACACCGGCAGGCAGCTGACGCAGGCTTGGCAGCGCGTGAGCGGCCTGTTCGACGTCGCCCAGCGGCTGGCCGTTCAGCTCGATTTCGAAATTGATGTTGCGCTGGCGGTCATAGCGATCGATCTGCGCCGGGCCGCTCGCCATCGTGATGTCGGCGACATTGTCCAGTTGCACCGGCCCGTTGCGCCCCGGCACGGCAAGGCGACCGATCAACCCGAAATCGGCGCGTGCCGCCTCGGGCAGGCGTACGACGATCGGTACCTGGCGCTGCGAGAGGTTGAGCTTGGCCAGCCCCTGATCGTAATCCCCCGCCGTGGCGATGCGCAGCGTGTCGGCAATCGCCTCCGAGGTGACGCCCAGATCGGCCATGCGCGCAAAATCCGGCCGCACGACAAGTTCCGGGCGCATCAGGCTGGCCGTCGAGACAATGTTGCCGATACCGGGCAGTGTGCGCAGCTCGCGCTCGACGCGACGTGCGTGTTCGGCGAGCAGCGGACCATTCTCGCTCGCCAGCACGAGAATGTATTTCTCGTTCGCCGCCCCCAGACCGACCTTCACCTGCACGCCGGGAATCGCTGCAAGAGCGTCACGCAGGCGCTGCTCGATGGCCTGTTTGCTCACGCCGCGGCGCTCGCTGCGCGCGGTAAGGTTGAGGGTGAGCGTCGCCTTGCGCACTTCATCCGCTCCTTGCGGGGCAAACGGATCGCTGCCGGATTTGCCTCCGCCCGCAGCGGTATAGACCAGTCTCACATCCGGATCACGGCTGACGATCCTGCGTGCCTGCTCGGCGGCGGCAAGTGTTTCGTCGAAGGTGACGCCCGGCGCCAGGGAGAGATACACCTGCGTCTGCGACAGATCGTCTGGTGGCAAGAAACCGGTCGGCAGCAACGGAATCAGGGCAAAGGAGCCAAAGAAAAACGCAGCAGCAGCGAGCAGGGTACGCACGCGATGATCCAGGCAACGTGCCGCCCAGCCCTGATACCACGCCAGCCAGCGCGGCGTGTGCTCCCGTGCCAGCGGTCGCAGCAGATAGGCGGCCATCATCGGCGTGAGCATGCGCGCCACCACCAGCGAGAAGAACACGGCAATCGCCGCCGTCCAGCCGAACTGGACAAAGAACTTGCCGGCCACACCGCTCATGAAAGCGGTCGGCAGGAATACCGCGATCAGGGTGAAGGTGGTGGCGATCACGGCCAGACCGATCTCGTCGGCCGCTTCCATGGCCGCCTGGTAGGGCGACTTGCCCATGCGCAGGTGGCGCATGATGTTCTCGATCTCGACGATGGCATCATCGACGAGGATGCCGACCACCAGCGACATCGACAAGAGCGTCACCACATTGAGGGTAAAGCCGAGCAGGTACATCGCGGCGAAAGTCGGCAGGATCGACAGCGGCAGCGCCGTGGCCGATACCAGGGTGGCGCGCCAGTCGCGCAGGAACAGCCACACCACCAGAACCGCAAGGAGCGCCCCTTCGATGAGCAGGCTCATCGAGCCTTCGTAATTCTCGACGACCGGATCGACGAAGTTGAACGCCTCGCGGATTTCGATGTGCGGATAATCCGCCCTCAGCCGCTGCAAGGCCGCGCCGACACTTTGCGCCACCTCGATCTCGCCCGCGCCGCGGCTGCGCGTCACCTCAAAGCCGACCACCGGCCGGCCATCGAGCAGGGCAGCGCTACGCCGCTCGGCGAAGCTGTCGCTCACCGTGGCGAGCGCATCGAGCCGCACACGCCGACCGTCGGAGAGCGTGATGTCCATCGCCGCCAGCTCCTCGGCGCTGCGCACGGTGGCGATGGTGCGCACCGATTGTTCGGCACCGCCGATATCGGCGCGCCCGCCCGGAGCATCCTGCTGGATGCGACGCAACTGGCGCGAGACATCCGCCGCCGTGGCGTTCAGGGACAGCAGTCGCACCGGATCGATTTCGACATGAACTTCGCGCGTGACGCCGCCCACCCGCGCGACAGCACCAACTCCCCTGGCCGCCAGCACCGCCTTGGTCACGGTATTGTCAACAAACCAGGACAGGGCCTCCTCATCCATGCGCGTCGAAGCGACCGTAAACGTCAGGATCGGCGCACCGGCAAGATTCACCTTGCTCACCACCGGGTCCTTCAGGTCGGCGGGCAGATCGGCACGCACGCGCGAAATGGCATCGCGCACATCATCGACGGCTTCCTGCGGCACCTTCTCCAGCCGGAACTCGACGGTCAGTGTTACGGTGCCGTCCTGCACGCTGGTGTAGATGTGCTTGAGACCTTGCAGGGTCGCCACCGAATTCTCGAGCTTGCGCGCCACCTCGGTTTCCATCTGTGTGGGCGCCGCACCCGGCAGCGAGGCGACCACCGTCACCGTCGGCAGGTCCATGTCCATGAACTGCTGGATCTTCATCGCCCGAAAGGCGAGGACCCCGGCAAACGTCAGCAGGATGAACAGCAGGATGGCCGGAATCGGATTGCGGATCGACCAGGCGGAGACATTCATTGCGCGCTGTCCGTGGCCGCCACCACCTTGACGGCATCGCCGTCAGAGAGAAAACCGGCGCCACTTGCCACGACACGCGCCTGCGGCGGCAGACCTTCGACAATCTCGACCTGCGGGCCGAGCCGGCGTCCGGGCACGACCTTGACCTGCGCGACACGGTCCTCGCCCTCAAGACGAAAAACATAGGCAAAGCCGTCGCGCAACACCACGGCCGCTTGCGGCAGCACCAGCGCCGGGGCATGCCCCAGCTCGAATTCTCCACGCGCGAACATCCCCGCCTTGAGCGGCGCATCCGCAGGCAGATCGACATACACCAGCCCGTTACGCGTATTGGCATTGATGCTCGGTGCAATCGTGCGCACACGTCCGCGCGCCTCTACGTTATCGGGTCCGCTCACCCTCACCGTCATGCCCGGCGACAGGCGCCCGATCTGCGCGGCCGGCACCTCGGCACGCCACTCGATGCGTGCGCCGCGTATCAGGCGGAACAGCTCTTCACCATTTTGCGCAAGAGAGCCAACGACGGCGCTACGGGCTGAAATCAGGCCTTCATCGGGGGCGCGTATGACGGTCTTGGCCATCTTCACTTCGGCAGCCTGCAGACGCGCACGGGCGGCTGCCAGACGGGCACTCGAAGTCTGCTCCGTCGTCTGGTATTGCAGGGCTTGCTGCGCGCTGTAGAAGCCTTTTTCACGCAATTCACGCGCGCGTGCAGCGTTGCCGCGTGCTTCTTCGGCGCTGGCGGCAAGCTCGGTCACCGCCGCGCGCGCCTCGGCCAGCTCGCTGGCCACCACATCATCGGCCATGCGTGCGAGCACCTGGCCTTTGCTCACCCGCTCCCCGACATCGACCAGGATCTGCGTGATCCGGTAACCGCTGATTTCCGGGGCGATCAGGGCTTCCTGCCAGGCTGCCACGCTGCCATTGGCCGTCAATGTCTGCGGCCAGTCGACACGCTGCGGGGCAACCAGGGAGACGCTCAAGGCCGGACGAGCCGCAACGGGAGGCGGCGCCGGCTCACCGGTCTTGCCACGCAGCAAGAACACGGCGACCACGACCAGAACGAGAACGATCGAAACCAGACGTGCGGCACGACGGGAAATCAGGCGGGCAAAAAAATTTGGCATGAGAAAAAATGTCGGCGGTACGGAAAATTCATGGCGCACGCATTATATGCGTGCGCGCCTGCGCCCGCGCCGGTTCAAGCCGCCCTTTCGAGGACCACGGCAAAAAAACCGTCCGTGCCATGCTCGTGCGGCGCCAGACGCAAGGTGTCGCCGCAAGCGGATGGAATATCCTGTTTTTCCAGAATCTCCTGCGCGCAGATCTGGCTGAACGCCGGCTGCGCGGCAAGGAACGCGGCAACAACCCCTTCATTCTCTTCAGGCAGGATGCTGCAGGTGGCATACACCAGCCGCCCGCCCGGCTTGACCAGGCGCGCCGCACCGACAAGAATGTCGCGCTGTTTTTCTGTCAGCTCGGCCACACTGTGCGGTGTCTGTCGCCACTTCAGATCGGGATTGCGGCGCAGGGTGCCCAGACCGCTGCACGGCGCATCGACCAGCACACGGTCGAATTTGCCGGCAAGCCGTTTCACGCGCAGGTCGTTCTCGTTCTCGATCGCCACCGGGTGCACATTCGACAGGCCGGCGCGGGCCATCCGCTCCTTGAGTCGTGCCAGACGCCGGGCAGAGACATCGAAGGCATACAGTCGCCCGCTCGAGCGCATCTGCGCCCCCATCTGCAAGGTCTTGCCCCCTGCCCCGGCGCAGAAATCGGCGACCATCTCGCCGCGCCGGGGAGCCAGCAGGAAACCGAGTAACTGACTGCCCTCGTCCTGCACTTCAATACTGCCATCAAGATACAGCGGATGTTTTTGCAACGCCGGTTTACCCTCAAGGCGAATCGCCAGCGGCGAGAGACGACCGGCTGCAGCGCCGATGCCTTGCTCATGGAGCTGTGCGAGCACCGCTTCGCGGCTGCATTTGAGCGTATTCACGCGCAGGTCGAGCGGCGCGGGCTGGTTCAGGCCCTGTGCCAGTTGCAGGAGGGCCCCGGTCGCCAGATGTTGCGACAGGCGCTCGACCAGCCAGTCGGGAAAGTCCGCCTGCTCGGCCAGAGTCAGTTCGCCGGTGACGCGCTGCTTGAATTCGATGAGCCACTTACGCTCTTTTCCGCTCAGCGCAGGGTCAAGCTGACGCAGGCTGAGCCCTTCCAGCCTCACCAGGGCAGCGAGGACCAGCCGGCGCGCATTGGCCTCGTCACCGAGCAGTTTTTCCAGCAACCGGCGCCGGCGCAGCACACCGTACACCGTCTCGGCAATGAAACCGCGTTCGCGCTGCCCGAGCTGGCGCTGCTCGCGAAAGAATCTGGAGAGCACGGCATCGGCCGGATGCTCGAATTTCAGCAGGCGGGCAAGTGCCGTGGCTGCAGCGTCAATCAAAGGGGAGGTGATGTGCATGAGTTCATTGCGCCGTGGGAGACGTGTAGGAGGGAAGGCTGGTGCCATCGACTTCCAGCTCGATGGCGTTCTGATCGAAGAGCTCACCCTTGCGGTTGGTGTAGCGGATGCGCACCGGCAGGTTGTCGTAATCGCGCGCCAGCCATAATTCCATCGCCTGCTCGCCGGGTTGCCCGGGTGTCTTGACACGCCAGGTGCGCAGCGGGCCAAAGTGTGTTGTCAGCATTTCTTCGCCGAACGGTTCATAGACATAGCGTTGGGCTTTCCTGCCGGTGACGATCAGGAGTGTCGTTGGCGTACTCCCGCCGGTCAGGCTCATCTGGAAAATCTGCGAGAGAAGGTCCTGTGCCCCTGGTTCCAGTCCGGCTTCACGGCGAAGGCGCCCCTCATCGAAAAATTTCACCTTGTTCCCGCTCCAGTCGAGCTCTGCGCGCTCCTGCTCGACACCATCGCGCGTCACGCTGAACTGCACCGGGACGAGGCCCGCCGGGCTCATGTAGCCGCTACTTTGCTGAATCACCTTGACCGGATGGAACAAGGCGGCCAGACCCGTCGTCTCGGTGGTGGTTTGCAGGTTGTAGGTTTCGCCTTGCTGTGTCCACTCATGCAGCGACTCGCCGACGAGCGTCGCCTGATTGCCTTCGCCACGCGTGACGGCATAGCGGATGCGTGCCTGCCCCGGCCAGCTGAGTGCGGGTTGTGCCGGAATATCGGTCGGCACGGGGGCCGCCGGCTCGGGCGACACGGTTGCCGGCCCGGCTGCGGCGAGGGCCGCCTCACTCACGGCAGGATCGCTTGCCGGCATCGCCACGACAGGCTGCGGCGCGGGAGGGACCGACGTTTTTTCCACTGCCCGCGCACGCGGTTTCACGGCGGACTCAGGCGGTACGGAGGGTGCCCGGCGAGGCGCGGCGACCACCGGTGCGGCAGGCCTGGGCAGCAAAGTGGCCTCGAGCGGCGGGCGGTCCGCACGACGATCGAAGTCCGGCACGCGCCAGCCGGGGCTGGTCAGGGCGATCAGGTGCATGAGCAGGGACAGGCCCAGCGCTGCCAACCAGAGACGGTTTTTCATTCCTCGGGAGTGGGCACCTGCAAGGCCTGCGGGCGCAGCCGCTCGCCGGCAAGGCGTACCCGGCCATCCGTGCCAGGTGTCAGGCGTCCCTCGATGAACCAGCGCACCGCCTGCGGATAGACCAGGTGTTCCTGCGTCAGCACGCGTGCCGCGAGTGCCGCCTCATCATCGTCCGGATACACCGGCACGGCCGACTGGATGATGATCGGGCCATTATCGAGGGCGGGCGTGACGAAGTGCACCGTGCAGCCATGCACACGACAGCCGGCTTCGAGGGCGCGCCGGTGGGTGTGCAGGCCGGGAAACGCCGGCAAAAGCGAGGGATGGATATTCATCAGGCGTCCGGCATAACGGCGTACAAAAGCTTCGCCGAGGATGCGCATGAAGCCGGCCAGCACGACGAGGTCGGGCCGATGTCGGTCGATTTCTGCACCCAGTGCAGTATCGAACGACTCACGCGTGGCGTGATCGGCATGGGCAACAACGGCGGTGGCGATGCCGTGGGCGCGTGCCGTCTCCAGGCCCGGGGCATCGGCCTTGTTGCTGATGACCGCGGCGATGCGGCAAGGTAGCCGGGCGGCCAGCATCGCCTCCATGTTGCTGCCGCGACCGGAAATCAGGATGACGATCGATTTCATGAGGGATTCCATCAGAATTTCACCGGCAGGAAAACCGCTGTGGCGATGTTCTGGAACACCTTGGCGACAATCCGGTTGGTCTTGTCGGCAATGATTTTCGAGAGCAGGTCGAGATCCCCGATCATCTTGCCGAATTCCCGCTCGAAGGAAAGGTTCTTCACCGGGCCGCTGCCTTCGTTGGACAGCAGGAACAATTCGCCATTCGCCGCCCGGTCGTTGGAGAGCTTCCAGACGGCGATTTCGACATTGCGTGCCGCATTGAAGAGCGCCTGCGGATCAAGGTCATCGAGCAGGAACAACTCCGCCTTGTCATTGAAGGCCGTCATCACCATACCGCCCAGCCCGGCGATGAAGGCAAGTACGCGGTCGCCGGCAAAGTCTTCACGAAAGGCGAGGTGAATCGCCTCGGTGCCGCGCTTGTGTTCCAGTTCATCGAATCTCCAGCCATGATCGACCTCGAAGATGCGCGCCAGAGCCGCTTCCATGCTGGCCTGCCCGCCCTTCTTCCATTCGCGTGGATTACGCCGGTAGAGCTTCTCGGCAAGGAGCCGGAGGCTGATGAACACCTCGCGCTGATGCGCTTCGGCAACACGATCGATGTCGGATTTGGCAATCTGGTTCGCATCAAAGCCGGATACCGGCTTGCGTGGCGTGGTGCCCGTGCCGCTGGTCACGCAGGCAGCGAGCAGCGGAACTGCCAGGACAAGGGCAAATCGCATCATCGCTTCTTCACTGGACGGCGGTCCGGTGCCTGAGATAGCCGACCAGTGCCGGCAACAACGAGATGAAAATGATGGAGAGGATCACCAGGGTCAGATTGTTCTGGATCACCGGCAGGTTGCCGAACAGAAAACCGGCCAGGGACAGCGAGACCACCCACAGCACGCCACCAAGGATATTGAAGAGCTGGAAGCGTGCCACACCCATCGCACCGATACCGGCAACAAACGGGGCGAAGGTGCGCAGGATCGGGATGAAGCGTGTGAGGACCAGCGTCTTGCCGCCATGCCGCTCATAAAACTCGTGGGTCTTGAGCAACGCTGCCTTGTTGAAGAAGCGCGAATTCTCCCAGTGAAAGACCTTCGGTCCGAGATAGCGGCCAATCGCGTAGTTCACGCTGTTGCCCAGAAGGGCGGCAACGATCAGCGAAGGCATCAGGACTTCAAGACTCATGCTGCCGGCCCCACACAAGGCGCCGGCAACAAACAGCAGGGAATCGCCCGGCAGAAAGGGTGTGACGACAAAGGCGGTTTCGGCAAAGACGATGGCAAACAGGATGGCATAGACCCAGGGGCCATATTGGGCGAGCAGGTTGGCCAGATGTTTGTCCAGATGGAGGGCCACATCCCAGGCGAAAGCGAGAATTTCCATGAAAGAACCATGCCGGTCCGGCAGTGATTGGGCGATGATTTCGTTGCAGGCGCCATGATACAGTTGCACGCCAGCGCTTGTGAAGAAATCATGGCGGGTCGGCCGCGGCAGGGTGCGGCCGGAGCGCAGCAGATTTATTCACCAGCACTCAATATCCGTCGGAAAACCATGCCCTCGATCCGCCCCCTGCCCGATCTTCTCATCAGCCAGATTGCCGCCGGCGAGGTGGTCGAGCGGCCGGCCTCGGTGGTCAAGGAGCTGCTGGAGAACAGCCTCGATGCCGGCGCACGCAACATCTCGGTGCAATTGCTCGAAGGCGGCGTGCGTCAGATCCGCATCATCGACGACGGCGGCGGCATCCCGAAGGAGGAGCTGCCGCTGGCACTGGCCCGCCACGCCACCAGCAAGATCGCCTCGCTCGACGATCTGGAGAGCGTGGCTTCCCTCGGTTTTCGCGGCGAGGCACTCGCCTCCATCGCCGCCGTGGCGCGCCTGACGCTGACGAGCCGGCAAGCCGGCGCGCCACATGCCTGGCGCCTGGGCACGGACGGGCCGCCCGTACCGGCCGCACTGGGCGGCGGTACGGTCATCGAGGTCGACGATCTGTACTTCAATACGCCGGCACGGCGCAAGTTCCTGAAGAGCGCGCACACCGAATACGCCCGCTGCGAAGAGGTGGTACGACGCATCGCCCTGGCCCATCCGCAGATCGCCTTCAGTCTCCAGCACAATGGTCGCCTCACGCTGCAGCTGGCCACCGGGGCGGAGCTTGCAACCAGTGCTGCCCGGCGCGCCGCCGATGTGCTCGGCACCGAATTTCTCGGCCAGGCGCGTGCCGTCGACGCTACGGCGGGCAATCTGCGGCTCACCGGCTATGCCGCCCTGCCCGCCTATTCGCGTGCCCGCAGCGATACCCAGTATTTTTATGTGAACGGCCGCTTCGTGCGCGACAAGCTGCTGGTGCATGCCGTGCGTGAAGCCTATGCCGACATCCTGCACGGCAGCCGCCACCCGGCCTATGTGCTGTTCCTCGACATCGATCCGCGCAGCGTCGATGTGAATGTGCATCCGGCAAAAACCGAAGTGCGCTTTCGCGACAGCCGCTCCGTACATCCATTTGTCTTCCATGCGGTGAGTCGCGCCCTGGCCGCACCGCTCGCCCATCTGGACACCGGAGGGCACCCCGGACAGGCGCCTCGCGCCGTATCACCAGCACTGACTTTTCACGAACATGGCCGGGGAGAGTATCCGCCCTCTCCCCGCCTCCTCCCTACAGGAGGGGATGACGGTAGCGCACGGGCGGCGCCCGCTTCGTGGGACCGCCCGTCAGCGCCCGGCGTCGCCCAGCCGGTGGCGGCCTACACGGATTTCGTGCGCACGGCGAGCCGCCCGCACGAACAATCCGTCATTGAAGACGAGGCGCCTCCCGCCCTGGGCTACGCCCTTGCCCAGCTGCATGGCATCTACGTGCTGGCGCAAAACGCCACGGGACTGATCCTCGTCGACATGCATGCCGCCCACGAACGCATCCTCTACGAAAAGCTGAAAGCCGGTTTTGATGCGCAACCGGCCGTGCAGGCGCTGCTGGTGCCGGTGGTGTTTTCAGCCAGCGGCGAAGAACTCGCCGCCGCCCAGGCGCATGGCGAGACCCTGCGGCACTGGGGTTTCGAACTGGGTCAGGCCGGGCCGCACGAGCTGGCACTGCGCGCGGTGCCGGCCTTGCTGGCGCAATCGAACCTTGCCGATCTGATGCGTGCCCTGCTGGCGGACATCGACGCGTTCGGTGCCAGCCATGCGAGCACCGGGCAACGCGATACGCTGCTGGCGACGATGGCCTGCCACGGCGCGGTGCGCGCCCACCGTGCGCTCTCCCTGCCCGAGATGAATGCCTTGCTGCGGCAGATGGAAGCAACCGAGCGGGCCGACCAGTGCAATCACGGCCGGCCGACCTGGACGCAGCTCACGCTGGAGGAACTGGATCGCCTGTTTCTGCGCGG
Organism: uncultured Rhodocyclaceae bacterium; assembly: GCA_964607005.1. GTDB lineage: Bacteria > Pseudomonadota > Gammaproteobacteria > Burkholderiales > Rhodocyclaceae > Desulfobacillus. Next base: position 82,761 of record CAZSHO010000001.1, read on the forward strand.
AAGATAGCCCGCCCCGCGCTCACTGCAGGAATTGGCCGTCGTGGCGGATGATCGACAGATCGACATAGTTCGATCCGGTATGCCGCTCGGGTGAAAAATTGACGAGGAAGCCGCCGATATCGTATTGGCGCAAGCCTTCCAGTGCCGTGATCAACTTCTCGCGCGTCAGGTCCTTGCCGGCGCGCTTGAGGCCCTCGACAAACATCTGCGCGGCAATCCAGCCTTCGAGCCCGTTGTAATGCGGATCTTCCTTGGCCTTGGCGAGCGCGGTCTGATACTGCCTGACCACGGGAAATTTGGTGCTCCACGGCGAGGGCACCACCTGGGCCACGATAATGCCGGTGCTGTCTGCGCCAAGATCCGCGCGCAACTGCTTGGCGCTCATCACCGAGAGGCCAAAAAACTGCGGACGCTCGCCGGTCTTCAGGTAATCGCGAATGAAATTGACCGAAGCCTTGCCCGCCGTTCCCATGAGAATGGCATCCGGTCTGGCTTTCAGTACCGCGGCCACCGCCTGTGTGGCGTCATAGGACTTGCCGTCGATGGCGCCGACGGCGGCAGGCTTCAGCTTGAACTTGCTCAAGGCCGCTTCGGCCGCCTTGAGCGCGGATTTGCCAAAGCCGTCATCCTGATAGGCAACGGCGATCTTGGTCACTCCGGTCGTCACCAGTTGCTCGACGCTGCGCATCATCTCGTCGCCATAGCCGGCGCGCAGGACGAAGAAGGTATGCGGCATCTTCTCGCGCAGGACATCCGCCCCGGACAAGGGCGCCACCAGCGGCACCTGGGCCTTGGTGGCGATCGGCAGCGAGGCCAGGGTCGGCCCCGTCCCGGCATAGCCGAAGAGCGCAAACACCTTGTTTTCCTCGATCAGCTTCTGGGTGTTGGCGGCAGCCGTCTTCGGGTTATAGGCATCATCGAGGCTCACCAGTTTGAGCTTGCGCCCGTTCACCCCGCCAGCGGCATTCACCTGATTGAAGTACAAACGGATTCCCCGCGTGTAACTCTCGCCGTTCTCGGCTTGCGGTCCGCTGAGCACCACCGACTGACCGATCAGGATTTCATCGGCCGTGACACCCGTTTCGGCCTGTGTCAGACCTGAAGCGAGCAACAGGCAAAACACGGGGAGGGAGAGAAAAAACCGTTTGCAAGCCAGATTCATGTTGTTCTCCTGGAAACCAGGCAGGCAGCTTGAGCCAGACTGCTGCCCTGGAATGTGAGATTGATCGAAAACTTTTTTCTTGCAGTCTAGCCCAGACAGGCAAAGAGTGTGCACCAAAAACCAGGGGAGATCCTGGTAAAAGGCATTCCGATTCCGGCCAGCCTGCATGACGTATCAAAAATCCATGCCGCACCCCACGTACAATCCACGCCATGAAGAACGCCCTTCTCCCTGCGCTGTGCCTGATGGGCCCGACGGCGAGCGGCAAGAGCGCCGTGTCACTGGCGCTGACTTTGCGCTTTCCCCTCGAGATCGTCAGTGTCGACTCGGCCCAGGTCTTCATCGACATGGACATCGGCACTGCCAAGCCGGATCGCGTCACACTCGAACACACACCGCACCACCTGATCGATCTCATCACGCCGCAGGAGTCCTATTCGGCCGCCCGTTTTCGCGAGGATGCCCTGCGCGCAATGCACGACATCATCGCGCGCGGGCGCATTCCGCTGCTCGCCGGCGGCACCCTGCTCTACTTCAAGGCCCTGCGCGACGGTTTGTCCGATCTGCCGCCCGCCGATGCGGCCCTGCGCCGCACGATCGACGCTGAAGCGGCACAACACGGCTGGCCGGCGCTGCATGCCGAACTGGCACGCCTCGACCCGGCCAGCGCCGCACGGCTCAAACCGACCGACGCACAGCGCATCCAACGCGCCCTCGAAGTGGTGCGCCTGACCGGCACGACGCTCTCCAGCCGGCTGGCGCACAAGCACGCCGCTCCCCTGCCCTTCCGCCTCATCGAAATGGCCCTGTTGCCAGACGATCGGGCCGCTTTGCACGAACGCATCGCCCGGCGCTTCGATGAAATGCTTGCGCTCGGCCTGATCGACGAAGTCGCCCGCCTGCGACAAAAATATGTCCTGCACGCCGGACTGCCCTCGATGCGCTGCGTCGGCTATCGCCAGGTCTGGGACCACCTCGAAGGCGAATACGACCGGACCGTACTGCGCGAGAAAGGCATCGCCGCCACGCGCCAGCTCGCCAAGCGCCAGCTCACCTGGCTGCGCGGGAGCCCGCAGACGAAGACGTTCGACTGTCTGGCCGGCGATCTGACCGATCAGGTCAGCCGCGCGGTGGACGAGGCCCTCTCAAGTTTTCACCTGAATGGCCGATAGCACGGAAGTCAGGGCAAACGCAGAGGGCAACATGCCTGCCTCCGGTAAAACCATCAACGAGAATGACATCGACCAGGACAGCGATCCCCTCCCCACACCGGGGCTGGCCTTACGCCTGAAACGGTGGCTCGCCGCATCCTTGCACCTGCTGCAGCGCCTGCGCCGCGCCCGCGCAGACGAGGCAACCGAAGAAACACAAGACACAACAGCGGCGGCAGACGCGCCACGCTGGCGTCGCTGGATGCCCCATGGAATCATCCTGCTCGCTGGCCTCGCTGCGGGGGGCGCTGCCATTCATGCTTTCAACGCGAAAGTTCTCGCGCAACAGGCCGTCGAACTGGATGCACAACAAACGGAAATCACCCGGCTGCGAAAACTCGTCGCCGGCTACGACAAACTGGTCCTGAAGAACAACAAGACGCTGGCGGACGAACGGGACCGCCGTACGCAAGCCGAGAATCGTCTCGCCACGGCGCAGGCCGATCTGGCGCGCAGAAATGCCGACCCGGCCCCGGATCACGGAACCGCCGCACCGGAGAAAAGCGCTGAAGCCGGCCGCGGCGGACGCTGCACCCTGCAGTCGGCCCGCCTTGGGCAGACCCTGAAGGCCTGCCTCGACGAATTCAACGCCCGCTGAAAGTCTCGACGCGCCCGGCGCACCCCCACAGACGTGGCAGGAGGGATTCAAGCAAGGCCGTATCGCCGCTGCTGAAAAAACGCTCGCACCCGGCGCCCGGTGCAGGCGAAAAGTCAGTCCCGGCAAGACGGCGCGAGAGCTGGCGCGCCACCGCGGCACCGGATTCGATGATCTGTACCGAGGGGCTGAGCAGCCCGCGCAGCAAGGGCACCAGAAACGGATAGTGCGTACAGCCGAGCACCAGCGTATCCGCGCCTGCGGCAATGAGCGGTGCCAGGCAGATCGCCACCAGTTCGCGTGTGCGTGGCCCGTCCAGATCGCCCGCTTCGATGCGCTCGACCAGTCCCGGACAGGGCTGGACGATGACCTTTGCCTGCGAGCCGTGACGGCGCATCAGATCGGCAAATTTCTCGCTCTCCAGCGTGCCGCTGGTGGCCAGCACACCAATGACGCCGCTGCGCGTGGCCTCGGCGGCCGGCTTCACCGCCGGCTCCATGCCGATGATGGGCAGGGCATGGCGCTCGCGCAGACGGGCAATCGCCACCGCCGTGGCAGTGTTGCAGGCCACCACCAGGGCGCACACCCGGTGTTCGAGGAGGAAGTCGGCGATCGCCAGGCAGCGCGCCTCGATGAAGGTCGCCGGCTTGTCGCCATACGGCGCGTGGGCGCAATCGGCAACGTACAGCAACTCCTCGCCGGGCAGTGAGTCACGGATATGGCGTAGAACGGAGAGCCCGCCCACACCCGAATCGAAAACACCGATCGGTCTCAACGAACGCTCCTCCTGCTCCTCTCCTGGGGGCGAGAGTGCCCGTGTGTCGTTGCGCGGTGCCCGGTCAGGAGCGGCATTGTCCACAGGCAGCCCGTCGGACAGCGGTCAAGTGACAACCGTCTGCGGCTGGCCGTCCTCGCGGCGGGCAATGGCACCGATCGTCCAGGCCGTCTCGCCTGCCTCGCGCAGGAATTTCAGTGCCTCTGCCTCGTGCGCCGCCTCGACGATGACAACCATGCCGATGCCGCAGTTGAAGACACGATGCATCTCGGCATCGGCCACCTGCCCCTGTTCCTGCAGCCAGTCGAAGAGCTGCGGTCGCACCCAGGCCCGGCTGTCCAGATGGGCGCTGAGTGCTTCATCCAGAATGCGGGGCACATTGTCAAGCAGCCCGCCGCCCGTGATGTGGGCAAGCCCCTTGACGGGAAGGCGCTTCATCAGACCGAGCAGCGGCTTGACGTAGATGCGCGTAGGCGCCATCAGCGCTTCGGCAAGGGGACGGCCATCGAACGGCGCCTGCAAATCAGGCTGTGCCCGCTCGAGAATCTTGCGGATCAGTGAATAACCATTGGAGTGAGCGCCGCTCGAGGCCAGTCCGATCACCACATCGCCGGCAGCAATACTGCGTCCGTCGATGATCCGCGATTTTTCCACGGCACCGACGGCAAAACCGGCCAGATCGTACTCGCCAGCCGGATACATGCCGGGCATCTCCGCCGTCTCGCCACCAATCAGGGTGCAGCCGGCCTGCTCGCAACCGTGAGCGATCCCCCGGATCACTCGCGCAGCGGTGTCCACGTCAAGCCGGCCGCAGGCAAAATAGTCGAGAAAGAACAGCGGCTCGGCCCCCTGCACGAGAATGTCGTTTACGCTCATCGCCACCAGATCGATGCCGATGGTGTCGTGCCCGTCGAGCTGAAAGGCGAGCTTGAGCTTGGTGCCCACCCCGTCGGTACCGGAAACCAGCACCGGCTCGTTGTAGTGTTTCGACAACTCGAACAAGGCGCCAAAGCCGCCCAGGCCGGCCATCACCTCGGGCCGCAGGGTGCGGCGGGCAGCGGGCTTGATGCGTTCGACAAGAGAATCGCCCGCATCGATATCGACACCGGCATCGCGATAGGTCAGTGAGGAGGAAGTCAAGAGAGTCCGTCCGCTTCGTGATAAAGTTGCGCTTCGCGCGGGAAAGGGCGAATTTTATCGTATCCACCCCCGCCCATCATCACGAACATGCCACAGCAGCTGACGCTCGACATCCGCCCCGAGCACCCTCCGAGTCTGGAGAATTTCGTCGCCGGTGCCAACGCCGAGCTGGTGTCGCGCCTGCGCGCACTGGCACAGCCCAAAAGCTATGACGCACTCTATCTCTGGGGGCCGCCCGGCTGCGGGCGCACGCACCTGCTCGCCGGCACCTGCCGCGCCGCCGAAGCGGCCGGCCGGCGTGTGGTGCTGGTGCCCGGCGCGCAAGCCGGCGCCGAACTGCCCTGCCCGCCCGATGGCCTGCTCATCGTCGATGACGTCGACCAGCTCGACGAGACGGCACAGATTGCACTGTTCCGCGCCTTCAACTCGGCGCGCCTGGCCGGCCTGGCACTGCTGTTGGGCGGTGCGGCTCCCCCGCTGGAGCTTGCCTTGCGCGAGGATCTGCGCACCCGCATTGGCCAGGCCCTGGTGTTTCAGGTCAAGCTGCTCACCGACGAAGAAAAAGCGGCCACCTTGCACAGCCATGCACGCCAGCGCGGCCTGCAGATCGAAAATGAAGTGGTCCGCTACATGCTGCGCCACGCCCAGCGCGACCTGCCCTCGCTGATGGCCGTCCTCGACGCTCTCGATCGCGCTTCTCTCGAACGCAAGCGGCCGGTGACCGTCCCCCTGCTCAAGGAAATGCTCGACCACTTCAACCGGAAATCCTGATTCCGCAATCACAATACCCTGACCCGCTTGCCCCATGGAACTCGCCCTCTTCGATCTCGACAACACCCTCCTTGCCGGCGATTCTGACTTCGAATGGGCACAGTACCTGATCGCGCACGGCGTTCTCGACCGCGAAATCCACGCAGCGCGCAATCAGGGTTTTTACGATCAGTACAAGGCCGGCACCCTCGACATCGAGGAATTCCTCGCCTTCCAGCTGCAGCCGCTATCGCGTCACCCGCGCCGTCAGCTCGATGCCTGGCACGCCGATTTCATGGCCTCCCGCATCCGGCCGATGATCACCGACAAAAGCCGCGCACTGGTGCACCGTCATCAACGCGAGGGGGCGCTGATGGCCATCGTCACGGCCACCAACAGCTTCGTCACGGCACCCATCGCACGCGAATTCGGCATCGCGCATCTGGTTGCCACCGAACCGGAACAGATCGATGGTGAATTCACCGGCAGGGTGAGCGGCATTCCAAGTTTTCGCGAAGGCAAGATCACCCGTGTCCAGTCATGGCTCACCGGTTTGAACCATGACTGGAGCGATTTCACCCGGAGCTGGTTCTACAGCGATTCGCTCAACGACCTGCCGCTGCTCGGCCAGGTCAGCGATCCGGTGGCCGTCGATCCCGATCCGACGTTGCACGCGCACGCACGCGCGCACGGCTGGCCGATCCTCAGCCTCAGATAACGCCTTGATCTGCTGTATCATCGCCGACTTTCAACGCCCCCATTCCTGAAAGATTTTCAAGGCCGAATGATCCGCAAGCTGCTGCGCCGTGTGTTCACCCGGGAACGCCCGGCCCGGGACACCCCCTCCACCCTGATCCCCGTCGACAAGCACGGCATCCATCGTGAATCGATCCCGAACGGTGCGCGCCAGACCGTCCTGCGTCTGCAGGAACACGGCCATGCGGCCTATATCGTCGGCGGTGCGGTACGCGATCTGCTCGTCGGCCTGACACCCAAGGATTTTGATATCGCCACCGATGCCACGCCGGAACAGGTGCGCGCACTGTTTCGCCGCTCACGCATCATCGGCCGGCGTTTTCGTATCGTGCACGTCATGGCAGGCGCCGAAACCATGGAGGTCTCGACCTTCCGCGCCGCCAACGGCGACGAGTCCCAGACCGACGCTCACGGGCGCGTGCTGCGCGACAACGTCTTTGGCAGTATGGCCGAAGATGCCGCACGACGCGATTTCACGGTAAATGCCCTCTATTACAACCCGGCCGACGAAGCCATCACTGACTATCACGCCGGTGTTGCCGACCTGCAGCAGAAAACCTTGCGCATGATCGGCGAACCGGCGCAGCGCTATCGCGAGGATCCGGTACGCATGCTGCGTGCCGTGCGCCTGGCTGCGAAACTCGATCTCGTCCTCGACGCGGCCACCCGCACGCCCATCCGCGAGCTGGCCGGCCTGCTGGAAAACGTCCCGACGGCCCGCCTGTTCGACGAGATGCTGAAGCTGCTCTTCTCGGGCCATGCCGTCGACTGCCTGCGCCAGCTGCGTGCGCAAGGCCTGCACCACGGCCTGCTGCCGCTGCTCGATGTCATCATGGAGCAACCCCGGGGCGAGCGTTTCGTCTGGCTCTCGCTCGCCAGCACCGATGCGCGGGTGAAAGCCGGCAAGCCGACCTCACCGGGGTTTCTCTTCGCCACCCTGCTCTGGCATGAAGTCCTCGCTGCCTGGGAAGCACGCAAGCAACAGGGCGAAGCATCCTTTCCGGCGCTGCACGCCGCCATGGATGAAGTCCTCGACCTGCAGAGCGAGAAACTGGCGATCACGCGCCGTATCGCCGCCGACATCAAGGAAATCTGGACGCTCCAGCCGCGCCTCGAGAACCGCGCCGGGCGCCGGCCGCTACGCGTCATCGAGCAGCCACGCTTCAAGGCCGGCTTCGACTTCCTGCTGCTACGCGCCGAAAGCGGCGAACTCGACAAAGAAGTGGCGCACTGGTGGCGCAGGTTCCTCGATGCCGACACCGAGACGCGCCTCACCCTGCTGACGCCGGAGAAAAAGTCAGTCCGCAGGAGACGGCGCCGCCGCAAGGACGGCGGCGAAGGCGCCGCGACGGAAGGCGCAGCGTGAGCGCCGCTCGCCGGGCCGCGCCAAGAGCGGCGCACTCAAACACATGGAGCCGCGCAGCGGCGAACTGCCGTCACCCCCTTCCGCGGGAAGGGGGACGGGGGGAAGGCCGTTCATGACGGTTCGTGCCTATGTCGCGCTAGGCAGCAATCTGGGCGATCCGCAAGCCACCGTGACGGCAGCCCTGGCCGCCCTGCGCAAAGTGCCGCAGACGACTCTTGTCAGCACATCCTCCCTCTACCGCAGCGCCCCGGTCGGTCTGAAAAACCAGCCCGACTTCATCAATGCCGTGGCCGGGCTCGACAGCGAGCTGTCCGCCGCGGCACTGCTCGATGCGCTGTTCGGCATCGAGGCGCGCTTCGGCCGCACGCGTGAGTACCGCCACGCGCCGCGCACCCTCGATCTTGACTTGCTTCTCCATGGCAACGAGACTTGCGTGACGGAACATTTGACGCTACCCCACCCACGCATGCATGAGCGCGCCTTCGTCCTGCTGCCACTGGCCGAGATCGCACCCGCCACCCTCATTCCCGGCCACGGCACAGTCAGCGAGCTGCTCGATCAGGTGCGCAACCAGACACTATGCCGCATCGAGGCGGCCCATCCGGCATGAACCGCTCTGCACGGCCACTTCCGGTTATCGATCGACTCACGTCGTAAGCAGAGCCCCGGCAAAGCATTGCGATGCGTTTCATCTTCCGCTTCTGCGCGAACTGCGTTTATGATGGTCTTCCGATTGCCATACACGGACTGACATGAGCTATCTTGAAAACTCCAAACCGGTCACGCTGGTCGAACTGGCGCGCATGCGCCAGGAAGGCGAGAAGATCGCCGTGCTCACCTGTTATGACGCGAGCTTTGCGGCACTGCTCGATCGCTGTGGCGTCGACGTTGCACTCGTCGGTGATTCGCTCGGCAACGTATTGCAGGGGCAGACGTCCACTCTGCCCGTGACGCTGGAACAGATGGCCTACCACACCGCCAGCGTGGCGCGCGGCCTGGGCAAACAGGGTCGTCCCTTCCTCATCGCCGACATGCCCTTCGGCTCCTACCACGAAAGCCCCGCGCAGGCGATGCGCTCGGCGGTGGCGCTGATGGCAGCCGGCGCGCAAATGGTCAAGCTCGAAGGCGGCACCTTCATGGCCGAGACCGTACGCTTTCTCGTCGAACGTGGCGTGCCGGTGTGCGCCCACGTCGGCCTCACGCCACAATCGGTGCATCAGTTGGGCGGCTATCGTGTCCAGGGCAAGGGCGAAGCTGCCGCACGGCAAATGAAATCCGATGCCACGGCCCTGCAGGACGCCGGCGCAGCACTGCTGGTTCTGGAGATGGTGCCCGCCCCGCTCGCCGGTGCTCTCTCGCAGGGCCTGACCTCCATGGCGACCATCGGTATCGGCGCCGGCAAGGATTGCCACGGCCAGGTGCTGGTGCTGCACGACATGCTCGGCATCTATCCGGGCAAGACGGCACGCTTCGTGAAAAATTTCATGCAGGGTGCGGCGGACATCGACGCGGCGGTGAAGTGCTTTGTCGCCTCCGTCAAGGACGGCAGCTTCCCGGGCCCCGAACATTGTTACTGACGCAACAGGGCCATTCGCCCCTGTAGCCAGATTTCCCATGAAAATCCATCGAACGATTTCCGAACTGCGCGTCGCCCTGAAAGAAGCCGGTCGCATCTGCTTTGTACCCACCATGGGCAATCTGCACGAAGGCCATGTCGCGCTGATGCGTCAGGCCGGACCGCTGGGCGACAGCGTGGTCGCCAGCCTGTTCGTCAACCGCCTGCAGTTTGGCCCGAAGGAGGATTTCGATCAGTATCCGCGCACGTTCGAATCAGACTGCGCGAAGATGGAGGCCGCCGGCGTGCGCCATGTCTTCGCACCGAATGAAAACGAGATGTACCCTGCACCGCAGACGTACCATGTGCTGCCTGATCCGGAACAGGCGGACATCCTCGAAGGCGAATTCCGTCCGGGGTTTTTTCGCGGTGTCGCCACCGTCGTACTGAAACTCTTTTCCATCGTGCAGCCGCAGGCGGCCGTCTTTGGCAAGAAGGACTACCAGCAACTGATGATCGTTCGCAACATGGTGCGCGAATTCGCTCTGCCCATCGACATCGTTGCCGGCGAGACGGTGCGCGACGAGGACGGGCTTGCCCTGTCCTCGCGTAACGGTTATCTGTCACTCCGGGAGCGCTCCGAAGCACCTCGATTGCACCAGTGCCTGACAAAAACCCGTGAATCGATCCTTCGGGGCGAGACCAACCTGCTCCGGCTGGAAACGGATGCCATGGCCGAACTGCGCGCCCATGGCTGGATTCCACAATATGTTGCAGTGCGAAAACAACTTGATCTAAAATTACCCGCCGCTCACGATTCCGGGTTGGTGGTGCTGGGCGCGGCACTCCTTGGGAGCACGCGCCTGATCGACAATCTGGAAGTATAGGGCACCGCCATGCGCTCAGGCCGGCGATGCACCAGCAGCGCACCTTGCGGAAACAAAATGCCCGCAACCGGCCACTGATAACAGGAGCGACCACCATGCAACGCACGATGCTCAAATCCAAGCTGCACCGCGTGACCGTCACGCACTCCGAACTGCATTACGAGGGTTCCTGCGCCATCGATCAGGATCTTCTCGAAGCGGCCGACATCCGCGAGTACCAGCAGATCGACATCTTCAACGTGAATAACGGCGAACGCTTCACCACCTACGCAATTTCCGCCGAGCGCGCGAGCGGCATCATTTCCGTCAATGGTGCTGCCGCCCGCCGCGCCGCCCCGGGCGATGTTCTCATCATCGCCTCCTACGGCTGCTACGATGAGGCCGAGCTGGCGAAATTCGAACCCGATCTGGTCTATGTCGATGCGCGCAACCGCGTCATGAACCAGCGTCACAAGATTCCCGTGCAATTGGCCTGACCGAGGCCTCTGGGAGTGGAAGCCCGCGCGATCCGCGGGCTTTTTTATTGCTTGTCTTCCTCCGCCCTGCCCGTGCGCAGCAGGCCGGCCAGTATGGCCAGCACAAACGCCGCACCGACGTTGTGTGCAACCCCCAGTCCGAGCGGATAGCCACTCGCCACCAGCAGCACACCGATGAGCATTTCGGCAAGCAGGAAAGTCAGTCCCCGCAGGACGGCGCGAAAAAGTACCGGCCTGCGCCTGACCCGCACCGCCACCAGCCCGAACAGCACCAGCGTGAGAAGCGCCGCATAGCGGTGCAGCAGATGCAGCATGACGCCACCCGCCGCACCCGCACCGGCGACACGCTCCTGGTAGGCAAGCGGATTGAGCCAGTGCCATCCCTGTGCCGGCCAGAAAATACCGTTGCAGCCAGGCAGCGTCGTACACGCCGACGCCGCATAGCGTGCACCGATCAGGCAGCCAAGCAGGATCGTCAGCAATAGAGCCCATGACGCCAGAGGCCGCAGTACATCTGATGGCCCGGCCCGTTCGGCGGACGGGGCCGCCGGCCTGGAGCGCATCAGGCGCCAGGACAGCGCCACCAGCCCGAGACCTCCGGCAATATTCATGACATTCACCGCCACCCGGCGCGGGTCCGCGCTCCAGAAGCCAAGCAGCGCCAAAGCCAGCATCAACAGCAGCAGCCACAGCGCCTGGCGGGCAAACGGGCACAAGGGCCGGGGCCGCCGCGTCATCCAGACAAGCCAGAAGGCAGACAATAAAGCCAGGGAAGCAACAAGGCGGTGCGCACGACGCAGCAAAGGAGAGGGTTCCGGCGCCACACCAGACAGGAGGCGTGCGTAGCAATCCGGCCAGGTCGGACAGCCCAGACCCGCGCCCTTCAGGCGCAACCAGGCACTCAGCGTGACAACGAGAAGCGAGAGAATGCAGACAAGGCCTGCAAGGACACGGATGCGCCGCACACGGATAGCGTCACCGGCGGCTGTCCGGATCAGGTCCAATGTGGATCAGGCGCTGCGCAACGGCGCCGGCACGCGCAACTCGTGATTGAGCCAGAGGATCATGGTCATCAGCACCATGGAACCTCCCTGATGCAGAGCGCCGAGGGTAACCGGCACGGCATTGAGCAACGTCAGGATACCCAGCGTGATCTGGATGGCCAGCACCAGCACCGTCAGGCTGGCGATGTTCTGCGCCCGTCGGCGCTCCCGAAACCGGCGCAAGCTGACCCAGAACCACGGCAGCAGGAAGGCCAGCAGCCAGGCACCGAGACGATGATCGAACTGCACGGTGGCCATGTTGTTGAAGAAATTCTGGTACCAGGGCTCGATCATGAGAATTTCCGGCGGCACGAAATGTCCGTTCATCAGCGGAAAGGTGTTATAGGCCTTGCCGGCACGAATGCCGGCAACAAAGCCACCGGTGACGACCATGTAGCAAACCAGCACGAACAGCCAGAAACCGAAGCGCTGCAGGCGACGATAGCCCTCGTCCGCGCAATAACGCGAGCGCTCCCCGAGCAGCCCGAGTCCGACCCACATCATGCTGATGAAGATGATGAAGGCCAGCGACAGATGAGCCGTCAGCCGGTACTGGCTGACATGCGGGTTGTCCACCAGGCCGCTTTTCACCATGTACCAGCCCATCGCCCCTTGCAGCCCGCCCAGGACAAAGATACCCAGCAACTTTGGAATCAGCGGCCGATCGATCTTGCGGCGCAGCAAAAAGTACAGAAAGGGCAGGAAAAAAACCATCCCGATCGTACGGCCAAGCAGGCGATGAAAATACTCCCACCAGAAAATCCCCTTGAATTCTTCCAGGGACATACGGTGGTTCACCTGTTGAAATTCTGGTGTTTCTTTATATTTTTCAAATACATCCAGCCAATCCTGGGAAGTCAGGGGCGGTAAGGTGCCGATCAGCGGTTGCCACTCGACGATCGACAGGCCGGAGTGGGTCAGGCGTGTCACGCCACCGACCACCAGCGTTGCAAAAACCATGGCGGCACACACGAACAACCAGAGGGCGACAGGACGGCGGGAAGTGGAATTCATATTGGAAAAAAATGGGTTTTCTGCGATCATTCCGCCTTGCAGCGTGGGACGGATTATATGCGACAAAGCAAGGCGCATACCGAAGCCTCATCTCACGCACAACAAGCACATGCGCATTTCGGGGTTTCTTAACCTAGATCAAACTATTGAATGGGTCTCCCGCGTAGCTTATCGACGTTTGGATTTACCGAAATTCGTCTGTTGAATTTCTTTGATAAATTGCCCGCGGCGGCACAAAAAAGGAGGCTTTGATGGCGACTCAAGATCAAGAAGAACCGATTCCGGTCATGCAGAAGATTCTGGACAATCCGTTTCTGCTGGTGTTTATCGGTGTCACGATCCCCACGGTGCTCTATCTCATCTGGGGTGTGATGGAAATCGCCAACATTCCGATCGCGCACTGAGCGGCCGTCTTCACTCAAGAAAGGGAGAAATCAATGAGCGCAATCCTGCCGCCTGCCGAGCGGATCTGGTGGAACAAATCGATCGACAAGCTCGAGTTCATCTGGATCACCATCGCCTTCATCTGGTCACTTGTCATGTTCGGCATGATGATCTGGTGGCACATCTACGGCCAGCAGAACCTGTCCAACGAAACCTACCGGACCACCAAGGAAATGTATGCCGCCAAGGCGCAGGCCGTGGTCGACAAATACACGGTCCGCACCGAGACCGACCTGCAGGTTCCGGTCGTCAAGCCGCCTGTCGGCTCCGACATCTACCTGATCGGTCGCCTGTGGGCCTGGTGGCCGATCTATGAACTCGAAGCGGGCAAAACCTACAAGCTTCATCTCTCGGCGATGGACTACATGCACGGCTTTTCATTGCAGCCGCAGAACATCAACATCCAGGTGCATCCCAACTACGAGCACGTCGTGAAAATCACGCCGACTCAGGCGGGCACCTATTCCATTGTCTGCAACGAATACTGCGGCATCGGCCACCATACGATGGTCGGCCGCATGTACGTGAAATAAAGGGGACTCGTCAATGGCTACGACTTACCGCACCTGCCCGCGCTCCGGGCTGCAATTCGAGAACCAGGCCGAGAAGCTCATGCGCTTTCACGCCGTCGCCGGCGTGCTCTCGCTGCTCGTCGGCGGCATCATGGCCCTGGGCGTCATCCTGACGCGCTGGCCGGACGTGCATTATCTTCCGGCCGACACCTTCTACATGGTCCTCACCGCCCACGGCATCGACATGCTGATCTTCTGGATCATCTTCTTCGAGATGGCCGTGCTGATCTTCGCCTCCTCGACGCTGCTGCGCTGCCGGGTCGCCATGCCCAGAGTGGCCTGGGCAGCCTCCATCCTGATGGCCATCGGCGCCATCATGACCAACGTCGCCATCTTCCAGGGCGAATCGAGCGTCATGATGACTTCCTATGTGCCGATGCAGGCGAAATGGCACTTCTACCTGGGTCTGATCCTGTTCGCCGTCGGCGCACTCATCATCTGCTTCATCTTCCTCGGCACCCTGGTCGTCGCCAAGGCGGAGAAGACCTACGAGGGCTCGATTCCGCTGGTGACCTTCGGCGCCCTGACCGCCTGCATCATCGCCATCTTCACGATTGCATCCGGTGCGATCATCCTGATCCCGACCTTCTTCTGGTCAATCGGCTACATCCGCGAGATCGACTCGCTGATGTACCGCGTCGTCTGGTGGGGCCTTGGACACAGCTCGCAGCAGATCAACGTCTCGGCCCACGTGGCGATCTGGTACGCCATCGCCGCCATCGTCTTCGGCGCCAAGCCAATGTCAGAGAAAGTCAGCCGTGGCGCCTACTTCCTCTACATCCTGTTCCTGCAGCTGGCCTCCGCCCACCACATCCTGTCCGATCCGGGCATGAGCTCGGAATGGAAGATCGTGAACACCTCGTACTTCATGTACTTCGCGGTGCTCGCTTCCATGATCCACGGCATGACCGTGCCGGGTGCCATCGAGCAGGCGCAGCGCCTGAAGGGCTACAACAAGGGGCTCTTCGAGTGGCTGAGAAAGGCCCCCTGGGGCAACCCGGCCTTCTCGTCGATGTTCATCTCGCTGGTCGGCTTCGGCTTCCTCGGCGGCATCACGGGCGTCATGATGGGCGCGGAACAGCTCAACATGCTGATTCACAACACCATCTACGTGCCGGGCCACTTCCACGCAACAGTCGTCATCGGTACCACGCTGGCCTTTATGGGTCTGACCTACTTCCTGGTACCGGCCCTCTTCAAGCGTGAAGTGCTGTTCCCCGGCTTTGCCAAGATCCAGCCTTATCTCTACGGCCTCTCCATGTACGTCGTCTCGCTGGTGATGATGGGCGCCGGCACGCTCGGCGTCTCGCGTCGCCACTGGGACATGGCCTTTGCCGGCTCGCCCATGGCCTACGAGTGGCCGGGGGCTGCATACCTGATGATGGGACTGACCGGTATCTTCGGCGTCATCGCCATCGTCGGTGGTGCCGGCTGGATCCTGCAGATCGTCCTGTCGATCCTCTTCGGCAAGAAACTCGACGCCGGCGAGCAGCGCAGCATGCCCGTCCCGCTGACCCTGCCCCCGCCGACACCGGGAGGTGCCGCACATCCGCCGGCAACACCGGGGACACTGGTGCTGGCCCTGATCTTCCTCACGGCCTTCATTCTCTACTACTTCGTGAACTGGAAGTATCTGTCCTCCCTCTGGGGCCTGTCCTGAGACGGGTGTCGATCTGAACCGGAAGGGGCCGCGCAAGCGGCCCTTTCTCCTTCTGTCAGGCGATTGATCCATGAGCTTGACGCCCCGGCGGACAGCGGCGATGATTCGGCCATGACGGTTTTACGTTTTACGCAGTGCGCGCTGTTCGCTTTCTTCGCCCTGTTCCTTGCCTCTGCCCTTCCAGCATCACCGGCCTCGCAAGACAACTCCCGGATAAGCTCGCGCCCGCTCGATCCCGCCCCGGGAAGCAGCTTGCCGGTCCTCGACGAGAAACTGGCTTTACAGCGATCACAGGCGGCCCTCAATCAACCTGTCGGTGACTTCACGCTGCTCGATCGTCGTGAAAATCCGGTACGGCTGGCCGATTATCGCGGCAAGCCCCTGCTGGTGAGCTTCATCTACACGGGCTGCTTCGAAGTCTGCCCGACCACCACACGCAACCTGCAGAAAGTCGTCACCGATACCGTTGCCGTCCTCGGCACCAACCGATTTAATGTGATCAGCATCGGCTTCAACCAGCCTTTCGATTCACCAGCAGCCATGAAGGCCTTTGCCAGCCAGAACGGCATCGTTTTCCCGAACTGGGAATTTCTCAGCCCTGCACCCGCCATCGTCAACAAACTGACACAAAATTTCGGCTTCAGTTATGTGCAGAATCCCTCCGGCTTCGACCACATCGTGCAGGTCACGCTGGTGGATGCACAAGGGAAAATCTATCGACAAATCTATGGCGAGAAGCTGACATCCGACCAGCTGGTCGAACCAATGAAGCAGCTGATTGCCGGCGCACCGGTCGCGCAGAGCGGGGCCGTTGCCGACCTGTTCGACCGGGTGCGCATCCTCTGCTCGCGATACGATCCGAAAACCGGGGAATATCGTGTCAGCTACGGGCTGGTTTTCGAAATTCTCGGCTTTCTCACCTTTCTCGGCTACATCGGCTGGTTTCTCTGGCAGGAGCTGCGCCAGCGCAGGTTCACGAATCCCGGCAAGTAGGCTGAAGCACGTCGCATCCTGCGGACAAGCTTTATAATCATTCACTGATATAAGCCTGCCGTTTAACCCCAATGGTGCATCCGCAGCCACGTCACTCCTGGCATCCTCTCGCCGTGATTCAGCGCCTGGAAAGCTTCCTGGACCGCTTCTTCGGTGCCCGGGGCAATCCGCTGCGGCATCTGGGAGCACTGGGTTTTTATTTTCTCTGGATCGCGCTCGCCAGCGGCATTTATCTGTTCATCGTTCTGGATACGGGCATCGAGAAAATTCACGCCTCGATCGAGTACTACACGCATGAGCAATGGTGGCTGGGCGGCATCATCCGCAGCCTGCACCGCTACGCCGCCGACGGGCTCGTCCTGGTCATGATCCTGCATGTCCTGCGCGAGCTCGCTCATGGCCGTTTTCGCGGTTTTCGCAGCTTTACCTGGCTCACCGGAGTTCCGGTTATCTGGCTGGTCTATGCCTCCGGAATTGGCGGTTACTGGCTGGTCTGGGATCAGCTCGGGCTGTTCTCCGCGCTCGCCAGTGCCGAATGGTTCGACTGGCTGCCGTTCCTGCATAATGTGACAACACGCAATTTTCTGCCGGGCGTGCTGAATGACCGGTTTTTCACCTTGCTGCTGTTTCTTCATATCGGCATCCCGCTGCTCTTGCTGCTCGCCTTGTGGGCACATATCCAGCGCATTGCCCGGGCCGACGTCTTTCCTTCGCGCAGTCTCGCCGGCGGCACGCTCGCCATGCTGCTGGTGCTCGCCCTGATCAAACCCACTGTCTCGCACGGCAAGGCGGAGCTGTCACAACTGCCCTCCGTGCTGCAGATCGACTGGTACTACCTGTTCATTCACCCGTTGATGTACCTGACCTCCCCGGCCTTCCTCTGGTTTCTGTCTGCCGTGCTCACGCTGCTCCTGCTCGCCCTGCCCTTGCTGTCACCAGGGCGTGCGCAGGCACCGGTGGCGATCGTCGATCCGGACTATTGCAATGGTTGCCGTCGCTGCTTCGACGACTGCCCTTACAGCGCCATCACCCTGCGGCCCCATCCGGATCGGCCGGGGCACGAACTGGCCGGTGTGGATGCCCATCTATGCGCTTCCTGCGGCATCTGTGCAGGTGCCTGTCCTTCGTCGACGCCTTTTCGCAGCACTGACGCACTCGTCACCGGTATCGACATGCCCTCGCAACCGATCGGCGCACTGCGCGCCGAAATGGAACGCAAGCTTGCCGCGCTCGAGGGTCCGGTTAAAATCCTGGTGTTCGGTTGTGATTGCGCCGTTGCGACCGCGCCTCTCGAAGACGCGCAAACCGCAGTGCTGAGCCTTTTGTGTGTTGGCCTTTTACCGCCAAGCTTCATCGAATACGCCCTGCGCAGCGGTGCCGGCGGCGTGCTGGTGACCGGTTGCCGGGAAGGCAGTTGTGCCTACCGGCTGGGCAACCGCTGGATGGAAGAGCGCCTGGACGGCCAGCGCGAACCGCACCTGCGCCGCACCACCCCTCTTGATCGCCTGCGTGTCGTTCTCGCCGATGCTCATGAAATGAGCCAGCTCAAGGCGCAGCTCGATAAATTCCGCGAAGATTTGAATGTTTTGGACAAGAATGGACAACACCCCCACACCACGCCCCCCAAAAGGATGACTCGACATGGTTAGCAAATCTCCCGTCAATCCGGCCGTACTGATCGGCCAGGTGCTGTTTTACGGCCTGTTTGCCGTCATCATCGGCTATTTTTCAACGTCTCCCACCTTCACGCACATCGATCCTGGCCTGTCGTTGATCAAGCTCTCCTTCAGTACCCAGGCCGAGCCGGTGGGCGAGTGCCGCAACCGGACACCGGAAGAGCTCGCCAAGCTCGCACCGAATATGCGCGCACCGCGTATCTGCCCGCGCGAGCGCTCGCCGATCAAGGTCAGCATCAGCCTGGACGGCCAGCCGCTGTTCGAAGGCAGTGCACCCCCGGCCGGGCTGTCGAAGGACGGCCCCTCGACGCTCTACGAACGCTTTGAAGTCTCCGCAGGCAAGCATACGCTCTCGGTCAAGATGAACGATAACGTCAATATTCCCGGCTTCAATCATGTGCGCGAAGAAACGGTTGACCTGAAACCAGCGCAGATCCTCGTCATCGATCTGCGCAAGGACCGTGGCGGCATCATCTTTGAATGAAGGCAAGTCTTGAATGCGGGCCGGAGGCGGCAGGGACGGCTTTCCTCCTGACACCTGCTGATGCACGGCTCACCGGCATCGCCCGCGGCTGGCTCTGGCTGGGCCTGCTCGCCCTGATCGGTTCGGGGCTGCTATCGATCATCCTTGTCCTCTCGCGCGCGCCACAATTTCAAAAACTCCTGCCGGCCGGAGACTTCTTTCGCACGGCCCTCGTGGTGCACGTTGATCTCTCCGTTCTCGTCTGGTTCATCTCGCTGGGCGGCATCCTGTGGACGCTGTCGGGCACGGTGCGCGCACTCTGGCTCAATCGCGCGGCCCTGCTCATCGCCGGACTGGGCACCCTGCTGATAACCCTCTCGCCATTCATCGGCCACGGCACGCCGATCATGGCCAATTACATTCCGGTACTCGACAATCCCGCCTTCCTCTGGGGATTGGTGATTTTCGGCTCAGGGGCGGTCGTGCTGGTACTGCGCAGCCTGATCGCCATGCCCGGCTGCTCCATGCCCCGAAGCGGCGAGGAAGCCCTGCAGGCCGGGCTCTCGCTCGGTCTGCTGCCCGCCGTCATCGCCATCATGGCCTTTGTCTGGTCTTGGCTGACGCAACCGGCCGGTCTGGGTGACAAAGCCTTTTACGAAATCCTTTTCTGGGGCGGCGGCCACGCACTGCAATTCATCTGGACGCTGTTCATGCTGGTCGCCTGGCTATGGCTGGCAAGTGCCTGTGGCGCACGCGTGCCGATGAGTCCGCGCATTGCTCTGCTCTGCTTTTTCCTGGCGGTGATCGGTGCGCTGGCAATCCCGGTTGCCTATCTCCTCTGGCCTGCCCATGCCGTCGAACACCGCAACCTGCTCACCTTTGCCATGGGGCTGGGCGGCGGGCTGCCGATCCTGCCCGTGGCGCTGGCCGTGCTGCTGGCCGTGCCTCCCGCACGTTCCATCGACGATGATGCGCGTCCCCTGCGTGCTGCCCTGTATGCCTCACTCGCCCTGTTCTGTTTCGGCGGTCTCATCGCGTTCACCATTTCGGGCAGCAACGTCAAGATTCCTGCCCACTATCACGGCTGCATCGTCGGTGTCACCCTGGCGCTGATGGGGCTGGTGTATCACCTGCTGCCACACCTCGGTTATGCCCGGCCGGCACGCAAGGCCGCCACCTTTTCTTCGTATTGCTATGCCGCGGGACAGGCCCTGCACATCGGCGGCCTGATGTGGTCGGGCGGTTACGGCGTGCAGCGCAAGGTGGCCGGTGCTGAACAGGCCCTGAGGAGCACCAGCGAAATCGTCGCCATGGGCATCATGGGCATGGGCGGGCTCGTCGCCATCATCGGCGGACTGGTATTCGTCGTGGTTGTCCTGCTCGCCATGCGAAACAGACGGAGGAATGTCCCGTGAACGATCCGCAAGGCCTTGCCGAAACCGTACGACGCGCCTGTATCGAGGTAGCGCTGGAAGCCTACGAAGATGCCCAGGTGCGCGGCCTGTGCCACGAAGGCGCATGGGAAGTGGCCATCGGCGCCCTGCGCTCCCTCGACCTCAAAGCCCTCCTCGCCGCAGCCGGGAAAGAACAACCCGATTAATCGGCACAGCCCTGCCGTCCGCTCAGTGCCGTCAGCGCCCACAGCACCTGTACGAAAAACACCGCCAGCCCGGCGAATGCCAGCCAGAAACCGGCAGTCCAGCCGAATGCCACCAGCCCGCCTCCGAGGAGAAAAGTCAGTCCTCGCAAGACGGCGTGACGTCCCAGCCGCAGGCGTACCCCACGATGCCAATCGCCCTGCATGCCGGGCCGCAGCCAGACCGGCAACAACTGGCTGGCCGCACCGGTGACCAGCGGTAGCAAAAACATCAGCAGAAACCCGGGAATCGCCTCGCGTGCAGGCAACACGCCTGCCGCATGCAGCACGCCGAGGAGAAGCAGCAATCCCCATCCGCTCAAGGCAAGAGCAAGCAGCGGTGCGGCACCATGCCGGCAGAGCACTTGCATGCGAAGCGAGCGCAGCCAGCCACGCCCGAGCAAAAAAAACGGCACGAGCAAAAGCAACGCACCTGCATACGCCAGAGGCGGCCACCAAGCGGCACCCGCAGCCACCAGCAGTGCACCGGCAAGGCTGGGCATACGCATGCGCCGCAGCCAGTGCGCGGCCTGTGGATCAGGCTTCGCGGCCGCCGTCGGCAGCAGCACGGCAAGCGTGCCCAGGGCGGCGAGTCCGACAAACCCGAGCGTGTTCAGATGCAGATGGAACAGCCGCAAGGCTGTGCGTTGTTGCGGCCAGAGCGGCAGGATCAGCGCCGCCAACAAGGCCAGGACGAGACACAGCACGGCGGCCAGATACCAGTACAGACCGGGGTGTGGCGCCCCCAGGGTGGCGCGAGCTCGCCGCACGATCCACGCCGCCATGATCAGGGCGGCGACGAGCACCAGCGTGGCAGCGGCATGGACAAGCGGGTTGAAAAATACCGGATGGTGAAAGGCAGCCACCACCAGCACGCCGGCGGCCAGCGGCAGCCACGGCAGATAGCACAGTGGCGTGGCCGGTGCCGCACTGCGCGTGAGCACCGGCACGAAATACAATATGGCGGCAAAGATCAGCGGCAGAACACCAATGGCAAAAGCCACGTGCGCGGCCAGCGCCGGGCTGGTGTACCCGGTGACGAAAAGGCCCAGCGCCACGGCAAACGCTGCACCGGCGACGGCCACCAGAAACGGCAGGATGCTGCCTCGCACGCGGCCCGGGCTTGAAGAGGGAACGATTATTTCTTCTTGGCGAAATCGATGACGACCTCGCCCGGCACCCGCTGCACGTAGCTGATCTCGATCTTGTCACCGAAGCGCGACATCAGTTGTTCGAGCAGGGGCAACGGATCGTGATCGTTGCAAAAGCGCATCGTCTCGCCGGGGAACAGGGCTTCGAAAGCTCCGAAGATCGCCGCATGGCGAAAGCGCTTGGCAATGCCACGCGCATCGAAGGGATAGAGCTTGTCATCCTGCAGGTGCAGATGGGGATCGGCCATGTTTTTCTCCTTGGGCTGTTTTCAGTGCGAAAATGGAATTGTCCGTGCCACATCCCATGACGGCCTTGATGCAAATCATGGAAGCCGGATCATTAAGGTCTTATGTTTCCTCATAAATTAAAAGGTTATCCTTCCCGACAGATACTCCCCGACCTGGCAGACCTCCATGCTC
Source organism: uncultured Rhodocyclaceae bacterium (assembly GCA_964607005.1). Classification (GTDB taxonomy): domain Bacteria; phylum Pseudomonadota; class Gammaproteobacteria; order Burkholderiales; family Rhodocyclaceae; genus Desulfobacillus. Next base: position 104,506 of record CAZSHO010000001.1, read on the forward strand.
AAGCTGACCCACAAAACCCTGCAATGGTTTTTCATGCGTGTCGAAGGCCTTTTCAACCTGGCTTTTGGCGAAAAACTCAATCCGCTCTATCACCTGGGCACCATCACCTTCTGGCAGTTCTGGCTGGTCGCCGTGAGCGGCCTGTACCTCTTCGTCTTCACCGACACCGGCGTCAAGGATGCCTACCTGTCTGTCGAACGCATCACCCATGTCCAGTGGTGGGCCGGCGGCATCCTGCGCAGCATCCACCGCTACGCCTCGGACGGCATGATCCTCACCATGTTGCTGCACATGGTGCGCCATTTCGCCTTTGACCGCTATCGCGGTTTTCGCTGGTTCTCCTGGATGACCGGTGTCGTGCTGATCTGGCTGGTGTACATCTCGGGCATCAATGGCTTCATGCTGGTGTGGGACCGTCTTGCGCAATTCGTGACCGTCACCACCGCCGAAATGTTCGACTGGTTTCCGATGTTTCATGGCGTGGTCATCCGCAACTTCATTTTCGAGGGTGCGGTCAATGACCGTCTGTTCACCCTGTTCGCCTTCATTCATCTGGGCGCGCCCCTGCTGGTGCTGATGGTGATGTGGATCCACGTCCAGCGCGTGCCGCGCGCCAACATCAATCCGCCACGGACGATCGCCCTCTGGGTGACGCTCACCTTCGTCGTGCTCTCCCTCGTCAAGCCGGTCGTCAGCCAGGGGCCGGCCAACCTCTCGGTCGAAGTGGGCAAGCTCGATTTCGACTGGTTCCTGCTGCCGGTCTTTGCCCTCGTCTATGAATGGCCGATGAAATACATCTGGGGGCTGCTCTTCGGTCTCACCGGTCTGCTGTATCTGTTTCCCTGGCTGCCGCCCAAACGGCGTGGCGCAGCCAAGGCCGAACTGGACATCAGCGTGCATCCGGACAACAAAACGGTGCAGGCGCACTTTGGCGAAACCATCCTCGATGCCGGCCTGCGCAACGACATCAATCTGCCCTACGAATGCCGCAATGGCGGCTGCGGCCTGTGCAAGTGCTCGGTACTGCAAGGCGAGGTCGATGCCGGTCTCTACCAGCCGGAAGCACTCAGCGAAGCCGAGCGGGCGATGGGCAAGGTGCTGATGTGCTGCGCCACACCGCTCACCGACATCGAAATCGAATACGAACCGCAGTTCGCCCTGGTGCGAGCCCCCATCAAGGAATACGCCGGCACCGTCGACAAGATGGAAAAACTCACCCATGACGTCATGGGAGTGACGATCCGGCTGCCGCAAGGCGAGCGCATCGCCTTCAGCGCCGGTCAGTACATCAACATCATCCTCGAGGATGGTGCGCGGCGTGCCTTCTCGTTTGCCAGCGCACCGCACAACGCCGAACACATCGAGCTGCAGATCCGCCTCGTGCCGGGCGGACGCTTCACGACACAGGTCTTCGAGACGATGAAGGTGGGTGATCCGGTCCGCTTCGAAGGCCCGCTCGGCGACTTTGTCCTGCGCGAATCGAGCCGGCCGATCATCTTCGTCGCCGGCGCCACCGGCTTCGCACCGGTGAAGAGCATGGTCGAGGATGCCTTCCACCGCGGGCTGAAACGGCCGATCCGTCTCTACTGGGGCATCCGCCATCCGCAGGACCTCTACATGGCCGACCTGCCGGAAAAATGGCAGCAGGAACACGGCACTTTCAAGTTCATCCCGGTCGTCTCGGAACCTGCGGACGGGGATGGCTGGAACGGGCGCACCGGCCTCGTGCATGAGGCCATCCTGCAGGATTTCCCCAGTCTGGCCGGCAATGAAATCTACGCCTGCGGCTCGGTGCGCATGGTTGAGGCAATCTTTCCCCAACTGAAGAACCATGGGGCGGAAGAAGGCATGTGCTTCTCGGACGCTTTCACCCTCTCGGCACGCTCCATGGCGCTGCAGGTACCGGAGGACCCGGCGGGCTGAAAGGCATCCACCCGACAGAAAACGGCCTCGATCGAGGCCGTTTTCGTTGCAGCAGGAGAGACGTTACACTCAGTCCGGCAGCGCGATCCTGCCGTCCTTGCTGAGGAGATAATCCCTGAAGACGTGTTCGGCACTGAGCAGCTGATAGCTGCCATCGGCCAGTTTGTGCGAGGTGTCCTTCAGGCGATACGTGGTTGCACCGCAAGTCCAGCAGTCAAAGTTGCGCATGTGGGTGCACAGGCAGGTTTTGTCCTTGACGCTGATCGTCTTGGCGCCAGGGTTTTTTGCCAGCTCCCGATAATAGGCGTCGATATAGTCGCAATGCCCCTTGGCATCGAGCAGATAGCCATAGGCCTCACAATTGGGCCGGATGCCGGCGCCGATCGCCGGGCTGCTCTTCAGCATGCGCATCGGATATCCGGTCGGCGAAATGCCGTTGACCTCGATGTCCTCTTCGTTTGCCTTGAAGTATTCCTGCTTGACATCGTCCGGCAGACCGCATTCGTGCGTCACGGTGAAGCGCGTGGCCACCTGGATGGCCGCGGCACCGGCTTCGAGATACTCGACGGCGTCGCTGCCAGTGAAGATACCCCCGGCCGGAATCACCGGAATGTCGAGTTTTTCCTCGCGCAGCCACTGCATGATTTCGGCAACGATGGCGCGCAGATCGTATTTCATCCAGTCGTCGAGACCGAAACCGAGGTGCCCTCCGGCCAGCGGTCCTTCCACCACGACATAATCGGGCAAGCGACCGGTGCGTGCACTTTTCTTGATGAAGATTTTCAGCGCGCGCAAGGATGAGACGATGATGCCCAGTTTCACATCCGCAAAGCGCGGGTGCTCTTCGATCAGATCGAAGGTTCCCATGTGCAGGCCGGCCGCCAGTGTGATGCCGTCGATGCCGGCATCCATGGCGGAAGTCAGACGGATGCGCAGCGTCTCCTTGGGCGCATTCATCGTCAGCTTTTCCATGCAGTTGATGAAGATCAGCCCGTCGCCGCGCTTGGCATCCATGGTGCGCCCGACATGCAGGCGCGTCGCCTCGGCGACGTCGCTCAGATCGAACTGGACTTCGGACTTGTCCGGGTTGGCGACATTGTATTTGTAGCGCTTTTGCTTGGCACTGACGAATTTGGTGTCGTAGCGGCGATCGGTCACCGTGCGGGTCATCGCATCCGAGATATGGCCGATGCCGCCCAGGCGGGCCGCCACCAGGGCCAGATCGGTCGCCGAGATGTCCACGCCCATGCCGCCAATCATGATCGGCACCAGTTCGCGCCCGCTCAGACGCAGACGAAAATCATCCACACTTTTCATTGAAGCCTCTGGAATACAGCCAGCGAGGATCGCGCCGGCGCGAAAGGGGAAGCGAAAGCGTCATTCTACGCCATGCGCGTCACCCGTATCCGGGAAATCGTGCCGCCGGAGACGGCAGGGCAGCACCGATCAGCACCCCGCCGGGCAAGTGGCCGGCCGGCAAAAAGTCAGTTCCCGCGATACGGCGCTCGATGCATGCAACGCGCCGGCCGGGCAACAGCAGGAAAGCAGCACTTTGCCAGTGAACCGCCATAATCCGGACAGATTCCGGCCGCAGCCGGCCATTTGTGCTGCATAGAGTGGCCGCTTCTGCACACACCGGGAGGTACCATGCAAAAAACATTGCTGCTCAAGGCCGCGCTGGTCGCCCTGATTCTGCTGCTGCTCAAGGGGCTACTGCTATTTTTTGGCAACGTCGTGGACGAACGCCAGGGACGCCAGCAGGCAGTTATCCAGGAGATCGCCGCCAGCCAGTATGGCGCGCAGGTGTTCGCCGGCCCGATCCTGTCCGTGCCCTATATCGAGGAATACGACAAAACCATCACGGTCGGGGGCGTCAAGAAGATCGAGAAGCGGCGCGTCGAGCGGACATTGCGTCTTTTCCCCGACAATCTGGACGTGCGCGGTGAAGCCACCCTCAGCCGCAAGTCGCGTGGCCTGTTCAAGGCCCTCCTCTTCGACTGGCAGGCCAGCGTGAGCGGCGAATTCCTGTTGCAGGCCGTGTCTGTCCCGCGCAGCACGCCGCAGTCGAACATCATCTGGGGGCAGCCGGTGTTGAGTCTGACGCTGGGCGACCCGCGCGGCCTCTTCGGTACCCCCACCCTGCAATGGGACGGCGCACCGCTCGCCTTCGCGCGCGGCAGCGGCCTGGCCCATGGCGGCAGCGGCATCCACGCCCTGCCCGGCAAGTTCGACCCGACGCAGACGCAACGCCATGCCTTCACCCTCACGCTTGGCCTGCGCGGCAGTGATTCCCTCTCCTTCGTGCCGCTGGCCAGCCGCAACCACATTGCACTCACCTCACCCTGGCCGCATCCGAGCTTCGGCGGCCAGTTCCTGCCCGACCCGCAATCGCAGCGCGTCACACAGAAGGGTTTCGTCGCCGAATGGCAGATCAGCGCCCTGGCCAGCCGCGCCCAGCAGCAGTTCGCCGCGTACCTCGAGCAGCCGGCCGAGTGCGGCAACCCTCCCTGCACCGAGCGGGCGACGGTCAGCTTCATCGAGCCGATCAACATCTACATGCTCTCCGAGCGCGCCATCAAGTACGGCCTGCTGTTCATCCTGCTCACTTTCGCCGGCTTCCTGCTCTTCGAACTGCTCAAGCACCTGCCCATCCACCCGGCACAGTATTTCCTCATCGGCCTTGCCATGGCGGTCTTTTTCCTGCTGCTGATCGCCCTGTCGGAGCATATCGCCTTCGTTCTGGCCTACCTGGTTGCCGCCGCCGCCTGCATTCTGCTGATCAGCATCTACCTGAGTGCCGTGCTGCGCAGCGTCCGGCGCGGTGCGGCATTTGGCGCACTGCTCACGCTGCTCTACGGAGTGTTGTACGGGTTGCTGGCCTCAGAGGACAATGCACTGCTCCTCGGCGCACTGCTCGTCTTTGCCATGATCGCCCTGATCATGCTCGCCACGCGCAAGGTTGACTGGTACACGCTCGATGCGACGAAGCGCTGACACGTGCGGCCCGCACCGCTCCAGCAGAAAAGTCAGTCGCTGCGGCACGGCGCCAGCGGGCGGCGTTGCAGGCGACTGGCGCGCGCGACCCGCCTCAGTGGCTGGTGCCCTCCGAACGGGTGATCTTGTTCCAGACATTGTATTTACCGACCGGTTTGCACGCCGGGATGCGCTTCACTTCCTTCAGCGTCGCCGCATCAAAGACGATCAGCGCACCTTCCTGTTCCATCAGGCTCGCCAGCGCATAGCGGCCGTCCTTGGTGAATTCGACGTGCGCAAGTGTCTTGCCCGGTTCCGGACGCAGATGGGCGACAACTTCCAGCGTCTGCTTGTCGATCACCGTCAGGGTGTCCTTGTGTTCGCGGCTCATCATCGAATCGGTCCAGGCATAGCGGGAGTTCTCATGACTACGCATGAAAAATCCCGGACCGGGTGTCGGAATCTGCCGCACCGTCTTCCAGGTCTTCATGTCAATGACGCTGATGACGCCTTCTTTCAGATTCGGTGTCGCCATGACGCGGCGGCCCTGCCAGTCCCAGGTGATGCCCGAACCCAGATGCGGCATACCGGGCAGATCGAGTGTGGCGATGCTGCGCCGGACATCCAGATTCACCACCTGTCCCTTGCCGGCGCCCTGGCTCGCACCCATCACTTCCTTGTAATCCTGGGTGAAGAAGAAATCATCGAGAAAATCATCGACAATCGAACGGCGCGGATTGAGGAAACCCGGCACGAAAGCACCTTCACGGTATCGATAGTCATGGATATAGCCGGCGGGAATGTCCGGCGCCGTCCTGTCATAGCTGACTTCCCAGACTTCCTTGACGTCCTTGAGCGCGGCGACAAAGCTCTTGCGCGGCGCGGCATCATAGACGGCCGAGACGCGTGAGCTGCGCTTGCCTTCCTCCTCGCGCACCTCGAGAATTTTCACCGGATTGAGATCGGCATCGAGGATTACCAGGGTATGCGGCAGATAATTGGCAACCGCCACATACTGGCCATCGCCGGAGACGGCGGCATTGCGCGTGTTGATGCCGGCGCGCACTTCGGCAACCATCTTCAGGTTCCACAAGTCGTACTTGGAGATCCAGCCATCGCGCGAGGCAAAGAAGACATAGCGCCCATCCGGTGTGAATTTCGGCCCGCCATGCAGGGCAAAGCGCGAAGCAAAACGTGCAATCGGCTCGAGCTTGTCGCCGTCGAGAATCGTCACGTGGTGATCACCGCCTTCGACCACGACGAACAGATTCATCGGATCGGCCGAAAATACCGGTCTGGCGGGAAGGCTGCCCGGTGCATGATGGATCACGTGAGAGGCGCGAATCTGCGCTTCATCCCACTGCGGCATCGGCACCGGCGTGTAGAGGTAATCGGCGAGCGCCTGGATCTGCCCGGGCGTGAGCGTCTGCCGAAATGCCGGCATCTGCACGTTCGGACGACTGTCGCGGATCACCTTGAGCGCTTCGGGCTTACGCAGGCGCGCAAGATTCTCCGGCAGCAGGGCCGGCCCCATGCGGCCAAAACGATCGGCGCCATGACACTCGGCGCAGTGCTGGCGATACAGTTCGGGCACCGTCTCGGCAGCGGTTGCAGAAGCATTCACCACAGAGAGGCAGAGACACAGGAAGAAAAGAAGATACCTGGCTGCCCTCTGTGCCGGTGTGTCTCCATGATGAAACAGGGTTTTCATTTCAGCCCGATCTCCTCGTCGGTGAGATAGCAGCCCGGGTCTTCCGCCCAGGGGTTGCCCGTCAGTTGCAACGCACGCACGCGCGTGTTGCCATCGCAGATGTCGAAGTGGGCGCAGCCGGCGCAGCGCCCGCCGATCCGGCGCGGCTTGTTCTTCAGCCCGGCCATGATCGGGTCGGTGGTGTCTGGCCAGATTGCGGAGAAGGGCCGTTCGCGCACATTGCCCAGGGTGTGGTGCCACCACATCGTGTCGGGGTGGACATTGCCGAGGTTATCGATGTTGGCGACATTCACACCGGAGGAATTGCCGCCCCACTGGACGAGTCTGGCGCGGATATGGGCGGCACGCTCGGGAAAGTGCTTTTCCACCCAGTGGAGGAAATACACGCCGTCGGCATCGTTGTTGCCCGTGGTGAATTCCTTCTTCAGGCCGCGCTGCATATAGCTCCAGCAGGTGTCAAAGAGCAGGTCCATCGCCTGGCGCGTCATCTGGTGATGGGCATCATCCTTGCGATTCTTGTTGCCGCGGCCAGCATAGTTCAGATGCGAGAAGTAGAAGCGGTCGATACCCTCGTCCTCGACCAGTTGCAGCAGCTGCGGCAGGTCCTGGACGTTGTCCCGCGTCAGGGTGAAGCGCACGCCGATCTTCAGATCAAGCTCCCGGCACAGGCGGATGCCGGCGAGCGAGCGCTCGAAGGCGCCCTGCAGGCGACGGAACTGGTCATGCGTCTGGCGGATGCCGTCAAGGCTCACCCCCACGTAGTCAAAGTCAGTTGCGGCGATACGGCGGATATTGGATTGATCGATAAGAGTGCCGTTGGTCGACAGCCCGACATAGAAGCCCATCTCCTTGGCGCGCCCGGCAATCTCGAAAATGTCCGGGCGCAGCAACGGCTCGCCGCCGGAGAGGATCAGCACCGGCACACGAAAGCGCTTGAGATCCTCCATCACCGTGAAGACTTCCTGCAGATTCAGTTCGCCGGCAAACTCCTTGTCGGCGGAAATCGAATAGCAGTGCTTGCAGGTGAGGTTGCAGCGGCGGATCAGGTTCCAGATAACCACCGGTCCCGGAGGATTGCGCTTCTCGCCCGGCGGCGTGGGATGGGCAATCTCTTCCATGTATTGGGAAATTCTGAACATGCTCAATTCTCCGCCAGGCCGCGCCGGGGAGGGCTGCGGTCATCAGCATGAAAGTCGCACAGCGACTGAACCGTTGTCACCCCTTTCCTCGGGGAAGGGGACGGAGGACAGATCGTCATATTCCGATGCGCAGTCCGGTTTTCTTCAGGATCCGGCTGCTGTAGAGAACATCATGGGTGCGGCACGCCGATCCGAGCAGGCCGGCGATTTCCAGTACCTGTCCCTCAACGTCCTCCCGGCTGCGGCCATGCACCATGGCGAACAGATTGTAGGGCCACAATGGCAAGGCGCGCGGGCGGTGATAGCAATGTGTGACGAAAGGCAGACGCCCTACCGCCGCGCCGAGTGTATCGATGCGTTCATCCTCGACATCCCAGACGCTCATGCCGTTGGCAACATAGCCGAGCGCATAGTGGTTGGGTACCGCGCCGATGCGGCGGATGATGCCCTCTTCAAGCATGCGCGCCAGACGCAGTTTGACTTCTTCCGCGTCGATACCGAGACGATCCGCCAGTGCCGCATAGGGGCGTGGCACCAGCGGCAAACCGCCTTGCGTCTCCAGGATCAGGCGGCGATCAAGCCCGTCGAGCGGTTGCACCATGCCTGCCTTCATGCCGCCAGCTTCATCCCGACAAAATATTCCTTCAACTTCGGAAAGGCATGAACCTTCAAACCCGTAGCGCATTCGATCTTTTCAATCGCTGCCGTAATCCCTGCGGGTGCCTCGGTGGCGAGCACGAACCACATGTTGAGCGTGTGCTCGCGCCGATAGTTGTGGGCGACTTCGGGCAGCGCATTGACGCAGGCAGCGATCCGGTCATAGTCGGCCTCCGGCACGACCAGTGCCGCCAGTACAAAGGCACCGCCCATGCGCTCGACCTGGAACATCGGGCCGAAACGCGTCAGCGTTCTGGTCTCCAGCAGCCGTTGCAGGCGCATGATCAGGACCTCTGCGGTCAGGCCCAATGACTCGGCAACTTCGCGGTAGGGCTCATCGCTGAGCGGAAAGCCGCCCTGCACGGCATTGATGATGGCGCGATCCGTCTCATCCATGTGCGGCTTCGACCTGCGGGATGTAGAGGGCGCCGCGCTGCTTGAAGCGGCGGCGCGAAAAAAGCACTTCGTAACGTACTGCTTCGAGCCCCAATCGGTCGCGCAGACGCACCACCGCAGCCTCGACCTCGGTGCGGCTACGCCCGTGAATCATGCAATAGAGATTGTAGGGCCACTGTGGCAGATGGCGGCGACGCTTGTAGCACAGGGTTACTTCGGGTTCGGCGGCGAACAGGCGGCCGATGCGCTCGGCCTCGTGGTCGGGCAGGTCCCAGACAACCATGGCGTTGGAGACGAAGCCCAGTTCGTGATGCCGCACGATGATGCCAAAGCGCTTGATGAGACCCTCGCCACGCCAGGCCTTGATCATGGCAATCACTGTGGATTCATCCAGACCGGCCTGTTCGGCAAGGCGAGCGAAAGGACGTGACACCAGCTCAAGACCGTATTGCAGCACGCCAAGCAGGCGCTCCTCATCGAAAGTCAGTGTTCGCAACACGGCGCCATCGATGCGCCGTGCGGCATAGGGCGACTTGCAGACACCCGCCAGATCGAATCCGAGGTCGATGTAAAACTCGTATTCGAGCGGCAGGGAGAGTACCGGATAGCCCAGCTCGCGGCCGATATCGGCAAGCGCCCCGTCCAGATGTGCCTGGTCGGGTGCAGTGACGACGAACCACAGGTTGTAATGATGCTCGCGCTCGTAATTGTGATTGACTTCGGGCCGGGCACTCACTTTGCGCGCCAGCTCGACAAGCTGCGGCGGCGGCACGGCCACCGCCGCCAGGGTGCTTGCGCCGATGCGGCGCGGTGCGAGCACGGCGCCCACACGGCTCACCACACCGCAGGCCTGCAGCCGGCGCAATGCCGCCAGGACCGTCTCCTCATCGATGCACAGCCGCCAGGCCAGTTCGGCGAATGGCTCCGAATCGAGCGGGAAGCCGCGCTGGAATTCATTGACCAGGCGAAAATCAAGCGAGTCCATGCGCTTTCCCTAGAAGCCGATACGATGGGCGCGGCTGGTGAAGAAAATGCCGGAGGGTCCGGACACGGGGAGTTGTGCCAGACGGGCAAAGCTTGACGTGTCGTAGATCACCACGCGGTTATCGTCGCGTGCCGAGATCCACACCTGATCGCCGCGCGGCGTGAATTCCATATGAAGTACCGCCTTGCCGGGGGCAAGCGTCTGCACGATCTTCTGCTCGAAGGTGTCGATCACCTGCACCTGGCCATAATCCGGAAAGGCGAAGTTCACCCAGATCTGGCGGCCATCCGGGCGCGCCATGACGAACACCGGCTGTCCCTTGACGGCAATGCGCCCCACTTCCTGCCAGCTGGTCGTATCCACCACCAATACTTCATGACGCCCGATCGCCGGCAAATAGGCGCGGTTGCCGGCCACCGCCCAGCCACGCAGATGCGGCATCTTGAACACCGGCAGCTTCTCCTCCCCCCGGCCGTAATTGGCCAGGATCCGTTTCACGCCCTGCTGTGGCTGCCACAGGTCCAGCAAGGCCAGGCCATCCTCGCCGAACAGGCCGGCGATGTAATAGCGGCCATCGGGAGTGATCAGCGCATCGTAAGGCTGTCTGCCGATCGACTTGAATTTCGTGATGTGCGGCTGGCGCGGATCGGTCAGATCAGCCACCCAGATCTCGCCGGCATCAAAGAGGGAGAAGACGAATCTATTGCCCGGTGCATCGGCAAGCCCGACCACCTTGGAAAACTGCCGGCCATCGCCGTAGGCGGCCGGAATGTCGGCGAGCAGTTCCAGCGTGCCGGCATCGAACACCTTGACACCACCGGGCTGGTAATTCTGTGCGGCGACCAGCCGTCCGTCCTGCGAGATGGCACCACCGATGGAATTGCCGGCCTGCAGGATGCGCCGCTCGATCTTTTGTGCAAGCACATCGACCTTGCTCAGGCCCCCATCGCGGCCAAACACATAGGCATAGCGTCCATCACGCGCATAGACAACGGAAGCATGGGACAGATCGCCCAGTCCTTCGACCTCACCCAGCATTGTGCGCGCAGAGGTATCGACCACCGCCACGGCACCACGGGCGCGCTCGATGACCACGCCCAGATCGCCCGTACCGCGCAGTGCCGGTGTCGCACAGGCGGCAAGCAGCAGGGCGGACAGGAGCGGGAGCAGGAGTTTCATCACTTTGTCTCTTCAGGAAAGCCGTGTCTGAGCTGACGGACCACCCAGTCCGCCTCGTTTTCGTTCATGAAACGCTTCCAGGGCGGCATCGCCGTCCCCGGACGGCCGTTCAGAATGGTGTCGCGCAGCGATCCGGCCGGCTTGTCGCGCAGGGCCTGGGGCAGCAGCGAAGGCCCGAGCCCGCCCTTGAGTGTCAGGCCATGGCACGAACCACAATCCTCGCGCACCATATGCACCAGCTCCTGTGCGCGTTCAGGCGACGGGTCGGCCGCCCGGGACAGCAACGGAACCCACTGTATCGCAAGCAGCGCGAAAAGAATTGGGCCCGTCTTCAGATTGGCGTTCATCGTTCCGCTCAGGATGCCTGTAATTACCCCGGGAAGCTTTGACTTTTCTCAATTTTTAAAACAAGCGGGGGCCCGCAGGCCCCCGCTCGATTCGGCTTGCGCCGATGCCGGATCAATACACGTCGTGCTGTGTGTTGTAGACGTTGAACTTGCCGGTCGGCGTGATCAGGCGCTTGTCCTTGATGACAGCCTTCAGCTTGCGCGTCTTGTCATCGACGACCACGATGGCCGACTCGTTGTACTTGGCGCTACCCACCGAGAACCCCGCCTCGTCACACGCCTAGTAGTACTAGGGTTGCATGGCACGCTTGGCGCCCTCGCCCAGTTCGGCCCACTGGGCGATCGGCAGAGCAACGAAGCCCTTGTCGAGATTGTTGATGTCATAGACGGCGATCGACTGGCTGATGCCGGCATCCGGGTTGAGCGTGGTATCCACCCACAGGTTCTTCGACTTCGGATGTGTCTTGATGAAGAGCGATCCGCCGCCCTGGCCCTTCAGCGTCTGCACGACTTTCCAGGCATTCGCCTTGTGGCCCTTCGGATCGGTGCCGATCAGGCTGATCGTCTCGTCCCCCAGATGGCTGGTCGCCCAGACGGGGCCGAACTTCGGATGCACAAAGTTGGCGCCACGACCCGGGTGCGGGATCTTGCCAACCTCCACCAGTGCCGTCAGCTTGCTGTCGACGGTGTCGATGACGGCAATCTTGTTGGAGTTGTTGGCAGCCATCATGACGTAGCGCTGGGTGGACTCCCAGCCGCCGTCATGCAGGAAGCGTGCGGCACCGATCTCGGTGATCTTCAGGTTGTTCAGGTCGGAGTAATTGACCATCATCACCTTGCCGGTCTCCTTGACGTTCACCACGAACTCGGGCTTGTGGTGGCTCGCCACGATGGCGGCCACGCGCGGTTCCGGATGGAACTCCTGGGTGTCCACGGTCATGCCGCGGGTGGCGACGATCTTCAGTGGCTCGAGCGTGTCACCCTTCATGATGACGAACTGCGGTGGCCAGTAGGTGCCCGCGATAGCGTACTTGTCCTGATAACCCTTGAACTTCGAGGTCTCGACCGAACGCGCCTCGAGGCCGACCTTGATTTCGGCAACGACCGCAGGCTTCTCCATCCACAGGTCGATCATGTCGATCTTGGCATCACGGCCAATGACGAAAAGGTAACGCCCGGACGCAGACATGCGCGAGATATGCACGGCATAGCCGGTCTCGACCGTTTCGATGATCTTCTTGCTGTCACCATCGATCAGGGCAACCTTGCCGTCGTCACGCAGCGTCACCGAGAAGATGTTCTCGAGATTGAGCTTGTTCATCTTCCTGGTCGGGCGCTTCTCGGGCGGCACGATGACTTTCCAGCTCTCCTTCATCTTCGCCAGGCTGTATTCGGGCGGTTGCGGCGGCTCATGCTGCAGGAAGCGCGCCATCAGATCGACGTCTTTCTCGGTGAGCTCACCGGAGGTCTGCCAGTTGGGCATGCCGCCGGGCGAACCGTAAGCGATGAAGACCTTCAGGTAATCGGTACCTTTCGGCAAGGTGATGTCGGGTGTCAGCGGCTTGCCGGTCGCGCCCTTGCGCAACACACCGTGGCAGCCGGCACAACGCTCGAAGTAGATCTGCTGGGCGCGAACGAATTCCTCGCGTGTGATGGGAGGCGGCTTGGGCAGCTCGGGCTCCTTGGCGTGCTCGGGTGTCATCGCCTGCGCGGAACCCTGGTAGCGAATATCCTGTTCCGTCGTCTTCGGGTGCACGGTTTTATCTTCCTGCGCCTGCGCCCAGACCAGCGAAACAGGCAGCACAGCCATTAAAGACACGCTGGCTGCGAGTACAAACTTGCGGCTTTGCATCGACTTTCTCCCTAACATGGATAAATAACCCTGATCAGATTGTGAATTTAAATTCAACCCCTTGTTTCCAGCCTTGATATAAGTCAATCGGGCCGGATTATACTTTGATAATTATCATTTAATCTGGAGCAAATCAGTCAAGCTTTCATCTGTCCGGCATCAGTGTTCTTCGGCACTCACGGACAGGCCGGGGGAAGCCTTCCCTGCTTCGTGGCCGCTCTTGATGCGTTGCTCGCGCCGCTTGCGCCGTTCGATCAGCGGCGGACACGTCTTGTCGTCGTAATAGATGACCTGACAGTCCAGACAATAGTGGCATTCGTTGGCATTGATCTCTCCGGTCGGGCGGATCGCCCGCACCGGGCACTGGCTGGCACAGACCTGACAGGGCTTGCCGCATTCCTTGCGCCGGCGCAGCCACCATTCGAACAACCGGAAGCGGCCCGGAATGGCCAGAGCCGCCCCGAGCGGACAAAGGTACTTGCAATAGAATTTGCGATTGACCGCCGCCAGACCAATGAGGATCAGCGCGTACAGGATGTAGTGCCAGTCACGCTGGAAGCGCATGGCGATCACGGTCTTGAACGGCTCCACCTCGGCGAACCAGGCAGCCTGGGCAATCGACTGCAGCGAGACACCGAAGAGCAGGATGAGGATGATGTACTTGAGCGCAACGAGCCGCTCATGCACGGCATTGCTGAATTCGAACTGCGGCAGATTCAATTTGCGCGAAGCGACAAGGATCAGTTCCTGCAAGGCGCCAAACGGGCAGAGCCAGCCGCAATACACCCCACGCCCCCAGAGCAGGAGCGTCATCGCCACGAATCCCCAGAGGATGAAGAGCATCGGATCAATGAGGAAATGCTCCCAGCGGAAGCCGCCCATCACCGAGTTGGTGAAGGTCAGCACATTGATCACCGACAGCTGGGCGAGGCCATACCAGCCGAGGAAGAAAAGTGAATAAACATGAAAACCATAGCGTACCCGCTTGAGTAATTTCGGGCGCCTGGCCAGCCAGTCCTGGAAGATCAGAATGATGAACAGCGTCGCCAGGCCCAGCACCAGCACGGTGATCTCGAAGACGCGGTTACGCCAGATGCCGATCCACATCGGCTCGTCCTCTTGCAGCGCCGTCACAACTGACGATGGCCATGAAGTCTGGGCAGGGCCGCCTACCGACTCGGCCCGCGCTGGTACGGCGGAGGTCCTGCCGGACATCGGTTGTTCCAACGATTTTTCCGGCGACTTTGATGAGGCTTCCGGTCCCGATACCGCCTGCGCCGGACGCTGGCGTGCCGGAGCCGGCTTGGCTTGCGGGCGCTTTACCGGCTCTTCGACCGACGGCAGCGGCCCGGTCACCTGTTGCGACCCCGCCGGCCCGGGCAGGAGCACCGGTTCACTGGTTGAAGCGGGTCCGGCTTTCGCTTCCGGGGCGACTTCCTGCGCCACCGCAGAGGGAACGGGAGGAACAATCCCGCGTGCAGTCGCTACCGCCCGGGCCGAGCGCATCACGGTGGAATTGATGACCATCACCGTGATGGTGGCGCCGGAAATGCCATCGACGGCAATATGCCCGGAGCGGGGCGCACCAATGATCACCTTGTCGAAGGCATTCTTGCCCTGATACTGCGCGGCATAGCGTGCCAGGCGTTCATGGGTGATGCCGACCGCCAGAATCGGCTCATCGTGATTGACAATCGTGAGCCCCGCGATACGCCCGCTCAGATCCAGCCCGACCAGCACATTGATCGGCTTGCCGGAATACGCCGGGATGCGCAGCACATCGTCGCTCAGGAACACATAGCCGATCGTTTTGCCATCCTGGAAAACGGCGGCCGAGGGAGGAGACCCCTCGAAGTCCCCATATCTTTCGGCCTGCGGGAAAATCGAGTGCAGCTGAGGATAGGTCGTGGACAATTCGGCCGCCTGCGCCCATCCGCCCAGGCAAATGGCCAGCAGTCCGAAGAGGAATCGTCTGATGATCAAGAGACAAGCCTCATGCCGGATGACCGTCCATGGGGCCGGAAAACCTTTCGAGAATCCGCGCCGATCGCATCTGAAGAGAAGAGAGTCTGTCGTATGTCTTGCAGGACTGCCTGCGCTGCATTCATGGTGCCGGGAGGGGGACTCGAACCCCCACACTGTCGCCAGCGGCGGATTTTGAGTCCGCTGCGTCTACCAATTCCGCCATCCCGGCTGAATGAACCCCATGCCTGCCAAGTCGTATTCCGCCACGCCGCCAGGCGGGCGCGTAGAATGCGGGCCAAAAAAGAGCCGGCATTATCCCGCATCCACCCACTTCAAATCAAACGAAATGTCGCTTCAACTCACCGATTTCGATTATGCCCTGCCCGCCGAGCTCATCGCCCAGGCGCCCCTGGCCGAGCGCTCGGCCAGCCGCTTGCTGGTGGTCGAGGGTGACCGGCTGGCAGACCGGCGTTTTTCCGATCTCGGTGAATCTCTGCACCCGGGTGACCTGTTGGTGCTCAACGACACGCGCGTCGTGCATGCCCGCCTGCAGGGCCGCAAGGAGAGCGGCGGGCGCGTCGAGGTGCTCATCGAGCGCCCCGTCGGCCGCCACGAGGCGCTGGCGCAGATCCGTGCCAGCCACGCACCCCGCCCGGGCAGTCATCTTGTGCTGGGTGATTCGCTGCAGGTCGAAGTCATGGCGCGGGAGGGCGATTTCTTCCGCCTGCGTTTTCCCGGGTCGCAAGATCTCCTCGATCTTGTCGAGCGCCACGGCACCCTGCCCCTGCCGCCCTATATCCGCCGCCTGCCGGACGCCGCCGATGAAGCGCGCTACCAGACGGTATATGCCTGCGCGCACGGCTCGGTGGCCGCACCGACAGCCGGTCTGCACTTCGACCAGCGCTTGCTCGATCATCTGGACACGCAAGACATCCGCTTTGCCAGGCTGACCCTGCACGTGGGCGCCGGCACTTTCCAGCCGGTGCGCACCGATGACCTCGACCGGCACCGCATGCATCGCGAACGCTTCGTTATCCCCGAAGAAACAGCACAGGCCATTGGACAAACACGCGCCCGGGGCGGGCGCATCATTGCCGTTGGCACCACCAGTCTGCGCGCGCTCGAGGCGGCAGCAACGGATCAGGGCATCCGCGCGGGCAGTGGCGAGACGGAATTGTTCATCCTGCCCGGCCATCATTTTCGCAGTGCCGATGCGCTGATCACAAATTTCCATCTGCCCCGCTCCACACTGTTGATGCTGGTGCAGGCCTTCGGTGGCCGGGGCAGCGTGCAACGCGCCTATGCACATGCCGTGGCACAACGCTACCGCTTCTTCAGCTACGGAGACGCCATGTTCCTGCGTAAAAATCATGAAATTTGAACGGCTCGCACACGATGGTGCCGCACGGCGCACCCGTCTCACCCTCGCACACGGTTCGCTCGACACACCGGCCTTCATGCCGGTCGGCACCTACGGCGCCGTCAAGGGGCTGTCTCCGGACGAGGTGAAGACGCTCGGCGCACAGATCGTTCTCGGCAACACGTTTCATCTCTGGCTGCGTCCGGGGCTCGATGTGATTGCCGCACATGGCGGTCTGCACCGCTTCATGGGCTGGGAGGGTCCAATCCTCACCGACTCGGGCGGCTTTCAGGTGTTCAGCCTGGGGAATCTACGCAAGATCAACGAGGATGGCGTGTATTTCGCCTCACCCGTGAATGGTGACAAACTGTTTCTCACGCCTGAAGAGTCCATGCACATCCAGCGCATCCTGAATTCAGACATCGTCATGATCTTCGACGAATGCACGCCCTATCCTGCCGATCACGAGCAGGCTGCCACATCGATGCGCCTGTCGCTGCGCTGGGCCGCACGCTCGAAGAATGCACACGTCGGCAATCCAAACGCCCTTTTCGGCATCGTCCAGGGCGGCATGTACGAAGACCTGCGCGACGAGTCCCTCGCCGGCCTCACGCAGATCGGCTTCGACGGCTATGCCATCGGCGGGCTCTCCGTAGGCGAACCCAAAGAGGAGATGCAGCGCATCCTCGCCCACACCGCACCACGCCTGCCACAGGACAAGCCGCGCTACCTGATGGGAGTCGGCACGCCGGAAGATCTGGTGCATGCGGTTCAGCACGGCATCGACATGTTCGACTGCGTGATGCCGACACGCAACGCCCGCAACGGCTGGCTATTCACGCGTCACGGCACCATCAAGATCCGCAATGCCGCTTATGCCAGCGACACGCGACCGATCGACGAAGACTGCACCTGCCCGACCTGTCGTTATTTCACACGCGCCTACCTGCATCATCTGCAGCGTGTCAATGAAATGCTGGGTGCCCGCCTCAACACCGTGCACAACCTGCATTACTACCAGGAACTGATGGCCGGTCTGCGCCAGGCCATCGAAGCGGGCCGTCTTGCCGGATACGTTGCTGCCTTCCACGCAGCGCGCAGCGGCAAGCTGTTATAATTTCGGACTTTTATTTTTCCTGTCCAGATATTCCGCATTTCCTTATTTGGAGAAAAGCATGCTGATTTCGAATGCTTGGGCACAAGCCGCGCCTGCTGCCAACGCAGACCCCACTGCCAGCCTGATGGGCATGCTGCCCATCCTGCTGATGTTCGTCGTACTGTGGTTTCTCATGATCCGGCCACAAATGAAGCGGAGCAAGGAACACCGGGCAATGCTCGAAGCCATGCAGAAAGGCGACGAAGTGCTGACCAACGGCGGCATCGCCGGGCGCCTCGTCCAGGTCGGCGATGCATATGTCACGGTGGCGATTGCCGACAAGGTCGAGATCTCCGTGCAGAAGAACGCCATCACGGCCATCCTGCCCAAAGGTACGCTGAAATCGCTCTGACTGTTTTTCATTCCGCCTCTGCCACGGCATCGCGCCGATCCGCCCCATGAACCGCTATCCGCTCTGGAAATATGTCCTCATCGCCATCTCGCTGATTCTCGGGCTGCTCTACACCCTGCCAAATTTTTATGGCGAAGCGCCGGCCGTCCAGATCTCCAGTGTCAAAGCCACCATCAAGGTCGACACGGGATTGCTCGAACAAATCGAGAATGTCCTGAAGCTGGCCGACATTCCCTACCAGGGCCTGATCTCCGACGAGAACAGCATCCGCGTGCGCTTTGACAACACGGAAACACAAATCAAGGCCAAGGACGCCATCGAGAAAGCGCTCAATCCCGATACACAAAACGCTGCCTACAGCATTGCACTGAACCTCATTTCGCGCTCGCCCACCTGGCTCACCGCCATCCATGCGCTGCCGATGTATCTCGGCCTCGATCTGCGTGGCGGCGTGCATTTCCTTCTCCAGGTTGACATGAAGGGGGCGCTCACCAAGCGCATGGACGCCACCGCTGCCGACCTGCGCACCCTGATGCGCGAGAAGGGCCTGCGCCACGGCGGTATCGCGCGTGAACGCGAGCAGTTGAGCATCCGTTTTCGTGATGCCGAAACACGCGACAAAGCGCGTGTCATCGTTCAGGATGCGCAGCCCGACCTGCTGTTGACGCAGGCTCAGGACGGTAGCGATTTCCGCCTGCTCGCCACGCTCAAGCCCGAAGCCCAGCGGCGCATCCAGGAATTCGCCATCAAGCAGAACATCACCACATTGCACAACCGCATCAACGAGCTCGGCGTTGCCGAGCCGGTGATCCAGCAGCAGGGAGCAGACCGCATCGTTGTCCAGTTGCCCGGCGTGCAGGACACCGCCAAGGCAAAGGACATCCTTGGCCGCACAGCATCCCTGGAAGTGCGCATGGTCGATGACGAAAACAGCCAGAATCCGCAAGTCATGGAAGAGGCGGCCAAGGGCAACCCGCCGGTCGGTACGGAATATTATGTCGAACGCAACGGTGCGCCGCTGCTGGTGAAAAAGCAGGTAGTGCTCACTGGCGACCGCCTCACCGACGCCCAGCCCGGCTTCGACGGCCAGACCCAGGAGCCGGCCGTACACCTCACCCTTGACTCGGCCGGCGCACGCATCTTCAAGGACATCACGCGCGAGAACGTCGGCCGTCGCATGGCCATCCTGCTCATCGAAAAGGGCAAGGGCGAAGTCATCACGGCGCCGGTCATCCGCAGCGAGATCGGCGGCGGGCGCGTGCAGATCTCCGGGCGCATGAGTACCACCGAGGCCAATGATGTGGCCTTGCTGCTGCGTGCAGGCTCGCTCGCCGCCCCCATGGAAATCATCGAAGAGCGCACCATCGGCCCGAGCCTCGGCGCGGAAAACATCACACGCGGGTTCGATTCCACCCTCTACGGCTTCCTCGCCATCGTCCTCTTCATGAGCGTCTACTACCTGGTGTTCGGTCTCATCTCCTCGGTGGCGCTGACAGTCAACCTGCTGTTCCTGATCGCGCTCCTCTCGATGCTGCAGGCAACACTCACCCTGCCCGGCATTGCCGCTATCGCGCTCACGCTGGGCATGGCGATCGACGCCAACGTACTGATCAACGAGCGCATCCGCGAGGAACTGCGCAACGGCGCCACACCGCAGGCAGCCATCGCCGCCGGCTACGACCGTGCCTTCGATACGATTCTGGATTCAAACGTCACATCCTTGATCGCCGGACTGGCGCTGCTGATTTTCGGCTCCGGTCCGGTGCGTGGCTTTGCCGTGGTGCACTGTCTGGGCATCCTGACCTCGATGTTCAGCGCGGTTGTCGTCTCGCGCGGCATCGTCAACCTGGTCTATGGCAGGCGGCGCAAGCTCACCGGACTATCGATCGGCAACGTGGCCTGGAAATAGGGGAAGCACCATGGAGTTTTTCAAGATTCGTCACGACATTCCCTTCATGCGCCATGCGCTGGTATTCAACGTCATTTCGTTGCTCACCTTCATTGCGGCGATTGTCTTCCTCGCCACACGCGGCCTGCATTTCAGTGTCGAATTCACCGGTGGCACGCTGCTCGAAGTGACCTATCCGCAAGCCGCCGACACGCAAAAGATCCGCGACGCGCTCTCCGGTGCCGGCTATGCCGACACCCAGGTCGCCAATTTCGGCAGCAGTCGCGACGTGCTCATCCGCATGCCCTTGAAGCCCGGCGAGGAATCCTCGAAGCAGGGTGCCGAAGTGATGAAAGTCCTCGACAAGCAGGAGGCCGGAGCGCACCTGAAACGCGTCGAATACGTCGGCCCGCAGGTCGGTCGCGAACTGGCCGAAAACGGCGCCATCGCCCTGCTGCTGGTGGTGTTCGGCATCATCGTCTATCTCGCGCTGCGCTTCGAGTGGCGCTTTGCCGTCTCGGCCATCATCGCCAACCTGCACGACGTGGTGATCATCCTCGGCTGCTTCGCCCTTTTTCAGTGGGAATTCTCGCTGCCGGTGCTGGCGGCGGTGCTGGCGGTCCTGGGCTATTCGGTGAACGAGTCGGTGGTCGTCTTTGACCGCGTGCGCGAGAACATCCGCAAGATGCGCAAGGCGAGTATCCCGCAGATCATCGACAATGCCATCACACGCAACATCAGCCGCACCATCATCACCCACGGCAGCACGCAGATGGCGGTGCTGTCGATGCTGATCTTCGGCGGTGAGGCGCTGCATTACTTCGCCATGGCACTGACCATCGGCATTCTCTTCGGCATCTATTCTTCGGTACTGGTGGCCAGCCCCCTGCTGATGTGGCTGGGCGTCACGCGCGAGCAGTTCATCAAACCGCAAAAACCGAAACAGGAAGCCGTCGTCTGATCAAAAGTCAGTCCTCGCAACACGGCGCAGGCCCGCTTTAAGCGGGCCTGCGTCATTACGGCTGCTCATTCAGGTAAAGAAATCATGCTTGGCGCGCAAGGTGCGTCCGCCCCCGGCCAGTGCCAGTAGACGGTCGACGTTGGGATGCTTGCCCGGATTGGCGCAGGCATCCTCGGTATGCTCGGCGTACAGTTCCAGACCGGCACGCGCAGCCTCCACGGTGAGCGCACCGTAGGTCTGCACCAGATGGTTGTAGAGCGCCAGCGAGCCGAGCTGCCCGGGCTTGTGCTCGATGGTGGCTACCAGTTCTTCGCCATCAAACAGACGAATCGCCTGCAGATGGGCCACACCAGGAAGTTTTTTCAGATTGTCCGCGAAAGCCATGATCAGATTCTCCGGGCAAGTTCCACTGCCTTGCCGATGTAATCGGCCGGTGTCATCGCAAGCAGGCGACTCTTGTCCGCATCCGGGATGTCCAGGCTGCGAATGAAGGCATGCAGTCCCTCACGCGTGATGCCCTTGCCGCGCGTGAGCTCCTTCAGCTGCTCATAGGCGTTCCCGACACCATGGCGGCGCATCACCGTCTGCACAGGCTCGGCGAGCACTTCCCAGCATTCATCCAGATCGGCGCGCAGACGTGCAGCATCGGCCTCCAGCTTGCTCAGCCCCTTCAGGCAGGAGTCGTAGGCCAGGAGCGCATAGCCAAAGGCCACACCCATGTTGCGCAACACAGTCGAATCGGTGAGATCACGTTGCAGACGCGAGACCGGCAACTTGTCGGCGAGGTGGCGCAACAGGGCATTGGCCAGGCCAAGATTGCCCTCGGAATTCTCGAAGTCGATCGGGTTCACCTTGTGCGGCATGGTCGAAGAGCCAATCTCGCCTTCTTTCGGTTTCTGGCGGAAGTACCCGAGCGAGACATACGTCCAGATATCGCGATTCAGATCGAGCAGGATGGTGTTGGCGCGTGCGACGGCATCAAAGAGCTCGGCCATGGCGTCGTGCGGCTCGATCTGGATGGTGTAGGGGTTGAACTCCAGCCCGAAGGATTCGATGAAGCGACGCGCGAAGCTCTCCCAGTCGAAATCCGGATAGGCAGACAGGTGTGCATTGTAATTGCCGACTGCGCCGTTGAACTTTGCCGTCAGCGAAACAGCGGCAATACGCGTGCGGGCACGCACGAGGCGTGCGGCAACGTTGGCCATCTCCTTGCCGAGCGTGGTCGGGCTGGCCGGCTGGCCGTGAGTACGCGAGAGCATCGGCAGCCCGGCATGCTGGTGTGCCAGCTCGATGAGGCGGGCAATGATGCCATCGAGCGCTGGCAGCAGGTTGGCTGCGCGCGCATCCTTGAGCATCAGCGCGTGGGAGAGATTGTTGATGTCCTCGGAAGTGCAACCGAAGTGGATGAATTCGGCCACCGCGATCACCTCGGCGTTACCCGCAAGGCGCTCCTTCAGCCAGTATTCCATCGCTTTCACGTCGTGATTGGTGCGCGCCTCGATGACCTTGATGGCCTCGCCATCGGTCAGCGAGAAGGACGCCACGATCTTGTCGAGTTCGATTTGCGTCACCTTCGAGAACGCCGGGATTTCAGCAAAATGCGGCTCGGCGGCCAGCGCCTTGAGCCAGGCGACTTCAACGCGCACGCGGTTGCGGATCAGGCCGAATTCGGAAAAATGCGCACGCAGGGCCCCGATCTTGCCGGCGTAGCGGCCATCGAGTGGCGAGAGAGCGGTCAGTGCGGCCAATGTGGTCGGTGGCGTCACGGGCATGAGTTCAAAACCAATGATGAATCAGATAAAACCGGCATGCATTTTATCATGCCCCCTCTGCCAGCCCGGCAATCCGGGTCAGCACACGGGAGCGTCGTTCAGGGCATGACGATCGACGGGACAATACGCTATGATTCGGGTTTGTCTGTACGCCGATCATGAGCAAAACCGCCCACGACAAGCCCGCGTTGCCTGTCATCCCGCCTGAGGCGCCGGTCACTTTCGAGGCAGCACTGGCCGAGCTGGAAACCATCGCCGAGGAGATGGAATCGGGCAGGCTGGGACTCGAAGAATCCCTTGCCGCCTATCAGCGGGGAATCGCCCTGCTCGAACACTGCCGCTCGGCGCTGGGCGCAGCCGAGCAAAAAATCCAGGTGCTCGAAGCCGGCCAGTTGCGTAATCTGGCCGACACGCCGGAATAGTTTCGATGGATTTTCAAAGCTGGATGGCGGCCGCGCAGCAGCGCACCGAACACGCGCTCGAACGGTTGCTGCCCGCCGCCCACATCGCGCCGCAACGTCTGCATCAGGCGATGCGCTATGCCACCCTGGGCGGCGGCAAGCGCATTCGCCCCCTGTTCTGCCACGCCGCTGGCGAGCTTGTCGGTGCGACGGCACAGCGGCTCGACGTCGCTGCCTGTGCCGTCGAGATGATCCACGCCTATTCCCTGGTGCACGATGATCTGCCGTGTATGGACGACGACGTGCTGCGCCGTGGCAAGCCGACTTGTCATGTCGAGTATGACGAGGCGACGGCGATGCTGGTCGGCGACGCTTTGCAATCACAGGCTTTTCTCGTCCTGAGCGAATCCGGCCTGACAGACGATCCACAACGACAACTGGCGATGCTGCATCTACTCGCCCAGGCCGCCGGTTCGCGCGGCATGGCTGGCGGCCAGATGATCGATCTTGAGGGTACCGGCCAGGAACTCACCCGCAGCGAACTGGAGTTCATGCATTTGCACAAGACCGGAGCCCTGATCCGTGCCGCCATCCTGCTCGGCGTCCACTGCGGTTCGCCCCTGCCGGAGACCGAAATGTCGCTGCTCGATCGCTTCGCCAAACGCGTCGGACTCCTGTTTCAGGTGGTCGATGACATCCTTGATGCCGATGCCAGCACTGCAACCCTGGGCAAGACAGCCGGCAAGGATGCCGCCCAAGGCAAGGCAACCTATGTCAGCACCATGGGCATCGGCCAGGCGCGCGAGCTGGCCGACAGCCTGCGGCGTGAGGCGCGCGAAGCGATCGACACCTTCGGCGCGCGCGGGCAACGTCTGCATGAACTGGCGCACTACATCGTCACCCGGGAGTTCTGACCTCCCTGCCGTTCTGAAAACACAAAGAAATCCAGATGCCCGACTATCCCCTGCTCGACACCATCACCGATCCGGACGTCTTGCGAACACTCGATCGCAAGCAGTTGCCGCCACTCGCCCAGGAATTGCGTGAATTCCTCATCGAGTCGGTCTCGAAAACCGGCGGGCATCTGGCTTCCAATCTGGGCACTGTGGAACTGACGATTGCGCTCCACTACGTCTTCAATACACCACATGACCGGCTTGTCTGGGATGTCGGCCATCAGACGTACGCACACAAGGTGCTCACCGGCCGGCGCGCGGGCATGGCAAAACTGCGCATGTCCGGCGGCATCTCCGGATTTCCGCGCCGCGAAGAAAGCCCCTACGACACCTTTGGGACCGGGCACTCCTCGACATCGATCTCGGCCGCACTTGGCATGGCCGTCGCGGCACGCCACAAAAACGAGGATCGGCGCGTCGTCGCCATCATCGGTGATGGCGCCATGACAGCCGGCATGGCCTTCGAAGCGCTCAACAATGCCGGTGTTGCCGATGCCAACCTGCTCGTCATTCTCAACGACAACGACATGTCAATCTCGCATCCGGTGGGTGCGCTCAACAAATACCTGGCGCGGCTCTTTTCCGGCAGTGCCTTCAATGCCGCACGCCGCGCCGGCGAGAAGATGCTCGGCGTCTCGCCTTCGCTGCTCGAATTTGCCAAGCGCACCGAAGAGCACCTGAAAGGGCTCATCACCCCGGGCACCCTGTTCGAGGAATTCGGCTTCAACTACATCGGCCCGATCGACGGACACGATCTGGCTTCGCTGGTGCCGACACTGAAAAACATCGCTGCGCTCAAAGGCCCGCAGTTCCTGCACATCATCACGCGCAAGGGGCAAGGATACAAACTCGCCGAAGCGGATCCGGTGCTCTATCACGGCGTCTCGAAATTCGATAGCGAAAGCGGTATCGCGCAAGGCCAGACAGCCAGCCGCCCTACTTACACCCAGATTTTCGGCGACTGGCTGTGCGATATGGCCGCCGAGGATGAACGGCTCATCGCCATCACTCCGGCGATGAAGGAAGGCTCCGGTCTGGTACGTTTTGCAGCAGAATATCCGCACCGCTTTCACGATGTCGGCATCGCCGAGCAGCATGCGCTGACTTTCGCTGCCGGCCTCGCCTGCGAGGGCATGAAGCCCGTGGTGGCCATCTACTCCACTTTCCTGCAACGTGCCTACGACCAGTTGATCCACGACATCACCTTGCAGGATCTGCCGGTGATGCTGGCCATCGATCGCGGCGGCCTGGTCGGTGCCGATGGCGCCACGCATCATGGCGCTTTCGATCTGTCCTACCTCGCCTGTGTGCCGAACATGCTGATCATGGCTCCGGCCGATGAAAACGAGTGCCGGCAGATGCTCACCACGGCGTACCGGCACGACGGCCCCAGCGCCGTGCGCTATGCACGCGGATACGGCCCAGGCATCCCCCTCGAGTCCGGCTTGCAGGGCTTGCCGATCGGCAAGGGGCAGATCCGGCGCTCGGGCACGCGCATTGCACTGCTCGCCTTCGGCAGCATGCTCGCTTGCGCACTCGAGGCAGGTGAGCTGCTCGACGCCACTGTCGTCAACATGCGCTTCATCAAACCACTCGACCGTGCGCTGCTCCAGACGCTGGCCGCCAGCCATGATCTGCTGGTAACCATCGAAGAGAACACCCTCATTGGCGGTGCCGGCTCCGAAGTGGCACGCGCACTGGAAGAATCCGGACTGGCCACGCGCATGCTGCGCCTGGGATTGCCAGATCGCTTCAACGAGCATGGCGACAGTGCGGCCCTGCTCGCCCAGCTCGGCCTCGATGCTCAAGGTATCGTTACCCGCGTAAAAAACTCAATGCTTCAATAATTCCATCATGAATGGTACGATTCACCGGACGGAAGCGGATACCTTTGCTTTTTTTGCTTTTGCCTCCATCTTTGATTCTGCATCCGCCCCGGCACCCGGTTCGTCCCCATTCCACTCCGAAAGAGTTTTGCTGAAATGAATACCGTTACCGCCATCCCCGACGTCCAGAGTTCTACCGATACGCGCCAGCTGGCCATCAACAAGGTCGGCATCAAATCGGTTCGCCACCCGGTCAAGGTCATGGACCGCAATGGTGGCGTGCAGCACACCATCGCCATGTTCAACATGTACGTCGGCCTGCCGCACAATTTCAAGGGTACGCACATGTCGCGCTTCGTCGAGATCCTGAATGGCCACGAACGCGAAATTTCTGTCGAGAATTTCGAGCCGACCCTGCGCCAGATGGTCAAGCGTCTGGAAGCGGAAACCGGTCACATCGAGATGACCTTTCCCTACTTCATCGAAAAGAAGGCTCCTGTCTCCGGCGTGCGCAGCCTGATCGACTACGAGATCACCTTCGTCGGGGAAATTCTCGAAGGCGACCTCTATCGTTTCACCATGAAAGTGGTCGTGCCGGTGACCAGCCTGTGTCCCTGCTCCAAGAAAATCTCCGACCGCGGCGCTCATAACCAGCGCTCCCACGTCACCATCACGGCAACCACCAACGATCTGGTCTGGATCGAGGAACTGGTGCAACTGGCGGAGAGTCAGGCCTCGTGCGAGCTCTACGGACTGCTCAAACGTCCTGATGAAAAATATGTCACCGAGCGCGCCTACGACAATCCAAAATTTGTCGAGGACATCGTGCGCGATGTCGCGACACTGCTGAATGCTGAAAAACGTATCGATGCCTATGTGATTGAATCAGAGAATTTCGAATCGATCCACAATCACTCGGCCTATGCCCTCATCGAACGGGACAAGACGATCCCCGCCTGAGCAGGGACCCTGCTGTAAAACGACAAAGGGCGCCGCAGCGCCCCTTGTTCCTTCCGGTGAAGACCGATCAGGCCGAGGCCGTCTTTTTCACCAGCTTCTCGCGAATCCGCGCCGACTTGCCGGAACGCTGGCGCAGATAGTAAAGTTTGGCGCGACGCACATCACCCTTCCTCTTCACCTCGATGCTGGCAATCAGCGGCGAATAGGTCTGGAACGTCCGCTCGACACCTTCGCCCGAAGAAATCTTGCGCACGGTGAATGCCGAATTGAGGCCACGGTTGCGCTTGCGGATCACCACGCCCTCGTAGGCCTGCAGGCGCTTGCGTTCGCCTTCAACCACCCTGACGCTGACGACTACCGTGTCGCCCGGTGCGAACTCCGGAATGGTCTTGCCCAGGCGGGCGATTTCTTCCTGCTCCAGTTGCTCGATGAGATTCATTGCCTTGCTCCTAAGTCAAATGGCCTGTGGCCTTGCACGTAGAGCATGCCCGGTGCCCGGGCATGATGCGCGCGTTTCTCGAAATTGCCGCGTTCTTCTTTAAATCACCTTCTTTTTGTGCTCCTGCCGGAACTCCTCCAGCAGAAGGTTTTCTTCCCTGCTCAGGCAACGCCCGGACAGAAGCTCGGGCCGTCGCAGCCAGGTCCGCCCCAGCGCCTGCTTCAAACGCCAGCGCCGGATATCGGCGTGATGGCCGGAGAGCAGCACCGGCGGCACCGCCAGTCCTTCATATACTTCTGGCCGCGTATAGTGCGGGCAATCGAGAAGACCATGGACGAAAGATTCTTCAATCACCGAATCCGCATCGTTCAGCGCACCCGGAAGTTGTCGCACCACGGCATCCAACAATGCCATTGCAGCGAGTTCTCCGCCTGATAACACAAAATCGCCCAGCGACCATTCTTCATCCACCTGCCGCTCGATCAACCGCTCGTCGATACCCTCGTAGCGACCACAAAGCAGGATCGCTCCGGGGCCCTGCGCAAGCTCGACGACTTTCGCGTGATCAAACGCCCGACCCTGCGGTGACAAACCGATGAGCCGCCTGTCCGGCAGGCGTTGCCGGGCAGACAATATCGCCCGTTCGAGCGGCCCGGCCATCATCACCATCCCCGGCCCGCCTCCGTAAGGACGGTCATCGACCGTACGGTAGTTGTCCTCGGCAAAATCACGAGGGTTCCACAGCGACAGCTGCCACAAACCCTGCTCGTGCGCCCGACGCGTGATGCCAAACTCCGTCAGGGCGGCAAACATCTGCGGGAACAGCGTGATGACATCAAAGGCGATGCTCACCAGTCACGCTCCCAGATTACCCGAATCCGCCGGCCTGCCACATCCACCTGCTGGATGACCGTCGCCACAAAAGGGATCAAGTGGCTGACGTGGGCGTCATCACGTACATCGAGCACTTCATGCGCTCCCGTGCGGATCAGCTCGGCCACCTTGCCCAGCCGTTCACCCGCCGGATTCACGACTTCGAGACCGATCAGATCGGTCCAGTAATATTCGTCTTCCGCCGTCTGCGGTAAAGCTTCACGCGGAGCGCCCACATAGCAGCCGACCAGGGTTTCGGCACCCGTACGGTCTGTCATGTCGGTAAAACGGGCGACAAGCCCTTTGCCCTGCACACGACAAGAGGACAGTTTCCTGGGCTGCCACGCTTCTTCCGGGAGCGACTCGTCCCTTCCCAGCCACCATGCATCCATTGCAGCCCAGGCCCGGGGATCATCCCCGAACACCTGAACCTTGACCCAGCCTTGCACGCCGTAAGGGGCAACAATGCGCCCCAGGACGTTCATACGCTCAGGCTGCGGCCTTGGCGGAGAACTGCTTGACCAGACGCGAAACGGTAGAGGACAACTGGGCGCCCTTGCCCGTCCAATATTCGATGCGTTGCAGATCAACGCGCAGCCCCTGCTCCTTTTCGGTGGCAAAGGGATTGTAGTAACCGATGCGCTCGACACAAGCGCCATCGCGCCGCTTGCGGGAATCCGCCACCACCACATTGTAGAACGGACGCTTGCGGGCGCCGCCTCTGGCAAGTCGAATGACGACCATGTGCTTGACCTTAACTCAGTTGGAATCCATAAAACGGGCAGTCCCGGAGCGGGACACCCGCGCACTTCCCTTCCAAAAGCGGAAGGAACAAAAAGGGCTGTATTCTAAAAGAAAATTTCATGGAAAACAAATGGAACAGGCACCCCTTCCATGATACCCGGCGATCTTCCGGGCCCCGCTTGTCCGTTCGGCAGGAATCTCTACAATGGGGACTGGCTCCAACAGGTGCAGCCCGACTACGGCAGATCCAATTGGCGACACACCCTACCTTCCGGCAGACACCCCCTCGCGATGAAATCAGCGGGGTGCTGGACTGGCTTGCCTCACCGATTCCAGATGATCCGGCGAGTGATCTCGCCCAATTATGTGCGGAACTGGGGGCATTCGCTCATGCAGGCCTCGATCTGGCCCGCTACCAGCGCATCCTCGATCTTTTTTATGACCGGGTCCGTCGCCTGTTCCAGCTCCTGAGGCTCCCCCTGGCCCGGGCCCGCCTTCCCCTGAGCCAGGAGGTGCGTGCGCTGGCCGGTTTGCTGATCAGCGCCAATGATGGCATTGCCGCCGGCTATGAGCACCTCCTCACCCAGGCCGACCGTCTCGTGCCGAGCAAGCGGCGCACGCCGGCCAGCGCCGCTGCACGCGCGCTGCGCTGCCTCGGCGAGGCACTGCAAACCTGCTACCTGATCGCCTATCCGGTACCGGCCGGCGTGTGGCTGCGTGTCCACCAGCTGGCCAGGCAGAGCCGGACGCGTTTTGAACCGACCGCCACCGTAATCCCCGGAGTTTCCCTCGATGGCGAGAAGATCTACCGTGAAATCCTTGCCCTGGCCGCCATCCAGCCAGAGGGGTTCACGCCGCCGGAGATCCTGCTCGCCGTCGATTATCTCGGCCAATATGCGGCGACCGTGAATATCCTGCCTGATGCGTCCGCTGAGGGCGAAGCCGCCTGGTACTGGCTCGACAGTACGCTCGATATGGGGCCGCAGCCGTCCAGCCGGCGCATCCTGCCAAACCACGGCGTGCTGACCCATTGCTCCTTCCAGCTCCTGGCACGACTGCTCGGCGAACAGATCTCGGCCCTCGAGGCCGGCATCCCGGCGGGCAATCTACGCCTGCCCGAAAGCGCTGCGGCGGCGGGCAGTCTTGCCGCCCTGAAGCGCTTGCAGGCACATTGGGCAAATCCGCCCCAACGCCATTTCCCGCGTCGCCGCCCCTTCACACAGGCACAGGTCTGCATCGGCCTGGACGATCTGTGGCAGTTACTGGAAAAAGGAGAGACACCCGCGACCGGCATCCAGACCCGTGCGCCACAGACGACCCACTGGCAGATCCTCAACGAAAGTCCTTCGGGCTACGCTGTTCTGCATGTCGCGGGGACGGTCGACGGATTACTGCCGGGCAGCGTGATCGCCTTGCGCCCGGGCGAAGATCAGCCGTGGAGCATCTGCGTTGTACGACGCATGAAGAGCGAGGGGCCGGAGCACCTTGAACTGGGCCTCGAACTGCTCGCACCCGATGCGCATGCGGTGCGTATCCTGTTTCGCAACGGGGACCCCGGGCAGCAGCCCACCTCCGGGCTGCTGCTGCCGGCGCTGCCGGCACTACGGGAAAAACCGGCCATCCTCGCCCCTTCGGGTGCCTATAACGCACGCCGGTTTTTCATCGTCTCCGGTGCCGACAAGACACACATCATGCAGGGCCGGCTGCTCAGCATGGAAATGCAGACCGGCTCCGTGGAACTCTTCCAGTTCGATGAAGATCCCTATCCGAATTGATCATTTCCGCAGCGGATACATCTCGCCGATGATGGCGGTAACGAGTGCGCCAATCAACACCGCCAGCCAGGACAGATACAGCCAGAGCAGGAAAATCGGCACGCTCGAAAAAGCGCCGTAGATGAGGCGATAGGTCGGAAACGCGGCAAGATAACTGCTCAGGCCGCGCTGCACCAGGGCAAAACCGAGCGCCGTCACCGATCCGCCCAGCGCCGCATGCAGGGGCACGATGGCGCGATTGGGCACCACGTAGTAGACCAGACTCGCCAGCGTGGCGATCAGCAGCACGGCGAGAATTTTCAGCAGCACATCGGTCAGCCACCTGGTTTCGGTGACAAAGCCAAGCGAGAGGGTGACGATATAGGTCACCATCGCCACACAGGCACCCAGCACGATCGGTCCGAAGACCAGGCTCGCCAGATAGAGGGCGATGCGCTTGTAGAGCGGGCGCGGCACCTTGACACGCCAGATCTGGCCGAACACGCGATCGATCGAGAGCATCAACAGCAAGGCGGTCAGAAACAGCATGCCGGTGCCCAGCAAGGTGAGGCGCCCGGTCTTCTGCGTGAATTGCAGCGCATAGGCAGTGATCACCTTGCCCGCCTTCTCCGGCAGCAGATAGACGAGGAGAAACTTGCGCAGCGCCACACCCAGCCCGGAAAAGAAATCGATATTGGAGATCAGCAAAAGTGCAACGGTGAGCAGAGGTACCAGTCCGAGCAGGGTGGTGAACGCCAGACTGGCGGCGACCTGGGCGCAGCGCTCCTCGCGAAAGCGCTTCACGCAACGCAGGACAAATTCGGGCAGGGGGCCGGCAAGACGCATCACGACAAACCGATCCGATAAAATGACGCGATTCTACCGGAAGCGCCCTTACCCCCTTCGATGCTGCCTTTCTCCCAGAAGATCCCATGACGGCTCCCGCCACACCCCCGGCCTCTGCCACCCTGCTCTGGCTCAATCGCGTGAGTGCGGCCAGCCTGATTGCCCTGATCCTGCTCTGCCTGGGCTGGGAGCTGTGGTGGGCGCCCCTGCGCCCGGGCGGCTCCTGGCTGGTGCTCAAGGCCCTGCCGCTCTTGTGGCCGCTGTTCGGCGTACTGCATGCTCGCCGCTATACCCACCAGTGGCTGTCCCTGCTCGCCTTTGCCTATTTCATCGAAGGCGCGGTGCGGGCGATGAGCGATGCGGGGGCATCGCGCTGGCTGGCCCTCTTCGAAGCCGGCCTCGCCCTGGTGCTGGCGGCAAGTGCTGCCTGTTTCGCCCGCTCCGGCGCAAGCGCCCACAAAAGTCAGCGCTGACGACACGGCGCCTTGAGGCACCTGCAGCCCGCGCACGACCATTGCTATAATCCGCCCCCTCATGAACGCCCCGACCTTCCCCGCCGACCTGCTGCGCGACGTGCAGCGGCGACGCACCTTCGCCATCATTTCCCACCCGGACGCCGGCAAGACGACGCTGACGGAAAAGCTGCTCTTGTTCGGCGGCGCCATCCAGATGGCCGGCACGGTGAAGGCGAGGAAGAGTGCACGCCACGCCACCTCCGACTGGATGGAGGTGGAGAAGCAGCGTGGCATCTCGGTCACCAGCTCGGTGATGCAGTTCGACTACGGCGGCCACACCATCAACCTGCTCGACACGCCGGGCCACCAGGACTTCTCCGAGGACACCTACCGCGTGCTCACCGCCGTCGACGCCGCCGTCATGGTGGTCGATGCGGCCAAGGGCGTCGAAGCGCAGACCATCAAGCTGCTCGAAGTCTGCCGGCTGAGGAACACGCCAATCATCACCTTCGTGAACAAGCTCGACCGCGAGGTGCGCGAGCCGATGGAGCTGATCGAGGAGATCGAGTCAGTGCTGAAGATCGACTGCGCGCCGATCAGCTGGCCGCTCGGCATGGGCAAGACCTTCCGCGGCGTCTGGCACCTGCTGCACGAGCAGCTGATGCGCTTCAAGCCGGGCGAGGAACACGCCGGCGGCGAGACGGAGTTGATCGCAGGACTGTCCAACCCGAAGCTCGACGAGCTCTTCCCGCTCGAGATCGGCCGCCTGCGCGAGGACGTCGAGCTGATCCAGGGCGCCAGCCATCCTTTCGACATCACCGCCTTCCTGGCAGGCCAGCAGACGCCGGTGTTCTTCGGCTCCGGCATCAACAACTTCGGCGTGCGCGAGATCCTGCAGGCACTGGTCGAGTGGGCGCCGCCGCCGCAGCCGCGTGACGGCGGCACACGCATGGTGCAACCGGCGGAAGCGCCCTTCTCCGGCTTCGTCTTCAAGATCCAGGCCAACATGGACCCGAAGCACCGCGACCGCATCGCCTTCTTCCGCGTCTGCTCCGGCCGCTACACGCCCGGCATGAAAGTCAGTCACCGCAGGACGGCGAAGGAGATCAAGCTCGCCAACGCGCTGACCTTCATGGCCAACGAGCGCGTGGCGAGCGAGGACGCCGTGGCCGGCGACATCATCGGCATCCACAACCACGGCCAGCTGCAGATCGGCGACACGCTGACGGAAGGCGAGGCGCTCGGCTTCAAGGGCATCCCCTACTTCGCGCCGGAACTCTTCCGCGTCGCGCGCCCGCGCGACCCCTTCAAGTCGAAGCAGCTGGAGAAGGGCCTGCAGGAGCTGGGCGAGGAAGGCGCCATCCAGGTGTTCCAGGCGGCGGTCGGCAACACCCTGCTGCTCGGCGCCGTCGGCGTGCTGCAGTTCGAGATCGTCGCCCAGCGCCTCGCCACCGAGTACAAGGTCGACGCCCTCTACGACGCCGCCAGCATCTCGACGGCGCGCTGGCTCACCTACCCGGATGAAGCGACGCGCCGCGACTTCGAGCGCGAGCAGGCCGCCGCGCTGGCCAGCGACGTCGACGGCAACCCGGTCTTCCTCGCCACCAACAAGTACAACCTGCAGGTCACCCAGGAGCGCTGGCCCAAGGTCGGCTTCCACACCACGCGCGAGCACGGCCAGCGCCTGTAGTTCCCCGCTTTCCCTGCGAGCGGAGAGAGAACCGCGGGTGTATTCCGCGCAAAAGTCAGTCCTCGCGGTACGGCGCCAGCCGTTTGGCATGCCAGCGGACTTTGGCTACTCTTGTGCTTTCATGCAAGACATCATCGGAGGGAACGCCCATGAAACGGCTGATCGTCTGTTGTGACGGCACCTGGAACACGCCCGGCCAGATGGATCGTGGTGTCCAGCGTCCGAGCAATGTTGTCAGGATGGCGCGCATGATCCGTCCGCAGGCGGACGATGGCGTGGTACAGAAGGTCTATTACGATCGTGGTGTCGGCACGGGTGACGTCATCGACCAGCTCTTTGGCGGCGCATTCGGCATCGGGCTGCGACACAACATCCTCGAAGCCTACGAGTTTCTCTGCTCATGCCACGAGCCGGGCGACGAGCTCTGGTTCTTCGGCTTCAGCCGCGGCGCCTACACAGTGCGGCGCGTGGCGGGCATGTTGCGCAAATGCGGCCTGCCTCCTGCCGGACTGGATGAGCGCGCACGCAAGGAGGCGGCCGTCCGGGCCTATAATCTTTTCCTGCAGCGCGAAACGGCTGCAGAAGGCGGGGCGGATTCCCCCGACGCCATCGCCTTGCGCCAGGCATTCGGCAGTGAACCTCTGGCGGTGCATTTCATCGGCGTCTGGGATACGGTCGGTGCGCACGGCATCGGCGGCGTGCTCGGGCAATTCGCCGGCAAGACACGTTTTCACGATTGCGTGTTGAGTTCGAGCGTGCGCCATGCGCGTCAGGCGCTTGCCATCGACGAGCAGCGTGCCGCCTTTCGCCCAACCCTGTGGCAGCAGACGGCGCGCGGCGTCGAAAAGGGTCAGACACTCGTGCAATCCTGGTTCGCCGGTGCGCACAGCAATATCGGCGGCGGCTACGAGGATCGCGGCCTGTCCGACATCACGCTGCACTGGATGGCGGCCCATGCCGAACAGTGCGCTCTGGCATTTGATCCGTCCTGGCGCACGCACCTCGCGCCTGACGTGTTTGGCGAACTGCGCGATTCACGCAGCGGACTCTACAAGCTTCTGCCCGCTGCGCCGCGCGTCATGGGCGCCCACCAGTACGGCGGCACCGAGAAGATCCATCAGACTCCGTTCGAGCGCCTGCAGCGCGACCCGGCGCCTTATCAGCCGGAAAACCTCATCGCCTGCCTGCAGGCGGGCGCTACCCGGATCGACTTCGACGAACCGCAGCCATGACGTCAGCGCAAAAGTCAGCGCTGGCAGGACGGCGCCTCAACCCTGCGGATTGACCTTTTCTGCTTCGGCGCCCAGCCGGTTCAGTGCATTGATGTAAGCCTTCGCCGAGGCGACGATGATGTCGGTATCCGCTCCCAGACCATTGACCACGCGGCCATTGCGGGCCAGACGCACCGTCACCTCGCCCTGGGCATCGGTGCCGCCGGTGATGCTATTGACCGAAAACAGCAACAGTTCGGCCTGGCTGGCGACAATCGCCTCGATCGCCTTGAAGCAGGCATCCACCGGGCCGTCACCTTCCGCCTGGGCATGCCGCTCGGCACCACTCTCGCTCAAGGTCACGTTCGCCAGCGGTGTCTCGCCGGTCTCCGAACAGACGCGCATGCTGACGAGCTTGTAGTGCTCCTGCTCGGGCGTCACCGCTTCGTCGGAGATCAGCGCCTGCAGATCTTCGTCGAAAATCTCGTGTTTCTTGTCAGCCAGTTCCTTGAAACGGGCAAAGGCGACATTCAGATGCTCCTCGCTCTCGATGACGATACCCAGATCGGCCAGGCGCGTCTTGAAAGCGTTGCGCCCGGAATGCTTGCCCAGCACCAGCTTGTTCTGAGACCAGCCGACATCCTCGGCACGCATGATTTCATAGGTCTCGCGATGCTTGATGACGCCGTCCTGATGAATGCCGGATTCATGAGCAAAGGCGTTGGCACCGACCACCGCCTTGTTCGGCTGCACCGGATAGCCGGTGATGCTCGAGACGAGTTTCGAGGCCGGCACGATCTGCGTGGCATCGATGCGCGTCTGCACGGGAAAGAGATCGCCGCGTGTGCGCACCGCCATCACCACCTCTTCGAGCGAAGCGTTGCCGGCACGCTCGCCCAACCCATTGATGGTGCACTCGACCTGGCGCGCCCCAGCCATGACGGCGGACAGGGAATTGGCCACCGCCATGCCCAGATCGTTGTGGCAGTGCGTCGACCACACCACCTTGTCGGCGCCGGGCACGCGCTCGATCAGCGCGCGCATGCGCTCGCCCCAGACGGCCGGAATGCTGTAGCCGACGGTATCGGGAACGTTGATGGTCCTGGCGCCGGCCTTGATGGCCGCTTCGAAGATGCGGCAGAGAAAGTCGAATTCGGAGCGCACGGCGTCTTCGGCGGAAAACTCGACATCATCGGTAAAGCGGCGCGCCAGGGTGACGGCCTGGACGGCGGCATCGACCACCTGCTCCGGCGTCATGCGCAGCTTCTTCTCCATATGGATCGGACTGGTGGCGATGAAGGTGTGGATGCGCCCGGACGCGGCTGGCTTGATGGCCTCGCCGGCACGTCGAATGTCGTTCTCGTTGGCGCGCGCCAGCGAGCAGACGGTGGATTCCTTGACCGCTTCGGCGATGCTGTGGATGGCGTCGAAATCACCGGGAGAGGCGGCGGCAAAGCCGGCCTCGATGACGTCGACGCGCATGCGCTCGAGCTGGCGCGCCACGCGCAACTTCTCGTCCTTGGTCATGGAGGCGCCCGGGCTTTGCTCGCCGTCGCGCAAGGTCGTGTCGAAAATCACCAAATGTTCTTTCATGTTCGTCTCCGAATGGAATACGTCGGATGTCGATCGGGGGTTTTGCCCTCGTCGGCCGGATACTGCTCGAATTGTCGATGGGGAATATTAGCGCGCGCGGCGCAGCAGCGGCCTTGCCAGCAGGAAGCCGCCGGCAAGAAGGGAAGCGGACAGCAGGGCTGTCGTGAAAACCGGAAGATGTTGAGCGATCTCAAGCATGGTGTGACTATAAACAGAATCCCGGTCCGCCGCAAGCGGGAACATGAAACGAAGTGCCGCGGCAAAACAGAATACTCATGCCGGCTGTTTGAAGCGCCGCAACCAGTCCCACGCGGCAAGCAGGTAGCCCGACAGCGCGTAACAAAGGAACAGGCCGAACAGAATACCCGGCGGATAGCTCGACACGAGAACGAAAAACAGCACGATGGCAAGCACGGCGATGAAGGGCACGCTGCGCCGCAGATTGATGTCCTTGCCGCTGTAGTAGCGGAAATTGCTGACCATGGTGATCCCGGCAAACACCGTCAGCGCCCAGGCATGCCAGCGCACCTCCCCGCCTTCATAACCCAGGTCCATCAACACCCAGACGAAGCCGGCGATCAGCGCGGCTGCAGCCGGGCTGGGCAGCCCCTGGAAGAAGCGCTTGTCGACCACCTCGATATTGGTATTGAAGCGGGCCAGACGCAGCGCCGCACCCACGCAATAGATGAAGGCGGCAATCCAGCCCCATTTACCCATGTCCTTCATCGCCCACTCGAAGACGATCAGCGACGGTGCAACACCGAAGGACACCATGTCGGAGAGGGAATCGTATTCGGCGCCAAAGGCGCTTTGCGTGCGTGTGAGGCGTGCGACACGACCGTCGAGACCGTCCATGATCATGGCGATGAAGATGGCCACGGCCGCATACTCGAAATGTCCGGTCATCGACTGGACAATGGCATAAAAACCGGCAAACAGCGCCGCCGTGGTCAGCAGGTTGGGCAGCAGATAGATGCCACGCCGCCTGAATTCTGGCTTGACCAGCGCCTTGCGGGGTCGAATCTCTGGCATGGTCGGTATTGTAGCGGAGCGCGCCGGACTGTTCGTTGTGCTTCAGGGCAGTTCGGCGAGTACTGTCGAAGAGGCGCTCACCTTGTCGCCGATCGTCACACGCGCACGTGATTCGGGAGGTAGATAGACATCCACACGCGAACCAAAACGGATAAAGCCGTAGCGCTCACCACGCGCCAGGCGATCCCCCTCCTTGACGTAGCAGAGGATGCGCCGGGCGATGAGGCCGGCCACCTGGACACTGGTGACATCGACACCGCCCGCCGTGCGCAGCCAGACAGCGTTGCGCTCGTTCTCGCTGGAAGCCTTGTCGAGCGCGGCATTGACGAAGCGTCCGGCATGGTACCAGCGGCCCTTCACCTCGCCATCGACCGGACTGCGGTTCGAATGAACGTTGAAGACGTTCATGAAAACGCTGATCTTCAACGCCTCGCGATCGAGGTAAGGATCGTGTGTTTTGAGGATGGAAACGATGCGCCCGTCCGCCGGCGAGAGCACGTCCCTGACGCCATCGGGAATCGGACGCGGCGGATCGCGGAAAAACTGCAGGACGAAAACCGTCCACAGCCACAGCGGCATCGACCAGCCCCAGCCGACAAGCCAGGCCACCAGGATGGCGGCCAGAACGGACATGGCCAGGAAGGGCCATCCCTCCCGGGCAATGATCGGATGCGGGTAGGAAGCCACTAGCCCTGCGCCGGGCCGCCGCAAGGCGGGCAGTAGCCAGCGACACGCACGCCGCCGCGCAGCGGCTCAACCTTCGTCACCCCTTCCAGCGGGAAAGGGGGCGGGGGATAGACCGTCATCAGTTCTTGGTCTGGTCAACCAGCTTGTTTTTCTTGATCCACGGCATCATGTCGCGCAACTTGGCACCCACCTGCTCGATCGAGTGCGCCGCCATGTTGCGACGCGAAGCGAGCAGTGTCGGCGCGCCGGCGCGGTTCTCGAGGATGAATTCGCGCGCGTACTGGCCGGTCTGGATCTCCTTGAGGATGCGCTTCATCTCGGCCTTGGTCTCCTCGGTGACGATGCGCGGCCCGCGCGTAATGTCGCCGTACTCGGCGTTGTTGGAGATGGAGTAGCGCATGTTGGCGATGCCGCCCTCGTAGATGAGGTCGACGATCAGCTTCACTTCGTGCAGGCACTCGAAGTAGGCCATCTCGGGTGCGTAACCGGCCTCGACCAGGGTCTCGTAGCCGTTCTGGATGAGCTGCGTGAGGCCGCCGCAGAGCACCACCTGCTCGCCAAAGAGGTCCGTCTCGGTCTCTTCGCGGAAGGTGGTCTCGATGACACCGCCGCGCGTACCGCCGTTGGCCGCCGCATACGAGAGCGCGATGTCGCGCGCCTTTTTCGAAACATTCTGGTGCACGGCGATGAGCGAGGGCACGCCGCCACCGGCGACGTAGGTCGAACGCACCAGATGACCGGGGCCCTTCGGTGCGATCATGATGACATCGAGATCGGCGCGCGGCTGCACCTGACCGTAATGAATGTTGAAGCCATGGGCGAAGGCCAGTGCCGCACCTTTCTTGATGTTCGGCTCGATGTCCTCACGATAGACCTGGCCGATGTTTTCATCAGGCAGCAGGATCATGACCAGGTCGGCACCTTTCACCGCATCGCCAACTTCCTTGACCGTCAGGCCGGCCTTTTTGGCCTTGTCCCAGGAGGCGCCGCCCTTTCTCAGGCCGACCGTCACCTTGACGCCGGAATTGTGCAGGTTGAGCGCGTGGGCATGGCCTTGCGAGCCATAGCCGACGATAGTGACCTTGCGCCCCTTGATGAGCGAGAGATCGGCGTCCTTGTCGTAATAGACTTTCATGGGATTCCTTTCAATGATTCAAAAGTCAGTCCGCGCAACACGGCGAACAGAAAACGGATTCAGACCTTCAGCACACGATCACCGCGGCCGATACCGCACACACCGGTACGAACGGTCTCGAGGATCAGCGCATTGTCAATGGCTTCCATGAACGAGTCGAGCTTGGTCGTGTTGCCGGTGAGCTCGATAACATAGGTCGAATCGGTGACATCGATGATGCGTCCGCGGAAGATGTCGGACATGCGCTTCATTTCCTCACGATCCTTGCCGGTGGCACGGACCTTGACCAGCATCAGTTCGCGCTCGATGTGCGCCGCCTCGGAAATATCGACAACCTTGACCACCTCGATGAGCTTGTTGAGCTGCTTGGTAATCTGTTCGACGACACTGTCCGAGCCGGAACTGACGATGGTCATGCGCGACATGGAAGCGTCTTCGGTGGGCGCCACGGTGAGCGATTCGATGTTGTAGGCGCGTGCCGAAAAAAGGCCGGAAACACGTGAGAGCGCACCGGCTTCGTTTTCGATAAGAATGGAGATGACGTGCCGCATGATGTTATAGCTCTTCGGAGAGAATCATTTCGGTGAGGCCCTTGCCGCCCTGCACCATCGGATAGACGTTTTCCTTCGGGTCGATGGCGAAGTCCATGAACACCAGATCGTCCTTGCGCTTGAAGGCTTCTTTCAGCGCGTCCTCGACATCTTCGGGCTTCTCGATACGCATGCCGACATGGCCGTAGGATTCGGCCAGCTTGACAAAATCCGGCAGGGCATCGACGTAGGACTCGGAGTAGCGGTTGCCGTGGAACAGTTGCTGCCACTGGCGCACCATGCCCAGATAGCCGTTGTTGAGCAGGATGATTTTCAGAGGCAGGCGATACTGTTTGCAGGTCGACAGTTCCTGGATGTTCATCTGGATGCTGCCCTCGCCGGTGACGCAGGCCACAGGGGCCCCGGGGTGGGCCAGCTGCACGCCCATGGCGGCGGGGAAACCGAAACCCATCGTCCCCAGACCACCGGAATTCATCCAGCGGCGCGGCTTGTCGAATTTGTAATACTGCGCTGCCCACATCTGATGCTGACCGACGTCCGAGCAGACAAAGGCATCACCCTTGGTCACT
Organism: uncultured Rhodocyclaceae bacterium; assembly: GCA_964607005.1. Lineage (GTDB taxonomy): Bacteria > Pseudomonadota > Gammaproteobacteria > Burkholderiales > Rhodocyclaceae > Desulfobacillus. Next base: position 144,844 of record CAZSHO010000001.1, read on the forward strand.
TCATACAGTTTCTCGATGACGAATTGCGGCTTGATGATCTTGCTCTTGCGCGCATACTTCAGGCAGTCCCTGGCGCGCCATTCATCGATTTGCTTCCACCAGGCCTTGAGCGCCTTTTCATCGGCGCTCTCGCCACCGGCGGCAAGCAGTTTGGCAAGATCGTCGAGCACCTCCGGAAGATCACCGACAATCGGCACATCGACCTTGACGCGCTTCGAGATCGAGGAGGGATCGATATCGATATGAATGATCTTGCGCGGCATGTCCGTGAAATGCGCCGGATCGCCAATCACCCGATCGTCGAATCGGGCACCCACCGCGAGCAACACGTCGCAATGGTGCATCGCCATATTCGCCTCATACGTGCCGTGCATGCCGAGCATGCCGACATACTGCTTGTCCGTGGCCGGATAGCCACCCAGCCCCATGAGGGTATTGGTGATCGGGAAGCCCAGCTGGCGCACCAGTCTGGCGAGTTTCTCCGCGGCATTCGACAAGACGACGCCACCGCCGGTATAGATCATCGGCCGCTTGGCCTGCAACAGCAATTGCAGGGCCTTCTTGATCTGTCCCTGATGACCCTTGACCACCGGGTTGTAGGAACGCATGGACACGGTCTTCGGATAAACGAACTCGCATTTCGCCGCGGAGACGTCCTTCGGAATGTCCACCAGCACCGGGCCGGGGCGGCCCGTCCTGGCCAGATAAAACGCCTTCTTGATGGTGCTGGCCAGTTCGTGAATGTCCTTGACGAGGAAGTTGTGCTTGACGCAGGGGCGGGTGATGCCGACGGTATCGACCTCCTGGAAGGCGTCCTGACCGATATAGGCCGTCGGCACCTGACCGGAAATGATCACCATCGGGATCGAATCCATGTGCGCCGTGGCAATGCCGGTGACGGCATTGGTCACGCCCGGACCGGAGGTCACCAGCGCGACGCCGGTTTTTTCCGTCGAGCGCGAATAGCCGTCCGCCGCATGCACCGCACCTTGCTCATGGCGCACCAGCACGTGGCGCACCTTGTCCTGCTTGAACAACTCGTCATAAATGAACAACACGGCGCCGCCCGGATAGCCGAAAACATAGTCGACCTTTTCTTCCTGCAAGCACCTGATTACAATTTCCGCGCCCGTCAAAACCATTGTTGCACCCAGAAGTCTTTGATAATCTGCCGAAAAACCGGTAACTTTACTGACCCGCCCCCTTCAGGTCAAGGCATTTCTCGATGGCAAGCCGCTTGAATTTCTTGGGAAGCTAGATCCTGGCCGCCCGAACGGAACTCTCTGATTTTCTGGCCAGCGTCGAACGGCGTGCCTTCAAGCAGGCGCTGTTTGCCGTGCGGGACGAAGACACCGCCCTGGACATCGTCCAGGATGCCATGCTGAAACTGGCGGAAAAATATGGTGACAAGCCGGCAGGCGAATTGCCCATGCTGTTTCAGCGCATCCTGCAAAACACCATCCGGGATTTTTATCGTCGCCACAAGGTCCGCTCCTTGTGGACCACCCTGATGTCCTCTTTCTCTTCGTCGGAAGACGAGGATTTTGACCTGCTGGAAACGATTGAAATCGAGCAGCGCGCCTACACACCCAACACCCCCCATGGAAAACTTGAACAATTTCAGACAATTGCAGTCATAGAAGAAGAAATAAGAAAATTGCCGCCGCGTCAACGCGAGGCATTTCTGATGCGTTACTGGGAAGATATGGATATCGCCGAAACCGCAACCGCCATGGGCTGCTCGGAAGGCAGCGTGAAAACACACTGCTCCCGCGCCACGCACACCCTGGCGGCCGCCTTGAAAGCAAAGGGCATCACACCATGAATGCACAGACCGAACGGGAATTTGCCCTCAGAATCCTGCATCACCTCAACGAGGACATCGACGCCATCGAGCCTGGCATCACCGAGCGCCTGTTCCTGGCACGTCGCAATGCGCTCACCCATCAGACAACGCTACAAGGCCGTCTGGGTCTTGCCGGCTTCGGCCGGATGACGCAGGATCTGATGCTGCCCAGGGCACGCGCGTTGCTCGCGGTCATCGGTCTGGCTATCGCCGTGGCCGGCGTTTCGTTCTGGAATTCTGTCGAGAAGGTGGCGGAACTCGAGGAAATCGACAGCGCACTGCTTGCCGACGACCTGCCCATCAATGCCTATCTCGACAAAGGCTTCCAGGCGTGGATTTCCGAACATTCTTCGCAGGACTGATCCTCCTCACCCTCTCTGCAGCAACCTCTCTGGCCATCGCCCCGGAGCTGGATGCACCATCGTGGCAGGCTCTCACCCAGGAAGAAAGACAAATCCTCGCTCCCCTTGCCCGCGACTGGAGCGCAATGGAGGATGACCACAAAAAGCAATGGCTGGGCATTGCCAAGCGTTATCCGGCCATGTCACCCGAGGAGCAGGCACGTATCCAGCGGCGCATGCAGGACTGGGTCGGCCTGACGCCGGCGCAACGCGCCCAGGCACGCATTCAATACAAAAACCTGCGAACGGTCACCCCAGAGAAGAGACGGGCCATCAAGAAAAAATGGCAGCAATACCGGGAATTGCCGGAAGAGGAAAAACAGCGGCTGGCCGAGAAGGCCCGCCGCACCGCAAGAATTCCGGGGCCATCGAAGCCGCTCGGGCTCGTTCCCAAACCGATTCCGGCGCCGGCCCCATTGCAGTTTCCGCAAAAAACCTTGCGTCCGGCACCTGTCCAGCCCCCGACGTATTCGGCTGAACCCGCCGAGTTTTCCCGGCCGGAAGAGCCCCCTTCCGAGCAGGGAAACGCCGCTGCCGCACCCGCCACAGTGCCCGCCGACAACCCTCCGCCGACATCGGCCGAGTGAGTACCATGAACGATGTTCCGGATTGCCACAGGGCGCCGACCGTCAGCCTGCGTCGGCGGCTCGCCAGCATGCTCTATGAAACCTTTCTCTTGCTGGGCGTCCTCAGCATTGCTTTTGTCCTGCCCAATGTCATCGTCGGCCTGATCTGGAAAGTCGCCCTGCCGGGCGTCCTGCTCTGGCTGCACCTGAATCTGATCCTGCTCGCCTACTTTGGCTGGCTGTGGCACCGCAGCGGCCAGACACTGGCCATGCAGACCTGGAAGATCCGTCTGGTTTCAAACGATGGCGGCACTCCAGCCTGGCGCACCCTCGCCCTGCGCTATGTCCTCGCCTGGCCCAGCCTGTTATTGGGCGGTCTGGGCATCTTCTGGGCGCTCTTTGATCGTGATCATCAGTTCCTGCACGACCGACTGGCAGGGACGCGGCTGATCAAGGTCGGGAGTTAGCGCCTCTCGACCCACCACAGCATCCCGGTCGCCGCCAGCAGAAAGATCGCGCTGGGGGTGATCGCCGAGAAGAAGGGTGGCCAGCTATTGATCGCCCCCAGATTTGAAAAAAGTCCGTTCAACGTGTGGAATGTCACCCCCAGCATGATGCCGGCAAACACCTTGACGCTGACGGCCCCCATACGATCCTGCAGGTAGGCAAAGGGCAGGGCCAGCGCCATCATCACCAGCGCAGCGAGCGGATAGACGAGTTTCTTCCAGAGTGCGATCTCGTAACGCTGCGTATTGACCTGGTTTTCGCCCAGGTGGCGGATATAACGGTAGAGCGTCGCCACCGACATCCGCTCGGGCATCACCAGCAGGACGCCAACGATTTCCGGACTGATGGTGGACCGCCAGATAGCCTCCGGCAAGCGCACCACCTGCGCACTGTCTTTCTCGAAAATCGTTTGCACGACATTTTTCAGGCGCCAGCTTCTGGGCGGCAGATATTCCCCCTCCTTCGCTTCGGAAATCGAGCGCAGGGCCTGATCCTTGTCGAATTCATAAATCCGGATCCCTTCGAGCCGGGAATCCGGCAGGACAGTGCGTACGTTGATGAAACTCATCTCATCCTTGACCCACAAGCCGGAACGGAATTCCTGTCCGACCACTTGTGACATGGCTTCGAGCCGCAGCTGCTTGGCGGCCCGTTCGGCTGGCGGCGAGATGAAATCCCCGATGATGAACGTCAGGAGCACAAAGGTCAGCCCGATCTTGAGCAGCGCACCAAGCAGTCCAAGCGTGGACAGGCCCGAGGCGCGCAGCACGGTGATTTCAGAATGGCGCGCCAGCAGGGTGAGCGCATACAAGGTACCGATCAGCACGGCGATCGGCGCCACCTCATAGGCGTGTCCGGGCAGGGTCAGCAGGATGAAAGCGGCCATGTGGCCGAGCTGATAGTGACCCTTGCCGAGGCTTTGCAGTTCGTTGATGAAGTCAAAAAAGGCAAACAACAACATGAAGGCAACCAGCACGAGGGTGACGGCTGCATAGATTTCCTTCGCCAGGTAGCGCTGATAAACCTTCACCGGCGCAACCTCGCCAGACTGAATACGCCGACCCGCCGGGCAAACAGCAGAACCATCGCCACGAACATCAGCGCATGGATCAACCACCAGCCAACATCGAAGCGCAATTTCCCCTGAGCCACCCAGGCCTGGCAGAGCGACAACAGATTGCTGTAGAGCATGTACGTGAGCAGGGCCAGGATCAGGTTATTGGTGCGTCCGGCGCGTGGATTGACGAAACTGAGCGGAATCGCCAGAAAGGCCAGCACGAATGCCGCCAGCGGAATGCCGATGCGCCAGAGCAACTCACCCTTGCTCGAATTCGTCTTGATCCGGAGCAACTGCCAGGTCGGCATGCTCTTGGTCGTCAGCTCGATGCCACGCGCCTCCCTGGTCTCGATGCGGATCAGGTATTTCTCGAATTCCATGACACGATATTCGGGCGAGCCCGGCGCCCCTTCATAACGCCGCCCCTTGACGAGAACGATGAAGCGGTCTCCGTTGGCCGCCGTTTCGGTATAGCCATGCGCCGCCATCATCACGCCAAGCCGGCCATGCTGCACCGAACTGACGAAGATGTTGCGCACCGGGCCCTCCGCTTCCTTGTCTCCCTTGCCGGAAGTTTCCTCGACAAAAAACACCCGTTCGCCATTGGCCGATTCCTTGAAGGTTCCCGGTGAAACACGCGCCACGTCATCGCGCGTATCCATTTTCTGCCGATACTCGCCGCTTTTCGATTCGGCCCAGGGCGACAGTAGCAAGGACAGCACCGTGATGGCGGCCACCAGCGGCAGGGCGAACTTGAGCACCGGAGGAATCCAGGCCGTCAGCGACAGGCCGGAGGTAAACCAGACGGACATCTCCGAATCACGATAACTGCGCGACAAAGTCAGCAGCACCGCAGTAAACAAGGTGAGAGAGAGCAGGACCGGCAAATACTTCAGGGCGCCAAAACCGAGCAGGGCCAGAACCGCTTCGGACACCAGCTTGCCTCCGGCGGCCTGATTGAGCAGGCGCACCATCTGGGTGGTCATCATGATGGCGAACAGCGCGACGAAGATCGCGCCGGCCGTGCCGGCAAATTCGCGCAGCAAGGCCCGCTCAAAGGTCGGCTTGCGCGCCATTTTGACTTTTCCGGAAGGGAACGGGGATAATCAAACTCTGATTTTTCGGAGAGGAGTAGCGCGTGGAATTTAGCATAAAACATGTCGGGCCGGACAAGCTCAAGACCGATTGCCTCGTCGTCGGAGTATATGAATCGCGCAAGCTGACGGCGGCGGCCCGGATCATCGACAAGGCCGCTGCGGGAGCGCTTTCCGCCGTATTGCGTCGTGGCGACATGGAGGGCAAGGCGGGCACGACGCTGCTGATCCAGGAACCGGCCGGCCTCCTTGCCGGCCGCGTGCTTCTGGTCGGACTGGGCAAGGAAGCTCAGTTCGGCGAAAAGGCATATCGCGAGGCAATGGCCACCACGCTGCGCGCACTCAAATCCACGGGAAGCCGTAATGCGGCCCTCACCCTGAGCGGGCTGGCTGTCGGCACTCATGACGCCGCCTGGCGCGTGCGCCAGGGCGTGCTCGCTGCCAACGACACCCTCTACCGATCGGACCAGCTCAAATCGAAGAAGACGGACAGCACCCCTGCCCTGTCCAGCCTGATCTTCTGCGTCGACGCCAAGGATGCGCGCCAGGCCACCGCGGCGCTTGAAACCGCTACAGCCATCGCCTGCGGCATGGATCTGGCACGCGAACTGGGCAATCTGCCGGCCAATATCTGCACGCCGACCTATCTGGGCCAGCAGGCGCAGAAGCTTGCCCGCGAGTTCAAGCTCAAATGCGAGGTACTCGACCGCACCCGCATGGAGAAACTCGGCATGGGTTCCCTGTTGTCGGTGGCGCGCGGTTCGCACCAGCCGCCACGCTTCATCGTGCTGCACTATCGCGGCGGCAAGGCCAAGGACAAGCCGATCGTGCTGGTCGGCAAGGGCATCACCTTCGACACCGGCGGCATTTCCCTCAAGCCGGGCGCCGAGATGGACGAGATGAAGTACGACATGTCGGGGGCGGCGAGCGTGCTGGGCACCTTCCGCGCGCTCGCGCAGATGAAGCTGCCGCTCAACGTGGTCGGACTGGTGCCGACCACCGAGAACATGCCCGGCGGCGCCGCCACGCGCCCGGGTGACATCGTCACCTCGATGTCGGGCCAGACCATCGAGATTCTCAACACCGACGCCGAAGGGCGCCTGATCCTCTGCGACGCACTCACCTACGCCGAGCGTTTCGATCCATCCTGTGTCGTCGACATCGCCACCCTCACCGGCGCCTGCGTGATCGCACTGGGCAATGTCGCCTCGGGATTGATGGCCAATGACGACGCCCTGGCCGGCGAACTCCTCGAGGCCGGGCGCGCGGCGCTCGATCCGGCCTGGCAGCTGCCGCTCTGGGATGAATATCAGGAGATGCTGAAGAGCAATTTCGCCGATCTGCCGAACATCAGCGGCGGGCGCGCGGCCGGCACCATCACGGCGGCCTGCTTTCTGTCGCGTTTCACGAAGAACTACCGCTGGGCGCATCTGGACGTTGCCGGCACCGCCTGGCGCTCGGGCAAGGAAAAAGGTTCGACCGGCCGGCCGGTGCCGCTGCTCGCGCACTTCCTCCTGAAGCGCGCCGGCAAGCTGTGACGCGCATCGACTTTTATCATGGCGCACGGGACCGGATGCATGCGCTATGCCGCCTGGCCGGCGAATTCCACGCGCAGGGGCGCAAAGTGCTGATCTTCGCGCCCGACGCCGCCCTGGCCGCAGAAATCGACCGGCAGTTATGGATCCAGCCGGCCACCGGCTTCCTGCCACACTGCCACTGCGGGGACACACTCGCCGCCGAGACACCGATTCTGATCGGCGCCCGGCTGGAGGATGATGCTCCTCATGACGTACTGATCAACCTGAACGGCGAGCTGCCGCCGGCTTTCGCGCGCTACGAACAGTTGATCGAAATCGTCGGTGCAGCCGAGGAAGACCGCGCACCGGCGCGCGAGCGCTTCCGCTTCTATCGTGAGCGCGGATATGCGATCACGGCACATGATCTGACACCGTCCTGACATGAGCGCCGACGTCCTGGGCAAGGCCGACGCCCTGATGAAACGACGTGCTTTCGTCGCCGGTGGCGCACACCCCCCGGCCACAACAGTATCTGCGGAAGACCTGCCGGTGCTCACCGACGTGGTCGATCCGAGCCAGGCCGTACCGGCCCTGGCGGCGGCACTCGCGGGCGGTCCGGGGGCGGAGAACCTCGCTGAAAAGATGCGCGAGCTGCTCGCCCCCCTGCCGCCGGACATCGCCCGTGCCGTCGAGAACTGGCTGGTCGCCACGCTGCCGCGTCTGGTCGCGCGCCGCCTCGATGGCATCGCCGAACAGGTCGCCGAGGAAGTCGGTGCCGCGCTGCGCGAAAGCCTGCCGCTGCTCATCTCCGATCTCATCCGCTCGGCGCAGGAACGCACCCGGCAGGACAGGTAAAAGTCAGTCCGCGCAGGACGGCGCCCACCCGCATCCGCGAAGGGGCTCCGGTATAATCGCGCATTCTCGCATTTCCTCTTTCCCCTTCCCGGATGGAACTCGCCAAATCCTTCGAACCGGCCGACATCGAGCGCCGCTGGTATCCGTTATGGGAGTCGCGCGGCTATTTCGCCGCCGGTTCCGATCGCACCAGGACCGATAACTTCTGCATCCTGCTGCCGCCGCCCAACGTCACCGGCACGCTGCACATGGGCCACGGCTTCAATCAGACGCTGATGGACGCGCTCACGCGCTACCATCGTATGCGCGGCGCCAACACGCTGTGGCAGCCGGGCACCGACCATGCCGGCATCGCCACCCAGATCGTCGTCGAGCGCCAGCTCGACAGCCAGGGCATCTCGCGCCACGACCTCGGCCGCGAAAAATTTCTCGAAAAGGTCTGGGAATGGAAGGAGTTTTCAGGCAATACCATCACGCGCCAGATGCGCCGGCTCGGCACTTCGCCCGACTGGTCGCGCGAGCGCTTCACCATGGACGCGGGTCTCTCGAAGACCGTCACCGAGGTCTTCGTGCGTCTCTACCGCGAAGGACTGATCTACCGCGGCAAGCGTCTGGTGAACTGGGATCCGCAACTGCTTACCGCGGTGTCCGACCTCGAAGTCGTCAGCACGGAAGAAGACGGCTCGATGTGGGAGATCCGCTATCCTCTCGTTGACGGCGGCGGTGAGCTGATTGTCGCCACGACGCGGCCGGAGACATTGCTCGGTGACGTCGCCGTCGCCGTTCATCCGGAGGACGCGCGCCATGCAACGCTCATCGGCAGGCACGTCCATCTGCCGCTCACCGGCCGCACCATCCCGATCATCGCCGACAACTATGTCGACAGGGAATTTGGCACCGGCTGCGTGAAGATCACGCCCGCGCATGATTTCAACGACTACGCCGTCGGCCAGCGCCACGGCCTCGAACCGATCAGCATCCTCACGCTGGATGCGCGCATCAACGAGCACGGTCCGGAAAAGTACCGTGGCCTCGACCGCTACGAGGCCCGCAAGGCCATTGTCGCCGATCTCGAAGCGGCGGGCCTGCTCGCCTCGGTCAAGCCGCACACGCTGATGGTGCCGCGCGGCGACCGCACCCACGCCGTCATCGAACCGATGCTCACCGACCAGTGGTTCGTTGCCATGAGCAAGCCCGGTGCCGACGGCAAGAGCATCGCCGCTCAGGCGCTGGAGTGCGTGGCGAGCGGCGAGATCCGCTTCGTCCCCGAGCAGTGGGTGAACACCTACAACCAGTGGCTCAACAACATCCAGGACTGGTGCATCTCGCGCCAGTTGTGGTGGGGGCACCAGATCCCGGCCTGGCATGCTGATGACGGTCGCATCTATGTTGCCCACGATGAAACCGAGGCCCGCGCACTCGCCCGCGCCGATGGCCACGAGGGCACGCTCAGGCGCGATGAGGATGTCCTCGACACCTGGTTCTCCTCGGCGCTGTGGCCCTTCTCGACACTCGACTGGACGCCTTCGTTCCCGGCGCAATCGAACCCCGCGCTCGACCTCTACCTGCCCTCGACGGTGCTCGTCACCGGCTTTGACATCATCTTCTTCTGGGTGGCGCGCATGGTGATGATGACCCAACACATCACCGGCCGGATTCCCTTTCGCGACGTCTACGTGCACGGCCTCATCCGCGATGCGGAAGGCCAGAAGATGTCCAAATCGAAGGGCAACGTGCTCGATCCGATCGATCTCATCGACGGCATCGGGCTCGACGCACTGGTGAAAAAACGCACCAGCGGCCTGATGAATCCCAAGCAAGCGGCACAGATCGAGAAACGCACGCGCAAGGAGTTTCCCGACGGCATCCCGGCCTTCGGCACCGACGCCCTGCGCTTCACCTTCGCTTCACTCGCCAGCCCGGGACGCGACATCAAGTTCGACATGCATCGCTGCGAGGGCTATCGCAATTTCTGCAACAAGCTGTGGAACGCCACGCGTTTCGTGCTGATGAACTGCGAAGGGCAGGATTGCGGCGACACGGCCACGCACGCCTGCGGCGCCGACATTGTCTTCGGCGCTGCGGATCGCTGGATCGTCAGCCGCCTGCAGCGAGTCGAAGCGGAAGTGGCACGCCACTTCGCCGACTACCGCTTCGATCTGCTCGCCCGCGCGATCTACGAATTCATCTGGGACGAATACTGCGACTGGTACGTCGAACTGGCCAAGGTGCGGCTGCACACCGGCACGGTTGCCGGGCAGCGCGGCACGCGCCGCACCCTGGTACGCGTGCTCGAGACCGTGCTGCGTCTGGCCCACCCGCTGATCCCCTTCATCACCGAGGAACTCTGGCAGAAGGTGGCGCCCGTGGCCGGGCGCGCGGGCGCGAGCATCATGCTCACCGCCTACCCGCAGGCGCAACCCGAACGCATCGACGAAGCTGCCGAAGCCGAGATTGCAACACTCAAGAATCTCGTCAATGCCTGCCGCAGCCTGCGCGGCGAGATGAATTTGTCCCCTGCGCAGAAAGTTCCGCTGCAGGTCGCCGGCGATCCGGCGCGGGTGGCGGCCTTCGCACCCGACCTCGCCGCCCTGGCGCGGCTGTCGGAAGTGACGCCGAGCGGCACCGAGCTGCCGGCCGGCGACGCACCGGTGGCCATCGTCGGCGAGTTTCGTCTGATGCTGAAGATCGAGATCGATGTCGCCGCCGAGCGCGAGCGCCTCGGCAAGGAACTCTCACGTATCGAGGGCGAGATCGTCAAGGCGCAGGCAAAGCTTGCCAATGAAAGCTTCCTGGCACGCGCACCGGCTGCCGTCGTCGCCCAGGAGCAGGAGCGGCTGGCGAATTTCGTCGAACTGGCCGGCAAGCTGCGCGCGCAACGTGATCGACTGAAATAGGGGGAAGTGGCGACCGGCGCCGCATGCGATGAACCCGATCCTGCAGGCACTCTCGCAACGCAATTTCCGCCTGTTCTTTATTGGCCAGAGTGCTTCGCTCATCGGCACCTGGATGCAGACCATCGCTCTGGCCTGGCTCATCTACCGCCTCACCGATTCGCCGTTCATGCTGGGGCTGGCCACCTTCGTCGGCCAGATTCCGATCCTCTTCCTCGCCCCGTTCGGCGGAGTCTGGTCGGACCGCATGCCGCGGCGCAAGGCGCTGATCATCACGCAGACACTCTCGCTCGCACAGGCCGCCGTCCTGTCAGCACTGACTTTTGCCGGCGTGGTGCAGGTCTGGCATCTGCTGGCCATCGCCGCCTTCCTTGGCACCGTCAATGCCTTCGATACGCCCTTGCGCCAGGCCTTTCTGCTCGACCTGGTCGGCTCGCGCGAACACCTGCCGACAGCCATCGCACTCAATTCGGCGATGATGAACGGCTCGCGCCTGATCGGGCCGGCACTCGCCGGCTTTCTGCTCGCGCTATCGAGTGAAGCCTGGTGTTTCCTCTTCAACGCACTGTCTTATCTGGCCGTGATCGCCTCGCTCTTCGCCATTCACCTGGCTGCACCGGCACCACGGCAGGCGTCCTCGGACTGGCTCGCCGGGCTGAAGGAAGCCCTGCGCTATGCCTGGGGTTTTCTGCCCAGCCGCACGCTGATCGGGCTGGTGACACTGGTGAGCTTTGTCGCCACACCCTATGCCTCGCTCATGCCGGTGTTCGCCCGTGACATCCTCGGCGGGGGCGCCCACACCATGGGCGCGCTGATCGGCGCTTCGGGCGCCGGCGCCATGGTCGGCGTGCTGCTGATCGCCCTACGCAAGACGGCGCATGGGCTGGAGCGGATCATTGCCGTCGGCGGCTTTTGCGCCGGGATCGGTCTCGTCCTGTTTTCCCTCTCGCGCAACCTCTGGCTATCAATGGCGATCCTGCCCATGGTCGGCTTTGGCGTCATCGTCGTCGCCGCCTCGGCCAACACCATCATCCAGCTGATCAGCCCGGACGCCATGCGCGGGCGCATGGTCAGCCTGCACATCGCCGCTTTTCTCGGCGTCATGCCGGTCGGCTCGCTCGTCTTCGGCCAGCTGGCCGAGCTCTTCGGCGCCGCCGCGACCGTCGCGCTGGGCGGCACCCTCTGCCTGCTTGGCGCTCTCTGGTTTTCGCGCCGGCTCACGGCGATGAGAACCGAGCTCGCACCGCATTACGCGCGGCGCTGAAATCAGATGAAGAGGCTGACGTCGGCCTGCTGCGCCACCGGCAGGAAGGTGGCGGCCCCGGCATAGTCGATGCCCTCGATGAAATCGTCGTGACTGAAGCCGAACAGATCCACCGTCATCTGGCAGGCGACATACTTGACGCCGGCCTCCTGCGACAATTCACGCAGTTCCCCGATGCTCGCCACCCCCTTGCTCTTGACGGTCTGCTTCATGAGTTGCGTGGCGACGGATTCGAAGCCGGGCAGATTGGACTGGATCAGATTGGGCATCATGAACTTGTTCCAGTCGAAGCCCTTGAACCACTGCGGTCCGAAGGGCATCTTCATCGGCATGCCGGGGTTGCCCAGTGCGCTCACTTTCAGATCATCGATGTCCTTCTTGAGCAGGGTGAGGCCGTAGAAGGTGAAGAAGATGCTCACCTCCCAGCCGAGGGCGGCCGCCGTCGAGCCGAGGATGAAGGGCGGATAGGCCCAGTCGAGTGTGCCCTTGGAAGCAATGAGCGCCAGGGAAGGCGTCTTCGCCGCCTGCAGCGCTTCGAGTTTCTGCGGCAGGAGCTCGTCCAGACGCTGCTGGATCAGCCGGTCGAGCTCGACCGGGTCGATGGATGTCGTCACATTCATTCTCCTCGATGGGACTGTCAAGGACGGCGCACACCAGGACCGGTCCTGGCCGCCGTGCGCACCCTCATTTACGCTTCAGATAGAACTCGAACTCCTTGCCGTTCCCGGCGGACGAGAGCAGCTCGTTGCCGGTCTGTTTGGCGAAGGCGGTAAAGTCCTTGATGGAGCCCGGATCGGTGGCGAGGATGCGCAGTACTTGCCCGCTCTGCATCTCGGAGAGCGCCTTCTTGGCGCGCAGGATCGGCAGCGGACAGTTGAGGCCCTTGGCGTCGAGTTCCTTGTCAAAATTCATGTCTGGCTCCTGGACGCCCCCTGCGTGGCGCCACTGAAAGATCGTCGGAAGGAAACTGCCTCAAATATACGTTTCTGCCGGACGCGGCGCAATCGGCACACGCCGGCCGCAAAAGTCAGTGCCGGCAACACGGCGCCGCGATCCGTAGCGACCCGCCTAAAAGCAACGGCCCGCGCCGTCTGTGGTCGCGGGCCGTTGCTGTTCGTCACAGCGCCTGTGTGTTTCTATGCGGCTGCCGTGTGGTCAGGGTCTATGAGGCGCGTCTCAGAACGCCATGCGCCAGCCCGCGGCGAGCCAGGCATTGGGCGCTGCACCGCTGGAGGTGACATTGAGCATGAGGGACGCCATGCCGCCGCCCAGCTTGCCCTCCAGACCCGCCCCGGCACGCAGCCAGTTGCGCCGGTTGCGCTGTCCGTCCAGATCGAAGCCGAACAGCCCGATGACGTTCCCGCGGGTGCGCGCGCCGTGACGCTCGAAGCGGTGCGCCGCCTCCACCACACCCAGCAGCGAGAGATTGTCGCTCAGCGCCTTGCGGGCATTCAGGCCCAGGCGCAGCTCGGTGGCTTTTTCCGTGCGGGCATCGAAGCGCGCCGGAAAGCCGCCGCGCTTCTCGGTGTACGCATCCATGCGCGCCCGGTCATGGGTGAGATCGGCATACGGCGAGAAGGCCGCCCCACCCAGTTGCCAGAGCCCGTCCCACTCGAGGCGGGCGCGCACGCCCCAGGTCTTCACGTCGGGCGAACCGACCGAATAGTCCTGCGCGCCGGCATTCAGGTAGCCGCGGCGCAGATCCGTCTCGCCCCAGTGGTGATAGGCGCTCAGCACGGCCCAGAGACGCCCGGTGAGCGGCACGAGCGCCTCGCCATGGAGGTAGGTGCCGTCCATCCTGGCGCGCCCGTCCTGGACGAGGCGCTGGCTGGCGCGCGTATGGCCGAGCGAGGCATTCAGCTGGACGGGGCCGAAGTTCTTGCCGGCGCCCACTTCGGCAAGTCCGACATCACCCGAGCGATCGCCGTGGTCATCGCGGCCCCAGTCGCCGGCAGCCCAGAAGGTGCGCTGACCGGCGGCAACGCGGCGCATCAGCGGCTGGCTGTGAGCGCCATTGACGAGCAGGTTGCCGCTGGTGAGCGCCATGGCGCCGCCCTGCGCGGTGCTGGCGAGGCTGTGGCCCAGTTCGTTGAGCGTGATGAGGCCGCTGCCGCCCTGAGCGTTGTTTTCCGGCTCTGGTGTGGCGCGGGCGATGAAGCCTTCGCCGCTGGCAAGCTTTCCGACGACGACGCTGCCATCGCCGTTGGTGGCGTAAGCCGTCTGTGTGATGTCCGTCGGTACGGAAACCCCGGCGGCGCGCAGCCAGTCTTCCACGCTTTGCATGCCGCTGCCGCCCGTCCAGCGGAAGGCGCGCCAGGTCCCGCCGCTGTTCCGGGAAGAGCCGACCACCACCTGTCCGTTGGCGGAGACGCCGTTCGCCTCGCTGTCCCTGCCGCCCAGCGAGCCCAGGTTCGTCATGACGCCGCCGGTCCAGCGAAAGGCGTGACTGCCAAGGGAGCCATAGCTGTCGCCAACGATCACGGCGCCATTGGCCGACATGCCTTGAGCAGTGCTGAAATCGTCTCCGGGCAGGGTGCCCAGATCCAGCATCGAGCCGCCGTACCAACGGAAAGCATGGGATGCCGTATTACCCGCAAGCGCGGCATCTCCCGCAACCACCGACCCATCGGCGGATACAAACCGGGCCAAACTCCAGGGCCCTCCCAGGCCACCGAGGCTCGCCATGCCGCTCCCGCGCGTCCACCGGAAAGCGGCAGAGGTCATCCCGGGGGCATCCGTATCGGCTTCACCGATCACGACCGAACCGTCTTGAGAGACGCCGTACGGGAGACTGATTCCGGCATTTCCCGCACGCAACGTGCCGAGATCTTCCATGACGCCGCTTTCCCAGCGGTAGGCATGAGACTGGCCAAATACAGATGTCGTCGAATCGCCCACCACGACTCTTCCATCGGCTGAAACTGCGTGAACGTCGCTCTCACTGCCACCCAGAGTCCCGAGATCCTGCATAACGCCATTTTCCCAGCGAAAGGCGTGAAAGGCCGTATTGCCGGCGAGAAACGACTCTCCTGCCACGACCTCTCCATTGGCAGAGATGCCCCCCGCCCAGGATTCTGATCCTCCAAGTGTGCCGATATCCTGCGCCCCGCTGCCGGTCCAGCGAAAAACCCGTCCATCGCTATTGAACGGATTTGAAGACTCTCCAACAACCACCTTGCCGTCCGTCGAAACATGGATCGCCGAACTGAACTGCCGGCCGGGATAGGGCTCAATCCTGGTAATGTCTTGTGCGAGGGCTGCAGACGCGAACGGAATCAATGAAAAAGCTAGAACGGCTGGGCGCAAGCGACAGAAAGGCCGCGCTTGCGCAGTGCAAAAACAAGGCATGAAATCTCCCTGAATAAATTTGATTTCGACATTTGCTTTTTATGCTTTTGAATTATTTTCAGATTTCAAGCCGGCGGCATTGTATCAGGGCAGAGGCGGAACCAGACGGTCTTGTGCAATCGGACGCAGGCAATACGGGTGCGCCCTTCCCACATGACCGCTTTTTCGATAGGATGAAAACCGCTGGCTGCATCGAAAGGCCATCGGGGTCATCGGAGCATTCTGGATTCCGGTTGATTCCGGTTTCGACATCCCTGCGATGTCCGACCCCGGCCCGGGATCGGTCCTGATCACGCAACAAGACATTCACCCCCACACACTGCGAGGTTCTCATGAGCGAACACATCCACTATGTCACCGACGCCGATTTTGAATCAGAGGTTCTGCAATCCGCCACGCCTGTCCTGGTCGATTACTGGGCTGAATGGTGCGGCCCCTGCAAGATGATTGCGCCGATTCTCGACGAAGTCTCTGCCGAATATGCCGGCAAGCTCAAGGTGGCCAAGCTCAACATCGACGAGAATCCGCAAACGCCCCCGAAATACGGTATCCGCGGCATCCCGACCCTGATGCTGTTCAAGAACGGCGCCATCGAGGCCACCAAGGTGGGCGCCCTGTCCAAATCGCAGCTGACCGCTTTTATTGACAGCCATCTCTGAAAGCCTTACATTTCCCTCCAGTTCCCCCGCGCCGTCGCAGAACAACAAGGAAACAGGCAGCAATTCCTCAGCGGCGCGGAATCGGTTCCCAGATTCCAAGGCTTCAGCCTCAGTTTCGGCCCCAAATTCGACCAACCCGGAATTTTTCTGGATTTCCGCGTTCACCCTTTCGTCCCACCACCTCAGGCACATCGCGTCCCTATGCACTTATCGGAGCTCAAGAATCTCCACGTCAGTCAACTGCTCGAAATGGCGGTCGCCAACGAGATTGACGGCGCCAACCGGCTGCGCAAGCAGGAACTCATCTTTGCCCTTCTGAAGAATCGCGCCAAAAAAGGCGAGAGCATCTTTGGTGACGGCACCCTCGAGGTGCTGCCCGACGGCTTCGGTTTCCTGCGCTCGCCCGACACCTCATATCTCGCCGGCACCGACGACATCTATGTCTCGCCCTCGCAGATCCGCCGCTTCAACCTGCACACGGGCGACTCGATCGAGGGCGAGATCCGCACGCCGAAGGACGGCGAGCGCTACTTCGCCCTCGTCAAGGTGGACAAGGTCAACAACGAGCCGCCGGAAAACTCGAAGAACAAGATCCTCTTCGAGAACCTGACGCCGCTGCACCCGACCGAGGTGCTCAAGCTGGAGCGCGAGATCCGCGCCGAGGAGAACATCACCTCGCGCGTCATCGACATGATCGCGCCGATCGGCAAGGGCCAGCGCGGCCTGCTCGTCGCCAGCCCGAAGAGCGGCAAGACGGTGATGATGCAGCACATCGCGCATGCCATCACCGCCAACTATCCCGATGTCGCCCTGATCGTGCTGCTCATCGACGAGCGCCCCGAGGAAGTGACCGAGATGACGCGCTCGGTGAAAGGCGAGGTGGTCGCCTCGACCTTTGACGAACCGGCCTCGCGCCACGTCCAGGTGGCCGAGATGGTCATCGAGAAGGCCAAGCGCCTGGTCGAGCACAAGAAGGATGTCGTCATCCTGCTCGACTCCATCACCCGCCTGGCGCGCGCCTACAACACCGTGGTGCCGGCCTCGGGCAAGGTGCTCACCGGCGGCGTCGACGCCAACGCCCTGCAAAAACCGAAGCGCTTCTTCGGTGCCGCGCGCAACATCGAGGAAGGCGGCTCGCTCACCATCATCGCCACCGCCCTGATCGACACCGGCAGCCGCATGGATGACGTCATCTACGAGGAGTTCAAGGGCACCGGCAACATGGAGATCCACCTGGACCGGCGCATGGCGGAAAAACGTGTCTATCCGGCCATCAACGTCAACCGCTCCGGCACCCGGCGCGAAGAACTGCTGCTCAAGCCGGAAATCCTGCAGAAAGTCTGGGTACTGAGAAAACTGCTCTACAACATGGATGACCTCGAGGCAATGGAATTCCTCCTCGACAAGATCCGCGCGACCAAGAGCAACGCAGAGTTCTACGATGCCATGCGCCGGGGTTGAGACAAGCCCCGCCAAAAAACCCTGTCCGGATTGCAAAGCCCCTGATTCTGGTGGATAATGCCTGCCTTTTCGGGCGTCCACATTCGCCGCCCCTGTGATATCCAGAGGAATTCCATGAAAGCCGACATTCATCCAAGCTACGCCGAGATCGACGTGACCTGCAGTTGCGGAAACACCTTCAAGACCCGCTCGACCCTCGGCAAGGCGCTGCACATCGAAGTGTGCTCATCCTGCCATCCCTTCTATACCGGCAAGCAGAAGATCGTCGACACCGCCGGTCGCGTCGAACGCTTCCGTCAAAGATACGGCAGTAAAAAGCAGGCAAGCGCAGCCTGAGCGCCCGCTCACCGGCACTCCCTGACAAGGCAGCTTCGGCTGCCTTGTTGCTTTGGGCTTGCGGCCTTTCGGTACAATCCGCGCATTGACATTCACAACACCCGAACGCCGCGTCCTCATCCCCTTATGCGCCTGCCCCGCCTGCCCATCGTCTTCCCTCCAAGCGGGCCTGTCCTGATCTTTTTCTGCGCGCTCTACCTGTTGCCCGGACTGATCGGCCACGATCCCTGGAAAAACGAGGATGTCACGCACTTTGGTGTGGTCCTGTCGCTGCTGGAGGACGGCCACTGGCTGGCACCGCAACTCGCCGGAGAGCCCTGGCTGACCTCTCCTCCCCTGTACTACTGGACGGCCGCCGTGTCCGGCAAGGTCTTCGGCCTGATCATGCCCCTGCACGATGCCGCGCGACTCGCTTCCGGACTCTTCGTCGCCGTCATGCTCGCCGGTCTTGCTGCCACGGCACGCATTCTCTTCGACACAGATGCCGCACGCGGTGCCATTCTGATCGCCATCGGTTCGCTCGGCCTGCTCGTGCATGCGCACGAAATGCAGCCGCTCACGGCGCTGCTCGCCGCCATGGCATCGCTCTATTACGGCGTGGCGCTGTTTGGACAACGGCCCCGGGCGGGGGGGCTCGTTGCAGGGGCGGCACTCGCTTCGGGGTTTCTCGCCCAGGGGTTCCAGGCGCTTCTGATCCTGGCACCGATCTTCCTGCTCATGCCGTTCCTCCCGTCGCAACGTACATGGGACGAGCGCTTGCGCGGCGCCCTGGCCGCCCTGGCCCTCGCCCTTCCCCTGCTGGCCCTCTGGCCCGCGCTTTTGTACTGGCTCGAACCATCCGGATTTTCCGAGTGGTGGCGGCAGGAAATGGCCGATCTGCACATGCAGGAAGACTGGCTTGAGGCGCTCTGGTCCTACCTGAAACTGATCGGCTGGTTCAGCTGGCCGGCCCTGCCTCTGGCCTTGTGGACGCTGTGGAAGCAGCGGCGTCACCTGTTCGTCCCGGCCATACTGATCCCCCTCGTCTGCGTACTGAGCATGTTCGCGCTGCAAATCGCCCTCTTCGACCTGCGCAGCCTCAACGCCCTGACCTTGCTGCCACCCTTGATCCTGCTTGCCGCGCCGGCCACCGCGACCTTGCGCCGTGGCGCGGCCAATGCCTTCGACTGGTTCGGCATGATGATCTTCACCGCTCTGGCCGGCCTGCTCTGGCTGGGCTGGCTGGCAATGACCACCGGTGTGCCGGGACGCCTCGCCCGCAGCCTCTCCCGGCTGGAACCGGGCTTTGTCGGACATTTTTCACTGCTCGCCTTTACCGCGGCACTGATCCTCACCCTCGCCTGGCTGTGGCTGATTCTCACCAGTCCGCGCTCACCCCAGCGCGGTGCCACCCACTGGGCAGCCGGCGTCATGCTCTGCTGGGCATTGGCGACCATCTTGTGGATGCCGTGGGTCGATCACGGCCGCAGCTACCGGCAGGTATTCACCCATCTGAAGGCGGCGCTGCCACACCAGACAAAAGGGTGCATCGGCACACGCGGCATCAACAATGCCCAGCAGGCTGCGCTGTACTACTTTGCCGATATCCGCGTGCGGCGCGAAGGTGTCGCCACCACCCGCACCTGCTCCGTCTATCTGATCCAGAGCTCGGCAAAGAGCCGTCCCCTGCCCCCCGGCAAGGGCTGGCGCCTGATCTGGGAAGGCAACCGCCCGAGCGATCGCAACGAGCGTTTCCGCCTCTACAGCAAACAATGATGTCGATTACCGGATTATCCGAATGGCAGGCACTCGGCGCGCATCGCAACGCCCTGGCGCCGTCTCATCAGAACAGACTTTTCGCCGAAGACCCGCAGCGTTTTGATCGCCTCTGCTTTCGCTGCGACGCATGGCTCGCGGATTTTTCAAAGCAGCGCCTCACTACGGAAACGCTCGATCTGCTCCTGCGCTTCGCCGCTGCACGCAATCTGACCGGATTCATGCAGCGCATGGCAGCGGGTGAAGCGGTCAACGTCAGCGAGCAGCGCGCCGCCCGGCACATCGCCTTGCGCGCACGGGAAGTCTGCACCGTGGCCGATCAGAATGTCTTCCCGGAAATCAGCGCCACGCGTGCGCGCCTGCGCACGCTGAGCGAGGCGATCCGCACCGGTGCCTGGCGCGGCGCGGGCGGCCAACCCGTCACGGCGATCGTCAATCTGGGCATTGGCGGCTCGGATCTGGGGCCGCGCATGGTCACGCAGGCGCTCGCTGCCAACGCCCTCCCCGCGCTGCAGATACGCTTCGTTGCCAACCTCGATCCGGCAGAATTCACCGACGCGGTGCGCGGGCTCGATCCGGCGCGCACGCTGTTCATCGTTTCCTCGAAAAGCTTCACGACGCAGGAGACGCTGGCCAACGCCCGGGCGGCACGTGCCTGGCTGGGCGGCGCCGATCCCGCGCGGCACTTCATCGCCATCAGCAACAACCTCGCCGCCGCACAGGGTTTCGGCATCCCGGCAGAAAATTGCCTTGCCATACCGGAATGGGTCGGCGGACGCTTCTCGCTCTGGTCGGCGATCGGCCTGCCGATCGCCTGCGCCATCGGCATGGAGGCTTTCGAAGCATTGCTCGCCGGCGCGCGCGAGATGGACACGCACTTTCTGACGGCTCCGCTGCGGGAGAACCTGCCGGTGCTGATGGCGCTCGTCGGCCTGTGGAACATCAACTTTCTCGGTGCGCAGACACTCGCCATCCTGCCCTATGCCCATCGCCTCGGTCTGTTGCCCGCCTATCTGCAGCAGCTCGAAATGGAGAGCAACGGCAAGTGTGTCACGCGCGCAGGGGAGACGCTCGACTACGACACGGCGCCCATCGTCTGGGGCATGGCCGGCACGATCGGCCAGCATGCTTTCCATCAGTTTTTCTACCAGGGCAGCCACCTCACGCCGATCGACTTCATCGTGCCGGTCGGCGGCGACGATCCGGCGCAGCAAGCGCTTGTTGCCCACGCCCTGGCACAAAGTGCGGCACTCATGCAGGGCAAAACCCGCGAGGCGGCCCATGCGCAGCTCATCGCTGCAGGCAGCAGCCCGGCCGCGGCCAAACGTCTGGCCTCCCACCTCGCCTGCCCGGGCGGACAGCCCAGCACCACACTGCTTCTGCCCGCGCTGACGCCCCGCACCCTGGGCGGCCTGCTCGCACTCTACGAACACAAGGTCGCCGTGCAAGGCCACCTGTGGGACATCAACAGTTTCGATCAGTGGGGTGTCGAGCAGGGCAAGCAGATGGCGCACAGGATCCTGTCGCAGACGAGCGCCACGACACCGGATCTCGATGCATCGACGGCCGGCCTGCTGAAGGCCATCCACACCCTGCGCAAATCCTGATTACGCCCGGATGAAGTGATCGCGGTAGTAGCGCAGTTCCTCGATCGATTCACGGATATCGGCCAGCGCCGTGTGCGCACCCTTCTTGGCAAAACCCTTGTAGACATCCGGCTTCCAGCGCCGCGCCAGTTCCTTGAGCGTGCTCACATCGAGGTTGCGATAGTGAAAATACGCTTCCAGCCGGGGTAGCCAGCGCGCCATGAAGCGGCGGTCCTGGCAGATCGAGTTGCCGCACATCGGGGAGATCCGCCCGTCGACATATTCCTTCATGAAGGCCAGCAGCACGTCGCTGGCGGCTTCCTCGTTCACGTGCGAGGTGCGCACGCGCTCGATCAAGCCGGATTTTCCGTGCGTGCTCTTGTTCCAGTCGTCCATCGCATCGAGCACGGCATCGGACTGATGCACCACCACGACCGGCGATTCGGCCAGCACGTTCAGTCCGCTGTCGGTGGCGATCATGGCGATCTCGATGACGCGATCGCGGTCCGGGTCGAGGCCGGTCATTTCCATGTCGAGCCAGATCAGATTGTTGTTGTCCTGTGCCATAATTTCCCAATCGTTGCAAAGCCTGCATTCTGGCACAAAGCGCAGACTCTTCATCCACACCCCTCCCCACCCACCACCGCCCACCGTCATCCATGACTTCCGCCTTCACCGCGCTGTTTCTCCTTGCCCTGGCCGTCACCGGCCTCCTGCGCCTGTGGCTCGCGCAGCGCCAGCTGCGCCACGTCGGCACACATCGCGGCAGCGTGCCTGCCGCCTTTGGCGACATCATCACTCTCGAAGCGCATCAACGCGCGGCAGACTACACCCGGGCCCGCACGCAACTGGCGAGCGTCGATCTCCTCGCCGGCCTGGTCTTCCTGCTCGCCCTGACACTGGGGGGCGTGCTGCAGATGATGTACGCAGGCTGGGCAGCGCTCGGACTGCAGGGCATTCCCCTCGGCCTTGCCTTCGTCACCGGGCTTGTCGTGCTGAGCGCACTCGTCGATCTGCCCTTTTCGCTGTACCGCACCTTTGTCATCGAGGCACGCTTCGGTTTCAACAAGACCACGGTACGGCTGTTTCTTGCCGATCTCCTCAAAAGCACGCTGATCGGAGCCGCCATCGGCCTGCCGCTGCTGGCGCTGGTCCTCTGGCTGATGGCGCGCATGGGCAGCCTGTGGTGGCTGTATGTCTGGCTGGTCTGGCTGGTGTTCAACCTGCTGGTGCTGGCCCTGTTTCCGACACTCATCGCACCACTTTTCAACAAATTCAGCCCGCTTGCCGATGAGGCGCTCAGAGCGCGCATCGAAACGCTGCTCGCGCGTTGCGGTTTTCGCTCCAACGGACTCTTCGTCATGGACGGCTCGAAGCGATCCTCCCATGGCAACGCTTATTTCACCGGCTTTGGCAAGGCGCGGCGCATCGTCTTCTTCGACACCTTGCTGGAGAAACTCGCGCCACAGGAAGTCGAGGCGGTGCTGGCGCACGAACTGGGGCACTACCGGCACCATCACGTCTGGAAACGCATGGCGCTGCTCACTTTCACCAGCCTGGGCTTTCTCTGGCTGCTCGGCCAGCTGATCGACGCCCCCTGGTTCTATCAGGGCCTGGGCATGCAAGCCGAAGGGGTGGCGCCGGCACTGGTGCTCTTCTTCCTCGTGGTGCCGGTCTTCGTCTTCCCGTTCACGCCGCTCATGAGCGCCCTCTCGCGCCGTCACGAATACGAGGCGGATGCCTATGCCGCAGCACAAACTCACGCCGGGGATCTGGTGCACGCCCTCGTCAAGCTCTATCGCGACAATGCCGCCACGCTGACGCCCGATCCACTCTATTCACGCTTCTACGACTCCCACCCGCCGGCGGCCGAACGCATCGCCCACCTGCAGAGGCGGTAGGGAAGCGCCGTGTCACCACCACTGACTTTGGCACAGGGGACAGTGGTCGCCGCCTTCGGCCGCCAGTATGAAATCGAAACGCAGAACGGCGCACCGGTCCTGTGCTATCCGCGCGGCAAGAAAGGCCACCTCGCCTGCGGCGATCGCGTCGCGGTCAATCTCACCGCCCCCGGACAAGGTGTCATCGAAACCCTGCTGCCACGGCGCACGCTGCTCTACCGCAGCGATGCCTGGCGGCAAAAACTCATCGCCGCCAACGCATCGCAGATCATTCTCGTCACCGCCACCGAGCCGGCTTTCTCGGACGAACTGCTCTCGCGCTGCATCGTTGCCGCCGAACAGCAAGGCCTGCGCGTGCTGATCGTGCTCAACAAGATCGATCTGGTCGAACGGATCGACGAGGCGCGTGCCCGGCTCACCCTCTTTGCCACACTGGGTTATCCGCTGATCGAGCTGTACGCGCAGACCGGGGCGCAGGCCCTGCGCCCGCATCTGGCCGGACAAGCCAGCGTACTGGTGGGCCAGAGCGGCATGGGCAAATCGACGCTGATCAACGCCTTGCTGCCCGAGGCGCAGGCGCGCGTGCGGGAAATCTCGACGGCACTCAATTCGGGCAAGCACACCACCACGCATGCCCGGCTGTACCGGCTCGATGCGCAGAGCACCTTGATCGACAGTCCGGGTCTGCAGGAATTCGGCCTCGCGCATCTGAGCCGTGCCGACATCGAACAGGGCTTTCGCGAACTCCTGCCCTTTCTCGACCGCTGCCGCTTTCGTGACTGCCGCCACGGGCAGGAGCCGGATTGTGCCGTGCGCGAAGCCGCTCGTGCAGGTCATATCACGATGCGACGCCTCGAACATCTCCTTGCGCTCTGTGCATCATGCGGCAAATGATTCCTGCATCCGCTCCCGGGACACCATGCAAAAGTCAGTCACGGTGACACGGCACCCGCGCTGATCGCCCTTCGCTCTTCGTCCATCGCAAAAGCACATCGATGCCGCATCTCCTCGCCGACATTTCCGCACACGGTCTGGGCCATCTCGCGCAGGCGGCTCCCGTGCTCGAGCGCCTCGCCAGGCACCTGCCCGGGCTGCGGCTCAGCGTGCGTTCGGCACTGCCCGAGACGGTTCTGCGCCAACGCATCGCAACACCCTTCGCGCACTTTCATGCAGCCAGCGATTTCGGCTACTGCATGTTCGATGCGTTGCATATCGATCTGGCGGCGACGGCGGCGGCCTACCGCGCCGCCCACGAAGATTTTCCGCGACGCATCGAAACAGAAGCCCGGTGGTTGCGACAGATCGGCGCCGATGCCGTATTCACCGATGTCTCCTATCTGCCGCTCGCCGGCGCCGCCCTGGCCGGTCGGCCTGCCGCAGCGATGAGCTCGCTCAACTGGGCCGATCTGTTCGCACACTTCTTCGGCAACCCGCCCTGGGCGCAGGCGATCCATGCGCAGATGCTTGCCGCCTACCGCAGCGCCTCGTTTCTGCGTCTGGCACCGGCGATGCCGATGCCGGCGCTGGATGATGTCCGCGTACTTGCCCCCATCGCCCGGCGCGGCAGCGACCAGCGCGAGGCACTGCTGAAGAAAGTCAGTCGTGGCAATACGGCGCAAGGGGCGGTGAGGCGTATCGTGCTCGTTGCCCTGGGCGGCGTTCCCGCGCATCTACCGGTGCAGGGCTGGCCGCCGCTGGCGGGCACCCACTGGCTGGTGCCCGCGGCCTGGCAGGCGGCACGTCCGGACATGAGTGCCTTCGAACCACTCGGCCATACTTTTGTCGATCTGCTTGCTTCGGTCGATGCCATCATCACCAAGCCGGGCTATGGCACCTTCACCGAGGCCGTCGCCAACGGCACGGCCGTGCTCTATCAGCGGCGCGAGGACTGGCCCGAACAGGACTGCCTGATCGACTGGCTGCACACCCACGGACGCGCACGCGAGGTGAGCGAGGCCGCATTGCGCACAGGCGAACTCACGGCAGCGCTCGAGGCCGTGCTCGCAGACGCCGTACCGCCACCACTGACTTTCGACGGCGAGGAGCAGGCGGCAAGGTTTCTCGCCCGCCTGCTGGGCGCGGGATAAAGGCGAAACGGGATACAGGGAAGGATGGATCAGGACTGGAAACGACAAGGGCTGCGCACGCAGCCCTTGTCGTCAGTATCTTCCCGGAAAACGGTGTGCGTCAGAGGCGCTCCCAGACGGTGGTGATGCCCTGGCCGCCGCCGATGCACATGGTGGCAATGCCATAGCGGCCGTTGGTGCGGATCAGCTCGTGCAGCAGCTTGGTGATGATCACCGCGCCGGTAGCCCCCACCGGATGGCCGAGTGCGATCGCACCGCCATTGACGTTGGTCTTCGCCGCATCGAGGCCGAGCACCTTGGCCACTGCCAGCGACTGGGCAGCAAAGGCTTCGTTCGATTCGATGAGGTCGATGCGGTCGAGCGTGAGCCCGGTCTTCTGCAGGGCAAGCTGGGTGGATGGAATCGGTCCCTCGCCCATCACCTCGTTGGGCACGCCGGCAATGGCGTAGCCGACCAGGCGCGCAATCGGCTTGTGGCCGCCGGCGGCGGCTTTCGCCGCATCGGCGAGTACGAGGAAAGAGGCCGCATCGTTGATGCCGGAAGCGTTGCCCGCAGTGACCGTACCGTCTTTCTTGAAGGCGGGCTTCATCTTGGCCAGGGTTTCCATCGTCGTGCCGGCACGCGGATGCTCGTCGGTGTCGAACACCACGTCGCCCTTTTTCGATGGCAAGGTGATCGGCACGATCTGTGTCTTGAAGTAGCCTTCGGCCAGGGCCCGGGCGGCACGCTTTTGCGACTCGACCGAATAGGCGTCCTGCGCTTCACGCGTGACGCCGTGCTTGGCGGCGATATTCTCGGCAGTGATGCCCATGTGGCCGACACCGAACGGGTCGGTGAGCGCGGCGACCATGGCGTCGATCGCCTTGGTGTCGCCCATGCGCGCACCCGAACGCAGGGCCGGCAGGAGGTAAGCGCCGCGCGACATGACTTCGACACCGCCACCGATGGCAAAATCGGCATCACCGAGCAGAATCGCCTGTGCCGAGCTGACCACCGCCTGCTGTGCCGAGCCGCACAGGCGATTGACGGCAAAAGCCACCGAGCTCATCGACATGCCGCCCTGGATCGCTGCCACGCGGGCGACATAGGGATAGCGCGATTCGGTCGGGATACAGTTGCCGACCGCGGCAAAGCCGACCTGGGCCGGATCGACACCGGCACGGGCGATCGCTTCCTTGATCACAAGGCCACCCAGTTCCGGCGGTTCCATGTTGGAGAGGGAGCCACCAAATCCACCGACCGCGCTGCGCACGGCACTCAGAACCACCACTTCTTTTTTGTCAGCCATCATCGTCACTCCTGAAGAATGGGAATCACCCTGCCCAGCTGGCAATGCTCAGCAACGTCAGCAACAACAGACAGAGCACCAAAGTGCGCCAGACCAATCCGATTCCGCTTTGCATGAAATCGGCGTCGGCCTCCTCTCCCAACCCCAGTTCGGGTCTCATCGACATCTCGCCCGCTTCAGTGATCGGCATGCCCAGACGCACGCCCAAGGCGCCAGCACCACTCGCCAGCAGTATACCCTCTGCTTGATCCGGCCATTGTGCGGCTTGCGTACGCCAGCAGTAAATGGCGTCCTCGAAATCCCCCGTCACGGCAAAGGCCGACGCGGTGACACGCACCGGAATCCAGTCGATCAGGGCAAAAACCCTTGTGGCAAAATGGCCAAAAATACCCGGTTCCGGACGCCGGCGCTCGTCCCACTGGCGTGCAAGATCATGGGCGAGGCGGTACATCAGGGCGCCGGCCGGTCCGGGCAGCAGAACGAACCAGACCATCACGGCAAAGACATGGCGGTGCGAGGCAACCAGCGCCTCTTCCATCGTCAGCCGGGCAATCTCGGTCGCATTCAGTCCATCGGCGGATTGCCCGCGCCATTCGCCAAGCAGGGCGCGCGCGTGCGCCACCTCGCCCATGCGCAGAGCGAGATGAATGTCCGTGTAGTAGTGGCTGAACTGGCGAAAGCCGAGTACCAGATAGAGAATGATGACATTCCAGGCAAACCCGAGCAGGGGATGCACGGCGATCAGGGCGTAGTAGATCGCACCGCACACGAGTGTTGCCGGCACCACGGCCAGCAGCCAGGCGATCAGGCCGTCATGGGCCTGCCCCGCATTGAAATGTCTTTTGAAGAATTCGGCGTAACGGCCAAGCAGCCTCTCCATCGTCTTGCGCCCGGTGAGGGGATGCGCCTGCTCCAGAAGCAGGACGAGGATCAATGAGAGAACCGTCACGATTTATTCGTTCATCAAGAGGCGATACAGGCTCACCAGCATTCCGGCCGTCGCTCCCCAGATGAAGTGTCCCTGATACGGCATGGCGTAATACTGGCGCATGCGCCCGCGAAATTCGACCTTGTGGTGCTGGTGATTGGCCGGATCGAGCAGAAAGGCCAGTGGTGTCTCGAAAATCTCCGCCACCTCGAAACTGTCTGGTGTGAGATCAAAGGGCGGATGCAACAGGCCGACCACCGGCGTCACGGAAAAACCCGTACCGGTGCGATACTCCGGAAGGGTGCCGAGCACCTCGACCCGATCGGGCGCCAGGCCGATTTCCTCGGAACTCTCGCGCAGAGCGGTAAACACCGGCGTCGGATCATTCGCCTCACGGCGCCCGCCCGGGAAACTCACCTGCCCGGGATGATCGTTCAGATGCGCCGCACGTTCGGTGAACAACACCATCAGACCTTGCGCACGCTCGACCACCGGCATCAATACCGCCGCCGGGATGAGTGACTGCGGCACGGCTTCTTCCTCAACCGGCGGAAAGGGGCGCGCCACGGAAAAACGCTCCCGCAACCAGTCGGCGGTCGGCGTGATGAGGTTCGGAGCGGGAAATTCCGGATTCGTGATCAAGATTCAGTAACGTTTGCGCAAGGTCATCGTCTGACCGTCGCGCTTCATTTCCATGCGATTGAGAAAACTCATGCCGAGCAACACGATCGGCAGGTCTTGCTGATGCACGATGCCCTCAACACCGCTGAGCATGACATTGCCCACGCGCACGCTGTCGAGAGTGACCCGCCAGGCTCCAGTCAGCCCGTTCGCAGTCTGCACCATGATCATCTTGCTCTTGTCGATCCGGATGTTTGCACGTCGTGCATCCGACAGGCCGAGGGCCACGGCCGTGGCGCCCGTATCGACCATGAAGCGCATGGTCGCACCATTGACCGAGCCCGTTGTCATGAAATGTCCGCGTGCATCGGCTGTCAGGCTGGTGGTCTGCTCGCCGCTAGCACCGTCGGCCGTGGCGAAAGTTTGCTGGCCGATGGACAGGCGCTCACGTTTGCCGTTGACCAGCACGGTGGCGCTGTCATGGTCAACACTCAGGACCTTGACCCCCTCCGCGCTGGCGCCGACCGGCAGCGTGCGTGGCGCCCCCCCGTTGATGACGAGAACCGCCTTGCCAGGAAACAGGCCTACCACGCCCACCTCGGCCGCCCTTGCCGGCATGCTGACAAAAACGCACACCAGGACGAACCGGCTAAAATTCGCCAGACATCTCATCCATCCGTTCATCATGAAACCCATTGCTGTATTCCGTCATTATCCCACTGAAGGCCCGGGCTATTTTGCCACATTCCTCGACCGGCACTCGATCCCCTGGCAACTCATCCGCATCGACGAAAACGATGGCGTTCCCACCCTGCCAGACGGTTTTTCCGGCCTGGTTTTCATGGGCGGACCGATGAGCGTCAATGATCCCCTGCCGTGGATCGACCCGGCCTGCGCGCTGATCCGCGCCGCCATCGCCGCCAGTCTGCCGGTACTCGGCCACTGTCTGGGCGGCCAGTTGATCACCCGGGCGCTCGGCGGTACGGTCACAAAAAACCCGGTGAAGGAAATCGGCTGGTGGCCGGTGCGTGTGCTCGACCATACCGCAGCACATCACTGGTTTGGCGGCCCGGACGGCTTCGACTCCTTTCACTGGCATGGCGAAACCTTCAGCATCCCGCCAGGTGCGCAGCGTCTGCTCGAAAGCAAACATTGCCCGAATCAGGCCTACGCCCTCGGCAAGACACTCGCCATGCAATGCCACGTCGAGATGACGGAAAAGATGATCCGCCAGTGGTGCCGGGACGGTGCGGCAGAGATCGCCGCCGCGGACAGCCCGGCGGTACAGTCGCCAGAGCACATGCAGACGAACATGGGGGCGAGGATAACGTCACTCAACGCCGTCGCCGAGCGCATCTATACGCGCTGGATTGCCGGCCTGAAACGTGATTGATCAGTCGCGGAAATTGCTGAACTGCAACGGCACGTCGGTGACCGACTTGCGCATCAGGGCGATGACTTCCTGCAATACATCCTTCTTGGCGCCGGACACGCGCACCGCCTCGCCCTGGATGCTGGCTTGCGCCTTGAGCTTGCTGTCCTTGACGAGGCGCACGATCTTCTTGGCCAGTTCGCCCGCCACACCTTCCTTGACCTTGACGACCTGCTTCACCTTGTTGCCGCCGATCTTTTCCGTCTCGCCGCGCTCGAGGTAGCGCACATCGACATTGCGCTTGGCCAGTTTGGCCGTCAGGATGTCGTGCACCTGGCCGATCTTGAAATCATCATCGGCATACAGCGTGAGCGATTCCTCGCCTTGTTCGATGCGCGCGTCGGATCCCTTGAAATCGAAGCGATTGGCAATTTCCTTGTTCGCCTGTTCGACAGCATTGCGTAATTCGACCTGATTGACTTCGGAAACGATATCGAATGACGGCATGGTTTCCTCCGGAAAAGACTCTACTGGAAGTGGCAGATGTAATCGAGCAATTCAAGGGTCTCGATCTCGAAGCGGCTCTCGCCGGGCACGCTGAAGGTCTCCCCGGCGCCGTATTGCCGCCACTGACTTTCCCCGTCGAGCCGCACACGGCAACGACCGGAGAGGATTTCCATGCGCTCGGGTACGCCGGTCGAAAACGTCAGTTGCGAGGGGAAAATCACGCCGACACTCTTGCGCGTACCATCGGCCAGTACCAGACTGTGACTGACACATTTGCCGTCGAAATAGACATTGGCTTTCTTGACGACGCTGACATTGTCGAACTGCGGCATGATCATTTCTTCCGGCCGCGGCGGTTGGCGGCGATACGCATGCGCAGCGCATTGAGCTTGATGAAGCCGCCCGCATCACGCTGGTCATAGGCACCGGCATCGTCCTCGAAGGTGGCGATGGTCGGATCGAACAGCGAATCGGTCTTCGAATCGCGTCCGGCAACGATGACATTGCCCTTGTAGAGCTTCACGCGCACCCAGCCGTTCACGGTCTGCTGGGTGTGGTCGATCAGCGCCTGCAGCGCACGCCGCTCCGGACTCCACCAGTAGCCGTTGTAGATCAGGCTGGCGTAGCGCGGCATGAGATCGTCCTTCAGGTGCGCCACTTCGCGGTCGAGGCACACCGACTCGATGGCGCGGTGCGCCTTGAGCAGGATGGTGCCGCCCGGCGTCTCGTAGCAGCCGCGCGACTTCATGCCGACATAGCGATTCTCGACCAGGTCGAGGCGGCCGATGCCGTGCTTGCCGCCAAGCTGGTTGAGGGTGGCCAACAGCTCGTGGGCCTTCATTTTCTTGCCATTGATGGCGACGAGATCGCCCTGCCTGAACTCCAGGTCGAGGTATTCGGCCTTGTTGGGCGCCTTCTCCGGCGAGACCGTCCAGCGCCACATCGACTCTTCCGCCTCGGCGGCGGGATTTTCCAGATGGCGCCCCTCATAGGAGATATGCAGCAAATTGGCATCCATCGAATAGGGGGAGCCGCCCTTCTTGTGTTTCATGTCGACGGCGATGCCGTGTGCTTCGGCGTAGGCCATCAGCTTTTCCCGCGACAGCAGATCCCACTCGCGCCAGGGGGCGATGATCTTGACGTTGGGCATCAGCGCGTAGGCGCCCAGCTCGAAGCGCACTTGATCGTTGCCCTTGCCGGTGGCGCCGTGCGAGATGGCGTCGGCACCGGTCTTCTTCGCGATCTCCACCAGCCGCTTGGCAATGAGCGGACGGGCGATCGAGGTGCCGAGCAGGTACTCGCCCTCGTAGATCGTGTTGCAGCGGAACATCGGGAAGACGAAGTCACGCACGAATTCCTCGCGCAGGTCTTCGATGAAAATGTTCTGACGCTTGATGCCGGCCTTGAGCGCCTTGGCGCGTGCCGGCGCGAGTTCCTCGCCCTGGCCAAGATCGGCGGTGAAGGTGACGACCTCGCAGCCGTAGGTGTCCTGCAGCCAGCGCAGGATGACGGAGGTGTCGAGCCCGCCCGAATAGGCAAGGACGACTTTCTTGATGGTGACCGGTTTCTTTGCTTTGCTCATGGTGGTTGGGTGGGGTCAGGGATTCACGCGCCCGAGGAGCAGATACTCCATCAGGGCCTTCTGGGTGTGCAAACGGTTCTCGGCTTCATCCCACACCACGCTGTGCGGGCCGTCGATGACTGCGGCAGCCACTTCCTCGCCGCGATGGGCGGGCAGGCAGTGCATGAAGAGGGCGCCGGTGCCGGCCTCGCGCATCATCTCGGCATCGACCTGCCAGTCTTCGAAATCACGCCGCCTGGCTTCGTTCTCCGCCTCGAAACCCATCGAGGTCCATACGTCGGTGGTGACCAGATCGGCGCCGCGCACCGCCTGCATCGGGTCGGCAAATTCCTCGTAGTGATCCGTGCCATACAGGCCGGCACGTTCGGGCTCGACCTCATAGCCGGGCGGCGTCGACACATGCACATTGAAGTCGAACACTTCGGCCGCCTGCAGCCAGGTGTTGCAGACATTGTTCGAATCGCCAATCCAGGCAACGGTTTTGCCCTGGATCGAGCCGCGCTGTTCGATGAAGGTGAAGATATCGGCAAGAATCTGGCAGGGATGATATTCGTTGGTCAGGCCGTTGATCACCGGCACACGCGAATGCCGGGCAAAACGGTCGATGATGTCCTGCTCGAAGGTGCGGATCATGACGATGTCGCACATGCGCGAGATCACTTCAGCGGCATCCTCGACCGGCTCGCCGCGCCCCAGTTGCGAATCGCGCGTGCTGAGGAAGATCGCCGCGCCGCCAAGCTGGTGCATGCCGGCCTCGAAGGAGAGCCGCGTGCGCGTGCTCTGCTTCTCGAAGATCATCACCAGGGTGCGGTCAAAGAGCGGGTGGTAAGGTTCGTAACGCTTGAACTTGTCCTTGATCCAGCGCGTGCGGGCAAAGACGTGTTCCAGCTCTGCGCGGGATAAATCCTTAAGTTGCAGAAAATGCTGTGGCGCAGCCATGCAAACGGAGCTCAGACAAGAAAGTCGCGGATCAGGGGAACGAGCCGCTCGATCAGTTCGCGTGCATCGTCATCACTGAAGATCAGCGGCGGCAGCAGGCGCACCACCTTCTCGGCAGTGACATTGATGAGCAGCCCGTTGTCCAGTGCGCGTATCACTAGATCAGCACAGGGGCGATCCAGTTCGATGCCGATCATCAGGCCATCACCGCGAATCGCCACGACACCGCGTTGTCCTTGCAGCGCAGTCGCCAGATCGGTACGGATCCGATGACCGAGATTGGCCGCACGCAGCAACAGTCCTTCTTCCTCGATCACTGCCAGCGTCGTCAGCGCCGCCGTGCAGGCAAGAGGATTGCCGCCGAAGGTCGAACCATGATTGCCTGGCTTGAAAACCCCGGCCGCAGCACCGGCGGCCAGGCAGGCGCCGATCGGCACCCCCGAACCCAGTCCCTTCGCCAGCGTCATGACATCCGGCCGGACTCCTGCATGCTGGCTGGCAAACCAGTAGCCGGTACGGCCCAGACCACACTGGATCTCGTCAAACATCAGCAGCCAGCCGCGTTCATCACAAATACGCCGCAAGGCGATCAGGTACTCGGGATGGGCAACGTGGATGCCGCCTTCTCCCTGGATCGGTTCGAGCAGGATGGCCACGACATTCTGGTTGTTGGCCGCCAGGTTCTCGATGGCAGCCACATCGTCAAACGGCACCCGCACGAAACCGCCCACGAGTGGTTCGAAACCAGCCTGCACCTTGCGATTGCCGGTCGCCGAGAGCGTGGCCAGGGTGCGGCCGTGGAAAGCCTTTTCCATGACAACGATGGCTGGCGTATCGACGCCTTTCTGATGTCCATACAGGCGTGCCAGCTTGATGGCGGCTTCGTTCGCTTCGCAACCGGAATTGCACAGAAACACTTCGCTCATCCCCGACAAGCCGGCAAGCCTGTCGGCGAGTTGCTCCTGCTCGCGAATGCGGTAAATGTTCGATGCATGCAGGAGGCGGCCCGCCTGCTCGGCAATCGCCTTGACCAGGCGTGGATGACCGTGACCGAGAGTGGAGACGGCAATACCGGCAAGGGCATCGAGATACGGGCGACCGGAGTCATCAAAAATCCGTGCGCCCTGCCCATGCGTAAACGCAACCGGCAGACGTGAATAGGTGTTCATCAAATGCGGCATGGCCATCGTCCACTACAAAAATAGAAAGGCGGCTTGCGCCGCCTTGACTGCTCTCGAATTCTAGGAGAAAAAAGCCTGTTTGTATAGGCGGGACGCAGCGATCGGATACGCGGGAAAACTCAGGAAAACGATCCGGTCCGAAGCATGAGGGCTGGGCTTATCGCACCGCCAGCCT
Organism: uncultured Rhodocyclaceae bacterium; assembly: GCA_964607005.1. GTDB lineage: Bacteria > Pseudomonadota > Gammaproteobacteria > Burkholderiales > Rhodocyclaceae > Desulfobacillus. Next base: position 178,571 of record CAZSHO010000001.1, read on the forward strand.
GACGATTTTGCCCCTGCCTTCCTTTGACGAAGCGCTCCCCGCTTTGTGGCTGAATCGGGCGAGAATTTCACAATCCCGATACAGCTGCAGCAATTTGCGCTCGGCCTCTTCTTCGTCGCGGCCGGGAATCAGCAGACTTTCGATGACCAGACCGGCGCGAGTGCGGATCCTGAAACCGAATTTCCCGAGCGGAGGCGTTTTCATGAAGAGCCAGGCACCAAGCCGATGAGTTAAATGAAATCCAATAAAGTCAATAAGTTTTCCGGAGTATATGCAGCAGTTCCTAAGAAATCAAGGCAGTCTCTTATTTTGTATGGATTTTCTTCAATAGCTGACCTTACCGCAGACACCCCGCCAATCCTGACACGGAAATCCGGGGCAAAAAAAACGACCGGAACCGGTCGTTTCGAGTGTTTGTTTTTCTGGTCTTACAGTGCCTTGATGGCAGCTGACAAACGGCTCTTGTGGCGGGCCGCCTTGTTCTTGTGGATGATGTCCTTGTCAGCAATGCTGTCGATGGTGCGCATCGACTCGGTGAATATTTTTTGTGCCGCCGCCTTGTCGCCAGCGGCAATCGCCTTGCGAACGCACTTGATGGCGGTACGCAGTTCGGAACGCTGGCTGAAATTGCGTGCGCGGCGCGAGATCGCCTGACGGGCACGCTTGCGGGCTTGTGCGGAATTGGCCATGGGGAGAATCTGCTCGTTCTTGAAAGGAAGGGGATTTTATGGAATTTTCAAGTGAAATGCAAGAAGCACGGGAACCGCCTGAAATCGATACCATGACGGCATGAATCTGCTCAAGGCCCTCGCCACCGTCAGCAGCATGACACTGCTGTCACGCATCCTGGGCTTCGTGCGCGACTTCGTCATTGCCCGCGCCTTTGGCGCCGGCATGGCAACCGATGCTTTCTTCGTCGCTTTCCGTCTGCCGAACCTGCTGCGACGTCTGTTTGCCGAAGGCGCATTTTCCCAGGCATTCGTGCCGATCCTGGCTGAATACAAGAACCGGCGTGGCATTGAAGAAACCCGTCGTCTCGCCGATCATGTCGCCTCCCTGCTTTTTCTTGCTTTGCTCGGGGTGACTGCACTGGGTATCGCCGGTGCTCCCGTGCTGATTTATGTTTCCGCACCCGGCTTTGCTGCGGATGCAGGGAAATTCACGCTGACCGTCGAACTCACCCGTATTGCCTTTCCATACATCCTGTTCATCTCGCTGGTATCGCTGGCCGGTGGCATCCTCAACACCTGGAGCCGCTTTGCCGTACCGGCTTTCACGCCGGTCCTGCTCAATCTCTCCTTCATCGGCATGGCACTGTTTGCAGCCCCCTGGTTTCACCCTCCGATACTGGCGCTCGCCTGGGCGGTTTTCATCGGCGGCATTTTGCAACTCGCCCTGCAACTGCCCTTTCTGGCGAAAATCGGCATGCTGCCGCGCTTCTCCCTGTCACTGCGTGATGAAGGGGTACGGCGCATCCTCGGGCTGATGCTGCCGGCCGTACTCGGTGTTTCCGTCTCGCAGATCTCGCTGCTCATCAACACCATCTTTGCCTCGTTCCTGCCCACCGGCAGCGTCTCCTGGCTCTATTACGCCGATCGCCTGATGGAATTTCCCGCCGGCCTGCTCGGTGCCGCCCTGGGCACGATCCTGTTACCCAGCCTCTCGAAGAGTTTCAGCGACAATGATCACGGCGAATTCTCGGCACTGCTTGACTGGGGGTTGCGCCTGACCTTCCTGCTCACATTGCCGGCTGCACTTGCTCTGGCGCTGCTGGCAATACCACTGTTGTCCACTCTGTTCAACTATGGTGCTTTTCAGGCCGAGGATGTACTGAAAACCCGCGAGGCGCTGGTCGCCTACAGCATCGGACTCACCGGTCTGATCCTCGTCAAGGTTCTGGCTCCTGGCTTCTATGCCCGGCAGAACATCCGCACTCCGGTGAAAATCGCCCTCATCACGTTGGCGGCCACACAACTCATGAACGCGGCCTTCATCGTGCCGCTCAAGCATGCCGGTCTGGCCCTGTCGATCGGACTGGCTTCCTGTCTGAATGCCAGCCTGCTGTGGCACGGTCTGCGCCGTCGTGGCGCCTATGTGCCCTTGCCTGGCTGGCGCTTGTTCGGGTTTAGGCTTTTCATCGCACTCGTCGCCATGGGCGGCGTCCTCTGGTTGGGTGCCGGGGACACCAGCCGCTGGATCGGTGTGCCAGCCCTCGAGCGTGTCATGCGCCTATGCCTGATCGTTGTCGCGGGAAGCTTCACCTATTTCGGCACGCTCTGGCTGCTCGGATTCCGCCTGAAGGATTTCAGCAAGAAAGGTCACCACTGACATTGAGGAGGAAAAATGAAATTCTGGACAGACAGTTTTAGTCATATCATCCATGGCGACAACGCCTTCTGTATCCCGCATGCGCAAAACCATGTCAGCCTGGGCGGCAACCATAACCCGCATCTGGCCTGGTCGGACTTGCCGGCCGGCACGAAATCCCTGGTGCTCACCTGCCACGATCCGGACGTGCCCAGTCGTGGTGATGACGTCAATCAGGAGGGGCGCAGCGTCCCGGCGTCCCTTCCTCGCGTGGATTTTTTCCACTGGGTGCTGATCGATCTGCCGGTGTCCCCCTCCCACATCGAGGCCGGAGAGTTTTCCCAGGATGTCATGCCACGCGGCAAGAATGGTCCTGGCACCGCACGGGGCGCGCGCCAGGGGCTCAATGATTACACCGGCTGGTTTGCCAGCGACAAGGACATGGCAGGAGATTATTTCGGTTACGATGGCCCCTGCCCGCCGTGGAACGACGAGCTGCCTCACCGCTATGTGTTCACGCTCTTTGCGCTCGATATCGCACGCTGCCCGGTTGAAGGCAAATTCACCGGCCAACAGGTACGCGAGGCGATCGGCAAGCACATCCTCGACCAAGCCAGCATCACGGGCGTCTATACGCTCAACCCGATGGTAAAACTGTAACGCCGTTCTTTTCAGTCAAAGTCAGTGCTCGCAAGACGGCGCGACGTCGCCAAGGGCGCCCCGATCGGAAACCCCATGCAAAAAGAGCAGCCCGCAGGCTGCTCTTTTCAATGATGCAACCGGACGATCAGGCCATCAGCGGCACGATGAGCAGTGCCACCAGATTGATGATCTTGATGAGCGGATTCACCGCCGGACCGGCTGTATCCTTGTAGGGATCGCCCACGGTGTCACCGGTAACGGCCGCCTTGTGCGCTTCCGAACCCTTGCCACCGAAATGGCCGTCCTCGATGTATTTCTTGGCGTTGTCCCAGGCGCCACCGCCAGTCGTCATCGAGATGGCGACGAAGAGGCCGGTAACGATGGTCCCCACCAGCAGGCCACCGAGCGCCTGCGGGCCAAGTGCCAGACCGACGATGATGGGCACAGCGACTGGCAGGATTGACGGGACCATCATTTCCTTGATGGCGGCCACAGTCAGCATGTCGACCGCGCGGGAGTAGTCCGGCTTGGCCGTGCCTTCCATGATGCCGGGGATCTCCTTGAACTGGCGCCGCACTTCGACCACCACCGCCCCTGCAGAACGGCCCACCGCCTCCATCGCCATGGCGGCGAAGAGGTAGGGAATCAGGCCGCCGATGAACAGGCCGATGATGACCATGTGATTGGACAGGTCGAAGCTGACGCCGGTCAGTCCGGCTGCTTCCAGGCCATGCGTGTAGTCGGCGAAGAGCACCAGTGCGGCGAGGCCGGCCGAGCCGATGGCATACCCCTTGGTCACCGCCTTGGTAGTGTTGCCGACGGCATCGAGCGGATCGGTGACGTTACGCACTTCCTTCGGCAGGCCCGACATCTCGGCGATACCACCGGCGTTGTCAGTGATCGGACCGTAGGCGTCAAGCGCCACGACGATACCGGCCATCGACAGCATCGAGGTCGCGGCGATGGCGATACCGAACAGACCGCCCAGCGCATAGGCGGCATAGATCGAGGCACACACCGAGAGCACCGGCAGGGCACAGGCTTTCATCGAGACGCCGATGCCGGCGATGATGTTGGTGGCATGCCCCGTCTGGCAGGCGGAGGCGACATGCTTCACCGGTGCGAAATCGGTACCCGTGTAATACTCGGTGATCCACACCAGGGCAGCAGTCAGAAGCAGACCGACCACCGAGCAGCCGAACATGCTCAGAGTGGTGATTTTGGCCGCGGCATCGCCGTCGCCGATCAGCCACTGGGTGACCGGATAATAGGCGATCAGCGCCAGCACCCCGGCGACGATCAGACCGCGATACAGGGCGTTCATGATCTTGCCGCCATCGGCCGCCTTGACGAAGAAGCAGCCCACGATGGAGGCAATGATCGACACGCCGCCCAGCGCCAGCGGGTAGAGCAGCAGGTTTTCACCCAGCCCCGGCGAGGTCTTGATCACCAGCGCGGCGAGCACCATGGTGGCGACGATGGTCACGGCGTAGGTCTCGAAGAGATCGGCAGCCATGCCGGCGCAGTCACCGACGTTGTCGCCGACGTTGTCGGCGATCACCGCCGGATTGCGCGGATCGTCTTCCGGGATACCGGCCTCGACTTTGCCCACCAGATCGGCGCCAACATCGGCACCCTTGGTGAAGATGCCCCCGCCCAGACGGGCGAAGATGGAGATCAGCGAAGAGCCGAAAGCCAGACCAATCAAAGGCTCGATGAGATGGTGAAAATCGGCATCGGCGCCTGTACCGGCCCGCAGGATGGCGTAATAGCCGGCGACGCCCAACAGGCCCAGGCCCACCACCAGCATGCCGGTGATGGCGCCTCCCTTGAACGCCACATCGAGGGCCGGGGCAATGCCCCCGCGCGCCGCTTCGGCCGTGCGCACGTTGGCGCGTACGGAAACGTTCATGCCGATGTAACCCGCCGCACCCGAGAGAACCGCACCGATCAGAAAACCGATTGCAGTCTTCCAGCCCAGCGCCGGCACAAAACCGATCACCAGGAACAAAACGGCACCGACCAGGCCAATCGTCTTGTACTGGCGGTTCAGATAGGCAGATGCGCCCTCCTGCACCGCCTTGGCGATTTGTTGCATCTTCTCGTTGCCGGCAGGCAGCGAGAGGATCCATTTGCTGGACATGGCCCCGTACGCCACAGCCAGCGCCGCGCATACCAGCGCGAGCATCAATGCTTCAGACATGAACTCCCTCCTTGACTAGAAAACAACCCGGTGGTGCTGCCACCACCACACCATCTGCTAAAACCTGTTACGCCCCTTTTACGAACGCAGCAACCCTGCGCTTAAACAACATCGAATCCAGCCAGTTTCTTCCTGACACTGCGGTTCTTGAGCCTGACATAAGCCGGCAAGCCATCCTTGTACGGCGGATAATCCTCGCCCTGAATCAAGGGTGTCAAATACTGCCGGCATTTTGCCGTGATGCCAAATCCGTCATCTGTAATGAACGAACGCGGCATGAATTTTTCCTTGTTGGCGACATCCTCCAATTGCGCGATTTCAATCACCCATTCGTACGGGCGATTCGATATCCGCTTGATTGCCGGCATCACCGAACTGCATCCCTTCAAAGCCACATCCACCGCCGCCTTGCCAACCGCATACGCTTGCAGAACATCCGTCCGCGAGGCGATATGGCGCGCTGAGCGTTGCAAATAGTCTGCGACGGCCCAGTGATATTTGAATTTCAGCTCCGTTTTCACCAAAGCCGCAATCACAGGTGCCACGCCACCCAATTGTGCATGCCCGAAAGCGTCACGCAATCCCTGATCGGAAAGGAACTGGCCATCAGCCCTCTTCACCCCTTCCGACACCACAACCGTACAGAAACCATGTTTTCTGACCGCCTGATCGATCTTCGCCAGAAAACGGTCCTGATCAAACACCAGCTCCGGAAACAGGATGACGATCGGTAAATCGAGGTTCCTGTCCGAAGCCAGCCCCCCTGCAGCCGCAATCCAGCCGGCATGACGCCCCATGACTTCGAGGACAAAGACCTTTGTCGAGGTCTTGGCCATGCTCGCCACATCGAGCGTGGCCTCCCGCGTCGAAACCGCTACATATTTCGCTACCGAGCCGAACCCCGGGCAGTTGTCCGTCACGGGTAGATCGTTATCGACCGTTTTCGGCACATGCACGGCAATGATGGGATAGCCCATCGTTGTGGACAACTGTGCGACCTTGAGGCAAGTGTCTGCCGAGTCCCCGCCGCCGTTATAAAAAAAATAACCGATACCGTGCGCCTGAAATACCTCGATCAGGCGTTCATACTGTGCCCGGTGCTCCTCAAACCCCTTCAGTTTGTAGCGACAGGAGCCAAACGCACCTGCCGGCGTATGGTGCAAGGCCGCAATGGCGGCTGCCGATTCCTTACCGGTATCGATCAGGTCTTCCGACAACGCACCGATGATTCCGTTACGCCCTGCGAAAACCGTGCCGATCCTGCCCTTGTCCTGATATTTACGCGCTGTCTCGATCACGGCACAGGCGCTTGTATTGATGACGGAAGTCACGCCACCCGACTGAGCATAAAAAGCATTTTTCATGCCGTAACCTTGGAATTATATCAGTACAGTCGTCGACCTGTCAGACCGGCATCCGCGGCTCTCATCGCCCACCCGCCTATTCCAGGGCACCCAGAATAGCTTTTCTGATGTCGCCAAGATCACCGACGCCATTGACTTTGTGGTATTTCGGTGCCCGGGCGTCTGCCGTGACCGACCACTTCGAATAATAGTCGACCAGCGGCTTGGTCTGGCTGTGATAGACGTCCAGGCGCTTTCGTACCGTTTCCTCCTTGTCGTCTTCGCGCTGAATCAGTTCCTCGCCGGTCACATCGTCCTTTCCTGCAACCTTGGGCGGATTGAAGACAATATGGTAGGTGCGGCCGGAAGCTGCATGAACACGACGCCCGCTCATGCGTTTGATGATTTCGGCATCGGGCACATCGATCTCGAGCACGCTGTCCAAACTCACACCTTGCTCACGCATGGCTTGCGCCTGCGGAATGGTGCGCGGGAAACCGTCAAAAAGAAAACCTTTCGCGCAATCCGGCTGCGTCAGCCTTTCCTTGATCAGGCCAAGAATGATCTCATCGGAAACCAGCTGCCCCGCATCCATCACCTTTTTTGCAGCCAGGCCAAGTGGCGTACCCGCTTTCACCGCTGCACGCAGCATGTCGCCGGTCGATATTTGCGGAATGCCGTATCTTTCAGCAATGAATGCAGCTTGTGTGCCCTTGCCTGCACCAGGTGCGCCAAGCAGTATCAACCTCATGATTTTCCCCTTTGTTTTTAGCGAATCAATTGAAATGGCGGCGCATTCAAGCCTGACTGCAACATCGGTCAGGCCCTGCGGAATTTCTGGCGGACCCGTTCGAGATCCTCAAACGTATCCACGCCGGCTTCCGGCATCCGGACCGCTTCGGCGACATAAATACGATCTCCATGCCAGAGCATGCGCAATTGCTCGAGCGCCTCGATGGTCTCCAGGGGAGAAGCGGCGAGTTCGCCATAACGGCGCAAGAAATCGCATCGATACGCATAAATGCCAAGATGACGCCGCGCCACCATGCCTTGCGGAAATTGTGTCCGATCCCGTGCAAATGCATCGCGTGCCCAGGGAATCGGCGCCCGGCTGAAGTACAAGGCGTGCCCGTGTGCATCGCACACCACCTTGACGATGTTCGGATTAAAAAATTCATCCGCACGTTGAATCGGGTAGCAGGCTGTGGCCACCGCCGATTCAGGATGCCCGGCTAGGCAGGCGGCAACCTGGTCGATCAGATCCGGATCCATGTCCGGTTCGTCACCCTGCACATTGACGACCAACTCGTCATCGGCCCAGCCGCACAACCCGATCACCTCAACAATGCGGTCGGTTCCGCTCGCATGGTCCCGGCGTGTCATCAGAGCAGCATGGCCATGCTGCTCGACAACCGCATGCACTTCCTCATGATCCGTGGCGACGATCACTTCCGAGGCATGGCTGCGCTTTGCCTTCTCGATCACATGAACGATCATTGGCTTGCCGGCAATATCGGCAAGCGGTTTCCCGGGCAGCCGGCTGGAATCGAAACGAGCGGGAATGACAACCTTGAACGACATCCGGCCAACACACTCAATCCGCGGTTTCTTCCGGTGTCAATGGGCGCGCCTCCCCTTCGAGCATGACGGGAATGTCCTCCCGCACCGGATAGGCGAGGCGGCACGGCCTGCACACCAATTCCTGGTTTGCCTTGTGAAAATCCAGCGGTCCCTTGCAGACCGGGCAGACAAGAATATCAAGCAGACGCGGATCCATCGAGCTTCTCCAATACCCATTGGGCGAGTTCTGGGTCGAGTGCTGCATCAACAGGCAGTACCCAAGCATCAGGCAGTGCAAAACTTCTGCATTTTACCGCATCTTTCTCGGTCATCAGAAGCGCTCCACCCCGGGCAAAAGCGAAGTCTGCGGCCTGATATCGATGATGATCGGGAAAGGCCCGCGCTTGCACCTGCAATCCCAGATTTTCCAATTGACGAAAGAAGCGTGCCGGCTCACCAATCCCTGCCAGGGCAAACAACGGCTTTCCCTGCAAATCACCCGCCTCACACATCCGCTGTGTATCCGCAAGATTGTAAAAGTGCCTGGCAAGCAGAGTCATGCGAAACGATACCTTTGCAGGATACGGCTGTGATCGGACCGCTTCCGTGTTGAGCACCAGCGCATCGGCCTGCGCGATACGTGAAACCGGTTCACGTAAAGGACCTGCGGGCATCAACCAGCCATTGCCCACTCCCCGTCCATCCATCACGATGATTTCGATGTCACGGGCCATGCGCAGATGCTGCAGACCGTCATCCGAAATCAATACGTCGCATCGCGGATATGTCGCCAGCAACTGTCTGGCGGCAGCCACCCGGTCTTTGCCCACGAATACGGGGCATCCGGCACGCAGAGCAAGCAAAAGTGGCTCATCGCCAACCCGTGACGGGTCACTGCCAGGCACCACTTCTTCGATACCGGCAAGAGAGCCGCCATATCCTCGACTGAGAATACCCGGCCGCCTGCCGGATCGCATCAGTGCCTGCGCCAGATACAGGGTCAACGGCGTCTTGCCGCTGCCTCCGGCAACGATGTTGCCCACCACCACCACGGGGACGGGCAAATGCACGCAGGACAGCCAGCCCCGGCGATACATGGCACGACGCAAGAAAACAAGGAATGAAAAAACCAGCGCAAAAGGCCAAAGCAGGCAGGCGACGATGCCGCGTCGGTTCCATTGCCTGGATATGAATTCCCGGGTTTTCATGACGGTCACCAGGATGGATGCGTCACAAAAAAACCGCAACGGATCGGTCCGCGCTGCGTACCAGCCGTCCGGACTGTCAGTGTGTCGGGTTCTGTGTGGCGAACGAAATATGGTTCAAGCCGGCGTTTTGCGCCGCCTGCATGACATCAATCACACTCTGATGGGTTGCCTTGGCATCGGCATTGATCACCACGATGGGTTCCTTTCCTGCCTCGCCTGTCCGACGCAGGGCAGCGCTGATCGCAGCGACTTCCCTCGAACCGACCGCAACACGATTGATCATCACATCACCACTGGCGCTCACCACCACATTGATCTCTTCCGGCTTGTCCTGCGGCTGCGCGGTATCCGCCGTCGGCAGATTGATATCAAGTCCGGAAAATTTTGAATATGTTGTCGTGATCATCAAAAATATCAGGATGACGAGCAGCACGTCGATCATCGGAATCAAATTGATTTCCAGCTCTTCCCTGCTGCGCCCGCGTCTGAAATTCATGAGCCGGCTCCTAAGCCGAGCGCTGGCCGTGCACCAGCTCGACCAGCTTGATCGCCTGCTGTTCCATCTCGATGATGAGGCTATCGACCAAAGCCGTGAAGTGGCGGTAAAAGATCATCGCCGGAATGGCGATGATCAGGCCCAAAGCGGTGTTATAGAGAGCGACCGATATGCCGTGCGCCAGTTGCTGCGGGTTGGTTCCGGCAGCCGTCGTCGAACCAAAAATTTCAATCATGCCGACAACCGTGCCGAACAGGCCCATCAGCGGAGCAATGGTGGCGATTGTGCCCAGGCTGGTAAGAAAGCGCTCGAGCTCATGCGAGACACCACGTCCGGCTTCTTCGATGGATTCCTTCATGGCTTCCCGGGAACTTTTGACATTACGCAGTCCGGAAGCCAGGACTCGCCCCAGGGGCGAGTGCCGCATCAGGCGCGCGATCATCTCTTCGGAGACTCCGCTCTGGCGATATTCGGCCACGACCCCTTGCAACAGGCCACTGGGTACAATTTTCCCCTTGCGAAGCACAATCGATCTTTCAATGATGAACGCAACAGCAAGAATTGACGCGAGCAGCAATGGCCAGACCGGCCAGCCTGCAGCTTGGATGATGGCAAACACGCATGACTCCTCAAGTTTTGGTGGAGCAAGAGCCGGACAGATTCTGGTGCCCTGGCTCCGTCCGGACCCAATGTTCGAAATAACGGCGAACTTTATATGGGCATCCCGGTTTCGGCAAGAAAAAAAGTTTCAGGTTTGTCTGCATCTGGCGACAGTATCTGAAATTTTTTTATGCATGAGGCACGGCAACCAGACTATTTGATTCCTTATCCACAAAACTTGTGGATAAGGATGTGAATTAGCTCTGCGCACGTCCGCTAAGTCAGCGCCACGAAAGCCTTTTCTTTACTTCGATGCAAAATGCAGCTCAAGAATACGTATTTATATTCAATGTGTTACAAATGGCGCCAGAGGGATGGGGGTTGCATGCCTCTGATGCTCGAGTACCGATTCAGGAAAAAAACAGGGGGTGTCGGCTAGAATCTCCAAATGCCAGAAGATCCCGGTTTTCCAGCCATTTCCGCCGAAGGCATTCTGACGGTCTCGGCACTCAACAGAATGGCCAGGCAGTCGCTCGAACGCCAGTTTCCGCTCCTCTGGGTCAGCGGGGAAATCTCCAATCTGCGCCGCCCGGGTTCAGGGCATCTCTACTTTGCCCTGAAGGATGAAAGCGCCCAGATCGATTGCGTCATGTTCCGGGGGCGGGCTCAGCTTGTGCCCTTTCGCCTGCAAGACGGTCTGCGCATCGAGGCCAGGGCGCTCGTCACCTTGTACGAGGCGCGTGGCGGATTTCAACTCAATGTGGAAGCCTTGCGCCAGGCAGGTATTGGCGTGTTATATGAAGCCTTTGTCCGCCTGCGCGCCCTTCTGGAACAAGAAGGCTTGTTTGCTTCGGAGCGCAAGCAACTTCTGCCAGAGTACCCTCGTCGCATCGGTATTGTTACCTCCTTGCAGGCGGCCGCACTGCAGGACATCCTGACCACTCTGGCGCGCCGGGCCGTTCATCTTCCCGTCGTGATTTATCCCGTCCCGGTACAAGGAGAAGGCGCAGCCGAGAAAATTGCCGACGTCTTGCGCAAGGCAGCCAGTCGTCTCGAATGCGACGTACTGATCATCGCCCGCGGTGGCGGCAGCATCGAAGACCTGTGGTCTTTCAACGAAGAGGCTGTCGTCCGGGCGATTGCCGCTTGCCCGATCCCGGTCATTACGGGCATCGGACATGAAACCGACACGACCCTCGCCGATCTGGTTGCCGACTGGCGCGCACCCACTCCGACGGCGGCCGCAGAAGCGGCGACTGGCGGTTTTGTCCAGGCGCAAGGACGGCTTGGGTTTTTGCACAGCCGTATCCGCGGCTCGATGATCCGGTTTGTTCAGAGCCGCTCGCAACACATCGATCAATTGGCCCGCCGGCTGACTCACCCGGGTGAGCGGCTGAAACGGTTGAAGGCCGAAGCCGCACACCTGTCAAGCCGGCTCTTTGCCGCCCTGCGGCAAAAGATTGTCCTGAGCGATGCCACCTTGCGGCGCATCGAATTACGCATTGGCATGCGCCGCCCGGATTGTCGCCACATCGGACGTGATCTGAACGGGATAGAAGGACGGATGCGCATTGCATCGACTGCACTGCTCTCGCGATACAAACACCGGCTCGAGACGCTCGCCGGCACTCTCCAGCATCTGAGCCCGCAAAGTGTTCTCCAGCGCGGCTACGCACTGGCACACACACTCGACGGCCAGATCATCCGCTCCGCCTCGCAACTGAATCCGGGGACGACGATACGACTGACCTTCGGTGAAGGCGGGGCCGACGCGACCGTCACCCACACCTGGAAAGAGTGAACAACCATTCAAATGGCAATTATTGTCAATTGAAGTTAAGCCGACTAGAATCCTCTCGAACCCACCGACAGACAAGGAGACCAACAACATGGAACATACCCTTCCTCCGCTGCCTTACGCTCAGGACGCTCTCGCACCGCACATTTCGAAAGAAACCTTCGAATACCATTACGGCAAGCATCATCAGGCCTACGTGACCAATCTGAACAACCAGATCAAGGGCACGGAATTCGAGAATGCTGATCTTGAAACCATCATCAGAAAAGCCTCGGGCGGCATTTTCAATAACGCTGCGCAGGTCTGGAATCACACCTTCTTCTGGAACAGCATGAAGCCCAAGGGCGGCGGCGCACCGACCGGCGCGCTCGCTGATGCCATCAACAAGAAGTGGGCAAGCTTCGATGAATTCAAGAAAGCCTTCCAGACTTCCGCCGTCGGCAATTTCGGCTCCGGCTGGACCTGGCTGGTCAAGAAGCCGGATGGCTCCGTCGATATCGTGAACACCAGCAATGCCGCCACACCGTTGACGTCGGACAACAAGCCCCTGCTCACCATCGATGTGTGGGAGCACGCCTATTACATTGACTATCGCAATGCCCGGCCGAAATTCGTTGAAACCTATCTTGGCAGCCTTGCCAACTGGGATTTTGCCGCGAAAAATTTTGCCGGCTGAAACCCGTTTCCTGCAGACAACTCTTCAGATCACGGTAGCAAGCAACGGGCGCCAGCAAGGCGCCCGTTTTCATGATTCATCCATCCATCTGCCCGGATAGCGCGCCGTCCCGCCACCACTGACTTTTCAGGCCAGTCCGGCAACGAATCGTCCAATGGCGGCAAGCGTTGCCTGCGGCTGATCCTTGTGCGGCGAATGGCCGCAGCCATCGAGCATCGACACGTCCACCGTGGCCGTGACCTGACGGCAAATCGCCTCGATCTGGGCGGATGTCCCATACTCGTCGTCCTTGCCCTGGATGGCGAGCACCGGACAGGCAATACCGGACAGATACTCCTCGATATTCCAGGCGCGGAAATCCGGATGCAGCCAGATATCGTTCCAGCCCCTGAATGTTTTTGCCGGATCGCGATGGTATTTCGCCAGTTTTTGACACAGGGCCGTGGTTTCAAAGGCCTCCTTGGCCTGCGCGATGCTGGCCACCGACAGGTCTTCGACAAATACATGAGGCGCCATCAGGATGAGCCCTGTCAAGGAGCGATGCGCGCCACCGGCATAAATCAGCGCAATCGATCCGCCATCGGAATGGCCGAGAAGAAGCGGCTTGTCGATCTGCAGCGCGTCAAGAAATTCGGGCAAAACCTGCAAGGCTTCATCGTGCATATAGCGAACCGTGAAGGGCTCCTCGAGCACATCGGATTTGCCGTAGCCATAGCGGGAATATACGAGAACCGGGCACCCGGTCACCTCGGCGACTCTTGCCGGAAAGTCGCGCCACATCGCCACCGAACCCAGTCCTTCGTGAAGCATCACCAACGTCGGACGATCCGGCTGGCTGGCCGGATGAAGCCGATATTCAAGCGAATGGCCCTGGACCATGATGAAACCCTGGTGCATCTCAAACCCCCAGGAAGCGCTGCATCAACTCTTCGTTATCCGAGAGTTCACCCGGTGTGCCAGAAAAAACGACATGTCCCTTGACCAGCACGACACTGTGGTCGGCAAGCGCCATCACGGCACCGTAGTTTTTGTCGATGATCACCGTGGCGATACCCGAGGCGCGGATGGTGCGGATGATGTTCCAGATTTCCTTGGCGATGAGTGGCGCCAGCCCTTCGGTCGCTTCGTCGAGAATCAGCAAATCCGGATTCGTCATCAGGGCACGACCGATCGTCAGCATCTGCTGCTCACCGCCGGAGAGCTTGGCACCACCATTGTTGATGCGCTCGCCCAAGCGCGGGAAGGTGGCCATGACACGATCAAAATCCCATTCCTTGCGGCCATCGATACCCGGTCGCGCCGCCATGATCAGATTCTCACGCACGGTGAGGTTCGGAAAGATGCCGCGCCCTTCCGGCACATAGGCCAGTCCGGCGCGCGCAATCAGATGTGGTGCGGACTGCGTCATGTCCCGGCCGCGCACACATACCGTTCCCTGCCTCGGCCGCACCAGCCCGAGCATGGATCGCACGAGCGTCGTCTTGCCCATGCCGTTACGGCCCATCAGGCCAATGCATTCGCCTCGTGCAACCGTGAAATCGACGCCATGCAGGATATGACTGGCGCCGTAATAACTGTGCAAGCCGACCGCTTCGAGCAACAGCTCGGCCGATGGGCCGCTCCGAGGCCGGGGCGCGGATGACGGTGAGCGTAGCGAGCCGATGTCCCCCTCCTCCTCGGGAAGGGAGCCTGGAGGAAGGCTGTTCACCTCAGCCATGAAGGTTATCCTCACCGCCCAGATAGGCAAGCTGAACGGCCGGACTGTTGCGGACCTCTTCCGGGGTTCCGGATTCGATGACTTCGCCATTGACCATCACTGTCAGGCGATGTGCAACGGCAAACACCGCATCCATGTCATGTTCGATCAGCATGATGGCATGCTGCTCACCAAGCTTTTTGATCAGCGTGATCATGCGGTTCGACTCGTGCGGACCCATGCCGGCCAATGGCTCATCGAGCAGCAGGACGCGCGGTTTCGTCGACAGGCACATGGCGATTTCAAGCTGCCGTTGCTCACCATGCGACAGTGTCGCTGCGATACGGTCACGGCGATGCTCCAGCCCGGCTGCCTCGATGGCCGCTTCGGCAAGACGCCGGGTATCGACAAACTGATCTGCCTTCGACCAGACCCGCCAGGCGCGCGGCAGACGCGACTGGGCAGCCAGCCGACAGTTCTCGAAAACAGTAAATGGCAGAAAAATGTTGGTTTTCTGATAACTGCGACCCACGCCCAGCCGCGAGATGCGTTCCGGAGAAAGTCCGGCAACATGGCGACCGTCAAACCATACTGTTCCAGATGAAGGCGGCAAATCGCCAGAAAGCAGATTGGTCAGGGTCGATTTGCCTGCACCATTCGGACCGATGACGGCATGCACTTCCCCGATATGAAGCTCGAGCGACACATCGCTGACAGCGACCAGTCCTCCAAAACGACGGGTCAAGCCTGCCGTGCGCAGAATGGCTTCAGCCATGATCGTCTTCCTGCGCCATTTCTTTTTCAGAAACCGTTTTGCGCAGCAATCCGGCCAACCCTTGCGGCAGATATAACGCCACAAGAATGATCACACCCCCCATGGCAAGCTGCCAGTGCTTGGCCCAGGCACCAAACCAGGCGTGGTTCGAAAAAAGTTCCTGCATCAGGACAAAAGCGAAAGCCCCAATGGCCGGACCGTACAGCGTCCCCATGCCGCCCAGGATGACCATCATGAGGACGGCTCCGGACTGATGCCATGAGAGAATTTCAGGATTGACAAAGCCAAACTGTACTGCGGCCAGATAGCCTGATACACCCGCCAGTGCGCCCGAGAGGACATACGCGGCAAGTTTGTAGCGGAAAGTCGGGAATCCCAGCGCACGCATGCGATGCTCATTGGTCTTGATGCCGACCAGGGCATGACCAAAATTCGAACCAAGAATGCGCCGCAGGACAAGGTAGGCAAGCACCATCAGCCCCAGCACGAGATAATAAAAATGATCGAGCTTTTCCAGATCGAGAAGCAGTATCTCGCCAAGTTTCAGGTTCGGTTTGCTGTAAATATAGATGCCATCGGAGCCGCCCCCCCAATCGGTATCATGGAAAACGAAGAACAGCATCTGTGCAAAGGCCAACGTCACCATGATGAAGAAAATGCCACGCGTACGCAAAATCAGTGTGCCGGTGAGCAGGGCAAACGCTGCACAGGCAGCCATCGCTGCCGGCAACGTCCACCAAAGTGAAGCGGCTTCATACTTGGGTACCATCAGCGCCAACGCATAGCCGGCTAGCCCATAAAACGCCGCATGGCCGAAACTCACCAGGCCGGTATAACCGACCAGCAAATCGAGACTCATGGCAAAGATCACCATGATCATGATCTTGGTGATCAACTGTGTATAGAAAATCGAACCGGCCATGGGGAACAAGGCCAGCGCAGTAAATGCCAGGAGAAGCACGATATTGATCAGACGGCCTTGAGCTTGCATCAGAGCTTCCTGAACAGTCCTTCCGGACGCCACACGAGTACCGCCGCCATCAGCACATAAACGATCATCCCGGCGACTTGCGGTACCAGTACCTGGCCGAAAGTTTCCGCCAGACCAATCAGCAGCGAAGCCACCATGGCCCCCTTGACCGAACCAATGCCGCCGATGACCACGACGACGAAACAGATGATCAGCACGCTACCGCCCATATTCGGATAAACCGAAGCCAGAGGCGCATTGATCATGCCGGCAAAACCGGCCAGTGCCACACCCATGGCAAACACCAGCGCATAGATCAACTTGATGTTGATGCCGAGCGACTGCACCATTTCACGGTTGGAAGATCCGGCACGAATCATCATGCCCAGCCGTGTGCGGGCAATGAGCAGATACATGCACAGGGCAAGAACGAGGCAAACGCCGGAAATCATCAGGCGATAAACCGGGTAGGACAGATTGTCGGTCAACGGAATCGAGTAGGCCAGCATGGCCGGCACTGCGACGCCATGCACATCGTCACCCCAGATGATGCTGCGCATCTCCTCGAAAACGAGAATGAGGCCATAGGTCAGCAACACCTGATAAAGGTGGTCACGATCGTAAAAATGACGGATCAGAAACCACTCCAGGGCAATGCCGAGCAAAACGGTGAGAACGACGCCGAGCAAGATGGCGGCGGCAAGGCTCCCTGTCTGCTCCGCCAGTGACCAGGCGATATAGGCCCCCACCATGTAGAAGCTGCCATGGGCCAGATTGATGATGCCCATGATGCCGAAGATCAGCGTCAGACCGGAGGCAACGAGAAACAGCAGCAGGCCATACTGCAGGCCATTGAGCAACTGGATCAGGAAAAAGGCGAAATCCATAAGCCGGATATAAAAACGGCGGCAGGAAACTGCCGCCGTTTCAAGCAGGTTGAGTTACGCCTTGCAGCCGCGTGCCGGATCGGCAAGCGCCTTCCAGGCAATGTATTGAACCTTGTTTTCCTTGCCGACCACCTTGCGCAGGTAGATATCCTGCACTGGATTGTGTGATTTGGAAAGGGTCCATTGACCGCGCGGACTGTCTATCTTGGCTTTTTCCATTGCCTTGATCATCTCGGCCTTCTTGCCCAGATCCCCTTTCACCGCATCGAGTCCGGCGGCGAGAAGCTGGCCGGCATCATAGCCTTGCACGGCATAAACATCGGGCTGCAACTTGTAGGCCTTGGCATAAGCAAGGCGGAATGCCTTGTCCTTCTTGAAGCCCAGACCGTCTGCATAATGAAGGGTGGTCTCGACCCCCTCGGCTGCATCACCAACCGCATCAAGGACGCCATCGGTGAGAAAGCCTGAACCGTAGAGCGGAATCTTGCCGTGTAAACCGGCCGCCGCATAATCCTTGAGGAATTTCGCTGCAGCCCCTCCGGCAAAAAATGCGACTACCGCATCCGGCTTGATGCTGGCGATCTCCGTCAGCAAGGCCTGGAACTCGACTTGCGGGAAAGGCAGATAGAGCTCTTTGACCAGTTTGCCACCTTCTTTTTCGAACCCTTCGCGAAAGCCCTCCTTCATCTGCTCGCCCGCGGCGTATTTATGCGTAATGAAGACAGCTGTCTTGCGGCCTTCTGCTTTCAGTACCTTGCCAAGAGCATAGGTGGATTGCCAGTTGGAGAAGGAAGTCCGAAAAATATTCGGTGCACACAAGGGGCCAGTCACCTCATCGGCGCCAGCATTCGGATCGATCCACAACGTACCGGTCTCACGGACGATCTTCGCCATCCCCATCGCCACGCCAGAATGCACGGTACCGATGAGCACATCGACCTTGTCACGCTGAACCAGCTTGTTGGTATTTTCCGGAGCCTTCGCCGGGTTGGATTCGTCATCCACAACGAAGTATTCGATCTCGCGTCCCCCCAGCTTGCCGCCGCGCTCTTCCATCGCCAGCTTGAAACCGTTGGTAATGGCATTGCCCAATGGCGCATAAGTCCCGGTATAAGGCAGCATCAGCCCGACCTTGTACTTTGTCCCCTGGGCGTGTGCCCTGCCGAATGGCACAAGCGTCCCGATGCCGGCTGCGCCGGCAAGGGCGGAGGTTGCCTTGAGAAACCCGCGGCGATCCAGTTCACTGTCTGCTTTATTCATCATCTCCTCCTAAAGTATTTTTGATGGTTTTGCCCGGGCGGATATTGCCAAGCCTTTTCGCTCAAACCGTCGCACTCCGGTCGAATCGGGCCAGAACAAAAGATCAGGCCCACTCGCAGTTTATGAGGCGACCAGAAAATTAAGGTGATGACTTTGTGAAGTTTTCGTAAATCCTGATCAGACAAGAGAGAGCAGGACTCGCGTGCCGCCTCCCGGGCGAGGCTCGATGCCAATGCGCCATCCCAGTTGCTCGCAAATGCGTTTGACAATGGCCAGGCCCAGGCCAAACCCGTCTCCACTACGCGCATCGCCACGACGAAAACGGCGAAACAATTCCGGAACCTTCTCTACGGTCACTCCGCAGCCGGTATCCTCGATTTTAACGGTTGCTCCTTCAGTACGCAGACTAACCGTTCCCCGCTCGGTATAGCTGATGGCGTTGGCCAGCAGATTGATGAGAACAATCTGCAGCGCCTTGTGTGGCGCGCGTACCGCCACACTGTCGTGTGTATCGACAAGCAGCGACAATCCTTTCGCTTCCGCCTTCTCGCGCAAGGAGTCCACCGCCTCTTCGACGCAATCGCGCAAGTCGATCTCGCTGCCAATGGCTTCCGCCTGCTCACGCGCCAACAGGAGAAAAGCATTCACCAGATCGGTCAGCCGCCCGGAGGCCGCTGCAATTTTCTCGGCGCGCAAGCGGACTTTGGCCGGAAGTGCCGGATCATCGAGCATCAATTCACAACCGGTCTGGATAGCCGTCAACGGCGTGCGCAACTCATGACTGACATCCGCGGTGAACGCCCGCTCGCGCTCGAGCAGTCGCACGGTTCGATCATGATAGCCATCGAAGGCGGCGGCAAGCGCCACCACTTCATTTTCACGATAGTGACTCGCCAGCATTTCGTTCGAAGGCTGCCCGTCAAATGCGCGCACGCGCCTGGCAAGATCATCGATCTGGTAAGTCAGCCGGCCGGATAGCCAGAGCCCCATGAAAATGGTGATCAACGCCGTCAACGCGGCACTGATGATCAGCGCCTGCGTGAATTTGTGACCGCGCTTCTGATGCAATATCACCGAATAGGCAATATAAAAGCGCACTTCACCGATCTCGCGCACCTCAACCCGGTATAAATCGCCCTTGCTGACGACGTCATGGAATCCCGGTGGAAGATCACGCAATTCCGGAGGCAAGTGCAGCCGCTCCTCGGGCTTGCGCACGATATAGGACTGCACCAGCCAGCTGGCACGAAACCACTTGCGCAAGGACAAGGCTTCAGTGTCAGGCCGCACGTCATAACGCTGCAATCGATTGAAAGGCTCGTTCTCCGGCATGCCATGCCGCTGGTATTGCTGCAGCAGGTCCTCCATCTCGTCGGAAACGATCTGGTCGATCAGTTGTTCTTCCTGATAGCGATTCAGCTGCTGAATGGCAATGGCATGGGAGAGCACCAGCACAATCCCGGCCAAGGCAAAGACCGATACAAACTTGAGACGCAGGCTACGCCAGACGGGCATCGCCAGCGACGAAACGGTAGCCGATACCGTGCACGGTTTCGATCGGGGAAAATCCGTGCGAATCGGTCAGTGCACGCCTGAGCATGTGCATGTGGCTGCGCAGAGTATCGCTTTGCGGCTGATCGGCCCCCCAGACCGCCAGTTCAAGTTCTGTACGCGTATGCACGCGATTAGGTGTCTGCATCAGCGCTTCGAGCAGGGACAGGCACTTTCTTGACAGGTGTTTGGGATGCCCTTCGACCATGACAGTCTTGCTCGATGGATCGTAGATGACACGATTGAACACCAGCCGGCGATCAACAACCCGTCCACGACGGCGTGCGATGAGCGCATTCAAGCGCGCTTCGGCCTCGCGCAGGGCAAATGGTTTGACAAGATAATCATCAGCCCCACAGTCGAATGCCGCCAGCTTGTCGTCGAGCACGTCACGAGCCGTCAGGATCAGGATCGGCACATCCTGCCTCGCCTCATGTCGCAGCTTGCGACACAGATTGAGTCCGTCCATGCCTGGCAAGCCCAGGTCGAGAACGATTGCATCAAAATCCTGCGAGACAGCCAGGTGCATACCGGTCACACCATCTCGCGCAATCTCGACAGAATTCCCCTTCCCTTCGAGGAATTCCGAGAGATTGCCGGCAATGTCGTAGTCGTCTTCGACGATCAGGATGCGCATGTCTTCACTTCGGAGGGGAAGCCACACAGCAATTGAACCACGAAACCCCTTCTCTGCGCCAAGAGGATGAGGGGCGAGAAAACACGTCAGCCGCGCAACTTGAAGCGCTGGATCTTCCCTGTTGCCGTTTTTGGCAGTTCTGCCACAAAATCCAGCCAGCGCGGATATTTATAAGGAGCCAACTTGTCTTTTACATGCTGCTTGAGTTGGCTGGCAAGCGCGTCCGAAGCCTCGATCCCCGGCTTGAGAACGACAAACGCCTTCGGCTTGATGAGCTCATCGGTATCGGCATGGGCGACCACTGCCGCTTCCAGTACCGCCACGTGGGTCATCAGTGCGGCTTCGACCTCGAAAGGAGAGACGTAGATACCCGAGACTTTGAGCATGTCATCGGAACGCCCGCAATACTGATAGTACCCGTCTGCATCACGCGTATATTTGTCGCCGCTGCGCGTCCACTCCCCCATGAAAGTATGGCGGGATTTCTCTCGCTGGTTCCAGTACATGATCGCTGAAGACGGCCCGTTGATCTGCAACTCGCCAATCTCGCCGTCCAGCACTGGATGACCATCCTCGCCGATCAGCCTGATCTCGTAACCAGGCACCGCTTTGCCGGTGGTGCCGTAGCGCACTTCTCCAGGGCGATTGGAGAGGAAGATATGCAGCATTTCTGTCGAGCCGATACCGTCAAGAATCTCGACGCCGAAATGCTCCGTCCAGCGCTTGCCGATATCCGCCGGCAGGGCTTCGCCTGCAGAGGTACACATGCGCATGCACACCGCGTCGCGCTTGGGCAAATCTGCCGCAGCAAGCATGCCGGCAAACAGGGTCGGCACGCCATAGAAAATCGTCGGCTTACGCTCGACCAGGCGCTTGAACACAGCCTGCGGCGTGGGGCGTTCCGCCATCAGAATGGCCGTCGCTCCGACCGACATCGGAAAGGTGAGGCCATTACCCAGCCCATAGGCGAAAAACAGTTTTGCCGCAGAAAAAACCAGATCATCCTCGCGAATGCCGAGAATCGGTTTGGCATAGAGTTCGGCGGTCTGTATCAAGTGAGAGTGCAGATGCACGGTTCCTTTCGGCGAACCGGTGGAGCCGGAGGAATACAGCCAGAAGCACATGTCATCACAAGTCGTGGTCGCCGGCTGGAACTGTGTAGCAGCTTCTCTCATCAGGTCGGCAAGCAACAGATGCCCTTTTGCATCCTCACCTGAAACAATGACATGCTCGAGCAGCTTGTGCTTGCCAACGATCTCCTCAAATTGTGGCCAAAGCGCTTCGGAGACGACCAGTGTACTGGCGCGTGAGTCGCCCAGCATGAAGTCATAATCCTTCGCCGTCAGCAAGGTGTTGGCAGCAATCGGCACGACACCGGCCTGGATGCTGCCAAGGAATGCTGTCGGAAAATCGATGGTATCGAGCAGGCAAAGCATGACACGGGACTCACGAACAATCCCCAGTTTCGCCAGAACATTGCCGAAGCGATTGACCCTCACAGCCAGTTCGTCATAGGTATAGCTGCCTTGATCGTCGATGAAAGCCGTCTTTGCGCCTCGCCCCGCCTGGAGGTTGCGCTGGATCAGATCCCAGGCAGCGTTGTATTCTCGAGGAATGCTGACACTGGGAGGCGAAAACTGATGATCTGCTCTGGATAGTTGTGACATGCCTTGGTCTCCCTTGAGCGGCGGTCCATGATGCCAGACCGGATAACCGCGAAACTCTGAAAAATTCCGAAAATTTGTTGCCGGGAAAAGATTATTGCCTGGTGAACTCGATGGCTCCGTCGGGCAGCAGATAGAGAACGATGGCCCGGCCCTGCGTCACGGTCGGATGGTGCGCATGCCCGGCCGGATAAACCAGCCAACCCTTGCCTCGTCCGTCGAATTTTGCCCCGTCATCAAGCGGCATGATCATGTCGATCTCTCCGTTCGTATGCCGGTGATGGGGCCCTTTGACACTGTCCATCTCGACGACATCGACGCTGAAACCATGGGTCGCCGGTGTCGGCTTGGCGACCCGTCCGTATTTGACGCCACCCGCCTCGTGTTTGCACATCCAGCCGGCGGTAATGGCAGCCTTGCAGGCATCAAAAATGCGATTGAACAACACCCCGTCCGCAGGGACGGTCTCGTTCAGAAAGCTCTCCAGCGTCGCGTCCAGCGGCTTGCCTTCGATTTGACGGGTGATGTCCGTCATCAGGACAACAAATTCCTCAACAGTAACGTGTTTCATGGCCGAATCTCTCTGTCGATAATCGATCGTTATATTGGGGGAAGATGCTTCTTGCCTTTATCTTAGCGCCGATCAAGAAACACCGACAGCCACCTTCCAGCACAGGCATCAATATAATTCATTGTCTGCCGGTATAGACGTTATATTGCATTATTGCAAAATAATGCTTAATCTTCCTGACACTTCTTTTTCATCTCCCTGCTGGACAGAGGGAATATCCGATGTCTGCTGAAACTTCTCCGGCTGCCAGTGAAATTGCCCAGGGCGAGCATGCCTATCTGCAAACCCTCGGCGCCAGGGTGCGCGATGCACGCATGCGAAACGGCTTCTCACGAAAAGCCCTGGCAACCAGATCCGATGTCTCGGAACGCTACCTGGCCCAGCTCGAAAGCGGCCAGGGGAATATTTCTGTTTTGTTGTTGCGCCAGGTTGCCACAGCCCTGGACACCTCACTGACGGATCTCCTGACCGAACGCGACACCCACCCGATCGAACTGACCCTACTGATCCAATATCTGGAAAAACTCTCACCGAAAAAACTGGTCCAGGCTAAGGCCATTCTCCTCAGCGCCTTTGGCGAACAGGATCCGCTCGAACGGCGTCAGCGTATCGCCCTGATCGGCCTGCGCGGTGCAGGAAAATCGACCCTGGGTCGCGGACTGGCCGAACACCTCGGCATCCCCTTCATCGAGATGGATGACGAGATCGAACATGACGCTGGTGTTCCCGCTTCCGAAATATTCTCGCTGTACGGCCAGGTGGCGTATCGCCGTTTCGAAAAACGCTGCCTTGAGCGTATCATCGAACAGCACGATCATGCGGTGATTGCCGTGGGCGGTGGCATTGTTTCTGATAGTCCGACCTACGAATTGTTGCGCTCCGCCTGCTATACGATCTGGATCAAGACCAGTCCGGAAGAGCATATGCAGCGCGTCATCGACCAGGGCGATCTGCGTCCCATGCACGGCCGCGAGGAAGCCATGGCCGATCTGCGCCGTATCCTTGCCGAACGGAACGAGTTTTACGGGCTGGCGGACGCAGTGATTGATACTTCAAATAAAACAGTTGACGCAAGTCAAAAAGAATTGCAAAATATGTATAATATTTCTAGTTAAAGCTCTGGTTTGCATTTTATTGCACATTCGGCGCAAGTGCCAACCGGAGCTTCAACCCTAACCCGGAGGCCGCTAGATGATTACGTACGACACTGATCCTTCCCGCTACAACCACTGGCGTCTGGACGTCGAGGGAGCCATCGCCACCCTGACCCTGGATATTCAGGAAGACCGGGGCATCAAGCCTGGCTACAAACTCAAACTGAATTCCTATGACCTCGGTGTCGACATGGAGCTGCATGATGCCGTTCAGCGCATCCGTTTCGAATATCCGGATGTCAAATGCGTGGTGCTCACCAGCGGCAAGACGCGCATGTTCTGTTCCGGTGCCAACATCTACATGCTCGGCCTGTCCACTCATGCCTGGAAGGTGAATTTCTGCAAATTCACCAACGAGACGCGTAACGGCCTCGAGGACTCCAGCGAGCATTCCGACCTCAAGTTTCTCGCCGCCCTGAACGGCGCCACCGCCGGCGGTGGCTACGAACTGGCGCTCGCCTGTGACGAGATTGCCATGATCGACGATCGCTCGACGACCGTCAGTCTGCCTGAAGTGCCCCTGCTCGGCGTTTTGCCGGGAACTGGCGGCCTCACCCGCCTCGTGGACAAGCGCAAGATGCGCCGCGACCTGGCGGACGTGTTCTGCACCACTTCCGATGGCGTGCGCGCCAGCCGTGCACAGCAGTGGAAGCTCGTCGATCACATCGCCAAGCCGCAACAGTTCGATGAACTGGTCCGGAGCAAAGCCGAAGCTCTCGTCGGCAAATCAACACGCCATGGCGGTGAGGGCGTCCGGCTCACCCCTCTCAAACGCACGATCGATGACGCCGGCTACCACTACAGCCATGTCGATGTCGCCATCGATCGCGCCGCACGCACCGCAACGATCACCGTGACCGCCCCCGTCGGCAAGCAGCCGGGCAGCCTCGAGGAAATCCTCGCACAGGGGATCAACTGGTGGCCGCTGGCAATGGGGCGCGAACTCGATGACGCCATCCTCATGCTGCGCACCAACGATCTGGATATCGGCCTGTGGCTCATCAAAACACGCGGTGACGGCACCGCCGTGCTGGAAACCGATACCACGATGCAACGCTTCAAGCAAAACTGGCTGGTCACCGAAACCATCGGCCTGTTGCGCCGCGCCTTGCGCCGGCTCGATGTCTCGTCCCGCTCGATGTTCGCCCTCATCGACGAGGGTTCATGCTTCTCGGGCCTGCTTCTCGAGCTGGCCCTGGCTGCCGATCGCAGCTTCATGCTGCAACTCGAGGACGAAGCGCCCAACGCGCCGGTGATCACACTGAGCGAAGCCAATTTCGGCCTCTATCCCATGAACAATGGCCTGACCCGTCTGGCAACGCGTTTCGCCGGAGAACAGCAGCCCGTCGATACCGCACATACGATGCTCGGCAAAAAACTTGTTGCGGAAACAGCCGATGACCTGGGGCTGATTACCTTCCGGCCCGACACGCTGGACTGGGGCGAAGAAATCCGCATCGCCATCGAGGAGCGCACCGCACTCTCGCCCGATGCACTCACCGGCATGGAAGCCAGCCTGCGTTTTGCCGGTCAGGAAACCATGGATACGCGGATTTTCGGACGACTGACCGCCTGGCAGAACTGGATTTTCAACCGGCCGAATGCCATCGGCGAGGCCGGTGCACTGAAAGTGTATGGCAGCGGTGCCAAGGCAAAATTCAACTGGGAGCGGGTATAACCGATCGAGCATCGCCCCTTCCCACAAGGAGGGGGTTTCTTACTGACCCTACGCAGAGGTGAGACCATGAGCATCAACTACAGCGAAAAAATCCCCAACAACGTCGATCTGGCGTCAAACAAGACCCTGCAGCGCGCACTCGAACACTGGCAACCCGGCTTTCTCGACTGGTGGGGCGAGATGGGACCGGACAAGACCACCTCGGCCCAGGTTTATCTGCGTACCGCCATCAGCGTCGATCCACAGGGCTGGGCGCATTTTGACCATGTACGCATGCCCGATTACCGCTGGGGCATTTTCCTCGCGCCAGCCGAGGCCGGTCGCAAGATCAACTTCGGCGAGCACATGGGTCAGCCGGCCTGGCAGGAGGTGCCCGGAGAATACCGCTCGACCCTGCGTCGCATCATCGTCACGCAAGGCGACACTGAACCGGCCTCGGTCGAACAGCAGCGCCATCTGGGCATGACTTGTCCATCCATGTACGACCTGCGCAACATCTTCCAGGTGAACGTCGAGGAAGGTCGCCATCTGTGGGCAATGGTCTATCTGCTGCATGCTCACTTCGGGCGCGATGGCCGCGAGGAAGGCGAAGCCCTGCTCGCCCGCCGCTCGGGCGACGCCGACAATCCGCGCATCCTCACCGCCTTCAACGAGAAGACGCCGGACTGGCTCTCGTTCTACATGTTCACCTTCATCACCGACCGCGACGGCAAATACCAGCTCGCCGCACTGGCCGAATCCGGCTTCGATCCTCTCTCGCGTACCTGCCGCTTCATGCTCACCGAAGAAGCCCACCATCTTTTTGTCGGCGAATCGGGCGTAAGCCGCACCATCCAGCGTACCTGCGAAGTGATGCAGCAGCACAAGACGGATGATCCGGCAAAATTGCGTGCGCTCGGCGTGATCGACCTGCCGACGCTGCAGAAATATCTCAATTTCCACTACAGCGTCACCAGTGACCTCTACGGCGCCGAGGTCTCGTCGAATGCCGCCTCCTACTACACCAACGGGCTGAAAGGGCGCTTTGAGGAAACCAGGCTTGGCGATGATCACCGTCTCGACAACTCGACCTACCCTGTCTTCGAGATCGAGAATGATCGCATCATCACGCGTCAGGTGCCCGCACTCACCGCGCTCAACGAGCGCCTGCGCGACGACTGGGTGACCGATGTACAGGCCGGCATTGACCGCTGGAACAAGGTGCCGGAAAAATACGGTATTCCTTTCCGCTTCGCCCTGCCCCACAAGGGCTTCAACCGCAAGATCGGCGTCTTTGCCGATCTGCACGTCAGCCCGGACGGACGCATCATCTCCGAAGCCGAATGGATGCAAAAGCATAATGACTGGCTGCCCACCGAGGAAGACCGCAAGTACGTGCAATCACTGATGGGCCGGGTGGTCGAGCCAGGCAAGTTTGCCAACTGGATCGCACCGCCCTCGCGTGGCATCAACAATCAGCCCATCGATTTCGAGTACGTACGTTTCAACTGAGCAAAAGCCATGATTGCGGAGGGGGCAACCCCTCCGTTTCTTGCCTTCTGACCGGGTGGGTTGTGGTTTATAATCATGAGCGTTTATCGGCATTTTTTTAGTTGAGAGCCCCCCATGACCACCATCGCATCAAAAGGCAAGCAGCACCTCATCGACCCGGGCATCTGCATTCGCTGCAACTCTTGCGAAGAAGCCTGTACCGTACAAGCCATCAGCCACGACGACCGCAACTACGTTGTCGATCCGGACATCTGCGAGGAATGCCGTGCCTGCATTCCCGTCTGCCCGACTGGCGCCATCGACAACTGGTTCGCCATCACCCCGGGCGAGGTCTATTCCCTCGAAGAGCAGTTCGACTGGAATGAATTGCCGACGCCCAAGAAAAAGCGCGTCCCTGCCGTCCCGGTGCCCAAGCAGGTCGAAGTCCTCACCACGGAAGCCACGGCCGGACAGGGCGGTGCCGTACCCCCTCCCTGGTCGGCGGAAAAGCCGTCGATCAACCTCTACAACGAGCGCAACCCGATCACCGCCACGGTAACCGGCAATTACCGTCTCACCAGCGAGGACGCCAGTGCGGACATTCGCCATATCGTGCTGGATTTCGAAGGTGCTCACCTGCCCCTGCTCGAAGGACAGAACATCGGCATCCTGACACCCGGCACGGATGAAAAGGGTCGCCCGCATTTCGTGCGGCTCTACTCCGTCGCCAGCCCGCGCGAAGGCGAGCGCCCTGGCTTCCAGAACTGTGCGCTGACCGTCAAGCGTGTCGTCGAAAACAAGGATGGCAAGGAAATCCGCGGCGTCTGCTCGAACTATCTGTGCGATCTCAAAGTAGGCGACAAGGTACAGGTGATCGGCCCCTTCGGTGCCAACTTCCTGATGCCCAACCATGCCGGCAGTTCGCTGATGATGATCTGCACCGGTACCGGCGCTGCCCCCATGCGTGCCATGACCGAGCGGCGCCGCCGCCGCATGGAGCTCAAGGAAGGCGGCAAGCAGTTGCTGTTCTTCGGCGCCCGTTCGGAAAAGGAACTGCCCTACTTCGGCCCGCTGACGAAGCTGCCCAAAGATTTCATCGACGTGAATTTTGCCTTTTCACGCATGCCTGACCAGCCGAAAAAATATGTGCAGGACCGCATCCGCGAGCGCCATGAAGACGTCTGGAAGATGCTCAATGACGAGCACTGCTACATCTATCTGTGCGGCCTGAAGGGCATGGAGCAGGGCGTCGAGGAGGCTTTCCGCGATGTCTGCCGCCAGAACGGCGGTGACTGGGACAAGCTGGTGCCGACTCTGCGCGAGAAAGGACGGCTGCACATCGAGACCTATTGAGCACCCGCAGCCCGATTGAAAAACGGCGACTCGAAGTCGCCGTTTTTTTCGTCCCGTTCTACCCTCGGGCGCCGATTACGGTGTGAGCAGGTAATTCCTGACGATGGAAATCTGGCTGTCGTCAAAAAACATTGGCGCGTGACCGACGCCGGGAATTTCGGCAACCGTCGCCCTGGGCCCGCGCCGACCCATTTCAAGAAAAGTGTCATGGGTGAGCAGGTCGGATTGCGCGCCGCGCACGACGAGAGTCGGACAACGAATGGCGTCATAGAGCGGCCACAGGCTGATGTCACCCTCGCCGATCTCCTTGCTGAAGGGCACGGCAATCCCCGGGTCGTAGACAAATTCATAACCACCACCGGCCTTCTCGCGCACGACATGCTCGGTCATGTGCTTCCACTGCGCATCGGTGAGCCGGCCAAACGTCACACTGATCTGCCGCACATATTGCTCGGCATCCGCAAAAGTGGCGAACTCGGGCATCAGCCCCAGGTATTCGCCGATACGGCGGATCGCCACGGCACTGATCACCGGACCGACATCGTTGAGAACGAGACGTGTGATCGGGCTGTCCTCCTGCGCGGCGAGCGCCATGCCGATCATGCCGCCCATCGACGTACCAAGCCAATGCACGTCATTCACACCGAGGCGGGCGATCAATGTCACCATGTCGGCGACGTACTGCTGGATCTGGTAATGCTCCTTGACGCGCAACCAGTTGCTGCGCCCGCGCCCGACGACATCCGGACACACCACGCGGTATTCCTTGTGCAGCGCCCGGGCGAGAAAATCGAAATCACGACAGTTGCGCGTCAGGCCGTGCACGCAAACGAGTACACGCGGGTTATGCGGATCGCCCCACTCGACATAGTGCATGCGGTGCAGCCCGCCCGGACTGAGGCACTGAACCGTCTGTTGGCGCATTTCATTCATGGCAATTCTCCTTCAGCTTCGAGTGTAGCAGAGCCTCAAGCCCGACCGGGGATGCCTGCGCGCTCACTGTCCATGCCAGTAGCGACGATCCGCTTCGCGCTGCAAAGTCAGTCCTGGTGATACGGCGAGATCGATGCCGATGGCACCGTCCCGGTCAGTGCGCAACAGTTGCGCACCCGTTTCCTCATAGCGCTGCCAGACTTTTTCGTGTGGATGACGAAAGCGGTTGCGGTAGCCGACCGGAAAGATCACCGTCTTCGCCCCGACGGCAGCCAGGAATTCTGGCGTCGAGGAAGTGCGACTGCCATGATGCGGCGCAATCAGCACGTCCGCATGCAACGCCTGCCCCTTGCGCTCGACGAGACCGCGCTCGCTGCGCGCCTCGATGTCCCCGCTCAACAGCACGCTGCCCCACGCCGTCGTCACCTTGAGGACGCAGGACATGTCGTTACTCTTCCTTTGCGCTGACCGATACGCGGCATCCTGCGGATGCAGAACCTCGAAGCGCACGCCATCCCACTGCCACTGCTGTCCGTCGAAGCAGGGGCGATGGTTCGGCGCATCATGAAAAGGATGGGTGGCCGGCAGCGAACTCATCGTCCAGGCCAGAGGCATGGCATCGATCAACGACAGGGCGCCACCGGCGTGATCGAGATCTTCATGCGTGAGGATCACGCCGTCGAGCTGGCGCACGCCTGCTGCGCGCAGATACGGCAGCAGGATGCGGTTGCCGCTGTTGGCATCCGTGGAAAACTGCGGCCCGGTGTCATAGATGAGATCATGTCCGGCCGTTTGCAGATGCACGGCAAGGCCCTGACCGACATCGAGCACCTGCACACGCAATTCTCCGCTCCCTGGACGCGCGGGCTCGACCAGCAGCAAGGGCAGGATGAAAATGCCACCCAGCCAGCGCGCAGGAAAACCGCCGGGCAACAACAGCCAGAGGCAACCGCCCAGTGCCAGCGGCACGGCCCAGACCGGTGGTGCCTGCTGCTGCCAGAGCGACAGCGGCCACCCGGCCAGCCATTCGATATACGCCATGAGCGCGCTCAGCAAGCCATGCGCCAGCCACAGCAGCGCATCGACCGGCAGGACAGCGGCCAGGAGCGTGAGCGGCGTGATCAGCAGGCTGATGGCCGGAATCGCCACGGCATTGGCCAGAGGCGAGACCAGCGAGAACTGCTGGAACAAGGCGAGCAGCACCGGCAGCAGACCAATGGTGATGGCCCACTGCGCGCGTCCCCAGGCAATAAGCCAGTGCCCTGTCGCCAGCCGACCGGCCGAAATGTAGAAGAGCAGCGCCACCGCACCGAATGACAGCCAGAAGCCGGCCGCAAGCACGGCCCAGGGATCGAGCACCAGCACCGTCAACAGCGCCAGCGCCAGCACGCGGCTGGCCGAGGCGGCACGCCCCGCCAGCAGGGCGAACGCGCCCACCGTCAACATATATAAGGTGCGCTGTGCCGGCACGCCGAATCCGGCCAGCAGGCAATAGGCAAAGGCCGCAAACCAGCCTCCGAGCGCAGCCGCTTTCTGCGCGGGCAGGTGCAACATCAGACGCGGCTGGCGGCGCCAGAAAAAGGAGGTGAGCCAGGCAGCCAGCGCCGCCACCATGGTGATGTGCAGCCCGGAGATCGACATCAGGTGCGACAGGCCGGTGCGGGCAAAGAGCTGCCACAGGCCGTTGTCGATCGCACGCTGGTCGCCGACGGCGAGCGCCACCAGAATCCCGGCATACTCGCGATCGGGCAGCGCCCGCAGAAAGCGCGTGCGCACCGACTCGCGCAGGCGCTCGATGAAGTCGCCAGGGCGTCCAGCGAACGCGGCGAGGCGCTGCACAGCCGCCTGCTCGCGCACATAGCCGGTGGCGCGTATCCCGCGCTCGAAGAGCCAGGCTTCGTAGTCAAAGCCATGCGGATTCAGATTGCCATGCGGACGCTTCAGGCGCACCGTGAATTGCCAGCGCTCACCGGCGTGAACGTCCGGCCCTGCACCGTCGTCGGCTGCCTGCCGGGCGCGATACCAGGCAAGTGAAATGCGGGCCGGAATCGGCCTTTGCGCCGCCTCGACATCGAAATCGAAACGCACACCGTTCTCGAAAGTCTGCGGCAGGCTGGCAACGACTCCCGTGACGAGCAGATCGCGCCCCTCGTCAGCCACGGGTAGCGCATCGGCAAGACGCAGCTGGCCGAGCAGCGCAGCCCAGACAAAACCGGCGAGCAGCATCACCAGACAGGCAAGCAGGCGCCGGGAGCGGCCAGAAAATCTGAAACAAAGAAAAGTCAGTCCTGACAGGACGGCGGCAAGGAGTCCGAGGGTGCGTCCGCTCGGCAACATTGGCTGCTGCTGCAACAGCCAGACTCCCAGGACAAAGGCGATGATGGCAATCCGCATGGGCGGATTTTACGGAATTTGCCTCCTGCGACCGGCCTTAGCACTGGCTTTTGATCGCACCGCTTCCGTCTCAAGCCACCTTGTAGCGGCTGACATCCTCCTGCAACCCGGACGCCAGTTGCGCCATCTTGCCGGCCGTCTCGGCCGTCTGGCTGGCGGCGGCATTGTTTTCTTCGGCCATCTGGGCAATCCGCTCGACGTTGCCGGCAATTTCAGTGCTGGCGGCGCTTTGCTCCTTCAGAGCGAGCGAAATATCATTCACGGACTGCAGCACACGCTCGGTGCCCGACTTGATCTTGTCCATCGCCTCACCGGCGCGCAAACCCAGTTCGACACCGCCGGCAACCCGTCCGACACCGGCCTGCATCGTCTGTACGGCCTGGCCGGTACCGCTCTGGATCGCATCGATCATGGTGGCGATATCCTGGGTGGACTGGGCTGTGCGTTCGGCCAGTTTTCTCACCTCGTCGGCCACCACGGCAAAGCCGCGACCCGACTCGCCGGCGCGCGCCGCCTCGATGGCGGCATTCAGGGCCAGCAGATTGGTCTGGTCGGCAATTTCCTTGATGACGTTCACGATGTTGCTGATGCGCTCGGACTGGCGGCCCAGTTCCTCGATCTGCTGCGCCGACTGCTCGACGGTCTGCGCAATCTCTTTCATCTCGGCGACGGTGCGGCCCACCACGTCATGCCCTTCCTCGGAGAGCCGTCCGGCCTCGCTCGAAATGGCATGCGCCTCACGCGCGTGCTCGGCGATCTGGCTGATGCCCACCGTCGTCTGTTCGATGGCGGCAGCCATACTTGAAGCCGATTCACTCTGCTTTTGCGAGCCGTCGCTCACCTGCCAGGAAGAATTGGCCAGCCTTTGCGCAGCTTTTGTCACATCATTCGTACTCGCCTGGATCTTGCCGATGAGACCGGCCAGTGCGTCCGCCATGGTGTTGAATGCCTCGGCAACGCTGGAGAGCTCGTCATGCGAATCGAGTGCCACCCGTGCCGTCAGATCCCCCTGCGCCACCTGCGTCGTGCCCTGCGCCAGCCTGCGCACCCCCCCCACGATCGCCAGGTAGGCACCCGTCGATAAATAGACGAAGGCGAGAATGACGAGGATTGCCAGCCCCAGGCTCAGGGCAATGTGGCGCCACAGTGCGTCAACGCGCGTCTTGATCAGCCGCTCCAGTGTCGGAAACATCTTGCCATGCATCTCCGCATAGCTGGCATCGAGCGCTGCCGTCGCCTTGGCGTAATACTCCTGCGGCTTGGTGCTGATGTTGCCCACGGCGATTTCCATGCGCGGCACACCGACGACATCTTCCAGACCCTCCATGAACTTCTGCTGGAAGAGTTCCAGTTCGTTTTTCAGCAACTCATTGAAGCGGCTGGCGCGATCCAGATTGTCGAGCATGTCGCTGGACATCTTGTCGAGGATCATCGTGTGACCGGCAAAGGCACGCTTTTCGTCGTCCGTCGCCGACTGGCGAACAAGGGGCGCCATCGAGCGGCCTCGGATCTTGGCCATCGCCTCGAGGGTCTCCGGCGCATCGATGATCGCCGAATTGACCAAGAGCAGCGAATCGAGCGACGGATCCATGAGCAGACGGCTCCTGCCGGCCAGGCTGTTGATGGCTTTCAGAACGTGCTCGATGACCGTGCTATGCGCGCCGAAATTCGAATCGGTCAGGTTGCGCCACTCACCGGCCAGCGTTTTCCATTCGCCCTTGATACCCTGCCATTCCTCCGTCTTGACGAGTCCGGCGCCACGCGCGGCGATGGCCGCATCGACCGCCTTTTCCGCCTCGGCGATCTGCACAAGATTGGCTTTCTCCTGCGCGTCAAGGCCCGCATCACCGCCCTGGATGGCGGAACTCAGCGCCCGGTGCTTCTGCACGGCCTGCACGTAGAGCAGCATCGGCTTGATGACGGCAAGGCCGTCGAGCTCGCGCCGCCCCTGCTCGATCGAATCGTTCAGGTTGATGGTCAGGCTGACCAGCAGATAAGCGATGGCAACAAGCGCGACGACGCCGATCAGGGCGAATTTATAGGGGTATTTGAGGCGGTTCATCAAGGCAACCGCGGGCGCAAACAGGCTGTTCATGATCTCGGTCCCGTGCACAAGGTGTGCACCGTTTATCGGCCGATGGGCGGAAAACTTGAGTCGCCCCGAAGACTCCCGGCGAACCGGTCAAAAACAACAGGGATTCAATCGTTTGGCTTCAGCACGCCGTCTTCGAGACGCAGGATGCGCGAAGCCCGGGCCGCCAGTTGCAGATCATGGGTGACGATGATGAAGCTGGTGCGGTGCGATTCATTCAAGGCCAGCATCAGCTCGAAGACGGCGGCGGCGGTATGGCCGTCCAGATTGCCGGTCGGCTCGTCAGCAAGCACGCAGGCAGGCTGTGTGACCAGCGCACGCGCGACGGCGGCACGCTGGCGCTCACCGCCCGAGAGCTCGCCTGGCGTGTGCATCAGCCGCGCCCCCAGCCCGACCTCTTCGAGCAGGGCGGCGGCGCGCGCCTCGGCCTCGCGTCGCGGCAGGCGGCGGATCAGCAGTGGCATGGCGACGTTTTCGAGTGCCGTGAATTCGGGCAGCAGATGATGGAACTGATAAACAAAACCGAGGCGTTCGTTCCTCAGCCGCCCGCGCGCCGACTCGCCCAGGCGCGACAGATCGCGCCCGAGCCACTCGATGCGACCCGCCGTCGGCGCATCGAGCCCACCCAGCAGATGCAGGAGCGTGCTCTTGCCCGAACCGGAAGCGCCGACGATGGCGACACGTTCGCCACGACCCACATCAAGATCGACACCGGCAAGCACCGGCACCTCGACCCGTCCCTGCTGGAAGGTTTTTGTCAACCCGCGGCAGGACAGCACCACCGCGCTGGCTTCCCCTGCGGGCGTGGGGTCGTCACCTTCCGGAAGGGTGCCGATGGGGAGGTTCTTACTCATATCTGAGCGCCTCGGCAGGATTCACACGTGAAGCGCGCCAGCTCGGATACAAGGTCGCCAATAATGTCAGCACGAAGGAGACGGCAGCGATGATGCCCACATCGCGCCATTGCAGATCGGAGGGCAGCTCCGAGATGTAATACACGTCCTTGGCGAGGAACTGCGTGTGGAACAACCGCTCGATGGCCGGCACCACGACATCGATGTTGAGCGCGAGGAGTACACCACCGGCAAGCCCGAGCACCAGGCCGATCGAGCCGATCAACGCACCTTGTACGATGAATACCTGCATGATGCTGCCCGGGCTGGCACCGAGCGTGCGCAAAATGGCGATGTCGGACTCCTTGTCGGTGACCGCCATCACCAGGGTGGACACGATATTGAAGGCAGCCACGGCAACGATCAGCAGCAGGATGATGAACATCACATTCTTCTCGATCTGTACGGCCCGGAAGAAATTGGCATGGCTGCGCGTCCAGTCGGCGATGTAGACATCTCCTTCGACAACGTTGAGCAGCTCGCGCGCGACACGCGGCGCGGCGAACAGGTCGTCAAGTTTCAGGCGCACGCCGCTGACACGATCGCCCATGCGGTAGAGCGCCTGCGCATCGGCAAGATGGATCAGCGCCAGGCTCGCGTCGTATTCGTACATGCCGGCCTCGAACACTCCGAGCACCCGGAACTGCTTGAGACGCGGCAGGATCGCCGCCGGCGTCACCAGCCCCTGCGGGGCGATCAGTGTCACCTTGTCGCCGATGTTGACGTTCAGCGCATAGGCCAGGTCGGCACCGAGGATGATGCCGAACTCTCCCGGACGCAGCAGTTGCAGCGAACCGCCGCGCATGAAGCGGTTGAAGTCCGCCACCTTCTCTTCGGCGTCGGGCAGGATGCCGCGCACCATCACGCCGCGCACCGACTGCTCGTGCGCGAGCATCCCCTGCTCGGCGATGTAAGGTGCGGCTGCCCGCACCGCCGGATGACGCAACGCCTGATCGACGACCTGCTGCCAGGCGGGCAACTCACCGCCCGCGCCGCTGATCTGGATATGCGAAGCCACACCGAGAATGCGCGTGCGCAGCTCCTTCTGGAAACCGTTCATCACCGAGAGCACGACGATCAGCGCCGCCACACCCAGCGCGATGCCGCACATCGAAATCAGCGAGATGAAGGAAATGAAATGATTGCGCCGCTTGGCGCGCGTATAGCGCAGGCCAACGAGAAGCTCATAGTTCATAGGGGCGCTATGCTACCATCTTCAGAATGTTGCACCTTGTCGTTCCTGGCCTGATCTGGCCGCGTGAATCCCTCGCAAAAATCATGCGCGGTCTCGATCTGCCGGCGCTCGCCACCTTGTGCGGCCGTGGCCGGCAAGTGCGAGGCCTGGCCATTACGCCAGAACGCTGGCTGTGTCAGGCCTTCGGTCTGGATCAGGAAGAATTACCCCTGGCGGCCCTGCGCCTGCTCGGCGAAGACGGCGAGCCCGGCGCGGATGTCTGGTTGTGCGCCGATCCGGTACATCTGCGCTTCTCACGCAACACCCTCGTCATCGATGCCGCGGCACCGGATCTCGATACGGCCGAAACCGCACAACTCATCGCCACCCTCAATGAGACTCTTGCCGGGTACGGCCTGTTCAGCGCCACACATCCGCAACGCTGGTATCTGCGTACGCGCCGCCCGGCGCGCATCCACACCCATTCCATCGCCATGGTGGCCGGACGCACGCTGGAGCCTTTCCTGCCACAAGGCGAAGATGCCCGCGACTGGCGGCATCTCATCAACGAGACGCAGGTGCTGCTGCACAACCATCCGGTCAACCGGACGCGCGAGGAGGCCGCCCGCCCGACGGCCAACAGTCTGTGGCTCTGGGGTGCCGGTGCGCTGCCCACCGGTGCGCGTGCGCCGGCGTCCCGGCTGTACGCCCGCGACCTTCTGGTGCGTGGGCTGGCAAAGCTCACCGGCATCCCTGCCGAGCCCCTGCCCGAGCGCTACGAAGGCGCCGTCCTGCCAGGGCTGACTTTTCTCGACACACTGGCCATGCCGTCGCAGGCGCTCGATGCCGGTGCCTGGCGCGCGGAGCTGATCCGTCTCGAGACACACTGGTTCGCGCCCCTGCTCACGGCACTGAAAACACGCCGGCTCGATGCATTGCGGCTCACCGCTCTTGGCGACGAAGCCAGCCTCGATCTCACCGTGCGGGCGGGCGACATCTGGAAATTCTGGCGCCGGCCGGCCACGTTGCCCCGTCTGGCAGAGCCGGCATGACGACCATCAGCGTACGCCGCGTCTCACCCGTGGCGTGCGAACGTCTCGAGCAGGCCGGCATCCATCCCCTGCTCGCGCGTCTGTATGCCGCACGCGGCATCAGTCAGGCCGGGGAGCTCGATATCTCCTTCGCCAGGCTGCTGCCTCCTGCGCTCCTCAAGGGTGCCGAAGAGGCCGCACGGATGCTCGCCGATGCCATCGCCACCAAGCGACGCCTGCTCATCGTCGCCGACTACGACTGCGATGGCGCCACCGCCTGCGCCGTCGGCGTGCGCGCACTGACCGCCTTCGGTGCGACGGTCTCCCATCTCGTCCCCAGGCGCTTCGACACCGGCTACGGCCTGACGCCCGAAGTGGCACGCCAGGCCGCCGAGCGCGGCGCGGATATCCTCATCACCGTCGACAACGGCATCGCCAGCATCGACGGCGTCGCCGAAGCCCGGCGCCTGGGCATGGCCACACTCATCACCGACCACCACCTGCCCGGAGATGAGCTGCCGCAGGCCGAGAGCATCGTCAATCCGAATCAGCCGGGTTGCCATTTTCCGAGCAAGAGCCTCGCCGGCGTTGGTGTCATGTTCTACGTCATGCTGGCGCTGCGTGCCGAGCTGCGCCGGCGCGGCGCCTTCAACACCGCACCGGAACCCAACCTCGCCGCGCTGCTCGATCTCGTTGCGCTCGGCACCATCGCCGACGTGGTCAAGCTTGACCGCAACAACCGCATCCTTGTCGCTCAGGGCCTGGCACGCATCCGCCAGGGCAAGCTGCAGCCAGGTTTGCGTGCCCTCTTTCGCGTCGCCGGACGCGAGATCGGGCGGGCCGGCACCTTCGATCTCGGTTTTGCCCTGGGGCCGCGCCTGAACGCCGCCGGGCGTCTGGCCGACATGTCGCTCGGCGTTGAATGCCTGATCACCGATGATCCGGCGCGTGCCCTCAACATCGCGCAGGAGCTCGATCGCCTGAACCGCGAGCGGCGCGGCATCGAAGCCGGCATGCAGGAGCAGGCCCTGCAACTTCTCGAGAGCATTGCAACCCGCGAGTGCGCCAGCCTCGCACTCTACGATCCGGGCTGGCATCAGGGCGTCATCGGCATCCTCGCCTCGCGCGTCAAGGACAAGCTGCATCGTCCGGTGATCGCTTTTGCGCGCGGCAATCCGGGCGAACTGAAAGGCTCCGGCCGCTCGATTCCGGGCCTGCACCTGCGCGATGCGCTCGACCTCGTCGCCAAGCGCGCACCGGATCTCCTGCTGCGCTTTGGCGGTCACGCCGCCGCGGCCGGACTGACCTTGCGCGAAGACGAGTTGCCGCGCTTCGAGACGTTGTTCGAAGCCGTCGTGCAAGAACTGGTCGATCCGGCGCTGCTCACACGCACCCTGGAAACCGATGGCACGCTCGAAACCGGCCGCATGTCGCTGGAGAGTGCGCGCCTCATCGAAGGCGGAATCTGGGGGCAGGGCTTCCCGGCGCCGGTCTTCAGCGATGAATTCGAAGTGGAGAAGCAGCGCATCCTCAAGGACCGCCATCTCAAGCTCACCTTGCGCAAGGGCCCCGCCCGCTTCGAGGCCATCCATTTCAACTTCGCTTCGAGCGTGCCCGCGCGCGTGCACGCGGCCTATCGTCTGGGCGTGAATGAATTCAACGGAGTTGCCAGCGCACAGCTGGTGCTGGAGCATGTCGGACCTGCATGAACCCCGCAGGCAGGCGGGGACCGGACGAGCGCCGTCCTGCCACAGCTGACTTTTGCGGACGACTACCTGCGCTGCGGCAACAGCACCGAGGCCAGCGCGCAGAGGATGAGAGCGGCGCCGAGAAATTCATTCCAGCCCGGCTGCTCGCCCAGAAACAGCATGCCGCCGATGACACCGATCACCGGCGTGATGAGCGAGCCGAGTGCGGACACGGCCACCGGCACCATGAGCACGATACGGTTCCACGCCCAATAGCAGAACATGAAACCGATGAGGGTGTTGTAGACCATGCCAAAGCCGGGCCAGAAACCCACCGCACGCCAGGCTTCGTGCTCCAGCACGACGGCGGCAATACAAATCGGGATTGCGCCAATCAGCATCATCCAGCCGGTGAGCATGAGTGTCGGCATCTTCAGGGCATATTTTTTCAGGAGCACGACCCCCAACCCCCACGACATCGCCGCGGCCAGCATCAGCAGCACACCGGCGGGCGCAGCACCAAGCTGTCCGCGATAGGAACCCATCAGGGCGACGACACCGGCGAGACCAAAACCCAGGCCGACGAGCCTGCGCCGGGTCAGATGCTCGCCAAGCAACAGAATGGCAAAACCGACGCTCCACAAGGGCATGGTGTAGCCAAGCAACGCGGCGCGCCCCGAAGGCATCAGATTGACGCCGTAGATGAGAAAGACGTTCCAGCCGATGATGTTGGTCGCCGCCAGCATCACCATGCGACCGATGGCCTCGCGCGGCAGTATCCAGGACTGGCCGTCGAGGCGACCGATCAGCATCACGCCCAGCCCGCCGGCGAGCAGGCAGAAGCCGCGGAAGGTGAGCGGCGGCACATCGCGCAGGACGACTTTCATCACCGGCCAGTTGAACCCCCAGCCAAGAGCAAGCAAGGCAAGCAGGATGAGACCGAAGCGGGACAGGCGGGTTTGTTCTTGTGTCATGTCGGGGCAGGCAGGCGAGCCTGTATAATTCGTCGCTTTGCAAGTTTAGCATCGCCATGGAAGCCGAACGCCTCAACGCCCTCGCCAGCCACCTCTCGGACCTCGCCGAACGCGAGCAGGCCCTGCGGAGGTTTCTTTGACTTCGATGCCAAGCATGCCAAGCTGATCGAAGTCGGTCGCGCCCTCGAAGACCCGGGCGTCTGGAACGACGCCGAACGCGCCCAGGAACTGGGGCGCGAGAAAAAATCCCTGGAAAGCGTCGTCATCGTCCTCGACGAGATCGGCCAGTCCCTGCGCGACGGACAGGAACTCTTCGACATGGCGCGCGGGGAAAACGACGAGGGCACCTTGCTCGCCGTCGAAACCGATACCGGCGAGATCGAGCGGCGCGTGGCCGCACTCGAATTCCGCCGCATGTTCTCCAATCCGGCCGATCCGAGCAACTGCTTTCTCGACATCCAGGCCGGCGCCGGCGGCACCGAAGCACAGGACTGGGCCTCGATGCTGCTGCGCATGTATCTCAAGTATTGCGAACACAAGGGCTTTCAGGTCGAGGTGCTGGAAGAATCCGACGGCGATGTCGCCGGCATCAAGACCGCCACCCTCAAGCTCACCGGTGAATATGCCTACGGCCATCTGCGCACGGAAACCGGTATCCACCGGCTGGTGAGAAAATCACCCTTCGATTCCAACGCACGGCGCCATACCTCGTTTGCCAGCGTCTTCGTCTATCCGGAAGTCGATGATTCGATCGAGATCGACATCAATCCGGCCGACGTGCGCGTCGACACCTTCCGCGCCTCCGGCGCTGGCGGTCAGCACATCAACAAGACCGATTCGGCGGTGCGCCTGACGCATGCCCCCAGCGGCATCGTCGTGCAATGCCAGAACGACCGCTCGCAACATCGCAATCGCGCCGAAGCCTGGGCGATGCTGCGCTCGCGCCTGTACGAGGCCGAGCTGAGAAAGCGCCAGGCCGAAGCGCAGAAGATGGAAGACGCCAAGACCGACATCGGCTGGGGCCACCAGATCCGCTCCTACGTGCTCGACCAGTCACGCATCAAGGACCTGCGCACCAACGTCGAGACCGGCAACACCCAGGCCGTGCTCGACGGCGATCTCGACCCATTCATCGAAGCCAGTCTGAAACAGGGCGTCTGAGCGATTGCCACCCGTCAAGCTTTGTGACACAATTATTCAAGTTGTGTCACATCGGAGCCAGAATGAAAACGCTCACCATCCGCGAAGCCCGCGAAGGCCTCTCCCACCCGGAGAAGATGTTCGCCGAAGACGAGGAAGTGCTCGTCGTGCGCCGCGGCG
>CAZSHO010000002.1:0-185689 GCA_964607005.1 uncultured Rhodocyclaceae bacterium
TTGGCTACTCGGGCATCTTCGCCGGTGCGGTGGAAGCAACCTCCAGCATGGGCGGTCAGATCATGCCGCCGGTGATGGGCGCGGTGGCCTTCATCATGGCCGAAAACCTCAACGTGCCCTATGCCGAGATCGTCAAGGCCGCCGTGATACCGGCGATCCTCTATTACGCCACCGCCTTCTGGATGGTGCATCTGGAGGCCGGGCGAAAAAAACTGCTCGGCCTGCCCAAGGATCAGTGTCCGAATCCCTGGCGCGCCATGCGCGAGAACTGGTATCTGATCCTGCCGCTCGCCGCCCTGGTGTGGATGCTCTTCAACGGGTTCACGCCGATGTTTGCCGGCATGGTCGGCCTCTCGCTCACCGCCATCCTGATTCTGGGTGCCGCACTTGCCGCGCGCATTTCCGGCACGGCCTTCCGTTTTGTTTTCTGGATCGGCATCGGTCTGGCCGCGGCGACTTTCGAAAAATGGGGCGTCACGGCAGTGCTCGCGCTCATCGCCGTGCTGATGGCGGCCAGTTTCGGCGTCAAGGGCGGGCGCAAGACGCTGCACGTGCTGCGCGCCTGCCTGATCGAGGGCGCCAAGCAGGCGCTCTCGGTGGGCGTGGCCTGCGCCGTCGTCGGTGTCATCATCGGCATCCTGACGCTCACCGGAGCCGCCTCCAGCTTCGCCGGCTACATTCTGCAGATCGGCGAGAAAAGCCTGTTCCTCTCGCTGGTGCTGACCATGGTGGTGTGCCTGATTCTCGGCATGGGGATTCCGACCATTCCCAACTACATCATCACCAGCTCAATCGCCGCGCCGGCGCTCCTCAAGCTCGGCGTGCCGCTGATCGTCTCGCACATGTTCGTTTTCTATTTCGGCATCATGGCCGATCTGACGCCACCGGTGGCACTGGCCGCTTTTGCCGCCTCCTCGATTGCCAAGGAGTCACCGATGAAGATCGGCTTCAAGGCGGTGCAGATCGCCATCGCCGGTTTTGTCGTGCCCTATATGGCGATCTATGACAACGCCCTGATGCTGCAGGGCGACTGGACAGTGCCGGCGGTCGCCTATATCGTCTTCAAGGCGCTGGTGTCGATCGCCCTGTGGGGTGCGGCGGCAATCGGCTATCTGTTCGTGCCGTTGCGCTGGCAGGAGAGATTGTTTGCCGCTGCGGCGGCGTTCTTTCTCGTCGCCGCCGTGCCGCTCACCGACGAGATCGGCTTTGCCCTCGCCGCACTGTTTCTCGCCTGGCACGGCTGGCGCAGCCGCCGGGGCGCCGTTGCACCATGACTGACTTTTGCGGATGAGCGGGGCGTGGGACTGCTCTGCCTGACGGCCGGCGCGCTCACCGTCACGCTGACACTGAGCAATTTCACGCTGGCGTGGACGCACTCGATCGAGAAGATCCGCTGGGAGGAAGACTGGCACCTCGTCGGCGAGCGGCTCGAGCTCGTCCAGGCGCGCATCCGTGGCACCGGTGCCGGCATGGAGCCGCCGCCTGACGCGGTGATGAAAGAGGGGGTATGGACTTACACCCCGCAGGTTGCGCCGCTCGAACGCCTGCGCCTGGCCAATTCCGGTTTCAGCGCGGACTATGATCTGTGTTTCGACAACCGTTGCCGCCCGCTTGCAGCGCTCCTGCCCGATGCGCACCATCAACCCGTCGAGCTGGCCGTCTGCACCGCAGCAAAGAAGGAGAAACGACATGAACGATGAATTTGACGCCATCCTGAAAACACCCTTTGGCGCGCTGGGCGTGATGACGGCCGGGGGAGCGACCATCACGCAGATCTGTTTCCTGCCGCCGGGTACGCGCGCACGCGCACCGCGCGCGCCGCTTGCCCGGCGCGCCTGCACCCAGCTCGAGGCCTATCTGGCCGATCCGGATGCCGGCTTCGATCTGCCGCTGGCGCCGGCCGGCAGCGACTTCCAGCGTCGTGTCTGGCATGTCATCGCCGGCATCGCGCGCGGGCACACGCTCACCTATGGCGAGATCGCGCGCCGCCTGAAGAGCGCGCCGCGCGCTGTCGGCCAGGCGTGTGGACGCAATCCTTATCCGCTCGTCGTGCCCTGTCATCGCGTCATTGCCGCCGACGGCGGACTGGGTGGCTTTGACAGCGCGCGCGGCGGCTACAAGCTCGACACCAAGCGCTGGCTGCTGGCGCACGAACGACAAACGTGAGCACAAGGCGCGACGGGGCAAAAGTCAGTCCTGGCGGCACGGCGGGCCAGGCGCTGATCGATGCTTTCTGCGACGCGCTGTGGCTCGAGGACGGCCTGGCAAAAAACACGCTCGCCGGCTACCGCACCGATCTGGCGCAATTCGCCCTCTGGCTTGCCGCGCAGGGGAAGACCCTCGAGCAGGCGGGTGCGGCTGACATCCATGCGTATCTGCGTGACTTCAGCCGCCGCGCCCGGCCGGCCAGCCAGCGCCGCCTGCTCGCCGCCCTGCGCCGCTTCTATCGTCACCGGCTCGCCACCGGTGCGGTGCACGAGGATCCGACACTCAACATCGCGTCGCCGCCGCCTCCCGAGCGCTTTCCGAAAACCCTCTCCGAGGCACAGGTCGAAGCCCTCCTTGCCGCACCGGACGTTGCCACGCCGCTCGGGCTGCGCGACCGCACCATGCTCGAAGTGCTCTACGCCACCGGCCTGCGTGTCTCCGAACTGGTTGCGCTGAAACTCTTCGAAGTCAGCTTGAACGAAGGTGTGGCGCGCATTTTCGGCAAGGGCTCGAAAGAGCGTCTGGTGCCGCTCGGCGCGGTGGCGCTCGACTGGCTTGCGCGCTATCTTGCCGAGACGCGCCCGCTGCTTCTGGACGGGCGCGCCTGTGCTGAAATCTTCGTCACGCGGCGCGCGGGCGGCCTCACGCGCCAGATGTTCTGGACGCTCGTCAAGCGCCATGCCGTGCGCGCCGGCATCGATGCGGCACGCATTTCGCCCCATACCCTGCGTCACGCGTTCGCCACGCACCTGATCAATCACGGCGCTGATCTGCGTGTCGTCCAGCTGCTGCTCGGCCATGCCGACATATCGACCACGCAGGTGTATACCCACGTCGCACGCGAACGGCTGAAACAGTTGCACGCACAGCATCATCCGCGCGGGTGAGCGGGGAAGAAGGGCTTCACCTATGCGCGGGGGGCAGAAATGGAAAGCCCCGCTTGAGCGGGGAGCAGAAGTGGGAAGCCCCGCCTGCGCGGGGAAGCAGAAATGGAAAGCCCCGCCTGCGCGGGGCTTGGGCGCCGGATGCGGCGCTGCGTCATCGATCAGACGCAATGGCGGGAAACGGGTTCCCGTGGATTCCTCTGGCAATATCAACGCTTCCTGGTCCTTTGGGCCGCGCACTCCATGTGACAGAGACGATTTCTTTATAGGCGGACAATCCGCCCTGTGCAAGGAGTTTTATTCTTCACGGGCGGCAGCGTCAGGACATCCCTGCCGGTTTTCGGCGGCGGTTTCGGTCCGTGCCGGCGCCGTGGCCGACTCCGGTGTGACGGACGACATCGGCCGGGTATCGAAATGTCCGACGGAATTGGCGTAGTAAGCCAGCAGCGCGTGGTTTTCCGGCACGGTCCGGTAGAGCCCGTCTTCTTCGACAACAGCGTGGCGCAGGGTGAGCATGCGCAAACCCACGCCGATGGCGTAGTCGCGATCCTGACGCGGGATGTAGATGTGCGCACCGCGCGCCTCCCACGCGGTCAGCAGCGCGCCGGCCGCGGTCTTGATCTCCAGCTCGCAGAGC
Organism: uncultured Rhodocyclaceae bacterium; assembly: GCA_964607005.1. GTDB lineage: Bacteria > Pseudomonadota > Gammaproteobacteria > Burkholderiales > Rhodocyclaceae > Desulfobacillus. The sequence continues at coordinate 3,730 of CAZSHO010000002.1, forward strand.
GCCCGCTCCTGTTCGTGGCGAAACACCTGTGCCACCAGTGCCACCGGCACCACCGGAATCACGGCGCCGATGTCGCGCATCAAGCGCCGCGCAAGCTGTGCGACAGCCTCCTTGCGCGCATCCTCGTCGAGCCGGGTGAAATCGAGATCCTTGCCGCGCACATAGGCGCGCATCGACAGGGGTGTACCGAAATTCACGCAGGCATAGCCGAGGCGATACCAGCGTCCGCCGAGCATCAGCCACAGGTTGCGCGCGACAAAAGTCAGTGTTCGCCATACGGCGCGCGCAGCGCCGGTGCGCCGGCGATCCGCGTGCAGCTTGAGGAGCTGGCTGCGGTCTTCCAGCACGCGGTCGTAATTGAGGCCCACCGGGATGAAGACGAGGTCGCGCCCGGTGTCGGCGCGAAAACCCTTCACCATGTAATCAAGCAGTCCGAATTTTGGCTCGCGCAGTGCACCGTCGATGCTCAGACCGCCTTCGGGAAACAAGGCCTGCGGCACACCGGCTTCGGTGGCCATCTGCACATAGCGCGCGAGCACCTGGCGGTAGAGCGGGTCGCCCGAATTGCGCCGCACGAAATAGGCGCCCATCGAGCGGATCAGCGATTGCAGCCCCCATATGCGCGCCCACTCGCCGACCGCGTAGGAGAGCGCCACCTGTTCGGCGGCGAGAAAGGCCACCAGGATGTAATCCATGTTGCTGCGGTGGTTCATGACGAAGACGACGGTGGATTTCGGATCGACGGCGGCCAGTCCGGCCTCGTCGGCGTAGCCCAGGCGCACGCGGTAGAGCAGGCGCGCGATGCGCTTGCCGAGCCAGTAGCCGATGCGGAAATACAGATAGGCGTTGAACGAAGGGACGATCTCGCGCGCATAGCGGTCGATGCGCCGGCGCGCCTCGACCAGCGGTTCGCCGGTCTGCTGCGCCTGCACGCGCGCGGCCTCCTGCAGGCCGGCATCGTGGAAGAGCCGGTCGATGAGCACCTCGCGCCGCGTCAGCTTGAACGAGGGCAGCTCGATCTTGAGCCGCGCGTTGAGTTCCTGGACGACGGCATTGATGCGGCGGCGGAAAAACCAGCGCATGCCCGGTGCGAGCAACAGCACCCCGGCAGCCCAGGCAGCCAGCAGGGTGACGGGCACGAACAACCAGAGTGGAACGCTGACCATCATCGGCTCTCCCTGCCGCAGGCGGCTGCGGCCCGAATCACGTTCACATCAGAACAATGTCGTACTGTTCCTGAGTGTAGCCAGATTCGGCTTGCAGGGAAATCGGCTTGCCGATAAAGTCGGAGAGCATGGCGAGTGAGGCCGATTCTTCGTCGAGAAACAGATCGGTGACGGCCGGAGCGGCAAGCACGCGATATTCACGCGCATCGAACTGGCGCGCCTCGCGCAGCAATTCGCGCAGCACTTCGTAGCAGACGGTGCGTGCCGTCTTCACTTCGCCACGCCCGCCGCACACCGGGCAGGGCTCGCACAACACATGGGCGAGCGATTCGCGCGTGCGCTTGCGCGTCATCTCCACCAGGCCGAGCGCGGTGAAGCCATTCACCGTCAGGCGCGTATGATCACGCGCCAGGGCCTTGTTCAGCTCGGCCAGCACGGCGGCCTTATGCTCCTCGCTCTCCATGTCGATGAAGTCGAGGATGATGATGCCGCCCAGGTTCCTCAGGCGCAGCTGGCGTGCGATGGTCTGTGCCGCCTCGAGATTGGTCTTGAAAATGGTGTCGTCGAAGTTGCGCAGGCCGACGAAACCGCCGGTGTTCACGTCGATGGTGGTCATGGCCTCGGTCTGGTCGATGATCAGATAGCCGCCCGATTTCAGCTCGACGCGGCGTGCCAGCGCCTTCTGGATTTCATCCTCGACGCCATGCAGGTCGAAGAGCGGGCGCTCGCCGGTGTAGTGCTCGAAGAGCGGGGCGAGCTGCGGCATGAATTCCTGCGCGAATGTCGTCAGTTTCTGGAAGTTCTCGCGTGAATCGATGATGATGTGCGAGGTCTCCGGTGTCACCAGATCGCGCAGCAGGCGCTGACCGAGCGTCAGGTCTTCATACAGCAGGGCCGGCGCGCGTGCATGGAGTGAGGCGTTGTGCGCCTCCGTCCAGCGTTTGCGCAGGTAGGCGATGTCGTTGGCGAGCTCTTCGTCGGTGGCGTTTTCAGCCATGGTGCGCACGATGAAGCCGCCTGCCTCGTCGGCAGGCACCAGCCCCTGCAATTTGGCACGCAGCTGTTCGCGTTCGGCCTCGCCCTCGATGCGCTGCGAGATGCCGATGTGCTTTTCCTGGGGCAGATAGACGAGAAGCCGTCCGGCGATGCTGATCTGGGTGGACAGGCGCGCGCCCTTGGTGCCGATCGGGTCCTTCAGCACCTGGATGATGAGATTCTGACCCTCGGAGAGAATCTTCTCGATCGGCTTTGTGCCTTCGCTGCCCCCCTGGCCGTTTTGTCGCTGGCCCCAGATGTCGGCCACATGCAGAAAGGCCGTGCGCGCCAGGCCGATGTCGATGAAAGCCGACTGCATGCCCGGCAGCACGCGCACGACGCGGCCCAGATAGACATTGCCGACGATGCCGCGCGAAGCGGTGCGTTCGATGTGCAGTTCCTGCACGATGCCGCTTTGCATCAGCGCGACGCGCGTCTCCTGCGGCGTGAAATTGACGAGGAATTCTTCGCTCATGTGTGGGTTCCGGAAGCATCGCCGCACGAGGCACGGCGTATCGCTGCGAGTGTAGCAGGCTGGTCCGGGCGGCGCCTCAGACCGGGTGGCCGAATTTGCGCAGCAGAAGCGCCGTCTCGCACAGTGGCAGGCCCATGATGCCGGTATACGAGCCGCGAATCTCCTCGACGAAGATTGCCGCGCGGCCCTGGATGCCGTAGGCGCCGGCCTTGTCGAGAGGCTCGCTGCTTGCCACATAGCGGCGGATCTCGCTGTCTTCGAGCGGGCGCATGCGCACGTCGCTGAGGCTCAGTGCTGTCTCGATGCGCTCTTCGTCGGCGATGGCAACGCCGGTGAGCACGCGATGCGTGCGTCCCGAGAGACGGTGCAGGATCGCCGCGGCCGCGGCCTCGTTCGCCGGCTTGCCGATGATTGCCCCGTCGAGGGTCACCGTGGTGTCGGCCGCGAGCACCGGATGGGCGATCAGGTGGCGCTCGCGCACGCGGCGCAGCCCGGCCTGGGCCTTGGCCAGGGTGATGCGCATCACGTACTCTTCCGGGGATTCGCCCGCCAGTGGTGCCTCGTCAACGTCGGGACCCTCGCGCGGCAGGCCGCGGAACATCAGCAGCTCGAAACGCACGCCGATCTGCGCCAGCAGCTCGCGCCGGCGCGGACTGCGCGAGGCCAGATAGATGCGCGGCTCCAGGCTGATCATCCGGCGCGATGATACGGATGGTTTTTCAACAGGCTCGTTGCCCGGTACAACGCTTCGGCAAGGAGCACGCGGGCGAGCGCATGGGGCAGGGTCAGGCTCGACAGGCGCAGGGTTTCGTCGGCCTGTGCCTTCAGATCGGGTGCGAGACCGTCTGGCCCGCCGATGACCAGCGCGATGTCCTCGCCGTCCGCCATCCATTGTTCGAGGTGGTCGGCCAGCGCACGGGTGGTCAGATCGGCGCCGCGTTCATCGAGGACGACCAGCCGGCAGCGCACCGGCAAGGCCGCACGGATGCGCACGGCCTCGGCCGCCATCAGTGCCTCGACCGGCTTGCCGCCAGTACGCGGCTCGGCCTTGATCTGCCTGAGCTCGAGTGGCAACTCGCGCGGCATGCGTGCGGAGAATTCTTCAAAGGCCGCTTCGGCCCAGCCGGGCAGGCGTGTGCCGATGGCCACTAGCAGGAGCTTCATCGGCCGGCAGCGGCCTTTTTCGATGCGGCGGGGGTGGCCGACCAGAGTTCTTCCAGGTTGTAGTAGCTGCGCACGGCTGGCTGCATGATGTGCACGACGATGTCGCCCAGATCGACGACGATCCATTCGCCGCTGTCCTCGCCTTCCATGCCGATCACCCGGCCGCCGGCGGCGAGCACCTTGTCCTGCACGCTGCGCGCCAGCGATCTGGTCTGGCGCGCCGAATCTGCACTGGCGATGATGATGCGGTCGAAGAGGGAAGAGCGCCGGGTGGTGTTGATGACTTCGATGTCGCGTGCCTTGATGTCTTCGAGGGCGGTGACGGCGAGCTTTTGCAGTTTTCTAACGTCCATCAGTCGGTCTGTAGAGGTGGTGTTGTTGAATATACTCTCGCACGGCTTCGGGGAGCAAATAGCGTACGGAAGCACCCGCGGCCAGGCGCGCACGCAGCAGCGAGGCGGAAATTTCCAGTGGTGTCAGGGTAAAACCGATGAGGCTGCCGGCCGGTGTTTCCTGTAGCGAGGCGGTGTTCGTGCGCAGGCGTCCGGCGCAGACGCGTGCCAGTTCCCGCGGCCAGCCGGCACTGTCCGCCGGCCAGGAAAATCCCGGGCGCGTGGCTACGCCCAGGTGCGCCAGATCGAACAATTCGCGCCAGCGGTGCCAGCCGGGCAGCCCGAGGAAGGCATCCGCGCCCATCAGCAGTACCAGCGGGCGCTGTGGCAGCGCAGCGCGCAGGCGTTCGAGTGTCGTGACGGTATAGCCCGGATCCTCTGTGAGTGCCTCGGTCGCGTCCACCGAGAAGGCCGGATGGCCGGCAATGGCCAGGCGCACCATTTCGAGCCGCTGTGCGGGTGTTGCCTGCGGGGTATCGCGGTGTGGCGGTACGCCGGCCGGAATCCAGCGCACTTCACCGAGCCCGAGCGCTTCGCGCGCCTCCTCGGCCAGGCGCAGGTGCGCAAAATGTACCGGATCGAAAGTACCACCGAGCAGGCCGAGCGGAATGTGGCCGGGCGCACTCATGCACCGGACCCGCCTGTCACGAAAATGTCGCGGTAGCCGACATAAAAGCTGGCAAACAAGGTGGGTACGAAGACGAACACCAGGGGCAGCGAGATGATCAACGCCAGGGTGCGCAAGACGGCGGGCGAGGAGGCACCGGCCAGACCCAGCACGATGCCGGGCAGGACGACACTGAGAAAAAATGCACCCAGTGCATAGACAAAGAAGGCGCGCCAGTTGCGCGCGCAGGCGACGAAGCTGAAGAACAGTGATTTTGCCGGCGCCACGCCCTCCCAGGCCGTGAGCAGGGGGGCGAACCAGAAGGCCATCAGCAGTGGCACCGTGAGCAGCAGCATGAACTGCATCGAGTGCAGCACCTGATCGTTCGCCAGCAGATCGTCGGGGGGCGGCTGGCCGGAGAGCAGGATCTTCAGCAGGGCGCCGTCATCGATGAGTGCGCTGGCCGCAAAGACGGCCAGCGAGCCGAGCAGATAGGCCGCACCGAGGACGAAAAGGGCGTTGCGGTTCGCGCCAAAGCCGGAAAACAGCAGGCCGGCATCGGCGGCCTGTCCGCGTTCGATCGCGCGGCAGCCGTTCATGACGCTCACCGAGAGAGCCGGCACGCACAGCGGCGCCAGTACGATACCGGCAAAGGGGACGAGATTGAGGAGGACCAGGGTCAGCCAGTAACCGAACACCAGAAAGGTCAGCAGCGGTGGATTGGCACGAAACAGGCGCAGGCCCTCGACGATCCAGCCCCAGCCGCGCCGCGCCGGCAGCCGGCGTGCCTGCATCAGGTGCTGCCGCCGCAGCACAGGGCTGCAGCGGCACTCGGACGGCTATTCAAAGATCTCCACATACGAGGCGTATACCGAGCCGATCAGCACCGGGGCCAGCACCAGCCAGCCCAGGCCGAGGGGAATCGTCGCCACGACCGCGAGCACCAGGTAGACGATGCCGTAGACGAGGAAGGGCACGATGTTTTTCAGGCAGGCGGAAAAGCTTGCCTTCATCGCGTCGAGCGGTGCCACATCGCGGAACACGACCAGCGCCGGCGCGAACCAGAGAGCCATCAGGAGCGGCACCATCAGGCAGATGATGATCAGCATGATGAGCAGAACGCTGCCCATGGCCATGCCGAATCCGGCGCTGCCGCCCATCATGCCGGCCATCAGTCCGGTGCCGCCGCCGACGAGGAAGGCGATGGCCATGATGATGATGACACCGATCAGGTAGAAAACGCTCACCAGGATCAGGTTGCCGGTGTTGTGCTTGAAGCCGGCGAAGAGCGAGTCGACGCCGAACGGACCGTCCGCGGACAGCGATTTGCAACCGAGCAGCAGGCCGCCCGCAAACACCGGCATGAGGAAGTTGACCGCCAGCGAGCCGAGGATCGGAATGAAGTTGAGGATGATCAGAATGACGGCCAGGATGACGACGTTGGCAATCCAGATACCCGGATTTTTCACGAAAAGCTGCCAGCCCTGCTGATACCATCCGATGACCCGGTCGATCCCGACGTGGCGACCGGCCGGGTCGAAGCTGCCTGCGTCGTTGCCCCCGCCACTGCTTTCCTGGTTTGCCAGAAACGGATTCTGCTCACTCATGTTTCCTCCCCTTATGGTTGTTGGTCGATTGAATGAAACGCGAATCAGAAATTGCCGATCACCCACATCGGCACGCGCAGGCCGGAGTCGAGCGGCTCCTGGCGGCGCAGGCGGCCATCACCCTTGTCATCGACGAGATAGTAGGGCGTGCCGTGCGGCGGTGTCACCTTGACCATGTAGAGCCGGCCATTGATGCGATATTCCTCGACCCGGTCTTCGCCGCGCTTGGTGATCGTCACCTGCGGTTCGAGGGCCGGATCGGGCTGATAGCCCGGCGGTGGGGGGGGTGGTTCGGGTACCGGTTGCAGGTCGGGCGGCCGGGTTTGTGCGCCGGCGGTCAGGGAAAAGACAAGCGAGCAGAGCGCGCAAAGAGTCGAAAGGGTCGGCAGGCGGCGCATGGCATGTTCCAAAAGGGAAACCGGGGGGATTGTAGCAGGGAAACGGCGGGCGAAATGGCCGTCCCGCCATCCCGCACCGCCGCGTATTTCTTCAGAGGTTGAGCAGAAGTTCGTGTTCCTCGGGCAGCGGTGCAAAACCACGACCCTCGTAGTGCTTGAAGATCGCCTCGACCGCCTCCTGCGGCTCGTCGATGACCTGGATCAGGTCGAGATCGGCGACATCGATCATGCCCTCGGCCACCAGCCGCTCGCTGAACCAGTCGAGCATGCCCTGCCAGAAGCTCGATTCCATGAGGATCAGCGGAATGCGACGGATCTTGCCGGTCTGGATCAAGGTGAGCGCTTCGGAGAGTTCGTCGAGCGTGCCAAAGCCGCCGGGCAGCACGATATAGGCGGCGGCAAACTTGACGAACATCACCTTGCGCGTGAAGAAGCGGTGAAAGGTGAGCGGGATGTCCTGGTAGGGATTGCTCTGCTGCTCGTGCGGCAGGCGGATGTTGAGGCCGACGCTGGTGCTCCTGCCCTCGAAGGCACCCTTGCTTGCCGCTTCCATGATGCCGGGGCCGCCGCCGGAGATGACGCTGAAGCCCGAGTCGGAGAGCCGGCGCGCCACTTCTTCGGCACGCTGGAAGTAGGGGTGGCCGGGTGCGATGCGCGCGCTGCCGAAGATCGACACGGCCGGGCGGATCGCCGCCAGCCGTTCGGTTGCTTCGACGAACTCTGCCATAATGCCGAACATGCGCCAGGCTTCGCGCGCCGTCGGCGAGGCGCCCTCGGTGAGGGGATTGGCGGCAGAGCGTAGTTTGTCTGTCATTGTTCTGATCGTTCCTATGTCTACTTTGCTGCTGGTCGACGGCTCGTCGTATCTGTATCGCGCCTTTCACGCCCTGCCCGAATTGCGCAATGGCAGCGGCGCGCCGACCGGTGCGGTGTATGGCGTGCTCAACATGCTACGCCGCCTGGAAAACGACTTCAAGGCACCGGCCGGCATCACCTATCGCGCCTGCATCTTCGATGCGCGTGGCAAGACTTTTCGTGACGACTGGTATCCCGACTACAAGGCGCACCGCCCGCCGATGCCCGAGGATCTGGCCGTCCAGATCGCGCCCCTGCACGAATGCATTCGTGCGCTCGGCTGGCCGTTGCTGGTGATCGAGGGTGTCGAGGCCGATGACGTGATCGGCACCCTGGCGCGCCAGGGCGCCGGCCAGGACATCGATGTCGTCATCTCGACCGGCGACAAGGATCTTGCCCAGCTCGTCGATGCGCGCGTGCGCCTCGTCAATACCATGAGCAACGAGGTGCTCGACGAGGCCGGCGTGCTGGCGAAGTTCGGCGTGCCGCCACAACGCATCGTCGATTACTTCGCGCTGGTCGGTGACAGCGTTGACAATGTTCCCGGTGTCGCCAAGGTCGGGCCCAAGACGGCGGCCAAATGGTTGCAGGAATACGGCAGCCTCGATGCCCTCGTCGCCCGTGCGGACGAGATCGGCGGCAAGGTCGGCGAGAACCTGCGCCAGCATCTCGATTTTCTGCCGCTGGGGAAAAAACTGGTGACGGTGGTCTGCGATCTGGCACTGCCGGTGGCGGTGACCGATCTCGCGGCGCAGCCGCGCGACGAAGCAAAACTCGTCGCGCTATTCACCGGCCTGGGCTTCAAGAGCTGGCTGCGCGAGGCGCAGAGCGGTCTTGGCGGGCACTCCTCCGGCGCGGCGCCGGACGCCAGCGCGCCGCCGTCGGAGGTGGCGCCGCCGGGCCGGCACCGCACCGGCTACGAGACGATTCTCGACTGGCCACGCTTCGAGGCCTGGCTGAAGAAGATCGAGGCGGCGCCGCTCACCGGTTTTGACACCGAGACGACCAGCCTCGAGCGCATGCAGGCACGCCTGGTCGGCCTGTCCTTCGCAGTGAGCGAGGGCGAGGCGGCCTATCTGCCGCTCGCGCATGACTATGCCGCCGTGCCACCGCAACTGACTTTTGCCGAGGTGATGGTCCGGCTCAAGCCCTGGCTCGAATCGGCGCGGCACGCCAAGGTCGGCCAGAACCTGAAATACGATCTGCATGTACTGGCCAATCACGGCGTGCACTTGGCCGGCATTGCCCACGATACCCTGCTCGAATCCTATGTGCTCGAACCGGAGAAGAGTCACGACCTGGACTCGCTCGCCCAGCGCCATCTCGGGCTGACGACACTCACCTATGACGAAGTGACCGGCAAGGGCGCGGCGCGTATCGGCTTTGCCGAAGTCGACATCGGGCGGGCGGGCGAATATGCCGCCGAGGACGCCGATATCGCCCTGCGCCTGCACGCGGCCCTGCATCCACATCTGGAAGCGGCGCCGCGCCTTGCGGCGATCTACCGCGACATCGAGCTGCCGGTGATGCGCATTCTCTATCGCATGGAGCGTCACGGCGTGCTGATCGATGCCGGGGCGCTCGCCCGCCAGAGCCACGAGCTGGGCCTGCGCCTGATCGCCCTTGAAGCCGAAGCGCACCAGCTTGCCGGGCAGCCCTTCAACCTCAACTCGCCCAAGCAGATCCAGGACATCCTGTTCGGCCGGCAGGGGCTGCCGGTGCTGAAGAAGACGCCCTCGGGCACGCCCTCCACCGATGAAGAAGTCCTCGAACAGCTCGCCCTCGACTATCCGTTGCCGAAACTGCTGCTCGACTACCGCAGCCTCGCCAAGCTGAAAGGCACCTACACCGACAAGCTGCCGCGCATGATCGACGCCGGCAGCGGACGCATCCATACCCACTTCGCCCAGGCGGTGGCGGTGACCGGCCGGCTCGCCAGCTCCGACCCGAACCTGCAGAACATCCCGGCGCGGCGCGAGGAGGGGCGGCGCATCCGCCAGGCCTTCATCGCGCCACCCGGCGCGAAGATCATCTCCGCCGACTACTCGCAGATCGAGCTGCGCATCATGGCGCACCTGTCGGGCGACCGCGGCCTGCTCGAGGCCTTCGCCGCCGGCGAGGACATCCACCGCGCCACCGCCGCCGAGGTGTTCGGCGCGGCGCCGGCGGAAGTGACCAGCGAGCAGCGCCGCTACGCCAAGGTGATCAACTTCGGCCTCATCTACGGCATGTCGGCGTTTGGCCTGGCGCGCCAGCTCGGTCTCGAGCGCAGTGCGGCGCAAGCCTACATCGACCGCTACTTCGCCCGTTATCCGGGGGTGGCCCGCTACATGGAGACGACGCGCGTGCAGGCGCGCGAGCACGGTTACGTCGAGACGGTGTTCGGACGGCGCCTGGCATTGCCGGAGATCCGCTCCCCGGTGGCGGCACGCCGCCAGGGCGCCGAGCGCGCGGCGATCAACGCGCCGATGCAGGGCACCGCCGCCGATGTCATCAAGCGGGCGATGATCGCCGTGCAGGACTGGCTCGATACGGACGCGCCGGGTACGCGCATGGTCCTGCAGGTACACGACGAACTTGTGCTGGAAGTGCCCGACGCCGAAGTGGAAAGGGTGAGGGCCCGCCTGCCCGTGCTGATGGCCGGGGTGGCGCAACTCGCTGTGCCGCTCGTTGCGGAAGTGGGCGTGGGCGCGAACTGGGATGAGGCGCACTGATGAGGAGACAGGGAAAATGAACCAGGGCAAAACGGCGGGAAAACTTCGTATCGTCCAGGCCATCCTGGCGGTGGTGGCCGCCGTGTTCGGCATCGTCACCATCTTTGCCGGCACGCGCGTGCTCCTTGGCAGCGATCCGGGCTATGTGGTGTTCCGGCCGCTCCTGATCTACAACACGGGGATGGGATTCGCGTACATCGCCGCCGGCTATCTGGCCTGGCGCTGCCTGACCTGCGGCCGGCGTCTGGCGGCGGCGATTTTCGTCCTCAACCTGCTCGTCCTCGCCACCCTTGCCATCTTGTACGCCGATGGCGGCGCGGTGGCGAAGCAGAGCCTTGCCGCCATGGGGTTTCGCACCGTGGTCTGGCTGCTGCTGTTTGCCGGTCTCGCCTGGGTGAGCCGCCGGCAGGCGCGCCCCATCCCGCCGGTCAGCTGAAAGTCAGTCCTTGCGCCACGGCGCGATCGAGCCAGTCGAGGGCCAGCGCGGCCCACAGCGAGAGCGGGCGGCGCGCCGGCAGGGCGATCGCCGCGGCACGTTCGAGGACCACCGGGCGGATGTCCTCGCCTTCCTGGGCGAGGCCGTGGATGCCACGCACCTGCGCCGCGTCCACCGTGGCGCAGAACAGATGCAGGCGTTCGCTCGACAGATGCGGTGCGGCCAGATAGCTGCCGATCGGCAGGATGCGCCCGGGTGCGAGCCCCGCCTCCTCGACGATTTCGCGCCGCACGGTCTCGAGCGGCGACTGCCCGGCCTCGATGCGTCCGGCGACGATGTCGATCAGCCACGGCGAGGCGCCGGCCAGATGCGCGCCGGCGCGATACTCCTCGATCATCACCACCTTGTCGGCGGCCGGATCATAGAGCAGCGCGGCCGAGGCATCACCGCGCACCAGCACCTCGCGCACCTGCGGCCCCGAGCTGCTGCCGTCGAAACGTTCGTATTCGACGGTGAGGCGACGCAACTTGAAAAAGCCGGAATAGGCGGCGCAGTCTTCGAGGATTTCCGCTTTCATGGAGGTCTTCCGCATGAGCGTCAATGCTCGTCGAGCACGCCGAGCAGGTAGCGACCGTAGCCGCTGTGGCACAGCGGCGCGGCGAGCGCACGCAGCTGCACATCGTCGATGAAGCCCATGCGCCAGGCGATTTCCTCGGGTGCGGCGATCTTCAGGCCCTGGCGCTTCTCGATGGTCTGCACGAAGTGCGAGGCTTCGATGAGCGACTCGTGCGTGCCGGTGTCGAGCCAGGCGTGGCCGCGTCCCATCATCACCACGTTGAGCTCGCCCATCTCCAGGTAGCGGCGGTTGACGTCGGTGATCTCCAGCTCGCCGCGCGGCGAGGGTTTGAGATTGGCGGCAATGTCGCAGACCTGTTCGTCGTAGAAATAGAGGCCGGTGACGGCATAGCGCGAACGCGGCTGCGCCGGTTTCTCCTCGATGCTCACGGCGCGCCCGTCGGCACCGAACTCGACGACGCCATAGCGCTGCGGATCGGTGACCGGATAGGCGAAGACCGAGGCACCCTGCGTGCGCAGCATCGCGCCGCGCAGATCGGCTTGCAAGTCGTGGCCGAAGAAGATGTTGTCGCCCAGCACCAGCGCGCTGGGCGCCCCTTTGATGAAATCGCGACCAATGAGGAAAGCCTGGGCAAGACCCTCGGGCCTGGGCTGTTCGGCATAAGAAAGTGACAGGCCCCAGCTGCTGCCGTCGCCGAGCAGCTGCGCAAAGCGGGGGGTGTCCTGCGGGGTCGAGATGACAAGGATGTCGCGAATGCCGGCGAGCATCAGGGTCGACAGCGGATAGTAGATCATCGGCTTGTCGTAGATCGGCAACATCTGCTTGGACACTGCCAGCGTCACCGGGTGCAGCCGCGTACCGGAACCGCCGGCGAGGATGATGCCTTTCCTGTTCATGGTGTCAGTCCGAATAGTGTTGTGCGACCCAGTCGCGATAGGTTCCACTTGTGACATGCCCGACCCAGTCGGTGTGAGTCAGATACCAGCGCACGGTTTTCTCCATGCCGCTCTCGAAGCTCTCGTGCGGACGCCAGCCCAGTTCGTTCTCGATCTTGTCGGCATCGATGGCGTAGCGGCGGTCGTGGCCGGGGCGATCCTTGACGAAAGTGATGAGCTTCTCGTGCGGCAGGACGGGCGAGGTGGCGTGCATGCGGTCGAGCAGGGCGCACAGTGTTTTCACGACGGCGAGGTTGCTCATCTCGGCCCGTCCGCCGATGTTGTACGTCTCGCCGGAGCGCCCGCGGGCCAGTACGGCGCGGATCGCCGCGCAATGGTCGCCGACGTAGAGCCAGTCGCGCACGTTCTGGCCGTCGCCGTAAATGGGCAACGGCTTGCCGGCGATGGCGTTGAGCAGGACGAGCGGAATCAGTTTTTCCGGAAACTGGAAGGGGCCGTAATTGTTCGAACAGTGGGTGGTCAGCGTCGGCAGGCCGTAGGTGTGGTGGTAGGCGCGCACCAGATGGTCGGAGGCCGCCTTCGAGGCCGAGTAGGGGCTGTTCGGCTGGTAGGGATGCGATTCGCTGAAGGCCGGTGCCTGCGCATCGAGCGAGCCGAACACCTCATCGGTCGACACATGAAGGAAACGGAATGCGAGCCGTGCCGCTTCGGGCAACGATGCCCAGTGTGCGCGTGCCGCTTCGAGCAGGGTGAAGGTGCCGTTGATGTTGGTGCGGATGAATTCGGCCGGGCCGTGGATCGAGCGATCGACGTGACTCTCGGCGGCAAAATGCACAAGGGCACGCGGCAGATGCTCGCGCAGCAGGCCGGCAACCAGCGCGGCGTCGTTGATGTCGCCCTGGACGAAATGGTAGCGTGCGTCGCCGCGCAGGCTGGCGAGGTTCTCCGGATTGCCGGCATAGGTGAGCTTGTCGAGATTGACGACGGGCTCGCCCGTCTCGCGCAGCCAGTCGATGATGAAATTCGAGCCGATAAAACCGGCTCCGCCAGTAACGAGAATCATGGAGCAAGTTCCTCGAGGCAAAGTTGCAGACACGTCTGCCAGTCGGGCAGGGCGAGGCCGAAACGGGCACGCACGGCATCGGTGTTCAGGCGTGAATTGGCCGGGCGTGGTGCGGGCAGCGGGTACTCGGCCGTTGTGATCGGCGTCACCGTCTTCACGCGCAGGCCGCCGCGGCCGGCAATGATGGCGCGGGCAAAACCGTACCAGCTCGTCTCGCCGGCGCTGGCAAGATGATAGAGACCGCTGCGGAAGGCGCCCTGCGTGCGCTCTGCGAGTGCCTGGCGCAAGGCCAGTGCGCTCGCTTCGGCGAGAAGGCGCGACCAGGTCGGTGCGCCGATCTGGTCGGCGACGATGCGCAGCTCTTCGCGTTCGCTCGCCAGGCGCAGGATGGTGCGCAGGAAATTGGCGCCGCGCGCGCCATACACCCAGCTGGTGCGAAAAATCAGGTGGTCGGCGCTGCTGGCGAGCACCGCCTCTTCGCCGGCGCGCTTGGTACGGCCATAGACGCCGAGAGGGTTTGCTGCATCGCTCTCGACATAGGGCGTTGCCTTGGCGCCATCGAAGACGTAGTCCGTCGAGTAATGGATCATCAGTGCGCCATGGCGTGCTGCCCATTGCGCCAGCCGTGCCGGCGCTTCCCCATTCACGGCCTGGGCGAGCGCGGGTTCGGCCTCGGCCTTGTCGACCGCCGTATAGGCAGCCGGATTGACGATGATGGCGGGACGCAGCGCATCGAGCGTGTGGTCGAGGGCGGCACCATCACACAGGTCGAGCGTGTCGATGTCGACAGCCGTGACCCGTCCGAGCGGCAGCAGCGTGCGTGCCAGCTCCCAGCCGAGCTGGCCATTTTTTCCTGTCAGCAGGATGGCCGGAGCATCTTTCCCTCCTCCCGCTTTCCGGGGAAGGGGATCGTTCGCAGGCTGTGCCTGTCTTGTCGTGCTGGCGGCACCCCCTTGGACCGGTTCGGCGGGGGCACTCATGGGAAAAGCTCCGCGGCAGCAAAGGGAAGGCCCCGGACGTCCTTGGCGGAGAGGAGCGGCGCGCCCTCGAGCGGCCAGGGAATGTCCAGTTGCGGGTCGTTCCAGGCGATGCAGCGTTCGTGCTCGGGTGCGTAGTAGTCGGTGGTTTTGTAGAGGAAATCTGCCGATGCGGAGAGGACGAGAAAGCCGTGCGCCAGCCCGGGCGGCAACCAGAACAGGCGCTTGTTCTCTTCTGACAGCTCGACGCAGGCGACCTTGCCGAAGGTGGGCGAGCTGCGCCGCACATCGACGGCGACATCGAACACGGCGCCGGCGGTGACGCGCACCAGCTTGCCCTGTGGTTGCTGCAACTGGTAATGCAGGCCGCGCAGCACGCCGTGCGCCGAGCGCGAGTGGTTGTCCTGGACGAACCCGGCGCCGATGCCGGCCGCATCGCGCAGCACGCGCTGGTTGTAGCTCTCGAAGAAGAAGCCGCGCGCATCGCCGAACACCTTCGGTTCGAGGATCAATGCGTCATGGATTTCAGTGCGGACCACGTTCATGGCTCGCAATTTTACCTGTGGTTCAGAAACTCGACCCGCAGGTCCTTTCCTTCGAGGATTACCTTGCTGACGGCGCCAAAGCCGAAGACCAGACGCGGCCAGCGCCGCGTCGGCACTTCCAGCCAGTGGGCGAAGAGCACGCGCAGCACGCCGCCGTGGGTGACGACGGCGGCGGCCGGCGCCTCGAGGGTGCGCAGGTCTTCGATGAAGTCGAGTGCGCGCGCCAGCATGGTTGCCGCCGCTTCGCCGCCGGGCGGCGTGAAATGCAGGATGTCGGCGATCCAGGCGTCGAAGACGGATTTCTCGATCTCGTCCCAGCGATGCAGCTCCCAGTCGCCGAAGTCCATCTCGATCAGGCGTTCGTCAATGGTCGGTTGCAGGGAGAGGTGTTGCGCGACGTTGCGGCAGCGTGCCAGCGGGCTGGTGAATACCGGGATGCCGGCGGGCAGCAAGCGTGCCAGACGCGCTGCTTCGGTGCCGGCATCGCCGGTGAGGCCGATGTCGCTGCGCCCGTAGCAGGTGCCTTCGGGCACGTCCGGTTCGGGATGACGGATCAGGTAAAGTTCCATGTCACGGCAAGGATAGCAAGATAGATCGTCAGTTCGCTCCACTGCTGGGTGGCGCCCAGACAATCGCCGGTATAGCCGCCGATGCGTTTGAAGAACAAGCGGGCGGCAAAGGCGGTGACGAGCGTGGCCGCCAGCATGGCGGCGAGTGCGATCGGCCAGGGCAGCAGGGCGAGCGGTGCCAGCCCGAACAGTGCAGCCATAGCGAGGCTGCCCGCACTCATGCGTACGGCGAGGGGTTTCGATTTGGCCCGGACTTCGCCTCCGCCATCCGCATTCCGTGCGGGTGCTGCCTGCGCACCATCACCATCACCATCCCCGTCGCAGGGCGGGGGATGAAGGATGGAGGGGGCATCCTCGCGAGCGTATTGCATCGTGCCGATGAGTGTTACCGCGCAAAAGCGCGAGAGAGCGTGCGCGGCGACGAGTGCCGGCGCGATCCACATGTCGTCCAGTTCATAGAGGGCGTTGAATTTCAGCAGCAGGGCGAGCACCAGGGCCAGTGCACCGTAGCTGCCGATGCGCGAATCCTTCATGATGCGCAGCACCTCTGCGCGCGTCCAGCCGCCGCCCAGGCCGTCGATCGTGTCGGCCAGGCCGTCCTCGTGAAAGGCGCCGGTGATCAGCAGGCTCGCCAGCATGCTTGCCAGCACGGCCAGCGAGACCGGCAGCACTTCGGCCACCAGCAGAAAAGTCAGCGCCGAGAGCACGCCGACCAGTGCGCCAACAAGCGGGAAGTAGCGCGCCGAGCGATCCAGCCCTTCCTGCGAGTGACCGACCCAGGCCGGCACCGGCAGACGCGTGAAGAAGCGCACGGCGCCGAAGAAGGCTTCCGCTTCCCGTCGCAGCATCATGGCGCAGCGGCGCCTGCGCGCCCGTTCAGCAAACCGGATGCCGCGCAGCGGCAGAACCGTCGTCACCCCTTTCCCCGGGAAAGGGGTCGGGCGAGAGGTCACTTTTCCCGCTCACCCCCGCCGATTCGAAACTCGCCATTTCATTGAGGAAGGCGCAGGCGGCGCGCACCAGGGGCCAGGCGAGCGCGGCTCCCGTGCCCTCGCCCAGGCGCAAATCCATGTCGAGCAGCGGCCGCGCACCGAGGTGTTCGAGTTGCAGGCGGTGGCCGTGCTCGTTGGAACGGTGCGTGAAGACGCAGTAGCGCAAAGTGGCCGGGTACAACGTGGCCGCCACGAGAAGTGCCGCCGTGACGATGAAGCCGTCGATCAGGAGAACCATCTTGCGCTCGGCAGCAGCGAGCATGGCGCCGGCCAGCGTGGCGATCTCGAAGCCGCCAAAGCGGGCGAGGATCGCCAGTGGTTCCGGCTGCCCTGTGTAGCGCTGTGCGGCCTGCTGCAGCAAGTCAAGCTTGCGCGCCACGCCGGCATCGTCCAGGCCGGTGCCACGTCCGACGCACTGGGCCAGTGGCACGCCAGAGAGGAAATGCGTGATGAGCGAAGCCGAAGCGGTATTGCCGATGCCCATCTCGCCAAAGCCGATGACGTTGCTGCCGCCGGTGTGCAGGTCGGTGGCGAGACGCACGCCGTTCCTCAGCGCTGTCGCGCATTGTGCGGGCGTCATCGCCGGCCCGTCGAGATAGCTCGCCGTGCCACCAGGACTGACTTTTGCATCGACAAGGTTCTCGCGTACGCCGAAGTCATGATTCACGCCGGTATCGACCACCGTCAGCCCGAGACCGTTGGTGCGGGCAAAGACGTTGATGGCGGCGCCGCCGGCAAGGAAGTTCTCCACCATCTGCCAGGTGACTTCCTGCGGGAAGGCGGAAATGCCGTGGCGTGCGGCGCCGTGATCGCCGGCGCAGACGAGGATGTGCGGCTGACGCAGACCGGGAGTGAGCGTCTGCTGCACGAGGCCGATCTGCAGGGCGAGTGCCTCGAGGCGGCCGAGTGCGCCGTGCGGCTTGGTCTTCAGGTCGATTTTCGACTGCAGCGCGGCGCGCAGCGTGTCGTCGGGAACGGTGATGGAAAACGAGGGGGCGGCGTCCGTGTCCGCGCAAGACGGGGAATGCATCCGATTCATCCTTTCGAGGGGTGCGCCGGCGGCGGAACGCGGCCAGCGCCCCGCGTGCGTGCGCACGGGTTGTCGAAAATGACCGGACAGGTCTTCTGGCTTCCGGATCGTCCGTGTCGCTGCGCCTTCCCGGAGGAGGGGGCTCCTTCAGTGGCTACCGTCGTGATCTGCAGCGACCGTCCCCGGTTACAGCGGCGGGCCCGCCACGGAATGGGGAATGCGTCTTCCCGTCACCGTGTTCCGATAGGTCTGGTCAGTGGGAGATTATACGGGCAGGTGCGGAATCCTGCCGGTGCTGTTCAGCGCAATGGCAAAGGCGCGGCAAGGCCGGCAAACAAACGAATGGCATAAACCGTCAGCACCAGCCCGAAGATCAAATACAGGATGAATGCCATCCAGTAGAGGCCGGGCTGATCTGCGCGACGGAATTCAAGGCGTCCTTTCAGCCAGTTCGAGCCGAAGGGCAGCCAGCCCTTGGCGAGGCTGCGATAGTCCATGATCAGCAGACCCAGACCGGAGATCAGGAAGAAGAGGCCCTGGAAGGTTCTCATGCCCGGCACGCTACAGCCAGGAGGTGATCTCGTCCAGCGTTTTCTTGCGTGTGGCGTGTACCGGCACCTCGCAGCCGGGCGCCGGATAGCCGGCGACGACCAGCAGGGTCGGCTTCTCCCAGGCCGGCCGGGCGCAGATGTCATTGAGGAAGTTCATCGGGCTGGGCGTGTGCGTGAGGGTGGCCAGGCCGGCGTGATGCAGGGCGCTGATCAGCATGCCGCTGGCGATGCCTACCGATTCGGGCACGTAGTAGTGCTTGACCATCGTGCCATCCGGGCGCGAGCCGGACTTGATGGCGAAGACGGCAATCAGGTAGGGCGCAATTTCGAGAAACGGCTTGTGCTCGTCGGTACCGAGCGGCGCCAGCGCATCGAGCCATTCCTGCGGTGCGCGGCCGCTGTAGAAGGCGCGCTCTTCCGCCTCGGCCTCCTCGCGCACGCGGCGTTTGAGCGCCGGGCTTTCGATGACGGCGAAATGCCAGGGCTGCTGGTTGGCCCCCGAGGGTGCCGTGCCGGCGCAGAGGATCGCCTGCTCGATGATCTCGCGCGGCACCGGTTCATCGGAGAATTCGCGCACGGTGCGCCGGCGGCGCAGGTCTTCGTAGAAGGCGTGGGCGCGTGCGCGCATCGTGTCTTCGGGAAAGCGCTGGAAATCGAGCGGGATGTGCGGGGGGCGGTGTGTCATCGATCTGCTCCGTCAGGCAGGCATCAAAATTATCGGGCCTTGTCGCAGCGCAGGCCGCTGCAACGGAGAAAAATGTAGACGATCGGGCCGGATCAGGCGATCACATGCGTGTGTGACGACCGCTCAGGCACAAGGTCAGCAACTCATTCTGGCTGGAGATGCGCAGCTTGGCATAGCCGCGCTTGCGGTAGGTGAGGACGCTGTTCAGCCCGATCTGCAGATCGAGGGCGATGCCTTCCGAGGTCAGACCGGCAACGATGCGTGCGAGCACCTCGCGCTCGCGCGGCGTCAGGCTCGCATCGATCTGCCGCAGCCGGGCTTCGGTTTCGGCCAGGCGCTGTGCGTGCGAGCGCGGAGCGACCGGACTGAGCAGACGGTCGTGTTTGATCGCCAGTGCCGCCAGGAGCGCGGCGGCCTTCTGCACGGCGGCGGCTTCGCGCGTGGCAAAGCAGCCGTTCTCGCGTGTGCGGAAAAGATTCAGGCAATACCAGTCATCGCACTCGGCCGCCACCACGCTGATGCGATCGACCAGCCCGGGGCGGTCGTAGCAGCACAGCCGGTAGCGGGTGTTGGGCACGCTCTCACGCGGCATGCGCGTCACCTGCGTCGCCTGCGCTCCGGCGGCATGGAAGAGATGGCGGTTCGGATCGATTTTCTGAAAGACGTCGAGATACTCTTCTTGCACTTCACGCGCCACGTTGAGTGCGGCGTGCGAGGCGGAAGTCACCAGCCGGGCGGTGCGTGCGCCGTCGAAACGGATCAATGCGTAGTGATCGACCCGGGCAAAGCCGTTCAGGCTGGCCAGCATCGCCTCGCTGAATGAGGCGCCTCCGAGCGCCCTGACCACCGTTTCCAATCCGATCATTTGTTTCTCCTGCCGCACATGGAATGTATTCGATGTTTTCCGCATGATGCCGCAAGCGACGGCGTGCGCCAAGACGTGTTTGCACTTCTCGCGTGGTACGCTGCCCCCATGGCAGAACTGATTCTTGGCGGCGCCCGTTCGGGCAAGAGCCGGCTGGCCGAGGCGCGCGCACGCGACAGCGGCCTTGCTGTTGTCTACATCGCGACAGCGACGGCGCAGGATGACGAGATGTTGCGGCGCATCAACCATCATCGTGCGCGCCGTCCTGCCCATTGGCAGAACGTCGAGGCTCCGATCCAGCTGGCGGGCGCCTTGCACGAGCATGCCGACGACCGCACCTGTCTGCTCGTCGATTGCCTGACTCTGTGGCTGTCGAACCTTTTTTTCACGGGTCGGGCGGCCACACAGGTCGAGGCCGGCACCGCCATCGACTGTCCGCTGCTCGCTGGAGAAACTGCCGCCCTGCTCGAGGTGCTGCCGCAACTGCCCGGACGCGTGCTGCTGGTGACCAACGAGGTGGGCTGCGGCATCGTGCCTGCCACGCCGCTTGCGCGCGCCTTTGCCGACGAGCAGGGGCGGCTCAACCAGCGTGTCGCCGCCGCCTGCGTGCGCGTCACCCTGGTGGCTGCCGGCCTGCCGCTGGAGCTCAAGCCTTGCGCGGACTGATTGCCGCGTTGTTCCTGTTCTGCCTCGGCATTGCCGCACGAGCCGGCACCGGGGTTGCCGATGATGCCGGTCACACCCTGCATCTGGCGGTGCCGGCCGCACGCATCGTCAGCCTCTCGCCCGACATGACAGAAAATCTCTTCGCCATCGGCGCGGGCGATCGCCTCGTCGGCACGGTCGAATTCAGCAACTATCCGCCCGCCGCGCTCGCCGTCGCGCGTATCGGGGGTTACGAACGCTTCGACCTCGAGCGTGTCGTGGCGCTCAAGCCCGATCTCGTCCTCGCCTGGCAAAGCGGCAACAATCCGTCCCAGATTGCCCGCCTCATGGCACTTGGCGTGCCGGTGTATGTCAGCCAGTCGACACGGGTGGAAGATGTGGCGGGGACCCTCGAGCGCCTTGGCCGGCTGACCGGGCAGAGTGCGCAGGCCGATCGCCTGGCGCAGGCATATGCCGGACGAATCGCTGCACTGCGCGCACGTCACGCCGGGCAGCCCGTGGTACGCGTCTTCTATCAGGCGTGGAATGCCCCCTTGATGACCGTCGGTGGGCGCCAGGTGATTTCCGATGTGATTCGCCTGTGCGGCGGCGAGAATGTTTTCGGGACGATCCGGCCGATGGCCGCTGCCGTGTCGGTGGAAGCGGTGCTGGCAGCCAATCCGGAAGTCATCATCGCCAGCGGGCGGGGCGACCGGAACACCGCCTGGCTCGATGAATGGCGGCGCTGGCCGAAACTCGTGGCCGTGGCGCGTGACAACCTCTTTCTCGTGCCGCCCGACCACCTGCAGCGCCACACGCTGCGTCTGGCCGAAGGGGTCGAGGCGCTCTGCGCCCACCTCGAGACGGCGCGCGCACGCCGGCCCCGCCAGCCCTCCGCTCAGGACTTCCCGGACAGGCGGTAGCCGACGATGGCCCCGACAATCGCACCCAGCGGTCCGGCAACGATCACGGCCAGTATCGTCGCATTGACCTCCAGATCGCGGGAGTCGGGCGAGAGTAGCAAAATGGCGAAATAGCCGAGAAAAGCCAGTGTGATGAAGCCGAAAAACCCGCCAAGCAACGCCAGGGAAAGACTTTTCATGATTGGTTGGACGCTCCGCTGTGGAAAAAAGGGTGGGCTGGCTCTCACCGCTCCGACAGTGCCAGCTGCACGCCCAGCCCGGCGAACGCGCCGGCAAAGCCCCTGCGCAGCCAGGCCTGGACGCGCGGCGATTCGATGACGGCCTTGCGAAAAGCGTGGGCCAGAAAGCCGTAAGCGACGAACACCAGGAAGGTCATGAGCATGAATACCGCACTGAGCACGAGCAGCTGGACCAGCGGCGTGCTCGCGCGCGGATCGACGAACTGCGGCAGGAAGGCCAGGAAGAAAATGGTCAGCTTCGGGTTCAGGATGTTGAGGAGGAATGCCCTGGACACCAGTGCGCCTGCCGCCGTGCGCGAGGCCAGCGCCTGCACGGCAAAGGCCGAGCGGTCGCGCCAGGTGGCCAGGGCCAGGTAGAGCAGGTACGCCACGCCCGCGTATTTGAGCACCTCGAAGGCCAGCGCACTCGTGTGCATGACGGCGGCCAGGCCCAGCACGGTCGCCGCCAGGTGCGGCAGGATGCCCAGCGTGCAGCCCAGTGCCGCAAACACGCTCGGCACGCGCCCCTGCGCGAGACCCGTGGAGACGGTGAACACGACGCCGGTGCCGGGAATGAGCACGACGATGAGCGAGGTGACGAGAAACTCGAGCGGGATCATGCGGTATCCTCCCTGCAGACCAAGGGCATGATAGCAAACAGCGCACCGTCTGCCACCCGCAGCGGACGTCGATCGCCATGAGGACACGATGAGCAGACAGTCACTGCAGCGCGGCGTGCGCGGGCTGGCAACCCTGTGTGCGCTGATTCTGGCCGCATGCGAGCCGCTCCATGGCGGCGAGACGGCGCTCCTGCTGCCGCTCGAAGCCGACGGCCAGGGCGGCTTCAAATCACTGACGCTCCGGCTCGACGCGGACATGGCGCCGGCCGCCCTCAACTTCCATGCCGAGCTGGGCCACCGGCCGGAGGAGAGCGGCAAGTGGAACGGCTACCGGGTGACGCTGACGCGCGCCGGTCAGGTCGTCGCCGCGGCCGAATTCAACGTGAATGACACCGGCACGCCCGAGCTGCCCCCCGCCCACCCTGCCATCGCCAGCACCTTGCTCGTGCTGCGCACGGTCGAGGGTGGCGATCATGTGCTGTCGATCACGTCCGCGAAGGCGAACGAAGTGACGCTGACCGAGCCGCGCCTCGAGGTGCGCCGCAACGTCGCGGTGCCGCTGCCGGGCGCGCGCTGAACCCCGCCAAGGCAAAAGTCAGTCCCGGGGATACGGCGCCGCGGCGTCAGGTACGGGGAAAACGGCACCCAGCGCGCGCCAGTCGAGCGCGGCCTCCACGGCGTCGGCCAGGCGCTCGAGGTCGGCTTCGCGCCGCGCCGCCAGATCGACCGGCGCGGCGTTCGCCAGCCCGGCCCAGGCGAGCAGCGCGGCGAGCGCCGCGGGCTGGTCGAAGAGGCCGTGACAGTAGGTGGCGAGAATCTGGCCGTCGGCCGAACACGCGCCGTCGGCACGCGCACCCGGCCCTGCCGCGGCGTCGAGGTGCGCCGCCGGGCGCGCCAGGGCCGGGCCGCGGCTGACGCCCAGATGGATTTCATAGCCGCGCAGGGCCGGCGCGCCGGGCAGTACCAGTGTGCCGGTGACGTTGATGAGTTGTTTTTCTTTTTCCAGCGTCGTCTCGAAATCGAGCAGGCCCAAGCCGGCAGCGCTGTCGGGTGTGCCCTCGAGGCCGAGCGGATCGTGAATCGCGCGGCCGAGCATCTGGAAGCCGCCGCACAGGCCGATCACCTTTCCGCCGTAGCGCAGGTGGCGCTGCAGCGCCGCTTCCCAGCCCTGCGCACGCAGCCAGGCCAGGTCGGCGGCCACCGCCTTGGAGCCGGGCAGGACGATGAGGTCGGCCGCAGGAATCGCCTGGCCAGGCCCGACGAAGCAAAACTCCACCTCGGGATGCAGGCGCAGCGCATCGAGGTCGGTGGCGTTGGAGATGCGCGGCAGCGCCGGGGCAATGGCACGCAGGAGCGGCGCCGCCCCATCCGCCGAAGCCTCCCGAGCGCAGCGAGCAGGCGTCACTCCCTTCCCCGGGAAGGGGGCCGGGGGGATGGCGGTTCTGGGCAGGGCATCTTCGGCATCGATGTGCAGACCGTGCAGCCAGGGCAGCACGCCGAGCACCGGCTTGCCGGTGCGTTGTTCGAGCCAGCGCAGGCCCGGTTCGAGCAGCGCGATGTCGCCGCGAAAACGGTTGATGACGAAGCCGACGGTGCGCGCCCGTTCTGATTCGGAGAGCAGCTCGAGCGTGCCGACGAGGTGGGCGAAGACGCCGCCGCGATCGATGTCGGCGACGAGGATCACCGGACAGTCGACCGCCTCGGCGAAGCCCATGTTGGCGATGTCGCGCGCACGCAGGTTGACTTCGGCCGGACTGCCGGCGCCCTCGACGACGATGCAGGCGTACTGCGCGGTGAGGCGCGCGAAGGATTCCATCACCGCCTGCATGGCGCGCGGCTTGTAGTCCTGGTAGGCGCGTGCATCCAGATCGGCGGCCACCTTGCCGTGGAGGATGACCTGCGCAACGCGGTCGGTGGCGGGCTTGAGCAGCACCGGGTTGAAATCGCTGTGCGGCGCGAGGCCGGCCGCCTGCGCCTGCAGGGCCTGGGCGCGGCCGATCTCGCCGCCATCGATGGTCACCGCCGAATTGAGCGCCATGTTCTGCGGCTTGAAGGGCGCCACGTGCACGCCGCGGCGCCAGAGCACGCGGCACAGGCCGGCGACCAGCGTGCTCTTGCCGGCGTCGGAGGTGCAGCCTTGCACCATCAGTGTGTCGTTGCGCATGGTGGTTATCGACGCCGGCGCGCCGTTTCGAGTTGCCGGCACAGCGCCTCGACACCGTCGAAAAACTGTGGGGTATGGCGCTGAATCTGGCGCGCCGGCACGAAGAAGAGATTCCCGCGTGCCACCGCCGTGATCGACGGCCAGCGCCGCCAGTCATCG
The DNA here is from genome assembly GCA_964607005.1 of uncultured Rhodocyclaceae bacterium. GTDB lineage: Bacteria > Pseudomonadota > Gammaproteobacteria > Burkholderiales > Rhodocyclaceae > Desulfobacillus. The sequence goes on from CAZSHO010000002.1 coordinate 28,058, forward strand.
AGCCAGGCCGGGCGCTGCTCGTCCTGGCCGCTGACGACGATGGCCTCCGGGTTGGCGGTGACCACCGCCTCGACCGTCACATGCGGTGCCAGTTGCGGCAGGGTGGCGAAAACATTCTCGCCGCCGCACAGGCGAATCGCCGCGCCGATGATCTGTGTACCGGCCACCGTCACTATCGGTTGATGCCAGACTTGATAGAAGGTGCGCACCGGCGCCTCGCCGCGATGACCGAAGCGGGCACGCAGGTCGGCCAGGCGCGTGCGCATCTGCGCAGCCACCGTACCGGCCTGTGCTGATGTGCCGGCGAGCGTGCCGAGGCGTTCTACTTCACGGGCGATGTCCTCGATGCGGTCGGGCTGGGAAATGTAGAGCGGCACACCGAGCGCGCGCAGTTTTTCGATCTGTACCGGCGCATTGCCGCTTTGCCAGGCGAGCACGAGGTCCGGCTTCAGGGCCAGCAGCGCTTCCAGATCGACACGTGGATAAGTACCGACCTGTGGCAAGGTGCGCGCGGCCGGCGGATAGTCGCTGCGCGCAACGGTGCCGACGAGGTGCTCGCCGGCGCCGGCGGCAAAAAGATTTTCGGTCAAATGCGGCGCCAGGCTGACGATACGTCGCGCCGGCTGCGCCAGGCGCACCCACTGGCCGCTGTCGTCCTGCACCGCGACTTCGGCCTGCGCAGGACCGGCTGCGCCAAGCCAGAACAACAGAATGGCAAGACTAATCGGCACACACCGCATGACGAATCTCCTGAAGGGCTGTGGCAAGACGCTCGAATTGCGCGTCGTTCGCCGGCAGGCCGAAGCGCAGCGCGGCGGGCGCCTCGAAATGGCGCACCAGGATGGCGCGCTGCGCCAGCGCCGCCTGCCAGGCCGCGGCGCGCGGCGTCTCGACATATTGAAAGAGCGCCGTGCCGCGCGGCGCGGCAAAGCCCGCTTCGACGAGCAGCGCCGCCAGGCGTGCGGCGGCGGCGCTCAGGCGCGCGCGCTGCTGGCCCTGCCAGGCGACATCGGCCAGCGCCCGCATCGCCACGTGGCGCGCCGGATGGGCGACGGCCCAGGGGCCGAGCGCCTCGGTCAGACGTGCGAGCAGCGCCGGCGCACCGCAGGCAAAGCCGACGCGCGCGCCGGCCAGGCCGAAAAACTTGCCGAGCGAGCGCAGCACGAGCAGGTTCTCCCGCCCCGGCCGGCCGGCCTGCGCCGCCAGCGTCTGCGCCGGCTGCGCATCGGCGAAGGCCTCGTCGACGACGAGCAGGCGCAGCCGGGCGGCACGCTCGCACAGCGCTGCGGGCGCAACCTGGCGGCCGTCGGGATTGTTCGGGTTGCACAGCACGGCGTAATCGGCGGCGTCCTCCCAGGCCACGATCGCGTGGCCGGCGGCGCGCCAGGCGGCGGCATGTTCGGCGTACATCGGCGTGGGCAGCGCCACCCGTCCGGCGGCGAAGAGGCGCGGCAGCGCCTGGATGGCGGCCTGGCTGCCGGCGAGGGGCAGAACCTGCGCCGCGCCGTAGCAGGCGCACGCCGCCGCTTCCAGGCCGTCATCGGCCTCGGGCAGGCGCTGCCAGAGCCGCGCCGGCAGCGCCGGCAGCGGATACGGCCAGGGGGCGATGCCGGTCGACAGGTCGAGCCAGTCCTCGGGTGGTGTGCCCCATTGCCGCGACGCTGCGCGCAGGCGGCCGCCGTGCTCAAGCATGGAGCAGGACTCCCAGCGCGATCAGCGCCAGCCAGAGCAGCTGGCCGCGCTCGACCAGCGCCAGGGCGCGCGCGATGTCGGCGGCCGCGGCGAGGCGCCCGGCGCCCAGTGCCGGGCGTGCTTCGCATTGGCCCTGGTAGATCGCCGTGCCACCGAGACTGACTTTGAGCGCGCCGGCGCCGGCGGCCATCACCGGCCCGGCGTTCGGGCTGCTCCAGCGCCGCGCCTGCGCGCCCCAGCAGGCAAGCGCCGTGCGCGTGTGGCCGAGCAGTGCGTAGGTGAGCGCGGTCAGGCGCGCCGGCACGAAGTTGAGTACGTCGTCGAGGCGCGCCGCCGCCCAGCCGAAGTACCGGCGGCGCGCATCGCGGTAGCCCCACATCGCATCGAGCGTGTTGGCCAGGCGGTAGGCGAGCGCGCCGGCACCGCCGCCGATGCAGAACCAGAACAGCGCGCCGAACACGGCATCGTTGCCGTTCTCCAGCACCGATTCGACCGCCGCCTTGGCCACACCGGCTTCGTCGAGCGCGTCCGTCTCGCGCGAGACGATGTGCCCGACCGCGGCGCGCGCCGCCTCGATCTGCCCGGCGGCCAGCGGTGCGGCCACGGCGCGCGCATGCTCGGCCAGGCTGCGCCCGCCCAGGGCAAAGGCCAGCAGCAGGGCATCGAGCACGGGGTGGGCAAAGGCGTGCGCCAGCGCCACCGGCGGCAGCACCAGCAGCAGCCAGGCGAGCAGGCCGCGCAGGCGATTGCCGCCGGCATGGCCGGGCGCGCCACGGCGCAGCGCGCGCTCGACCATCATCGCCAGGCGGCCGAAACCGGCGAGCGGATGCCAGCGTGCCGGTTCGCCGCACAGGCGGTCGAGTGCGACAGCGGCGAGCAGGGCCGCCAGGAACGTCATCGGCCGCCTGCGCCTGCACCTGGCCCGGACAGCGCCGCGATGGCGGCGCGCAGCTCGCCGGCCGCGGCATCGGCCGGTGCGCCCTGCCACTGGTCGAAATGCAGCAGCGTCTCGAGCGGCAGGCGCGGCAGCCAGCCCGCCGCTTCGAGTTCGGGTCGGGCGTGGAAATGGCTGACGTAGCCGATGCACAGGTAGGCCACGGGAAGGATGTGCCCGGGAATGCCGAGGGCGGCGCGCAATGCCTCCTGGTGCAGGATGCTGACCCAGCCGACGCCGAGGTTCTCGGCGCGCGCGGCGAGCCACAGGTTCTGCACGGCGCAGACCACGCTGTAGAGGTCCATGATCTTGATGTGCGTGCGGCCGACCACCACCGGACCATGGCGGCTGCGGTCGCAGGTGATGCACAGGTTGAGCGGCGCCTCCAGGATGCCTTCGAGCTTCAGCCCGCGGTAGGTCTCGCGCCGTTCGGCTTCGAACATCAGTGTCGCCTCGGCATGCGCGGCGACGAAATCGGCATGCACGCGGGCGCGCACCTCGGGCGAGCGCACGAGGACGAAATCCCACGGCTGCATGAAGCCCACCGAGGGCGCATGATGGGCCGCCGCCAGCACGCGCGCCAGCACCTCGGGCGGCACCGCATCGGGCAGGAATTCGCCGCGCACGTCGCGCCGCGTGTGGATGGCGCGATAGACGGCGGCGCGCTCGGCCTCGGCAAAGCGCGGGTCGCTCTGCTGCTGTTGCTGATGCACGGCTTGATTCATGTCGACTCCTCAGAGAAACAGCGCGGCGGCGGCGGCCGGGCCGGATGGAAAATAGGTGTGCAGATAACTGGCGGTCAGGCGTGCACGGCGATACAGCGCCTCGCCGGTGCGCCCGTCCTGCGTGCGGGCGTGCGTGAGCGGCGCGAGCGGTGTGGTGCTGCTCGAGTAATGGAAGGTGTGGCCGCGCAGCGAACCTTCGGGCAGCGCGACCTCCTGCAGGCCGAGTGCCGCCAGGCGCGGCTGCATGGTCGCCGTGCCCGGCAGCAGGCCGCCCAGGCGGTGGGCCTGGCCGGCGCCGTCGACCAGCGTCTCGAACAGCGCCATCATGCCGCCGCACTCGGCATAGAGCGGACGGCCGGCCGCGACGTGCTCGGCGAGCGCCTGCCACAGCGCGCGGTTGGCAGCCAGACGCGCGCCATGCAGCTCGGGGTAGCCGCCGGGCAGCCACACCGCATCGCAGGCGGGCAGTGCGGCGTCGGCGAGCGGCGAGAAGAACACCAGACGCGCGCCGAGTTCTTCGAGGCAGTCGAGATTGGCCGGATAGAGAAAACAGAAGGCGGCATCGCGCGCGATGGCCACCGTGCGGCCGGCCAGCAGGCGCGGAAAAGTCAGTCCCGGTGATACGGCGTGCGGCTCGGGAAAGGGCACGGGCGGCGGCAGCGCTGCGGCCGGTGTGTCCGCCAGTTGCGCGGCGATGCGCGCGATGCGCGCGGCCAGCGCATCGATCTCGGCGGCCGGGAGGAGGCCGAGATGGCGCTCGGGCAGGGCCGCTTCGGCCTCACGCGCGAGGTGGCCCTGCCAGGCGATGTCCGCCGGCAGGCTTGCGCGCAGCAGTTCGGCATGGCGCGCACTGCCGACGCGGTTGGCCAGCACGCAATCGAGCCGCGCCCCGGCGCCGTAGTGCTTCAGGCCATAGGCGATGGCGCCGAAGCTCTGTGCCATCGACGCGCCGTCGATGACGGCGAGGATGGGCAGGCCGAAGCATTCGGCAATCTGCGCACTCGACGGCGTGCCATCGTAGAGGCCCATGACGCCCTCGACGAGGATCAGGTCGGCCGCGGCTGCGGCGGTGGCCAGACGCGCGCGGCCGTCTTCCTCGCCACACATCCACAGGTCGAGCGTGTGGCAGGGCGCACCGCTCGCCACGGCGTGGATCTGCGGGTCGAGAAAATCCGGCCCGCACTTGAACACGCGCACGCGGCGCCCGGCGCGCGCATGCAGCTGCGCCAAGGCCGCCGTGACGGTGGTCTTGCCCTGCCCCGAAGCCGGCGCGGCGACCAGGAGCGCCGGACAGCGCGTCATGACGTTGCCCTCACGCATCCGCCCGCACCGCCTCGTCCAGCACGGCTGCAATGTAGTCTTCGGGCAGCTGAAACTCGGCCGCCAGCTCGGCGGCGCTGCGCCCGCTTTGCCGCAGCGTCTCGCACCAGCCCGCCAGCCCCGAGCTGAGCGAGCGACCGGCCGCCTCGCCCGCGCGCGTATCGCGCGCGCCGGCCGTCAGCGCATATTTGTTGTCGTAGCCGCGCGGCGTCACCATCAGGCCGTGGCGCACGAAGGTGTGCGAATTGCCGACCAGCACCGTGGTCAGCATGCCGATCTCGGCTTCGGTCATCTTATCCAGCGTCGTCAGCACGACGCGCTGCTTCGGCCGCCAGGCCGACTTGACGATGGCCACCGGCGTGTCCGCCGCACGGTGGCGCAGCAGCAGGCGCTGCGCGTGCACGATCTGCTCGGCGCGCCGGCCGCTCTTCGGGTTGTAGAGGGCGATGACGAAATCGGCGGCGGCGGCGGCAGCCAGGCGGCGCGCGATGAGCGGCCAGGGCGTAAGGAGATCGGAGAGCGAGATGGCGCAAAAATCGTGCGTGAGCGGCGCGCCCACCAGCGCCGCGCAGGCATTCAGGGCGGAGGCACCCGGCACGATCTCGACATCAATGCCCGACTGCGGCGTCCAGCCGGCCTCGAAGAGCACTTCGTAGGTCGGCCCGGCCATGCCGTAGACGCCGGCGTCGCCCGAGGAAATCAGCGCCACCTTGCAGCCCTGGCGCGCCCGCGCGAGGGCCTCGACGGCGCGGTCGAGCTCCTCGGTCATCGACTTCCTGATGACTTCCTTGCCCTCGAGCAGGTCGGCGACGAGGCGCACATAGGTGACGTAGCCGATGACGACATCGGCCTCGGCGATGGCGGCGCGCGCGCGTGCCGTCAGGTGGTCGTGACTGCCCGGGCCGAGGCCGACGAGCATGATCTTTCCGTTCATGGCGACATCCTGGCGATGGAGACGGTGGCGTTGCGCCCGTCGGGGCCGCGCAGCCGGTGTTTTTCGACGATGAGCTGGCGCAGGTCGGCGCGCGCGGCAAGGAGCGCGGCAGCTTCCGCCACCGAGGGCGTGCCGGTGTGGCGGCGCACCGTCTCGGAAGGGTTGGGCACCGCCACGCGGGCGAGCTCGGCGGCGCTGTAGAAACGGATCGTCCAGCCGTGGACGCGCGCGACTTCCCGCAGGCCCGCCTCGTCGGCCTTCAGGTCGATGGAGGCCACGGCGCGCACGTCGGCGAGATGCGCGCCGCAGGCGGCCAGCGCCGCGGCGACGCACTGTTCGATTGTAGTGGCCGGCGTGCCGCGATCGCAGCCGAGGCCGAGGGTCACGCCGGGTGCCACGCCGGGTGTCATGGCGGGTGTCATGGCGGGTGCCATGGCGGGCGCGGGGGCCGGTGCCGCCGTCATGGCCGGTACACCACGCAGCGCCCGGCCAGGCGCGCGGCCCATTGCGGCGGCAGCGCACGCCGGCTGATCCACAGCACGGCGGCGAAATCTTCGGCGCGCACCTCCTCCAGCCGCGTCAGCCGCACGAGGTTGGCCGGCAGCGGCGCGCTGCGTCCGTTGGCGTGCTGCGTCCACCAGTCGGCCTCGCCGGCCTCCTGCACCAGCGCCACCGGCGCGTCGTTCACCATCGCCGCGGCGGCGTGCAGCAGCGTGGCGCGGTCGGCCTCGATGCGCCAGCCGAATTCGCGGCCGAGGAGGTCGACGGCCAGCGTCTGGCGCGCGTCCGAAGCGGTGGTGAGCACTGCCGTCGCGCCGAGCGCGTGCGCCAGCCGGCCGGCCAGCGCATTGGCCCCGCCGGTGTGGCCCGAGAGCAGCGGGATGGCGAAGCGGCCGGCCTCGTCCATCACCACCACCGCCGGATCCTGCGTCTTGTCGCGCAGATGCGGCGCGATCAAACGCACCAGGGCGCCGAGCGAGACCACGGCGACGAGGGCGCTGGCCGTGGCAAGCAGCGCCGGCATCGCTTCGCCGGTCGTGCCCGCGTAGGTGCACGCCGCGCCCGGTGCGGCGGCCTGCGCCGCGGCGGCGAATTTCTCCGGCGCGTGCAGCGTGGCGCCGGGCAGCGCGGCGACAATGCGCCCGGCCTGGGCGATGCCGTGGCGCGTGAGGGCGAGCACCGCGATGTTCACGTTGCGCTCTCCGCCGCGGCCTGCTGCCGGCGGCAGCCGCGCCGCAGCATGCCGCGCACGCGCTTGGGGTTCTGCACGAGCAGGAGCGAGAGGTAATGCGCCGGTGCGCCCTTGAGTGCGGCCAGGTCATGCACGATGCGCTCGCCCTCGGCGCCCACCTTCTCGACGAAGCAGCTGGTGGCCGTCAGGCCGCGCCGCTCGACAAGGGCGATGACTTCATCGAGCATCGGCTTCACCTTCATCAGCACCAGCGTGTCGAATTCGTCGAGCAGGCGCGCGATCAGGGCAACGCCGTAGTTGGCCGGGATGACCGCCAGCGTCTCGTCCTCCTCGGCCAGCGTGATGCCGGCGGCAGCGGCAGCGGCGGCGAACGAGGCGACACCGGGAATGGTTTCGACCGCGACCCCGGGCAGCAGCGCGCGCACGGCGCGGGCGAGGTGGCCGAAGGTGGCATAGGTCGAGGCGTCGCCCTCGACCAGAAAGACCAGGTCGCGCCCTTCGGCGAGCAGCTCGACGGTGCGCGTTGCCGCGCGCGCCCAGGCGCGGGCGAGGCTGTCGGCGTCGCGCGTCATGGGAAAGACCAGCGCCTCGGCATCCGCAGGCACGGCCAGACCGCCGCGCGTGGCGATGGACAGCGCGTAGGAAGCCTCTGCCGCCTTCTTCACCGGATAGAGCCAGCGTGCACCGCCGGTGAGCGCCGCCCAGGCGCGGCGGGTGATCAGTTCGGGGTCGCCGGGGCCGAGCGAGGCGCCGATCAGTTTGCCGTAGCGGGTCATGCGGGGTCCTTTCTTGCGGTGACGATCCACACCGGGTTTTGCGCCGCCAGCCGGTGCAGGTCGAGGATGGGCTGGCTGCGGCTTGCCTGCAGCTGCACGACGTCCCACGCCACGGCGGCGGCGGCCAGCGCGGCGGTGGCGCTGGCGAGGTTTTCCAGGGTGACGAAATTCATGACCAGGCGGCCGCCCGGCTTCAGGCGGGCCAGCACCAGGGCGATGAGTTCGGTCAGCTCGCCGCCCGAGCCGCCGATGAAGACGGCGTCAGGGTCGGGCCATGCATCGAGATGGGCCGGCGCGCGGCCTTCGACCAGGGTGTAGTTGCTCGCGCGCAGGCGGCGCGCGTTGGCGCGCGCGTAGGCCGCGTCGGCGGCGTTCTTCTCGATGGCGAAGACATGGCCGTGCGGTGCCAGGCGCGCCGCTTCCAGCCCGACCGAGCCGCTCGCCGCGCCGATGTCCCAGACGATGGCATCGGCCGCCAGGCGCAGCTTGGCAAGCGACAGCGCGCGCGCCTCCTGCTTGGTGATGAGCCCCTTCTCCGGCGCGCGCTGGGTGTATTCGTCGTCGTCGAAACCGAAGGCGGGCAGCGCCGCCTCGGCAGCGCGCTCGACCAGCACGACGCAGGGCTCGGCAAAGCGCATCGTTGCGGCAGCCTCGGGTGCCAGATCGCACTGCACGGCCTCGTCGGGCTGCAGGAGGCGGCTGGCGACCGACAGGCGCGCCGTGGGGTAACCGGCGATGAGGAGTGCGCGCGCCAGCCGCGCCGGATCGTTGGCCGGGCTCATGAAGGCGAGCACGCGGCGCTGTTGCGCGATGGCACGCAGCAGCGGGTAGAGGCCGTGTGCGGGCAGCGCGCCCTCGTGCCATTCGCCGGCATCCTTGCCGTGGCACGAAGCGATGGCGACATCGTGCCAGGCAACGCCAAAGCGTGCGCAGGCGATCTGCAGGGTGGAGGGCGCCGGCAGCACGCGCACGCGCTCGCGGCCGAGGCGGCCAATGAGCAGCGCGGCAATGCCGTGGCAGAGCGGATCACCGCTGGCGAGCACGGCAACCGGCTGCTGCGCGGCCAGCGCCGCGGCGACCCACTTCGGCACGAGCTTCAGGGCGCCATCCATGTCGCGGCGCTCGCAGGCCTCGCCCAGATGCGGGCGCACGTGCTCGAGCAGGCGGCCGGCGCCGATGACCAGCACCGCCTGCCCAAGCGCGGCACGCGCCGCTTCGCCCAGACCGGCCCAGCCATCGTCGAGGAGGCCGACCACGCTGCACTGCGCGTCAGCCATGGCCGGCCTCCTGTTCATCGACGCGGCAAATGAACCGGCCGTCGAAATCGCAGGCGAGGATGGTGAGGCGGTAATCGCCCGGGTAGTACGCCTTCAGGCTGGCGATGGCGCGCAGCGCCAGCTGGCGGTGGAAGGCTTCGCTCAGACCCAGCGTGGCCAGTTTCTCGGCGGCGAAACGCGCCGTCTCGGCCTGGCCGATTGCGGTGACGAGCGCGGCCGGCGCGCCGACGCGGCGCGCGGCTACGGCCAGCGCGCCACGGTCGATCTCGGCCTTGCGGGCGTGGGTGATGGCGAGGCCCTGGCCGATCTTGGTGAGCTTGCCGGCCATGGCGCCGACGACGATCTCGCGCATGCCGCAGCGCAGGGCCGCCTGGAAAGCCGCCTTGACGAAGTCGCCCATCTGGACGAAGGCCACCTCGGCCCAGCCGGGCAATTCACGCATGGCAAATTTCTCGGTGCGCCCGCCGGTGGTAAAGGCGACGTGCGTCTCGCCCTGCGCGGCAGCCACCTCGACGGCCTTCACCACGCTGGCGCGGAAGGCCGCCGTCGAATACGGTCGCACGATGCCGGTGGTGCCGAGGATGGAGATGCCGCCCAGGATGCCCAGGCGCGCATTGAGCGTCTTCTTCGCCATGGTCTCGCCACCGGGCACCGAGAGGGTCACTTCCAGTCCATCCGTGGCGAGCAGCGCGGCGGCCACAGCCACCACGTTGTCGCGGATGTTCCGGCGTGGTGTAGCGTTGATCGCCGCGGCACCGACGGGCAGGCCGAGCCCTTCACGCGTCACCGTGCCGATGCCCGGGCCGCCGCACAGCACCACCTCGCCGACACGCCCGGCGAGCAGGCGCACCTCGGCGGTCAGGTGCGCGCCGTTGGTGGCGTCCGGATCGTCGCCGGCATCCTTGACCACCACGGCGTGCGCGCAGCGTGCGGCGCCCAGCCCCTCGATGCGCCCCTCGCTCACGGCAAAATCGATCTCATGGCCATTGGGCAGGCGACAGCGCACCGTGGCCGGCACCGCGCCTTCGCACAGGCCGAGGGTCGCGGCACGCGCTGCCGCCGCCGAGCAGGCGCCGGTGGTAAAGCCGCTGCGCCCGCCGCGTCGGCGGGGGGCGTCGCCCTTGCGCACTTTCATCCCGGCATTGGCCCCGGCCGTCATGGTCCGTTCAGGCGGCGTGCTGGCGTTGCGCCGCTTCAGCCAGCGAGAGCAGGGCGTGGATGGCCGCCACCACCAGCGTCGAGCCGCCCTTGCGGCCACGGATGGCGATCCACGGCACCGTGTCGAGCGCCATGAGCTGCTCCTTCGACTCGGCCGCCGCGACAAAGCCCACCGGCATGCCGAGCACCAGGGCCGGGCGCACGCCCTCTTCGCGCACCAGGCGCACCAGCTCGATCAGCGCCGTCGGCGCATTGCCGATGCCGACGATGGCGCCGTCGAGTTCGCCCAGGTGTTGCGCCTTCTTCATGGCCTGCACGGCGCGCGTGCTGTCGGCGGCCTGCGCCGCGGCAATCACGTCGGCGTCGGAAATGTAGTGGCGGGTGGACAACCCGAAGTGGGCCAGGCGCGGGCGTGAGAGGCCGACGCAGACCATCTCGACATCGGCCACGATGGCGCGCCCGCCGGCACGCACGGCGGCGAGGCCGGCGCGCATGGCATCGGGGTGAAAGGCGGTGAGCCCGTTCATCTCGAAATCGGCGCTGGCGTGGATCATGCGTCGCACCAGCGGCCATTGTTCGGCGCTGTAGGCGTGCGCGCCGGCCTCGGCGTCGATGATGGCGAAGGAGTCGTGCTCGATGGCGCGCCCGGCGGCGGTGAGCTGTTCGGTGACGGTGTTGATGATGGTCATGGCAGGTTGCTCAGGTGAAGGAAGGTTCGTGAAGGCCGCTGGACGGGTCGCTTGCCGGGTCGCTCACCGACGGCGCGGCCTCGTCGGCGCGCGCATCGAGCAGGGCGAGGATGCCGGGCGCACAGCCGAAATGCGCGCCGAGTGCGAAGGCGATGTGCGGGTATTGCCGCGTCAGCCGCGCCACCTGCGCCGCGATGCGTTCGATCAGCACACCGGTGAAAAGATAGGCCGGCAGGATGCACAGCTGCGTCATGCCGAGGCGCACCTGCCGCTGCACGACGGTTTCCAGGCGCGGCCAGGTCACGCCGGTGAAGGCAAGGTCGATAAGCTCGTGGTGGTTGGCCTCGTAGAGCCAGCGCACCAGACGTGCCAGCTCGCCGTTGGCCGCATCGTCCGACGAGCCGCGCCCGAGCACGATGACGCCGGTGGTGCGCGGGTCGGGGCTGTCGAGCCCGTGCATCAGGCGCCCGAGTTCGCCCTGCAGCACGGCCTGCACCGCGCGGCCCACGCCGAGGTGCGCGGCGAGTGAAAAAGCCGTGCGCGGATGACGCTGGCGGGCACGCTCGAGCGCCTGCGGCACGTCTTCCTTGACGTGCCCGGCGGCGCTGAGGATGAGCGGCAGCACGCGCACCCGCCCGGCCTGGCGCGCGGCGCGGTCGAGCCCCGCGTCGAGTGACGGTTCGGCGTGCTCGATGAAGCAGACCTCGACGTGCCGTCCGGGATGGCGCGCGCGCCAGGCGTCGGCGAAGGCGAGTGTTTCGCGGTTGCCGGCCGCGTTGCGCGAGCCGTGTCCGACGAGGAGATAGACGGTGTCGTCGGGCTTCATGGCGTGGTGGCGCGAAAACGGTGGGTGAAGGCCGGGTCGTAGAGCTTCGAGCGCGGCAGTTCGGGCCAGGCGCCCGCGCCGAGCGCCGGGCTGGCGACGATCATGGCCTGGCTGGCGATTTTTTCGTCCTGGCATTTTTTCTTGATGTCGGCCAGCGTGCCGCGCACGATGCGCTCCTCGCCGGCCCAGGAGGCCTTGTGCACCACCAGCATCGGCGCCGTCTCGGGCCAGCCGGCGGCGCGCAGCGCCGCCTGCACCTTGTGCAGCAGGGTGATCGACAGATAGATGCACAGCGTCGCGCCGTGCGCCGCCAGCGCGGCGAGGTCTTCCCCGGGCGGCATCGGCGTGCGGCCGGCGACGCGGGTGAGGATCACCGTCTGCGTTACCTCGGGCAGCGTCAGTGTCTCTCCGGCGGCGGCCATCGCCGCCGTGGCCGAGGTCACCCCCGGCACGACGGCCCAGCTGATGCCGGCCGCCTCGAGCGGGCGCGTGAGCTCGGCGAGCGCGCCATACAGCGCCGGGTCACCCGTCTGCAGGCGCACCACCGTGGCGTGGCGCGCTGCGCGCTCACGCAGCCAGTCGCTCATGGCTCCCAGCGTCATGTCCTTCGAATCACGCAGCTCGCAGCCGGTGGGCGCGAACCGCGCCGCGGCGCGATCGACCAGCGAGCCGGCATAGAGCACGGCACCGGCCTGCTCGAGCAGGCGCCGGCCCTTGACGGTGATCAGGTCCGGGTCGCCGGGGCCGGCGCCGACGAACCAGACGCGCGGCTCAGCGTGCATCCGCCCGATACAGTCGCGGCGTGATGAACGGCGTGCCCTGCAGGGCGTGGAGCGTCTTGGCTGCCGCCAGCAGCGCCAGGTCGATGAGCGGCTCGATCAGGATGACGCTGAGGTAAGCCGCGCCGAACAGCGCCGTGCTGGCGAGACTGACTTTTGTCACGCCCTGGCCGAAGAAGACCCAGAAGGCGACCCAGGCGACGATGCTGCCCTGGAAGGCGGCCGACAGCTTCAGCACCTGCGTGTAGCCAAGATCGACATAGGCGGTGCCGCGCGGCACGACCTTGCCGGCCACCTGATGCAGGACGAAGAGCGAGGCGAGCAGCGTGGTGAGGTTCATGCCGAGCTGGGGCAGGTCGAACGGCGCGAAGAACACGCCCTGCACGAGCAGCCCCGCGCCCAGACCGAATGCGGCGGGCATGAGACCGAAGAGCAGGTAGAGCGACGAGCCGAGGATGAGGTGCACCTCGGAGACGCCGACCGGCCGGTGCGGCAGCACCTCGAAGCAGAACAGCACGACGAGTGCCGCCAGCAGGCTGCGCACGGCCAGCGCGGCCAGGCCCTCGCGGTGCAGGCCGGAGAAAGGGGTGAGGGCGGCACGGCCGATGACTGCGGCCGACAGGACGGCCGTGGCGTAGCTCAGGGGAAGTTTGGCGGCTTCGACGATTCCTGGTTCGATGTGCATCTGATTTCTCCTCCTTGGTTGAAATGGAAATGGCACTACCACTCGATGCCCGGCATGGCACGCACGCCGGCCTTGAAAGCATGTTTGACGAGGCCCATGTCGGTGACGGTGTCGGCGGCGGCGACGAGCGCCGCGGGTGCGCCGCGTCCGGTGATGACGACGTGCTGCATGGGCGGGCGCGTGGCGAGCGCACTGAGCACGGCGTCCACTTCGAGCCAGCCGTACTTGAAGGCAAAAGTCAGTTCGTCCAGCACGGCGAGGTGGATGGCCGGGTCGGCGAGATAACCCTGTGCCGTCTGCCAGGCGGCCTGCGCGGCCGCGGCATCGCGCGCGCGGTCCTGTGTTTCCCAGGTGAAGCCCTCGCCCATGACATGCCAGGCGACATCCGTCTGGCGGCGGAAGAAGGCGGCCTCGCCGGTGTCCGTGCGGCTCTTGACGAACTGGACGACGGCGACCCGCATGCCATGGCCGAGCGCACGCGCGACGAGGCCGAAGGCGGCGCTCGATTTGCCTTTGCCCGTGCCGCTATGCACCAGCAGCAGGCCGCGCGCGTCTTGCGCTGCGGCGATCCGGGCATCGACGATTTCCTTCTTGTGCTGCATGCGCCAGGTGTGGTGTGCGGTATCGTTCATGCTATTCATTCCGGGACGAAATAGCGTTGTGCGCCATCTTCGAGCTGACGCAGGGGGTGGCCATACAGCCGCGACAGATTGGGTGCGCTGATCACCGTCCCGATCGGACCTTCCAGTGCGCGGCCCTCGCCGAAGAGCAGCAGGGCGCGGTCGGCGTGGCGCAGGGCAAGGTTGATGTCGTGCAGTACCATGACGACGGCGTCACCGTGTTCCCGGGCGCGTCGTGAAAACAGATCGAGCACGGCAACCTGATGGTTGAGGTCGAGGTGGGCGAGCGGCTCGTCGAGCAGATAGAGTTTCGGTTGCTGTACCAGCACCGTGGCGATGGCCAGACGCTGGCGCTCGCCGCCCGAGAGCGTGTGCACCTCGCGCGTGGCAAAGCCGGCCAGATCGACGGCGGCAAGCGCCGCGCGCGCGATGCGTTCGTCTTCCTTTCCTTCCCAGTGCCAGCGACCCAGGTGCGGATGACGGCCGATCAGTGCGGTCTCCAGTACCGTGGTCTGAAAGGCGTCCTGCCGGGTCTGCGGTAGCAGCGCGCGGCTTCGTGCGGCCTCGCGTGCGCTGAGTGCGGCATACGGCGTGCCGAACAGATTGATCTCACCTGCTTCGGCAGTGCGCAGGCCGGCCAGTGTCGACAGCAGCGTCGTCTTGCCCGTGCCATTGCGGCCGAGGATGGCGAGACGCTCGCCGGCAGCGAGCTCAAGATGCAGGCCGGCCGCGACGCGCACCGTGCCGATGTTGACGTCCAGATCGCGAACCGACAAGGGTGCGCTCATGATCCGATTCCGCGCGGATTGCGCGTCATGAGAAACAGGAATACCGGTACGCCGATCAGCGCGGTGAGCACGCCGACCGGCAACTGCTGCGGGGCGATCAACGTGCGTGCCAGCGTGTCGGCCAGCGTCAGCAGTGCGCCGCCGGCCAGCGCTGCCGCCGGCAGCAGCACGCGCTGGTCGTTGCCGACGGCCAGACGCACCAGATGCGGGACGATAAGGCCGATGAAGCCGACGCTGCCCGCTGTCGTCACGGCGACCGCCGTGGCCAGTGAAGCGAGCAGGTAGATGCCGCCGCGCAGGTGAGCCACCTGTACGCCGAGCGTGCGTGCAACCAGCTCGCCGCGTGCGAGAAGGTTCAGATCGCGGGCGCAGGGCAGCGCCGCCATCAGCGCCAGTACCAGCAGGATGAGTGCAGGCCAGGGCGTGCCGGCGTGGGCGAGATCCCCCATCAGCCAGAAGAGCATGCCGCGCAACGCCGTATCCTCGGCGAGCGAGAGCAGCAGCGCCACCACCGCGCCGCAGCCGGCGGCAACGATGACGCCGGTGAGCAGCAGGCGTGTTTGCGTCCACGAGCCGTCGCCGCGCGCCAGACCGAATACCAGCAAGGTGGCGCCGAGCGCACCGGTAAATGCGCTGCCATTGACGGCGAGGAGCGGCAGGCCAGCGAACAGGGCGCCAAGTGCGCCCACCGCCGCTCCGCCGGAGATGCCGAGCACGTAGGGGTCGGCAAGTGGATTTCTCAGCAACACCTGCATCAGGCTGCCGGCGAGCGCCAGCAGGCCGCCGCAGGCAAAGGCGGCGAGCGCGCGCGGCAGACGCAGCTCGCGTACGACCTCGGCGGCAACGCCGCCCGCGTGTCCCGCCAGTGCCGACAGGAGGTCGTCGCTTGAAACCGCCACGCTGCCCGCCGCCAGCGCGATGAGCAGGCTGGCGAGCCCGAGCAGTGCGAGCAGCAGGATCAGCAGCAGGGCGCGCCGGCGGGTGGGCATTGTTCAGCAACCTTTCATTTCGGTTCGTAACGCAGGGCGATGAATGCACTTGCGCCCGGTGTGTTGAAGTGAGCGGCCTGGCGATAGTGTTTGTCGCCGAGGTTGTTGCCGCGCAGCTCCAGACGCCAGTCGCGCTGGAACTGATAGTGGACGAAGGCATTGACGAGCCCATAACCGCCCAGGCGTACGCGCCGGCCGGCGTCCGTGTCCGGGCGGCTGCCGACGACGAGCCATTCGGCACCCAGGCGCCAGTCGCCGATGCGGCGCGCCACGTGAGCGGCGAACTGTTGGCGGGCGCGGCGCACCAGCTGCTCACCCGTGTCGGCATCGCGCGCACGCAGCCAGTCGTAGGAGGCACCGCCCTCCCAATCCCCCTGTGTCCAGCCGTAGCTCAGCGTGGCTCCGCGCAGGAGTGCCGTGCCGACGTTGAAAGGCTGCATGGCCCAGACGATCAGATCCTTGACGCGGTTGTCGTAGACGACGAGGCTGGCACGCCGGTTCTCGGTCTCCCAGTCGAGGCCGATTTCGTGGTTGCGCGCCTTTTCCGGACGCAGATCCGGGTTTCCGCCAAAGCAGCCCCAGGGCGGAATGCAGGCGAGCGGGAAATACAGGTCGTTGAAGGTCGGCGCCTTGAAGGCCGTTCCCGCAGAGGCGTGCGCACGCCAGGCGTCGTTGAACTGGTAGCCGTAGGCAAGCGAGCCGGTGCGCTGACGACCGAACTGTGTGCTGCTATCCTGGCGCAGGCTGGCCTGCAGGCGGTGTGCGCCGAAGTGGCCGTTCCAGCCGGCGAGCAGCGAATTCGTGCGGCGCCGGTCTTCCGAATAGGTCGTGACGCTGTTCGAGACGGCTTCCTCGACACGCTCGATGCCGAGGAGAGCCTGGCCCACCGGCAATTTGATGTCGTTCAACCAGGCGTATTGCTTGCGCCGCGTACGCACCTGCGAATCGAAGCCGGAATCGATGGCGGTCAGATCGTCGAGACTGGTGCCGGCTTCCAGCGTGCTGGTCCATGCCTCTGCCAGCGGCTGGCGCCAGCGCACGCCGGCGACATCCCCCCTTTTGCGCAGGCGCGAATCGAGCGGCACGCCGGCATCGTAATGGCTCAAGCCGCGGGCGGTGAGGAAGGAGGCCGAAAGCTCGCCCTGTTTCGGCAGGGTCAGCGCCAGGCGTCCACTGGCGTGGGTCTGGCGGAAGGCGTCGCGGTCATGTGGATTGGAGAGCTGATCGATGCCGTTGGTGTGCTCGTACCCTGCACGCAGGCTGAAGCGAAGCTGTTCGTTGGCACCGGAGACGCCGGCCTGTGCTTGTTGCGTGCTCCGGCTGCCGAGGCCGATGAGTGCGTCCGCGTGCGGGGTGCCCTGGCCACGCCGCGTGAAGATCTGTACCACGCCGCCGATGGCATCCGAGCCATATACCGCACTGGCCGGACCGCGCAGGATTTCGATGCGCTCGATCTGGGAGGCCGGGATGTTTTCGAGTGCGGCCGCTCCTGCCGTTGCCGAACCGATGCGCACGCCATCGACGAGCACCAGTGCATGGCCGGCACTGGTGCCGCGGATGTAGAGGCTGCCGCCAGCACCGGCGCCGCCGGTGGTGCCGGTCTGGATACCGGGTTGGGCGGCGAGCACCTCGATCAGCGAAGAGTGTCCGGCCTGTTCGATGGCCTGGCGCTCAAGCACGGTGACGTCGCTCAACAGTTCGTTTGCACGCTGTTGCTGGCGTGTGGCGGTGACGACGATCTCGGCCTGATCGGGCGCATCGTCGGCAATGGCAATCAAAGGAATGCAGGATAGAGCGGTGAGAGTGAGCGCACACAGCGCTCGACGGAAAACATGCGTGTGCATCGAAAAACTCCTACGTTGGCCGGCGCGCGTCCCCGCGACCGGACATTTCAACAACGGAAGAGCACAAAGGGAGCAGACGATGCAGCGGGCAGAACCCGGAGCCGGTGGCCGCACCCCCGCGGCAATTCCGAACTGGTCTGTCCGAGGCCGGTATCCGGGCTCGCAAGTCTTGGTCCGCCGCCTTCCCAGGCCGAAGCCCAGTGGCAATGTTGTGGCGGACCCGCACTTGCTGACCGTTGCGGGGGCAGCCGAGGCTTTGCCGGAGATTCCGGCGCACCTCGTTCCCGTTTAACCCGTCGGCAGAAAAGCCGACAGAGCACCTGGAACAGGATGTTGCCCGGCAGGGCCGGACAACGCTGGCGATTATAACGACAATTCTGACGTCAGTGCCGAGAGCCCGGCACATGACTAATAAATAACATTCAGAATTGGGCGTTATTGCTTGACGTGAAACTACTTTTCTTGATAGTTTGGCGAAATGAATCAGGAGCTTTCCGCGCTCGAAGAGCGTATCGAGCAATTTGTCGCCTTCTCTCAGGGCTTGCGTACGGAAAATCAGGAACTACGCCTGCGCGTGGCCAGTCTCGAGGGGGAGCGTGACCGTCTCAAGGAAAAAATCGAGACCGCCTGCGTCCGGCTCGAAACCCTGGCGGAAAAATTCCCGCGCAAATGAGCCAGAAAAAAGAAAATCACACGCTCGATATCGTCCTGATGGGACGCGAATACCACGTCGCCTGCGCGCCCGAAGAGCGCGAGTCCCTGCAAACGGCGGCTTCCCTGGTCGATGCGAAGATGCGCGAGATCGGCGAGAAAACCCGGGCGAGCGGTGAGCGCCTGGCGGTGATGACAGCGCTCAACCTTGCCCACGAACTGCTCTCCATCAAATTACCCGGCGGGTTTGACTTGACCGAACTGCAGCGTAGAATCGGCCACATGCAGGCCCGGCTCGATGATGCGATAAGCAGTCAGGAAAAGCTGTTCTAGTCTGTCTAGTCTGTTTTCCTGCTTGCGCATCGCCGCAGATCCGGCCACCGAACCTGCCACCGAATTCCCCTGCGGTGTTCGCCAAGGCCATACATTCCTTGAACCAATGACTTGGCACAGGCTGCAGACCATGGCGTCACCTTTGCGAGCATCCCCAGCCGGATGAACCTGTGGTGACCGGAAAGCAGCCGCTCTGGACCTCCGGTTCAGGATGCCGGCCTAGCGGCACTGGCGGGGGATCCTTTCAAGCGCGGATACTCCGGGCGTTTTTCCGACCGACTGACGCTCATCGGTCACGATGCTCGCCTGCCGTGGCAAAGTCAGTGCTGGCAGGACGGCGCCTTTGCTCCCGCGGGCGTGGCGCGTTTCCGTTTGCGACCTTTCCCGCCGTATTGACCCGCACCCGAAAGAGCGGATAATCCCGCTCTTCGATTCGGGCGGCGTGCTCCGCCTGCCGGCCTGCGATCAGGCATGAATCACACGCTGAATGACGTCGTCAATGAAGCCGGCCTGCACCGTATCTGCCGCAGGGCGGCTTGTTTTCTTTCCAGGGGAGGCCGATGAGCATCAAGTCCGACAAGTGGATTCGCCGCATGGCAGCGCAGCACAGGATGATCGAGCCTTTCGAGCCGGGCCAGGTGCGCGAGGTCGATGGCCGCAAGATCGTCTCCTATGGCACCTCCAGCTACGGTTACGACATCCGCTGTTCGGATGAATTCAAGCTGTTCACGGACATCAACTGCACCATTGTCGACCCGAAGAATTTCGATCCGAATTCCTTTGTCGAAATCAAGAATGATTACTGCATCATCCCGCCGAATTCCTTTGCGCTGGCGCGCACGGTCGAATACTTCCGCATTCCGCGCAACGTGCTGACCGTCTGTCTGGGCAAGAGCACCTACGCGCGTTGCGGCATCATCGTCAATGTCACCCCCTTCGAGCCGGAGTGGGAGGGCTACGTGACGCTGGAGTTTTCCAACACGACACCGCTGCCGGCGAAAATCTATGCCAACGAAGGCGTCGCCCAGGTGCTTTTCTTCGAGTCCGATGAAGAGTGCGAGACCTCCTATAAGGATCGCGGCGGCAAGTATCAAGGGCAGGTCGGCGTGACCCTGCCGAAGATATGAACGACGCAGCTTTCCTGCAGGGCTGTTCCAGAAAAAAGCAGCCTGCGCCGCAGGCACACCACCGTAACCTTTATTCGAAGCTTCCCGTGACTGTCGAGCGCAGCGAGCGCGCAGCCTCTCCCATTCAGGGGCGGGGGGCGGGGGGCGGGGAGACATCATGAGATTTCACTTCCCCATCATCATCATCGACGAGGATTTCCGCTCGGAAAACACCTCTGGCCTGGGTATCCGCCGCCTGGCCGACGCCATCCAGGCCGAGGGCATGGAAGTGCTCGGCGTCACCAGCTACGGCGACCTGTCTTCCTTCGCCCAGCAGCAAAGTCGCGCCTCCGCCTTCATCCTCTCGATCGATGACGAGGAGCTGGTGAATGAAGCCGAGGAAACGATTGCCGAGCTGCGCGCCTTCGTCACGGAGATTCGTGTCCGCAATGCGGTGATCCCGATTTTTCTGCATGGCGAGACGCGCACCAGCCGGCACATCCCGAACGATGTGTTGCGTGAGCTGCATGGCTTCATCCACATGTTCGAGGACACGCCGGAGTTCATTGCACGCTACGTCGTGCGCGAGGCCAAATCCTATCTCGACACGCTGCCCCCCCCCTTCTTTCGCGCGCTGACTCATTACGCTGCCGACGGTTCCTACTCCTGGCACTGCCCGGGACATTCCGGGGGGGTGGCCTTTCTGAAAAGCCCGGTCGGCCAGATGTTCCACCAGTTCTTCGGTGAGAACCTGCTGCGCGCCGATGTCTGCAATGCCGTCGAAGAGCTCGGCCAGTTGCTCGATCATACCGGCCCGGTGGCCGCCTCCGAGCGCAATGCGGCACGTATTTTCAATGCCGATCACCTGTTTTTTGTCACCAACGGCACGTCGACTTCGAACAAGATCGTCTGGCATTCGACGGTGGCACCGGGCGACATCGTCGTCGTCGACCGCAACTGCCACAAGTCGATTCTCCACGCCATCATCATGACCGGGGCGATTCCGGTGTTCCTGATGCCCACACGCAACAACTACGGCATCATCGGGCCGATCCCGAAATCCGAATTTACCTGGAAGAACATCCAGAAAAAGATTGCTGCCCATCCCTTTGCCTCGAAGGTGAAGGGCAAGCCGCGCGTGCTCACCATCACCCAGTCCACCTATGACGGCATCCTCTACAACGTCGAGGAGATCAAGGAACTGCTCGATGGCAAGATCGACACCCTGCATTTCGATGAAGCCTGGCTGCCGCACGCCGCTTTTCATGATTTCTACGGCGACTACCATGCCATCGGTGCCGGGCGTTTGCGCTGCAAGGAGTCGATGGTGTTCTCGACCCAATCGACGCACAAGCTGCTTGCCGGGCTGTCACAGGCGTCGCAGATCCTCGTGCAGGATTCGGAGAACCGCAAGCTCGACCAGGGGGTCTTCAACGAGGCGTATCTGATGCACACCTCGACCTCGCCGCAGTACGCCATCATCGCTTCTTGCGATGTGGCGGCAGCGATGATGGAAGAGCCGGGGGGTACGGCGCTGGTGGAGGAATCCATTGCCGAGGCACTGGATTTTCGCCGTGCCATGCGCAAGGTCGATGAAGAATGGGGGGAGGGCTGGTGGTTCAAGGTCTGGGGACCCGATGACCTGTCCGAAGAGGGCATCGAGGAGCGCGCCGCCTGGATGCTCAAGCCCGGGGACCGCTGGCACGGTTTTGGCGATCTGGCGCCCGGCTTCAACATGCTCGACCCGATCAAGGCCACCGTCATCACGCCGGGGCTCGATGTCGGCGGTGACTTTTCCGACTGGGGCATCCCGGCCGCCATCGTTACCAAATACCTTGCCGAGCATGGCGTCATCGTCGAGAAATGCGGTCTTTATTCCTTTTTCATCATGTTCACCATCGGCATCACCAAGGGCCGCTGGAACACCATGGTGACGGAACTCCAGCAGTTCAAGGACGATTACGACCGGAATCAGCCGTTGTGGAAGGTGCTGCCCGAATTCGTTGCCAAACATTCGCGTTATGAAAATATCGGTTTGCGCGACCTGTGCCAGCAGATTCACGACGTCTACAAGGCGAACGACGTGGCGCGCCTGACCACCGAGATGTATCTGTCGGACATGGTGCCGGCGATGCCGCCCGCCGCGGCCTTTGCCCGCATGGCGCACCGCGAGATCGAGCGTGTCGAGATCGACCAGCTCGAAGGACGTGTCACCAGTGTGCTGCTTACCCCCTATCCACCCGGCATCCCGTTGCTGATCCCGGGTGAGCGTTTCAATCGCACCATCGTCAACTATCTGCGCTACGCCCGCGACTTCAACGAGCGCTTTCCCGGCTTCGAGAGCGACATTCATGGCCTCGTCAAGGACGATTCGAATGGCAAGGTTCGCTATTTCGTTGACTGTGTAAGTTAATCCGCTTTTCTCATCCAGATTCTTTAAAAACAAAATAACATATTGACAGTAAATGAATGTTTACTATCATGCACCGGGGGGTGGCTCGATGCGACTTATTGCCTTTATCTGTTTTCTGATTCTTGCGTTCCTGATTCCGGTCGGTATCGCCCAGGTGCATTCCGATGTTTCCCGTGAAGGGCCGGTTACGCAGGTGGATTAGAGCTTTTTCCAGGACTTTTTTCATTGCTCTGCCCGGTAAATTCGACTAATCTTGGCCGGACTTGAAGGAGTCCGGCAGGGTCGGTCGGCATGGGTGTGTCATGCACCGCGGGCTTCGCACTCTGCTCAAAAGGGAATCGCATGAAAAGAAAAATCAGTTTCGCCCTTGTGGCCCTGGCTCTGGCTGGCAATGCCTGGGCCGACACCGTGACCGACAATGCCCGTGCCCTGCTCGACAAGGGAGATGCTCCGGCCGCCTATGCCTTGCTCGAACCGCTCGAATCGGAGCGTGCCGGCGACCCGAAATATGATCTCCTCCTCGGACTGGCAGCCGTGGAGATCGGCAGAAATACCAATGCCGTTTTTGCCCTTGAGCGGGTGCTCGCCGTTGATCCGAACAACGCGCGCGCGCGCGCCGAGATCGCCCGCGCCTATGCCGCGCTGGGCGAGACGAAGACGGCCCGGCAGGAGTTCGAGACGGTCAAGAAACAGGACATTCCACCCGAGGTGGCCGCCACCATCGATCGCCTGCTTTCGGCCATCGACCGCACCGAGGACGAGGGGCGCACGACCGCCCACGGCTATGCCGAAGCCACGCTGGGTCACGACAGCAACGTCAATAGCGCCACGGGCGATCGCAATGTCGCGGTGCCTTTGTTTGGTGGTGCGCTCTTCACGCTGAATCCGGCCGGTGTGCGCAAGTCAGACACCTTCACGACGGCAGGCGGCGGTCTCAATCTGCGCACTCCCCTCGGAGGGGAGTGGGCGCTCACCGGTGGTCTGAGCGGCTACAAGCGCATGAACACCCACCAGGATATTTTCGACACCGGATCGGCCGATGCTTTCCTCGGTGTCGTGCGGACCTACGGCAAGGACCTCTTCAGTGCGGCCCTCCAGTACAACCAGTTCTGGGTGGACAACGACCGTTATCGCGAGGCAGCCGGTTTCACCGCACAGTGGCAGCATAATTACAACTCGCGCCTGCAGTCGAGCTTCTATGTCCAGTATTCGGATCTGCGCTATATGACGCAGGAAGTGCGCAATGCCGACCGTTTCGTCTTTGGCTCGAATTTCGCCTATGCCCTGCGCGGATTCAAGACCCTGTTCTATGGTGGCGCCTATGTGGGTGAAGAGGCCACGCGCAAGGACGGGTTTCAGAATCTTGGCCATGTGCTCTTCGGCGCCCGCGCCGGCGTGCAGCACGAATTTCATCAGGACGCCCGCCTGTTTGCCAATCTTGGCTATGAATATCGCCACTACAACGGCGGCGATCCGTTTTTCCTGAAAACCCGAACAGACCATCAATGGAATCTCGGTGTCGGCGTCGCCTGGACGCCGATGAAGAACTGGCGCGTCACCCCGCAGTTCCAGTACACCGATGCACGCTCGAATATTGCCATCAACCGCTACCGTCGCGAAGTTGTTTCCGTGACGGTGCGGCGCGAGTTTTAACGACGTTTCTTCCGGGAACATCGCACTGCCGGCGTTGGCAACGCCCGCAGTGCATTTCGAACAGGAGGGTACCATGTCGGCTCAAACGCCCCCGAACGAATTCAAATTCAAAAACAAGCCTGTCCGTGTCGCCATGATGGCTGCGCTCGCCAGCGCCTATCCGCTGACCGGATACGCCGCCGGTGCTGCGCGCATCGATTTCGTCACGGCGGATGTCACGGCGGTGGCGCCGGACGGCCGCAGTCGTCCGCTCGCCAAGGGAGCTGAAGTTGCCAGCGGCGAGACCATCGACACCGGCAACGGCCGCGCCCAGTTGCGCTTCTCCGATGGTGCGCAAATGGCGCTGGCGCCGCAAACGCAGTTCCGTATCGACGAATATCGCTTCAACGGGCGGGCCGACGGCAGCGAAAGGGGCTTCTTCAGCCTGGTGAAGGGTGCCATGCGTACCATCACGGGGCTGGTCGGGCGCAGCAATCATGATCACTACAAAGTCACCACCTCGGTGGCCACCATCGGCATTCGCGGGACCGAATATTCGGTGGCCTACCAGAACGGAAGTATCGATACGACAACCGGAGAGGGGAGCACGCTCGTTTGCAATGCGGCCGGCTGCCTGATTCTCGACAGTGGCGAGACAGCCTTTGTCCCTGATCAGAACACGAAGCCGGTGATGACCGATCAACGTACGGAAATCCCGCCTCCGTCGGTGCAGGAGGGAGCGTTGCCCGGGTTTGTTGCCGGGGACAGCACTAAAAGTGATGGCAGTCCGCTGGCATTGCCCTCTGCCGGGGCGCCGGCCAACAAACTTGTTTCCGGATCCGGTTATTCCCTGGCGATCTCCGGCGTTGGCAGCATGATGGGCAGCATGTCAGACATGATGAGCGACGATTACGCAACGCAGGCTGTTTTTGGCGATGGCGGATTGACCGGATTCGCGGCTACCGAGTATGAGGGCTCTCCGCCCAGGTTCGTATCATTCACCCCTGGCACTTCTCTTCCGATGCAAACGGACGGAGTTCTCGGTTGGGGTCGCTGGATCGATGGTGCTCACCATCTGGAGACCGAAGTGACTCTCGATGAGGCGATACAGAATGTTCACTATGTTGTCGGTGTACCGACATCGCTGGCAGACATGAATGCACTGCAATCCGCCAATGTCACCGCATCCTACAGTCTCTCGGGCTTTACTTATCCGACCTCTTGGGATGGTTCGACCTTCACGGTGGGCACCCAGCCGGTCACGGGCAGTCTGACGGCGAATTTTGGCGCTGCGACGGTTTCCGGAGACCTGGCGGTACCGATTGGCGGCAATACTTATTCAGTAGACTGGACGAATGTATCCATCCTTGGATCAAGCTTCAGGGATAGTTCTGTAAGCGGTCCTGTAAACGTGTCCAGTCCTGCGTGTTGTGCCTGTAGTGCGGTTATCCAAGGATTTTTTGCCGGGGCGAATGCGGCGCGTGCCGGCCTTGTTTATGAAATTACCGACATTACCCAGTCCATTCATGGCGCTGCGGCATTCAAGAAAGCAGGCGGGGGCGGAGGCGGAGGCTAAGGCTTCGGAGTCTTTTGACATCAGAGCCACCCGGCCTGCTTCCGGAAAACGGCGATAAGAACGGTACGCTGTCGAGCCGACGCGAGTTTGCCGCATGAGGGGTGCGGCACGTCAGGTGATGGAGTCGGGACAGTCGTTCGCCAGAGCATGGCGTTTGAGCCAGGTTCCGGTGTTGTTTCCTGAGCACGGTCTGGCATTTCACCTCTTCCCGAGCTCACCATTTCCAACTTTCGTCCTGAATGCTCTGGTGTCTGGAGGATGCTGGAATGATGACTGATTCCGACCTGAAGCAGGCGTTTGCGTGGTTGCGACAGGGCAATTTCGCTACAGCCGAATCATGCGCGCTGCAGAGGGTCAGTAAGGCGCCGCACGAGGCGCCGGCCTGGTTTGTCCTGGGTGCGGCGCGCCATCGGCAGGGCAATCCGCAGGCTGCGCTGGAGGCCTTCGAGCAGGTGCTGGCCCTGGTGCCCGATCATGACGAAGCGGCACGCGCCTGCGCCACCGTGCTGCTCGACCTGCAGCGCCCGCAGGAGGCCCTGTCCTGCATCGAGACGTTGCTCAGGCGCCGTCCTGCCGTGACTGACTTTCTCGTCGATGCCGGTATCGTACTTGAAGCGCTGGGCGAGGCGTCCGCAGCCGAACAACGCTACCGGCAGGCCCTGCGTCAGGCGCCGGCAGACTTTCGCGCGCGTCTGAACCTGGCCGCCCTCGCCGCGCGCGCGCAGCGTTTTGGTGAGGCCCTGGCGCTGTATCAGGGACTGGTGCGCAGCCATGCCGGCAGTGCCGTAGCCCACTACAATCTGGCCGATCTCCTGCTGCGGCTGGACCGTTATGCCGAAGCGCTGGTGGCCGGCGAGCGCGCCCTGCAACTGGCGCCAGGGGACGTGAACAGTCTCATGCTGTGCGGCCTTGCGCTGGCGATGCTCGGGCGCGATGCCGAGGCGACAGCCTCGTTCGAGCGTGCCGCCGCCATCGATGCCGCTGCGGCCGAAGCCTATCGCACCACGGCTGCCGCGGCCGTAGCCGCCGTGTCACGACGACTGACTTTGGACCCGCGCCAGATCCGCCTCGCCCGTCTGCTCGAGCAGCAGAAGGTCTGCGACTGGCGCGAGCGGGCGCGCCTGCTCGCCGGGCTGCACACGCTCGCCGCCGACCTGCGCCGGGTGCCGGCGCCGCTGCAGGAAACGGGGCTCTACCACACCGCGCTTTCGCTGCCGCTCTCGGCCGCCGAGCAGCAGGCGCTGGCGCAGGGCCTGGCGGTGGACATCGGGGCGCGCGCCGGGACGCTGCAGAGATCTGCTCCAGTGCGGGTGCGGACGGCAGGAGAGAAAATCCGCCTCGGCTTCCTCTCGCCCAACTTCCGCGAGCATCCTTCGGCGCAGTTGCACGGGCGGCATTTCCTCCTGCGCGATCGCAGCCGCTTCGAGACGATTGCCTATTCGCTGCATCGGAGCAACGGCCCCCTGCGTCAGCGCATCATGGAAGCGTGCGACCACTTTCACGAGATGTCCGACCTGGACAGTCAGGCGATCGCGGCGCGCATTGCAGCGGATGACATCGACATTCTTGTCGACCTGGCCGGCCACCTGGATTTCTCCCGCCCCGAGGTGCTGGCGCTGCGCCCGGCGCCGCTGCAGGTGTCCTATCTGGGCCTGCCCGCCACCATGGGTGTGGAGCTGGTCGATTACCGCATCACCGACCCGTTCGTCACGCCACCCGAGGAGACGCCGTACTGGAGTGAAAAACTTGTTTTTCTGCCCGATACATTCTGGGTTTACAACGATCGGGAGCCGGTCGCCGAGGCGAAGCCAGATCGGCTGGCGTGCGGCCTGCCCGGGAACGGCTTCGTCTTCTGCAGTTTCAACACGAGCTACAAGATCGAGCCGGAGGCCTTCTCGATCTGGATGCGCCTGCTCGGGTGTCTGCCGGACAGCGTACTGTGGCTGCTCGATGGTGGAGAAGCCGTGCGGGACAATCTGCGCCGTGAGGCGCAGGCGCGCGGTATCGCCCCGCAACGTCTCGTCTTCGCGCCGCGTCTGCCGCGTGCAGAACACCTGGCACGGCACGCCTGCGCCGATCTTTTTCTCGATACTTTTCACTGCAATGCCCACACCACGGCGACGGATGCGCTCTGGGCGGGGCTGCCGGTGCTCACCTGTCCCGGCCGCACCATGGCCTCGCGCATTGGTGCGAGCATCGTGCGTGCCGCCGGCCTGCCGGAACTGGTCGCTGCGGATCCGGCCGCCTACGAGACCACGGCCCTGCGTCTGGCGACACAGCCGCAGGAGCTGGCCGGACTGTGCGCACGGCTCATCGGCAACCGCCCGACCTGCCTGCTCTTCGACACAACGCGACGCGTGCGCGAACTGGATCTCGCCTTTGAGATGATGTGGCAGCGCCACCTGGACGGACTGCCAGCGGAGAGCTTCAC
Organism: uncultured Rhodocyclaceae bacterium; assembly: GCA_964607005.1. GTDB lineage: Bacteria > Pseudomonadota > Gammaproteobacteria > Burkholderiales > Rhodocyclaceae > Desulfobacillus. Next base: position 55,428 of record CAZSHO010000002.1, read on the forward strand.
CGTGCCGCGGATCGGCGGGGCCCATTCATGAAAACGAATGGCGGTATCGACGAGACGCCGTATTGCCAGAACTGACTTTCATTGCGCCCTCATGCAATGATCGCCCCGGGCATTCCTGCCCGGCGTGCTCCGCAGTGGGGAGTGGCTTGTCGTTTCTCCCCGGCCGGACGGAAAAGGTTTGGCGCCCGTTGCAAACGTCACACTCGGCGGAGGTACGGATTCGCTACAATGCTGACAAGTACATTGACATCAAGTGTTCTGGAGAATCGAAGATGACGAAGAAAAACCTGTTTGTCCTTTTGATGATGCTCTTGATCGGGCCGCTTGCTGCGGACGTGTTTGCTGCCGGTGCGGCGCGGGTCGATTTTGCAGTGGGGAATGTGGTTGCGCAGCGTCCGGATGGCCGCCAGCAGGTTTTGTCGCGCGGTGCGGAAATTCATTCGGGCGATACGATCGATACGGGCTCCGGGCGCGCCCAGTTGCGTTTTTCCGATGGGGCCATGGTGTCCTTGCAGCCACAAACGCGCTTTCGTGTCGATACGTATGAATTCAAGGGGCAGAACGATGGCAGCGAGAAGGGGTTTTTCACCTTGCTGAAGGGGGCGTTGCGCACCATCAGTGGTGCGATCGGCAAGGCAGATCGCAAGGCATACCGTATGGATACGACGGTAGCGACCATCGGTATCCGCGGGACGGAGTACTCGGTGGCCGTTGACGAGGGAACGACGGTCACGACCAATTCCGGCCTGGTCGAGGTCTGCAATGCCGCCGGATGCCTGCTGGTCGAGGCCGGCCAGTCGGCGTTCGTGCGCGATGCGAAAACCAGGCCGGAATATACCCGGCGCAATGCTCTGGATCCTTTGCTGGCTCCCCGGCAACCCGCCCCGGGAGGCTTCAGCGCCGGCGACAATCCGAATCTGTTGAATCAATCGCCACAATCCGCCCCCACGCAGGCGCCCATGCAGGCACCGTCCCCTCCCTCGCAGACTCAGCCCCCTTCATATTCGCTGCCGGACTGAGGGTTCAGCAGCCCGGTGGGGGCTGGATGCGTTCGTAGGTAACGAAATCGTATTCGAGCCCCTCTGAGTTCTGGTGTTGCTGACGGCGGGTCTCCCGCCAGGATGACCAGTCAACGGCCGGGAAGTGCGTATCACCGGGATAGTCGCGATGGATTTCCGTCAGGTAGAGGCGCTCGGCGACGGGGAGCGCTTCAGCGTAAATCTGCGCGCCGCCGATCACGAAGACTTCATTGCTGTCCATCTGGCAGCCTTGCAAGGCGTCGTCCAGGGAGCGGGCGGTGACGCAGGTGTCAGAATCGAAGCATCGCTGGCGGCTGATGACGATATTGCGCCGCCCTGGCAAGGGGCGACCGAGGGATTCGTAGGTTTTGCGACCCATGATGACCGGGTGCCCCAGAGTGAGGGCCTTGAAGTGCTTGAGGTCCTCTGGCAAGCGCCAGGGCATGGCGTTGTGGTGGCCGATGATGCCGTTGGCGGCCACTGCCGCAATCAGTGAAACACGTGTTTTTCTGGGCGTTTGCATCGTTGTGCTATCGTCAATGGATATTCGTTGCGAGTTTATAACGAGTGAGTCGCCTGTACCCAAAATCCTTCCTGCGCCTGATCCTGATCGGATTCGGCCTGGTGTTGCTCCCCCTGCTTGTCGCGCTGGGCAATGCCGCGTTCAATGTGCAGCGCCTGGCCGAGAAGAGTGAAGTGGCCGTGCGTGAAGCGGCAGTGGCAACACGCTCCAGCAGCAAGATGCAGGAAACCCTGACCGGCATGGAGCGCGCCTTGCGGCAACATCAGGTCATGCGGGACGCGGGAATCCTGGCGGACTATCACCGTCTTCACGAGGAGTTTGTGCGCCTCGCCCGCGAGTACGCGGGACTGCTGACCGACAGGGATTTGCATGAGAGCTTTCTTGGTTTCATCAGGCAGGAAGAGAAGTTTACGAAATCCCTGGAATCGGGGGAGAAAGTATCCGTTCAGGATTTTCTTGTCCTGACCGAACGGATACGCGAAGTGATCGCGGCGAGTGGCCGCCTGGTCGATGTGGATATCGATCGTTTGCGCACGCAGGCGCTCGAAGTGCGCAGCTCCCTGATCTGGCAGTTGCTTGCCGCATTGCCGGTCACGCTGGCCATTGCCCTCTGGTTCCGTTCCATCATTTCAGCCCAGCTCAAGCAGTTCGATCGGGCCATTCGCACGATCGGCCACGCCGAATATACCGACGGCATTACAGTGGCAGGCACCCAGGATCTTGCCTATCTTGGGCGCCGGCTCGACTGGCTGCGCAGACGTCTGGCCGAGCTCGAGGAGCAGAAAAACCAGTTTTTACGACACGTCTCGCATGATCTGAAAACGCCGCTGACCGCCATTCGTGAAGGTGCCCAGCTCCTTGCCGAAGAAGTGCCGGGGCCGATCAATGAGCAGCAAAAAACCATCATCCTGATCATGGAACAGAACAGCCGTCGCCTGCAGCAGCTCATCGAGGAACTCATCAATTACCAGCAGGCCGGATTTGCCGCCAGCAGCATCGATCCGCAGCCGGTTGCGCTGGATGTGGTGTGCACCCAGGTCTTGCGCACGCATCGTCTGGTGGCTGCGGCGCGGGCAATCCGCTTCGAACGCAAGCTTGCCCCGGTTCTCGTGCAGGGAGATGCCGACAAGCTGCGTGTCGTGATCGACAACCTGATCACCAATGCGATCAAGTTTTCGCCCCGCGAGGGCGTCGTCTGGGTCTGTCTGGAAAAGCATGACGGATACGCCGTGCTGGATGTCATCGATGCAGGGCAGGGCGCCGATGTCGAGGAGCGCGAGAGGATCTTCGAGCCGTTTTTTCGTGGTACGCGCGCACGCCGCGGAACCGTCAAGGGTAGCGGTCTGGGACTTGCCATTGCCAGGGAACATGTGCTGGCGCATCGTGGCAGGATCGAAGTCATCGACACCAGTGCGGGAGGGCATTTCCGCGTCACCCTGCCACTGGAATGGGTAAAGGATCAGTGAGGTGAAACTCTTCTGGTTGGGGGCCGCTTTCCTGGCTGTGACAGGCTGTGCGCGCTTGTCTGCGGTTCCGGATGCGGCAACCGGTCTCACCCAATCTGCAACAGTGGAACGCAGCAAGGAAGAGACCGAGGTGCTGAGCTTGCTGGCATACTATCGTGGACTATTCGGTCTGTCGGCGGAGGATCTGAAGCGGGAATACCAGGGCGTCAGCCAGTCCTTTGTGCGCGATCACAGTGAGCTCGGACGCCTCAAACTCGCCTTGCTGCTGAGTATTCCCGGCGCGAGTTGGCGTGATGATGCGAGACTGCAGGTCCTTCTGGAAGGATCAAGCAGCCGTATGGCAGAGACGGATTCACCGCGCAGGCAGTTCGTTTTCTTGTTGCAAAAATGGGCGGGCGAACGACAACGGGAACAAAGGCGCGCCGATGAGTTGCAACAAAAACTTGATGCCTTGCTGACGATTGAGAAAAATTTAAGGAAACGGACATTGAAATGAACCCTGTTAACGCCCCGATTCTTCTTGTCGATGACGACCGTGATCTGCTCAAGCTGATTTCGCTGCGACTGTCTTCCGCAGGCTATGTCGTCCAGACGGCTGAAAGCGCAACACAGGCACTGGCCAAGCTGGCGCTAGCCCGCCCCTGCCTGGTGATTACCGACCTGCGCATGGAAGGGATGGACGGACTGGCGCTGTTCGAGCGTATTCATACGGCCATGCCGACGCTGCCCGTCATCATCCTGACAGCGCACGGCACCATCCCGGATGCCGTCTCGGCAACCCAGCGTGGAGTTTTCGGCTTTCTGACCAAGCCCTTTGATGGCAAGGATCTCCTGGCACAGGTCGAGCAAGCACTCAAGCTGTCCGGGGGGGTGGAATCACTGGCGCCAAGGAGTTCTGGCGCGCAGCCATCGTCACACGCAGCCAGCGCATGGAGGAGGTCTTGCGCCAGGCTCGCCTGGTAGCCAATTCCGATGCCAGCGTGTTGATTTTTGGTGAATCCGGCAGCGGCAAGGAATTGCTGGCGAAAGCCATCCATCTGGCCAGCGATCGTGCCAAAGGACCTTTCCTTGCCGTCAATTGTGCAGCCATACCGGAGCATCTGCTCGAGAGTGAATTGTTCGGACATGCCAAAGGCGCTTTCTCCGGCGCGATTTACGAGCACCGCGGCCTGTTCCAGGCCGCTCAGGGAGGCTCGCTCTTCCTTGATGAAATTGGGGACATGCCACTTGCGTTGCAGGCAAAGCTCCTGCGTGCCCTGCAGGATCGCAGCGTGCGTCCGGTCGGAGCCACCGAAATGGTACCGATCAATGTCCGCATCGTTTCGGCAACCCATCGGGATTTGTCGGAAAGCATTCGTACTGGCGCATTCCGACCGGACCTTTACTACCGGCTCAATGTGGTATCACTGACCCTGCCGCCTTTGGTGGATCGTCGCGAAGACATTCCGCTGCTTTGTGCGCACTTCATCGAGCAGCTGTCGAAGCGTTACAACAAACCGGCCCGCACCCTCTCGCCCGAAGCGATGGAGCTGTTGGTCAATGCCGCATGGCCGGGGAATGTTCGTCAGCTCCTGAATGTGATCGAGCAGACCGTGGCGTTATCGACATCTCCTGTTGTTCCGGCCTCCCTCGTCCAGCAGGCATTGCGTGATGACAACAGCGCGATGATCTCCCTTGACGAGGCACGCCGCGCCTTCGAGCATGATTACCTGGTTCGCCTGCTGCGCTCGACAGAAGGGAATGTCACGCAGGCGGCGCGCATGGCTCAGCGCAACAGAACGGAGTTTTACAAGCTTTTGCAACGTCACGACTTGACGCCTGCACTGTTCAAGCCGGAAAAAATGGAAAAAGCCTGAACGCTTGTTTGGGCAGGTTCGGTAAAGTCCAGATTTACCGTTTGTCGTCCTGTCGCGACAAGAAAATACTGTGTTTATTCAGTCTGTTGCTTGACACAACAGCTCAGTACGTCGTCTACACCAGACATATTGCATTACTTTTTTTATTTTGCTGCGCCGTATTTTTATTCATCGTGTTGTTAATTAAGAAGTTTATTTTGTTGGCATAGGTGTTGCTTTGTAGTAGACCGGAGAACATGCAAATGGACACGGTCAAGCAAAACAAACCTAACCCGCTGGTCAATATTGCGGCTGTGGCGGTGATCATCGCCTGTTTGATTGCCGTTGCCGCGGTCACCGGGGTCATTCCTTCGGCCTATTCACAAAGACAGGCGTCCATTTCGCAGGGTGAGCATGGGAATGCGCCGGGCAACCTGTATGCGCAGGCGGCCCTCACGCCCGGCTGCCCGCAGCAGTGCGGCGTGATCGAATCCATTCAGTCGTATGAAGTCAAAGGCCAGGGAACCGGGATCGGGGCGGTTGCCGGAGGGGTCACCGGTGCGGTCGTGGGCAGCCAGTTCGGACACGGTACGGGTCGCACGGCACTCGGGGTGCTCGGTGCTGCCGGAGGTGCTTTTGCCGGCCATGAGATCGAAAAGAACGTGAGGAAAACCACGCATTGGCGTGTGAGTGTGCGCATGGATGACGGGTCCATGCGGATTGTCAGGCAGTCTTCGCAGCCAGCATTTGCCGTTGGCGACAAGGTCAGGGTCAGCAAGGGTGCGCTGACTTCACTCGGCTAGAAGATTTCTGATTCGATTTACACAGGTTTATGAATGCCGGCCGCCCGTAAGACAGAACGCCTCTACCTTCGGGGATCGGTCCTGAGCCAACCGATTGCATTCTGTCTGCGCCGGCTTCTTTTTATTCCTTAGGAGGCAACCAGTCATGGACCGTCTTGTTCGAGAAACAAGAGAAACGTTCAGTACGCTGGCTTTTGTCTCCTGCATTATCGTAGGTATTGTCGGGCTATCGTTCTACATCCTGGGGCCGGACGGAGCGCTGTTTGGTCCGTTACATAAGATATTCCAGGATCCGGGCCGGGCAACCCTGTTTGCCATCCTCGGGGTCATTGCCTGTTTGGCCCTGGTGAAACGCCTGCTGGATAAAACAGGCTCGACGCTTCTGAATAATCTCCTCGTGCTGAGTGTCGGCATTTTCGGGTTCGTGATCATTTTCAGGGCTCTTCTCGGCATCCTCAATTAAGCTGGCTGGTGGCGCGTCGCCGGTTCGCTATCCTGCCGCACTCCGCTTTCCCGAGCGGCACCCGGGCCGGGCGCCGTGTTGCCAGAACTGACTTTCAAATCTTGATCCAGAGCGGGAAATCCGCGCCGACAAGGCGGCGCTCAGACCGCAACCGGTGCGGCGATATGCGGATGCGGGTCATAACCTTCGAGCGTGAAGTCCCCGAAGCGAAAAGCAAAAAGGTCGGTAACGGCAGGGTTGATGTGCAGGACTGGCAACGGCCGCGGTTGCCGCTCGAGTTGCAATCCGGCCTGTTCGAGATGATTGGTGTAGAGGTGGGCGTCACCCAGTGTATGCACGAAGTCACCCGGTTGAAACCCGCATGTCCGGGCCAGCATCAGCGTGAGCAGGGCATATGAGGCGATATTGAAAGGTACGCCCAGAAAGATGTCGGCGCTCCTTTGGTAAAGCTGGCAGCTTAGTTTGTTCTCGGCCACATAGAACTGAAACAGGGCATGGCAGGGCGGTAGCTTCATGCGCTCAAGATCAGCCGGATTCCACGCGCTGACGATATGACGGCGCGAGTCAGGATTGTTCTTCAGCCCATCGACCAGCTGGGAAATCTGATCGATAACCCGTCCGTCCGGTGCCTGCCAGCTGCGCCACTGATGACCATACACCGGCCCCAGATCGCCGTTGGCATCCGCCCAGTCGTCCCAGATCGAAACCCCGTTTTCCTTCAGATACCGAATGTTCGTGTCACCCCTGAGGAACCACAGCAGTTCATGAACGATTGAGCGGATGTGGAGTTTTTTGGTGGTGAGCAGCGGAAATCCGTGCGCGAGATCGAAACGCATTTGCCAGCCAAAAACGGAGCGCGTCCCGGTTCCGGTCCGGTCGCTTTTGTGATGCCCATGTTCATACACATGGCGCATCAGGTCGAGGTATTGCTGCATGGAAGGGTGCCTGCCGGGACGAAGCTATAATCGCAGCAATTCTATAGGAAGCCGAAGATGCTCGCCAAGCTCAAACAATCCGCCGCACCTCTGGGATCGGCCGGGCTGGAGAAGGTCTCTCATGTCCTGCTGGTATTGCCATTCGTCAAAGCGTTTGACAGTCTTTCCGGGGTACCCGCCTTGGACCGGTTGCAGTCTGCGCTCAAGCGCCGCGGCATGAAGATCGGGGAGCTGGCGAAATCACCGCTGACCCTGACGCTTGCCCGGGGAGGGCTGGCCAGCTTCGTCATGCTCGATGGCGCAAAGAGCGTCTTTGATCGGCAGAGCCTGCTGCGAAGGGCGATGATGCCGCTCATGGAAGAACAGCCGCGAGAGCTTGTGCTGGCCCTGTATGGAAGTAGTGAATTCCGGCAAGAAACCGCGCGTGAAGCACTCTATGTCGCCTGGGTGAATGGCGTACGTTTGCCGACTAGGAGAAAGGAGCCACCCGCCAGGCCTTTGGTAAGCATCGCTTTACATGGTGCACGCGATCCCTCCGGTTTTGCTGAAGTCGCCGCCGTTGCACAAGCGAACAGCCTTGCCCGCAGCCTGACGACAACCCCGGCGAACGAGCTGCCTCCATTGCAATACCGGCGCCGTCTGCGTCAAATTGCCAAGACTTGGCACTGGCGATGCGAGGAATATGATGTACGCCGTCTGCGCCGGCTCGGTGCCGGAGCATTCGTTGCCGTGGCGCAGGGCAGCCCGGATGAGGATGCTGCTATCGTCCATCTCTCCTGGGCACCGAAGAATCCGCTGGGACGCCTTGCCCTGGTCGGCAAGGGGATCTGCTTTGATACGGGCGGACATAATCTCAAGCCCGCACGATACATGTCCGGGATGCACGAGGACATGAACGGGTCGGCGGTTGCCCTGGCGCTCATGCAGGCGCTGGCGGAACGCAACACACCGATCCACATTGATGGATGGTTCGCGATCGCCCAGAACCATCTCTCGCCTGCGGCCTATAAACAGAACGATATCGTTCACGCTCTGGATGGTACGACCATCGAGGTGGTACATACCGATGCAGAAGGGCGCATGGTTCTGGCGGACACCTTGACCCTGGCGAGTCGTGGCAAGGCGGGACCTGATCTGATCGTGGATTTTGCTACGCTGACCGGCAGCATGGGCACCGCTCTGGGCAGTCGTTATTCGGGGATGTTCGCCACATCGAGCGAGTTGTCGCGGCTGGCCGTTGCTGCGGGCGAAGCCAGTGGCGAGCGTGTCTGCGCTTTTCCGCTCGACGCCGATTATGAGACTGATCTCGAGAGCAAGGTGGCTGACATCAAGCAGTGCACGTTGGAAGGTGAAGCCGACCATATCCTTGCTGCACGTTTCCTGAAGCGGTTCACGCACGACCGCGCATGGGTACATATTGACTTGTCCTCTTCACGATGCAGCGGAGGGTTGGGGGCCGTTGCCACGGATGTGACGGGATTCGGTGTGGCCTGGGGTGTTGCCTTTGTAGAGCGATGGCTGGCAACCAGGTCTGTCGCCCTGACTGCACGGCGCCACCGGGAAGCAAGATGATCGGTTGCGCGGGTAATAATCTGTGGTCCGGGCGGGTGCGGTGGTGGATGACAGGTTTTTTTGCATGAGCTATTCTTGCCGATATCAGGCGTTTGGCATTCTGCTGCCTGAAGATATTCAGATCTCTCATTGGAAGTGGCTATGTTTGGTATCTTCTCTGCAAAATCTGCTCATCCTCTGGCGGACGCCAAGGAAGCCAAACAGATTTTTGGAGACCTGGCCATCCGAGAGCCGGCACCGGCCCTTGACGAGGTGTCCGGGTGGCTTGAGTCGGTTTCCATAGACGAACACCTGAAACCTTCCGAATGCCTCGCGCTGCTATTCCAGCTGGACGAAGCGGCACAACCGCATGCGCGCAAGCTTGGACGTGAGTACCTGGGCTCGCCCCGCTCGGGAAGGCAGCAGGAGTTCAAGCTCTGGCAGACCAATTATGGGTTTTGGAGGCAGCTGGCGACTGCCTATGAACGTTGCCTGTACGGCCACACCGGGCAGGAAAAGGGGCGTGATGCTGTCAAATCACGAATCTCTCTCCTTGTTGTCCGGCTGCTAAGGGCTTTTTCCGCGCAGATCAAGTGGGAGCAGTTCCGTTATGGGCCGGTCGATACGAATCTTTGGCAGAGAATGGGAGGGGCCATCCTGATCGCGGAGCGGGAGGGATTCCTTCGCCAACGCATGCCTGTTTCCCAGAATCTCCCCGGAGAAAGCTCCGCCGAGCAGGAATATCTCAAGGCTTTGGTGTTCCAGGCCTCAAGCATGGACAGCCTGCTTCCTCTGGAAATCGAAATTGCCGAGCGATTCATTGCGCATTTCATTTCCCAGTTTGTTCTTACCGCTGAAGTGCGTCCTGATAACGTTTATTGGGTGGATATTGGCAAACCGGTTCCTCCATGTCGGCTGGCGGTATTGCCCGAAATTACCCCGGGTCTGCGGTTCTTCAGCACCGGTGCGGCTCTGTCCGGACTGGAGATGCTGCGCAGCCGGATCGAGCAGGGAGACGTTCCCGGCGAGATCAATCTGGGTGCGCAATATTCTCCGCGCATTCTCCTGCCCGTACTGAAGCACCTGGCGACCTATTGGGCACCCAAGCCACCCATGCGCTCACATGACCGGCACCGCGTCAAATCCCGCTTGAATGCCATCAACGGTTTTGAAGCCATTCACATGAGATTGTCCGGAGTGGGCGCTGGAAATGATGGTGAAGCGTGGGTTGTGGATGACGTCAGTCAGGGAGGCATGGGTGCGCAGGTGCCGCTGGGTTCCAACGACTGGGTGCGGATTGGTGCTCTGCTGGGGATGCAGCCAGAAGGAGGGGGCAACTGGCTGCTCGGCGTAGTCCGGCGCTTCAGTCGCGAGACGCCGGCACAAGGATCGGTTGGAATCGAAACATTGTCCAAGTCACCTCAGGCAATTGTCGGTGATCTGGGAGGAATGGAGAGTCAGGCCATTCTTCTCGATGCGCTTCATAGCGGAGATACTGTTCGCGTGGTTTTGCCTGGATCGGCTTTCGAAGCCTCTATCCCGCTTTTGTTCCCCTGGCAGGGAAGTTCAGCACGTCTTGATCCTGTCGAGCAGATTGAATCCGGAGTCGATTACGATCTGGGTCTTTATCGGGTTGCACGCCCCTCCTGACCTGAAATCGGGTTACGCATCGAAAATCATTTCATTCTGAGTGCGGATTTTGGTCTGAAAACACTGATGGTATTTTCATGAGTCTCGATATAGGGGCCACCAATCAGGTCGAGACAATATGGCACGGCAGCGAAAATCCCATCGAGTGTTTCCCGAATCGCCTTGGGCTGGCCGGGCAGGTTGAGAATCAGTGTGCGGCCCCGAATGACGCCGAGTTGCCTGGACAGAATGGCGGTCGGCACATATTTCAGACTGGTTTGGCGCATCTGTTCGCCGAAGCCGGGGAGGACCTTGTCCGCGACGGCCAGAGTGGCTTCTGGAGTGACATCACGAGGTGCGGGTCCGGTTCCGCCCGTCGTCAGGATGAGATGACACCCGATTGTGTCGGCAAGTTCGATCAAGGTTTTCTCGATGATTGCCTGCTCGTCGGCAATCAGGCGGTTTTCCGCGCGCCAGGGCGATGCCAACACATTGCCAAACCATTCATGCAGGGAAGGAATCCCCTGATCTTCGTAAAGACCGCTGGATGCCCGGTCCGAGATGGATACCAATCCAATCAAAAGTTCTTCATTCATTGTCCAGCTCTCGTAAGAGTTTGAAGAGTTCCCGATAGGCGCGGGGCGGGCGCCCTTCTTCGCGTTCTTTCAGCGCGTTACGCCGTACTTGGCGCAAACGCACCAAATCCACATCTCTGTGAGCGGAGGCGATCTCGGTCAGAACCGTTTCATCGGCCAGAAGTGTTTCGCGCAAGCGCTCGATATGGTGCAAGCGCGCAATCTGCTTCGCCGAGATTCCTTTTGCAGTATCCAGCGCCAAGCGGATCGGTACCGGATTGGTATCGCGCATCAACTTGCCGATATATTGCATCTGTCGTCGGCGGGCTTCATGCTTTGTCAGGACTTGCGCTTCAAGGATTGCCGAACAAAGCGCTTCGGGCATGTCGATCTGTTTGATCAGATCAGCCGGAAGAGCGACCAGGGCTTCCCCCATTTCCTGCAACGCATGCATGTCACGCTTACGCTGTGATTTACTGGGACGCCCGGCCGCATCAACAGAAGTTGCATCTTCGGGTTTCTTCATCTTGGTATGATTATATCTTTGTCCGATTTTCCTTCGATGCGCTCTCAGGAATTCAGTTACTCACAAGCCACCTTGCGCAGCATGGTGCAGGATATTCTCGATTATGCGAAATCGCGTGGCGCGAGTGCCAGCGAGGTGGATATTTCGGAAGGTTCCGGCCAATCGGTCACGGTGCGCTGCGGCGAGGTCGAGACCATTGAATATAACCGGGACAAAGGTGTTGGTGTCACCGTCTATCTCGGGCAACGCCGAGGCTATGCCTCCACTTCGGATTTTTCCCGTTCGGCTCTGCAGGCAGCGGTGGATGCCGCCTTGTCGATCGCCCGTTTTACGGCGCCTGATGCGGCTGCGGGCCTGCCTGACGAGGAAAGACTGGCACGTACCGTTGCGGACCTTGATCTTTTTCACCCATGGAATCTGCCTGTTTCCGAGGCGATTGAAATGGCCAGGCGTTGTGAAGCGGCTGCCTTTGCTGTGAGTCCGATGGTGAGAAATTCGGAAGGAGCCAGCGTTTCCACCCAGCAATCCCAATTTGTTTCGGCAAACAGCCTCGGCTTCATGGGAGGCTATGCCTCATCGCGTCATTATCTGTCCTGTTCGGTGATTGCCGGCGAGGGCGACTCCATGCAACGCGACGACTGGTACAGCACGCAGCGCAGCGCAGAGGATCTGGCCGAACCCGAAAGGATCGGGGAATACGCCGCACAGCGGGCGCTTTCCAGACTGGGAGCACGGAAAATCACCACCTGCGAGACCCCGGTTCTATTTGAGGCGCCGCTTGCGGCAGGCCTGATTGGCGGTTTTGTTCATGCGGTTTCAGGCGGCAACCTGTACAGGAAATCCTCGTTTTTGCCTGGTTGCCTGGGTCATCAGGTTTTCTCCTCGAAAATCCATATCAGCGAGCGCCCGCACCTGCTACGTGGATTGGCCAGCAGTCCGTTTGATGATGAGGGGGTTGCCACGCAGGATCGCGAGGTGGTCGAAGCCGGCGTCGTCAGAGGATATTTCCTTTCCACCTATTCCGGCCGGAAACTGGGCATGGCCAGCAGCGCGAATGCCGGTGGGTCACATAATCTGATCGTACGTCCCGGCCCATGTGATCTGCTGGGCCTCGCCGCCCTGATGGGGCGCGGATTGCTTGTCACCGAGCTGCTCGGCCAGGGGGTCAATCATGTCACTGGAGACTATTCGCGAGGTGCTTCGGGGTACTGGATTGAAAACGGAGAAATCGCCTATCCTGTCCAGGAGATCACCATCGCCGGCAACCTAAGGGAGATGTTGCGCGGCATCGTCGCTGTCGGCAACGACGTATTGGTTCGTGGCTCCAAACAGACTGGCTCAGTTCTTATCGACCATATGACGCTTGCCGGCACCTGAGCGGGCTCACCGCACCTTGTCGCATGCTATCCGGTCAGGATGTCACCTGCTGGCAGTTGGTGTAGTATCGACGCGCAGTTCCGGTAACCCTTGAGCGGGTTGAGTCCGTTCTTACAATGGCGTCAAAATAATCTAGAGGAGGCCTACAGCAATGGAACGTCGTCAATTCATCAAACACGCCGGCATGGCCGGTATTCTTGCTGCAGGGGTTGCGCCTGCGGCACATGCGCAGGGCGCTAATATCCGCTGGCGCCTTGCCTCGAGTTTCCCCAAGGCATTGGACACCATCTTCGGCGCTTCCGATGTCTTTGCGAAGAAGCTCAAGGAAATGTCAGGAGGCAAGTTTGAAATCTCCGTGCATGCCGGAGGGGAGCTTGTTCCTCCATTCGGTGTCGTTGATGCCGTGCAGCAAGGTACCGTCGAATGTGCGCACAGTGCATCCTATTATTTTTATGGCAAGGATGAGACCTTTTCGCTGGACTGCGCCATTCCGTTCGGCCTCAACTCGCGTCAGATGACGGCATGGATGTATGAGGGCAACGGCATGTCCCTGTTGCGCGAGTTCTTCAAGAATTACAACATCGTCAATTTCCCGATGGGGAACACGGGCGCCCAGATGGGTGGCTGGTTCCGCAAGCCGATCAAGTCATTGAAGGACGTGAAAGGCCTGAAGATGCGCATTTCGAATCTGGCAGGCGCCATTTCCTCCCGTCTTGGTCTGGTACCACAATCGCTGCCCGGCGGGGAGGTGTATCAGGCGCTGGAGAAAGGAACCATCGATGCCGTCGAGTGGGTGGGTCCGTACGATGATCAGAAGCTTGGGTTCTACAAGGTAGCGAAGAATTATTACTACCCGGCCTGGTGGGAGGGAGGGCCGCAACTCTCCCTTTATGTAAACAGCAAGGCATGGGAATCGCTTTCTCCCGAGTACAAAGCCATGCTGGAATGCGCGGCAGCGACGGCCCATAGCGACATGCAGGCAAAGTATGATGCAAAAAACCCGAGGGCCCTGAAAGAGCTGGTGGGCAATGGTGTCAAGCTGCATCGCATGCCCAAAGACGTGATGGATGCGGCCTATAAAGCCTCTCTCGAAGTCTATGCGGAACTGTCGGCCAAAAATCCGAACTGGAAAAAGATCTACACCGACTATGCCGCCTTCCGTGATGAAGAGAACCAGTGGTTCCGTTTCGCCGAAATGGGCTTCGATAGCTACATGCAGTCGTTAAAAAAATAGGCAGGATGATTGAAAATCCAGGCTCCTCGAACCGAATGTCGGGGAGCCTGTCAGGCCCAGTAAGTCAGACTTTTCATGACACCCGAGGCCAGGCGCATCAGACCTTTGGCAAAACCGGGGAGCGGGGCCGCCCCCAACGTTTCGGCGACACGGGCATGCGCCATTTCTTCGACCTTCATTTGCTCGATGATTGCGCGGGATTTTTTATCCGCCTCCGGCAATCGCTGCAGTTGATCCTGCAAATGGGATTCAACCTGCTTTTCCGTCTCGGACAGAAACCCCAGATTCCGGGCATCACCCGCCTTGCCGACCAGATAACCCAGCAACAGGGAGCTTGCATAAAACAGCGGATTGAACAAGCTTCTTCGTGCGCCAAGTTCGGCGAGCCGGCCTGCAGTCCAGGCCAGATGATCCCTCTCCTCACGGGCGGATTGTCTGAGCGCCGCTTGAATATCCGGATGCCTGGAAGCAAGTGCCTGGCCCTGGTAGAGGGCCTGAGCACAAACTTCCCCGGAATGATTGATTCTCATCAGTCTTGCCGAAATGGCCGCATCAGCAGTTCCGAGACATGTCGCAGGAATGTTCTCTCCGGGTACGCTTCTGCGATCCTTGCCGGATGCGCAGAGCACTCGCAGTGTGTTGTCGAACTCGGCGATCAATCGATCAGGAATCATTACCTTGATCCGGAGTGGGCCCGGAATTACTGAAGGTCCGGATGTCCGCCTCTTTTGAGTGCATCAAGGCCTTCTTCGGCCGTGAAGATGCTGGCGTGTCTGGGACAGAAATAATCCTTGGACAATACTGCTTGATAGCTCCCGGGCCGGATGGACTGCCATGCCGTGTTGCGTGAATCGATCCAGGTCCTGTCATCGCGACCGAAAGCATAAAGTCGCAATGATTTTTCCGTGCACCGAATACCCTCAAAGCTGACATTGGTGGCTCCGCCCCGGGTTTTGACTACGACCACATAACGAACCACCCCGTCTGTCCCGACTGAAAGCGTCGATCCATCGACATAATGCTTGTTACGGGATGCGGCGCCTGCATCGAATTCGATCAGGTTTTGCGGTATGGGGTAGTCAGGCGTCTTGACTTTGATTTCTGTCCAGGTTTTTCCCTCTTCGTAATCCTCTCCGTATTTTTTGTCACCAAAATACTGCTGCGCCTGGGCAGGGCAAACCAGCGCCAGAGAGCTCACCACAATAAACACACTCGCGCGTACCCAGGAAAACCAGGGCATTCGCAAGGGTGGCCTGATGACGCGAAGAATCCTGGAAGCAAATGGGAAAAAGGGCTGTTCAAGAATCGTGCTCATGTCAGGCCATGTGTCCCTTGCGACCGAGTCGGGTGATCGGCGACTGCCCAGCCGGGATTTCTGTCTCCTGGATGGCGAAAGGCGAACCTGGATAACTCGGTGAGTGCCTGCTGGTAGACGTTCCGCTTGAACTCTATGACGAGATCAAGCTCCACCCAATAGTGGCTCCATCGCCAAGCATCAAACTCGGGATGATTGCTGGCACGTAACGAAACGTCGCTATCACGTCCGATCAGGCGGAGCATGAACCAGATCTGCTTCTGGCCCCGATAGGTATTGCGCCATTCACGCCGAATCCAGTGTTTCGGCACGTCATAGCGCAACCAGTCACGCGTGCGCCCGAGAATCTTGACATGTTCCTGACGAAGGCCGATCTCTTCGTGGAGCTCGCGAAACATGGCCTGTTCCGGTGATTCGCCATGCTTGATGCCACCTTGCGGAAACTGCCAGGAATGTTCTCTTATGCGCTTGCCCCAAAAAACCTCATTTTTGCCATTGATCAGGATGATGCCGACGTTTGGGCGATAGCCTTCACGATCGAGCATGATTGCTACTCATCAAATTGAACTGAGATCATTTTTCCATATTTCGATGCCAATTGAAAGAACCCGACCGCTCCTTTGACGGTGATCGTCTGTCGATTTGCAGTGTCCTGTAAAATCAGGGTTTTTATTACCATTACGACGATGCGCGCCAAGCAATTCTTTATCGCCACACTCAAGGAGGCTCCCTCCGAGGCGGAAATCCTGAGTCATAAACTGATGCTGCGGGCAGGGCTGATCAAGCGTCTGGCCGGGGGAATTTATACATGGATGCCCCTTGGCCTGCGTGTTTTACGCAAGGTCGAGCACATCGTGCGCCAGGAAATGGACCGGGCCGGTGCAGTGGAGTTGCTGATGCCGGCCGTCGTTCCGGCGGAGCTGTGGCAGGAAACGGGGCGCTGGGACCAATATGGCCCGGAGTTGTTGCGCATCAAGGATCGCCATCAGCGTGATTTTGTCATCGGTCCGACCCACGAGGAGGTGATTGCCGATATTGCACGCAGGGAAATCAAGAGTTATCGGCAACTGCCACTGCATTTCTACCAGATCCAGACCAAGTTCCGCGACGAAATCCGTCCGCGTTTTGGCGTGATGCGAGGCCGGGAATTCCTCATGAAAGATGGCTATTCTTTTCATGCCTCCTACGAGGATTTGCAGCGTGAATATCGCACGATGCACGAGACTTATTCGCGCATCTTTACCCGGCTGGGGTTGAAGTTTCGTGCAGTCTCCGCCGATACGGGATCAATCGGTGGTACTGGATCTCACGAGTTTCATGTACTCGCCGATTCGGGGGAAGATGCCATCGCTTTCTGCCCGGATTCCGGTTACGCAGCAAATATCGAGCTGGCCGAAGCGATCGATCCGGACGAACCACGTCATGCACCCGTCGAGTCGATGGTACAAGTGGCTACGCCGGGCAAGACCCGTTGCGAGGATGTGGCTGCCTTGCTCCGGTTGCCGTTGTCGCGGACGGTCAAGGCCATCGCACTCATGCATGATGAGCAATTTTTCATCCTGCTCATCCGCGGCGACCATAATCTGAACGAGGTCAAGGCCAGCAAGATTCCTTTCCTTGCCCCTTTCCGTTTTGCCACCGATGAGGAAATCGAGCGTTTTCTGGGATGTCGCCCCGGCTATATTGGTCCGGTGGGGATTAGGCAGGATATTACGGTGATTGCCGATCGTACTGTGGCGCGAATGAGTGATTTTGTCTGTGGTGCCAATGAGGAAGGTTTTCATCTGACGGGTGTCAATTGGGGCCGTGACCTGCCTGAACCCGCTCATGTCTGCGACATCCGTAATGTCGTCGAAGGGGATCGGAGCCCGGACGGGAAAGGCTTGCTCTCGATCTGCCGCGGCATCGAGGTCGGCCATATCTTCCAGTTGCGTACAAAATATTCCGAGGCCATGAAGGCGGTCTTTCTCGACGAAACAGGACAGTCGCGTGTCATGGAAATGGGGTGTTATGGTATCGGGGTGACCCGTGTCGTCGGTGCCGCCATCGAACAGAACAATGATGAGCGCGGCATCCTCTTTCCAAGGGCCATCGCCCCCTTCGAGATCGCCATTGCCCCCGTCGCTTATGGCAAAAGTCAGTCCGTGCGGGACGGCGCCGACCGATTGTATTCAGAGCTTCGGGAGGCGGGTTTTGATGTCCTGCTGGATGACCGCGATGAGCGGACGGGCGCCATGTTTGCAGACCTTGAATTGATCGGGATTCCCTGTCGCATCACTATCGGAGAGCGTGGTTTGAAAGAGGGGATTGTCGAGTACCAGGAGCGTCACGATGCGACAGTATTCAAGATCCCTGTTGCCGAAGTGGGCGCTTTCATTCAGAAACGGCTGAACGGGTGAAGGAAGTTTTTGTTTTCTGCATGTTGCTGCTGGCCGCAGGTTTGGCAAACGCCGGCGCACAAAAATACGAACCGCTGGCCGCCAGTGTTCAGGCAGCGCTGCATGCCGCGGTATCGGATCGCCGGCCACAGATCAGTTCTTTCAGGGACCCTATCGAGGCCGTGAACTGGCTGGATGAAATGTCCAGACGCCTGACGAAACGGATGCCGAATCAGGAAGGGCGGCTGGAATTCCTGCGCTCGGTGCACTACGAAGCCAAGCGGGCCGGACTTGATCCGCAACTCGTTCTCGGGCTGATCCAGGTTGAAAGCGGGTTCAAGAAATATGCGGTTTCCTCGGCAGGTGCGCGCGGCTTCATGCAAGTGATGCCTTTCTGGGTGAAACTGATCGGCAGCAACAAGGATGATTTATTCCATCTGCGCCTGAATCTGCGATATGGGTGCACGATTCTCAAGCACTACCTGGATATCGAGAAAGGGGATCTGTTTCGCGCCCTGGGACGTTACAACGGAAGCCTGGGGCGAGCTGAATACCCCAATGCCGTACGCGCCGCCTGGGAGAAACACTGGTCATACCCGGCCGGACGTTGAGGTGCACTTCAGTGCAATCGGGACTGAATGCCTTTCATGTTGCGCATCAGTTTTTGCATTCCGCCCTTCGAGAATTGTTTCATCATTTTTTGGGTCTGCTCGAACTGACTGAGCAGACGATTCACCTCTTGCACCGGCACTCCCGCTCCTGTCGCGATACGGCGCTTGCGCGAGGCTTTGATCAGCTCCGGCTTTCCCCGTTCGAGCGGGGTCATGGCATCAATGATCCCCTCGATCCGGCGTACCGCTTTGTCTTCGACCTGGGAGCCCGCCTGTTGTGCCGCCTGGGCAAACTGGGCAGGGAGTTTGTCGAGCAGACCGGATAGCCCTCCCATTTTTCTCACCTGTCCGATTTGTTCCTTGAAATCGTTCAGATCAAACCCCTTGCCGGTTTTCAGTTTCTGCGCGAATGCCCTGGCTTTTTCCTGATCAACGCCACGCTGCGCGTCCTCGATCAGGCTGAGCACATCGCCCATACCAAGTATGCGCGAGGCCATTCGCTCCGGATGGAATTCTTCAAGACCGCTTAATTTTTCGCCGACACCTGCGAATTTGAGGGGTTTGCCGGTAATGTGTCGGACTGACAGTGCCGCGCCGCCGCGGGTGTCACCATCAAGTTTCGTCAGAATGACTCCGGTCAGGGGCAGCGCTTCGCTGAAGGCCCGTGCCGAATTCACCGCATCCTGCCCAAGCATCGCGTCCACCACGAAAAGCGTCTCGGCCGGTTGCAGGGCATCATGTAACTCTGAAACCTCCCGCATCATGGCTTCATCAATCGCAAGGCGGCCAGCAGTATCGAACAATACGGCATCATAATAGTGCCTGCGTGCAAAATCGATGACGGAAGCGGCGATGGCGGCGGGCTTGTCGGAAGGTTGTGTCGGAAAGAAATCGATCCCGGCTTGTCCGGCAACCATTTTCAATTGTTCTATCGCCGCGGGCCTGTAAATGTCGGCACTGACTGCCAGCACCTTCTTTTTCATTCTCTCCTTGAGGAATTTTCCAAGCTTTCCGGCGGTCGTTGTTTTTCCGGCGCCTTGCAAACCCGCCATCAGGATGACGGCGGGGGGCTGCACTGCAAGATCGAGCCCGTTGTGCGTGTCACCCATCAGGCGGGTCAGTTCTTTATGCACGACACCGACGAGCGCTTGGCCAGGCGTCAGGCTGCCCAGGACCTCCTGACCGACGGCCTTGTCCTTGATGTGGGTGATCAATTCCTTGACCACCGGCAAAGCCACATCGGCCTCAAGCAGAGCCATCCTTATTTCCCGCATGGCATCGGCGATATTGTCCTCGGTGAGGCGTGCCTGACCGCGCAGCGTTTTTACCACGCGCGACAGGCGGCTGGTCAGATTATCGAGCATATTGTTCCGATTGTTCGGTGAAGAAGGTAGACTGGCACGATGCAAGAGATTCTACCGTATCTGCTTGTCGCCTCGCTGTACGCTTTGCTTGGCTATCATTTCTGGCGCTCGCGATGGGTGATGGCTGCGCAGCAGTTGCCCAAAGGTATCCGGCACTGGGAAAAAACTGCTTTGGCGGGCATTCTGCTATGGCATGGTTATTTGCTCTATGAGTGGTTGTTTGGCCAGGGAATGATGCGTTTCGGTTTTTCTTCCGCACTCTCCCTGATGCTCTGGCTTGCCGTGCTGATCTACTGGATCGAGAGTTTTTATGCGCGCATGGAAGGCTTGCTGCCGCTTGCCTTGCCGCTTGCCGGGGTGTGTGCAATCCTCGGCGGATTTTTCCCGGGGCAACATCTGCTGCCCAACGCCGCCTCATTGATGTTCCGCATTCATTTCTTTGTTGCGATGGTGGCGTACAGTCTTTTTACCCTGGCGACCTTGCACGCCATCATCATGGCTTTTGCCGAACGAAGGCTGCACAAAGGCGAGTTTTCAAGACCGTTATCGAGCCTGCCACCGCTGCTGACCATGGAAGCATTGCTTTTCCGACTGATTCTGATCGCATTTCTCTTGCTGACGATCGCGCTTGTTTCCGGAATTGCCTTTTCAGAAACGTTGTTCGGCAAGGCACTGGAATTCAATCACAAGACTCTTTTTTCAATCTTGTCCTGGCTGATTTTTGCCACACTCCTGGTGGGTCGATTTGCATGGGGATGGCGTGGTCGCAAGGCGCAGAACTGGACGGTGGCAGGATTCATCGCCCTGCTTCTGGCCTATATCGGAAGCCGGTTTGTCATCGAGGTCATTCTCGGACGAACCGGCTGACCGGCGATTCGATCGCTCGATTCATTTTCGCAACCGTATCGTTCTTCGTGCCGGAGCGGCCCGGGCGAAGACCAGGACGGACGGGGTTCATCTCGACAGTCCTTCGATCGTTTGGGCCGGGAACGCACGGACTGTCGGCTCGCCACGACAGAACCAATGGCTTAAGAATCCTCTCCAACCGACTGATAGTCTTTACAAAACTCTACTTAAAGAGCATCATTCCAAAAGGAATATCAACAGGATTTCAGCGTCTTCAGTGCCTATGGCTGCCTCTCTTCAAACAACCCTGAGCGGTTTGGCGCGCGCACTCGTCCAGCAGGGCCGGTTGAAGGAGGCCGAGGCGGAGACGTTTGTTGCGCAAGGAACCGGTAATGGCGGCGGCTTTGTCAATCAGGTCATCACGAGCGGACGCTTGAGTGCCAAAGAGATTGCCGCCTTTGCAGCGGAAACGTTCGGCTACCCCCTGCTTGACCTGAATGCGTTTGATGAAAGTAATTTTCCCGCTGAGGTCATCGATCGCAAGCTGATGCAGAACCATCAGGTCATTGCCTTGACCAAGCGAGGCAACCGGATTGCGGTGGCCTTGTCCGACCCGACCAACTTGCGCGCTCTGGACGAAATCCGCTTTCAGACGGGCATGGCAGTCGATCCGGTGGTGGTTGAAGCGGGCAAGTTGCTACCGATCGTCCAGCGGCTGTCTGAAACCGCAGAAGCGAAGCTCAACGAGCTGGTTGGTGATGACCTTGATCTTGAATTGATCGAGGAATCCGAGGAGTCCTCGGGTGCCGATGGGGGTTCGACCGAGGTGGATGACGCGCCGGTCGTGCGCTTCATCCAGAAAATCCTGCTCGATGCCATCAACGAGGGGGCATCCGATGTCCATTTCGAACCCTATGAGAAATACTATCGCATCCGCTTGCGAACCGATGGTGTCTTGCGGGAAGTTGCCCAGCCCCCGCTCGTTCTCAAGGAAAAAATCGCCTCGCGCATCAAGGTAATTTCCCGGCTGGACATCTCCGAGAAGCGTGTGCCGCAGGATGGCCGCATGAAGCTGGCTCTGTCCAAGACCCGCGCGATCGATTTTCGGGTCAGCACACTTCCGACCCTGCATGGCGAAAAAATCGTCATGCGCATTCTGGATCCGTCGAGTGCGATGCTGGGCATCGATGCCCTGGGCTATGAGCCGGAACAGCGTGAAGCACTCATGGAGGCGATCGAGCGCCCTTACGGCATGATCCTTGTCACGGGTCCCACAGGCAGCGGCAAGACGGTGTCTCTCTATACCTGTCTGAACTTGCTGAACAAGCCTGGCATCAACATATCGACGGCCGAGGACCCTGCCGAAATCAATTTGCCGGGCGTCAATCAGGTTAACGTCAATGACAAGGCGGGGCTGAACTTTTCCGTCGCCCTCAAGGCCTTCTTGCGTCAGGATCCTGATGTCATCATGGTGGGCGAGATCCGTGATCTGGAAACGGCCGAAATCGCCATCAAGGCCGCCCAGACCGGTCACCTGGTTTTGTCGACACTGCACACCAATGATGCACCGACCACGCTGGAGCGGATGAAAAACATGGGAATCGCTCCATTCAATATTGCTTCGGCCGTGATCCTGATTACCGCCCAGCGGCTGGCGCGCCGACTGTGTGGCTGCAAAAAACCTCTCTCCATTCCGATGGAGGCTCTAATCCAGGCCGGCTTTCATGAAAGCGAGATCAATGAAGGCTTGCAGTTATATGGTCCCAACGGATGCGACAAATGCAAGGGCAGTGGTTACAAGGGAAGGGTGGGTATTTATCAGGTCATGCCGATTTCCGAAGAAATTCAAAGAATCATCATGACCAACGGTAATTCGATCGACATTGCCGAACAGGCACAAAGAGAAGGCATCAAGGACCTGAGGCAATCCGGGTTGCTTAAAGTCAAACAGGGACTGACTTCACTCGAAGAAGTCCTGGCGACGACCAACGAATAAGGGGAAACGAATGGCCACAGCGACAAGGACTGCCAAGCGCGATATCAAGATCAAGGACCATGTCTTTATCTGGGAAGGCAAGGACAAGACCGGCAAATTGATGCGCGGTGAAATGCGCGCCGGCGGCGAGGCCCAGGTACAGGCCACCTTGCGCCGGCAGGGGGTACTGGTCAGCAAGATCAAAAAACAGACCTTCAAGCGCGGCGGCAAGATCACAGAAAAAGACATCACGTTGTTCACCCGGCAACTGGCCACCATGATGAAGGCGGGGGTGCCGCTGCTTCAGGCCTTTGACATCGTCGGCAAGGGGGCCGCCAACCGGGCTGTGCAGAAACTGCTCCTCGATGTGAAGGCAGACGTGGAAACCGGCTCGTCGCTCAATCAGGCCTTTCGCAAATATCCCCTCTATTTCGATGCGCTGTTTTGCAACCTCGTCAGTGCGGGCGAGGCCGCCGGTATCCTCGATGCCCTGCTGGATCGACTGGCAACCTACAAGGAAAAGATTCTTGCCATCAAAAGCAAGATCAAGTCCGCACTCTTCTATCCGATCGCCGTCATCGTGGTGGCCATCATCATCACCGCGGTGATCATGATATTCGTCGTCCCCGCATTCAAGGATGTCTTCAAGAACTTCGGTGCCGACCTGCCTGCGCCGACGCTGATGGTCATCGCCATGTCGGACTTCATGGTCGAGAACTGGTACATCCTCTTCGGTGTGCTGGGCGGGGCGGTGTATGGTTTCTTTTTCATGTGGAAACGCTCGGAAAGAATGCAGATCGTCATGGACCGGATGTTCCTGCGCCTGCCCATTTTCGGTGACATTATCCGCAAGGCCACCATGGCCCGCTGGTCGCGCACCCTGTCGACCATGTTTGCCGCCGGAGTGCCGCTGGTCGAGGCCCTGGATTCGGTGGGTGGCGCATCAGGCAACTACGTTTATAAAACTGCGACAAAGCAGATCCAGTCCGAGGTCAGCACCGGTACGAGCCTCACCGTCGCCATGCAGAACGCCAATGTCTTTCCGAACATGGTGACACAGATGGTGTCCATCGGCGAAGAATCCGGCCAGCTTGACCAGATGCTCAGCAAGGTCGCCGATTTCTTCGAGGCCGAGGTGGATGATGCTGTGGAAGCGATGTCGAGCCTCATGGAACCGATGATCATGGTTGTCCTGGGTGTCTTGATCGGTGGCCTGGTGGTTGCCATGTATCTGCCGATCTTCAAGCTGGGCGCTGTCGTTTAATCCATCACCAGGCAGCCCGCTTTCATCCATGATGGATTTGCCGGACGCAGGACTGCTCGTTGCGCTTGCCGGGCTGGTCGGCCTGGTGGTCGGGAGCTTTCTGAACGTGGTCATCCATCGCCTGCCGAAAATGATGGAGCAGGGCTGGCTGGAGGAATGTGCCCAGCTGCGCGGAGAAGAGACGCCTGCGCACGACACGCTGAGTCTCGCCCGACCGGCTTCGCGCTGTCCGCATTGCGGCCACGCGATCCGCGCCGTGGAAAACATCCCGATCCTCAGCTACTGCCTGTTGGGCGGGCGTTGCCGTTCCTGCAAGGCGCCCATCGGCCTGCGCTATCCGTTTGTTGAAGCCTTGTCCGGTTTGCTGTCCGGCTTTGCCATCTGGCATTTCGGAGCAAATCTGGCCGGCTTTGGCGCCGTGCTCTTTGTGTGGGCCGTGATTGCACTGACTTTCATCGATCTGGACACGCAGCTTTTGCCCGACAGCATCACCTTGCCGCTGCTCTGGGCCGGACTGCTCCTGAATCTTTCCGGTACTTATACGGACATCCAGAGTGCCGTCATTGGTGCTGTCGTGGGGTATTTGTCCCTCTGGTCGGTCTTCTGGATTTTCAAACTGGTGACCGGCAAGGAAGGCATGGGATTCGGAGATTTCAAGCTTCTGGCCGCGATTGGTGCCTGGGTGGGCTGGCAGATGCTTCCCCTGACCATCCTGGCTTCGTCGCTGGCTGGAGCCGTCGTCGGAATCGCTCTCATCGTGTTTGCCCGGCATGGCCGCAACATTCCCATTCCTTTCGGCCCCTATCTGGCCGTTGCCGCGCTCATCGCCCTGTTCTGGGGCAAGCCACTGACCCATCACTACCTCGCGCTTTTCTGAAGCCTTCAGGACCGGACTTGCCGGTTTGCGGCCGCATTCGATACCGGACTGACACAGGAGGAAACAAGGATGGCTTTTGTCCGCAGAGACGCCATCTGCGCCTGGCCAACGGGATAGAATGAGCAAAAGTCAGTCCGCGCAGGACGGCGCCAAAGCGTGACGCAGCCCGGTGCGCCCCTCATGAAAGGAAAACCATGCCCCGGATATCGATGTACCTGGCCAGCGTGCCGCGTCTGACCAATGTGTTGGGCAATCTTTCCGCCATGCTCGACAAGGCGCAGGCCGCTGTCGATGCCGGGCGGATCGATGAAAGCGCCCTGCTCGACTATCGCCTGATCGAGGACATGTATCCTTTTGTCAAACAGGTGCATATTGCCTGCGACAAGGCGCGCAGCGTTGTCGCCCGTCTTGCCGGGATGGAAGTGCCCTATTACGAAGACAACGAGAAGACGCTGGCCGAACTCAAGGTGCGCATTGCACGCACCATCGAATTTTTACGCAGTGTGCCTGCTGCGCGCATCGACGGCACCGAGGACAAGGACATCGAGCTGCCGGTTACCGGCAAACCGACCCGCTACAAGGGCCTGCAGTTGCTGCTCGGTCACTCGCTGCCGAATGTTTATTTCCACACGGTCACGGCCTACAACATCCTGCGCCAGAACGGCGTGCCGGTGGGCAAGCGTGATTTTCTCGGCAATCCCTGATGCAGGAGAAAACCCGCGTCCCGCGCAGCGTGAATTGCCCGATCTGCGGGCAAACCGTGCCGTGGCTGCCCGAGAGTGTCCACCGTCCGTTCTGTTCGGCACGCTGCCGTGACATCGATCTGGGCGCCTGGGCATCGGAGAAATACCGCGTGCCTGACGATGAACTCCCGGAGATGGAAGACCCACAACAGGGAGTATCTGTGTCGTAAGAGGGGTGGTGCGGTCCGCCCCGTGCGCCACGGGATGCGGGCGGCATGGCGGACCGGGAATCCGAACCTATTTGCAAGCGTATTGCATAAAAATTATGTTCAAACGCTTCAACAATCTCTCCATCACCGTCAAGTTGGCTACGGCGATCTTGTTTGCTGCCTTGCTACCAATGGCCGGCAGCGCCTACTACAATCTTGTCGGCAGTCTGGCCGCCGTTAATCGCACCGAATTGCGCAATATCGAACTGCTGGCCACCAGTATTGCCGGGCGGGTGGCACAGCTCATTGGCGATTATCGCAACCTTGCCGTCTATCTTGGCATTCAGGAAAACCTGCTGCAACTGATGCGGGCGCCAGAGCGGCAACAAGGAAGAGAAGCGGTGCTGGGAACCTTCAACAGCCTCGTCGCCACCCATCCCGATATCGAACTTCTGATGGCAGTGGATTTACAGGGCAATGTGCTCGTTTCTTCCGACCCGGAGCTTCCGGGGAAAAATTTTCAGTTCCGCAGCTATTTTCGCGAAGCCGTACAAGGGCGCACCTACGCGACCAGTATTTCTGTCGGGGCTGTGGCCGGTAATGCCGGGATGTTTCTCTCCAGCCCGATCCGCAACCCGGCTGGGAGCGTTCAAGGTGTGGCGGTCATCAAGGTCAAAGGCGAGGCGATCGGCCGCATCGTCGAGCAGATGGCGCGCCGCGGTCACAATGCATTCATTATCGATGGTGATGGCGTGGTGATCTATCATCGCGATTCGCGCTGGCGTTATCACAGTCTGATGCCACTCACGCAAGCGTCCCAGAAGCGGATTGCTGAAGACAGGCGCTTCCGACTCGGGCATATCGATTCCCTTGGGCTGATCAAGCTGGGTGAAGCCATGATCAATGCGGATGAATCCGGTCATGTGCGCTACGCCGGGGGGCCCGACAATGTGCGCGAAATCGCCGGCTATGCTCCTGTAACGGGTCACACCTGGGTTGTCGGTGTGAGCGAGCCAGAATCGCTGTTTTCGGCGCCCTTGCAGTTATTGATCTCGAACACCCTGTACAGCTTGATCCTTGTGGCATTGCTGGCCGTCCTTCTGGCCTGGCTCTTCTCTCGTTCCCTTGTGCGCCCGTTGCGGGCGCTGATGCGCAGCGCAGAGGCGGTCGAACTGGGTGAATATGAAAAAGCCGAGGCGAAAATCGAGAGTGCCGATGAGGTTGGCAAACTCGCCGGCACGTTCAACAAAATGCTGATAGGGATTTGTGAGCGAAAAAAAATCAAGGATGTCTTCGGTCGCATGGTATCGCCCGAAGTGCGCGAGAAGTTGCTGACAGGCTCTCTTTCGCTGGGTGGAGAGACGATACGGGTGTCGGTTCTTTTCTCAGATATTCGCGGGTTTTCTACGCTCGCCGAACGAATGTCGGCGCAGGAGGTGGTGTCCTTCCTCAACGCCTATCTTACCGAAATGAGCATTGCTGCACGAAACTGGGGGGGGTATATCAACAACTTCATCGGTGACGCCATTGTCGTTGTCTTTGGAGCACCGATGGCGCAGTCCGATATCGAATGGCGGGCGGTTGCCGCGGCACTGGAGATGCGCGACCGCTTGCGTACCTTCAATCTGCGCCGTCAGATGATGAACGAGATATCCATTCAAAACGGAATCGGCATTAGTACGGGAGATGTCGTTGCCGGGCAGATCGGTTCGCTCGATCGGTTTCTCTATACGGTGATTGGTGACGCAGTGAATATTGCTGCCCGGCTCGAGGCATTGACACGCCATTTCCCGGAGCACCCGATCCTCATCAATCGCGCCACTCGTGATGCGCTGCGCGAGCGTGAGGAAGTGAAAATCACTGATCTTGGCTTTCAGGCCGTGAAGGGCCGTGTCGCAGAGGTCGAGGTTTTTGCGGTACAGCGTTCGGCGAGGAATTGAAGCCGAATCACACCCGCAGCCGGGGCGATCTGCGCATGTGCCCTCCCGTGTGGCTTTCCAGCCAGGAGCGGATCACGGCCGCTTGAGCAGGATCGCTCAGCATCGGTGTGTGACCGCACCGAGGAATGTTCGCGACCATGATTTGCCGGTGCTGCTGCATGCCACGCAATGTTGGCGCCAGCAAGGTGTCCGATTCGATGCCGTGCAGAACAAGTACCGGCTGGTGTAATTGCCGCCATTCCCGCCAGACATTGACGTTATGGCAGGCGTCCTTCCGGTAGGCCATCAGGGCGCGCGGATCGTGACGATAGATACGGCCGCCCTCGTTTTCCGCCCAGCGTGTCAGATGATGAGCGACGTAGAGCAGCGCGTCCTTGTCGATCGGCCCGTCATTGCGCTGCGAGTTGCCGATTTTGCGTAGCATGTCGGCGGGTGTTCGGAAGACGTAGTGACGGGCAAGTGCTTGGGCGCGTCGCATGCGTCGCTGCGCCGGGATAAACGGACCGGTGTCGTTGAGGATCAGGCGGCCCACCCGGTGAGGATGGCGCGCGGCCAGCACGATGGCCGCCGTTGCGCCCAGCGATGAACCCAGCACGGTGGCGTTTCGTGCGTTGAAATGCTCGAGGATTTGCCGCAACTGCCCGACGTAGGTTTCTAGACTGTATTCACTCTGATCGGCGAGCCAGCCCGAGAGTCCGCGACCGACCCAGTCGAGACAGATGATCCGGAATTGGTGATTGAGCTGTGCGGCGAGGAAATGGAAGCGATGGGCACAGTTGGCAACACCTCCCGCGCAGAGCAGAAGGGGGGCTGCAGGATCGCCCCATTCGGTGTAGGCAACGGGTACGGCATAAGAATGGCGCAGGCGCGGCAACACCTTGCGCTGGCAGCGCAAGGGTTGCCGGTAATCGAAGTGGCGCAGAACATAATGGCCCGCAAAATGTTTCTCGATTTCGGCGATCCGGGCCTCGTGGCGCTCCCAGTCCCTCGGCAAGCCATGCTGCATGTGTGCGCTCCTCGCAAGACAAGTCCTGCTCGATGATGCCATGGTGTCCGGATCAAGCGATTTTCGCGCTCATTGGCGCAGGGGGCATGGAATGTGTGGCAGACGCCCCGCACCGTTCAAGACCATGCGGCGCGAATGGCGGCGATGCCGTGTGCGCCTGCCGTGCGCGCCGCAACCCTATCCTCGCGGCCAAGTCCGCCCAGGATATACACCGGCAAAAAGGTGTCTGCAAGCAGTTGTGCAACGCGTTCCCAGCCGAGCCCGGGCGCGCCGGGATGGCTGGGTGTTTTCTTCACCGACCCGAGCACGGCAAAATCGAGATCGAGAGCGCCCGCGTGTGCCAGCTCCGCTGCGCTGTGGCAGGAGGCCGCCACAAGCGGCAGAGTCGCTGCTGCCGGGCGCTGTCTCATCTGCATGAGCTGCGCGGCAGGCAGATGCACGCCATCGGCACCCACGCCCTGCGCCAGCTCGATGTCGCCATTGATGAGCACCCGCGCCCCCCGGGCGTGGGCAAGCCGTGTTGCCTGACGGGCAAAGGATTCCCGTTCGACGGGTGTGAGCAGCGGTTCGCGAATTTGCACCAGACGCAGTCCGTTGACGAGAGCGTGCCTGATCCGTTCCAGCTGCCGGTCGATGCCGATTGTGCCGGCATGAGTGATTGCGTACATGTCCGGCAAAGTCAGTGCTCGCAACACGGCGGCATTGGCCGGCAGCATCGGTGAGACATCGACGCAGTCGGCTCGCTGCCAGGCAAGCGCATCGTGGTGGAGCGGGTGCAGCGCCCCCTGCCAGGCGGTGACCCGGAAAAAATGCAGTCGCACATGGGCATGTGGATAGACATGCTCGCGCCTGATCCAGGGCGTGAGGTGTCCGACCTCGATACCGAGCTCCTCGCGCAACTCGCGCACCAGCGCCTGTGCCGCCGTCTCACCTGCTTCGAGCTTGCCGCCGGGGAATTCCCAGTAGCCGGCCCAGGGTGTGCCGGGCGGCCGGCGGCCGAGCAGAAAGTGACCATCCGGACGCACGATGACTGCGGCGGCGACGTCGACGATGTTGCTCATGAACGCAGGGGAATGATTATTGGCTTGTGTGCCGGCCGGCGTAATCGCGCGCGAACTGCCAGGCAACGCGGCCGCTGCGCGAGCCGCGCATGAGCGCCCATTGCAGTGCCTCCTCGCGCGCGGCGGCGATGGCCTCGGCGGCCACACCGTATTCGCGCAGCCAGTGTGCGCAGATGGCGAGGTATTCGTCCTGGTCGAAGGGGTAGAAGGACAGCCACAGTCCGAAACGTTCAGAAAGAGAAATTTTCTCTTCGGTCGTCTCACCCGGATGGATTTCGCCGTCGACGTGTTTCGTCTCGAGGTTCTCGTCCATGAATTCGGGCATCAGGTGGCGGCGGTTCGAGGTGGCATAGAGCAGCACATTGTCCGGTGTGCTCGCCACCGAGCCGTCGAGGATGCTCTTCAATGCCTTGTAGCCGGGCTCGCTCGCCTCGAAGGAGAGATCATCGCAAAAAATGATGAAGCGCTCGCTCCGCCCCTCGATCTGTTCGACGATGTCGGGCAGGTCGAGGAGATCGTTCTTGTCGACTTCGATCAGGCGCAGCCCCTTGCCGGAAAACTGGTTGAGCAGTCCCTTCACCAGCGAGCTCTTGCCGGTGCCGCGTGCGCCGGTGAGCAGCACGTTGTTGGCGCTCTTGCCCGCGACGAATTGACGCGTGTTCTGTTCGAGACGCTTTTTCTGCGCGTCGACATGGCGCAGGTCTTTCAGGCGGATGCGGTGCGGGCGTGTCACCGGTTCGAGCTGGCCGCACGCGCCGCGGCGACGCCAGCGAAAGGCGACGGCGCCCTTCCAGTCCGGTGCGGCGGCCGGTTGCGGCAAGAGCGCCTCGATGCGCTCGAGCAGGGCTTCGGCGCGTGTGATCAGTCGGGCAAGATCCTTCATTGCGATTGTTATACTTGCGGAAAAATCCGACTGTAACGAAATTCATGCCGATGCGCCATTTCATGTTCAGGCTGCCCGCCTCCATATCGGGCATGTCCTTGCTGTTCATGTTTTTGCTGGGCGGCTGCGCCCAGCAGCCTGTAATGCCCGCCGATACGGGCGATGTACGCCAATGTCCGGAACCTGTGGCCTGCGCACCCTGCCCGGTCTGCCCGTCAGCCACAGCCGCCACACCGACGGTGCCTGCCGCGCCGCCGTTGCGTGCGGCTGCATGGGCTGATCTGCCCGGCTGGCGCGAAGATAAGCCTGGTGAGGCGCGCGCCGCGTTTCTCGCCTCCTGCTCCGTACTGGAAAAACAGCCGGCCTGGCGCAGTGTCTGCGTCGAGCTGAAAAGTCAGTCGTTGCAGGACGGCGCCCTGCGTGAATTTTTCGAAACCCGCCTGCGACCCTGGCAGGTGATGAATGCGGATGCGTCGAGCCAGGGGCTTGTCACCGGCTATTACGAGCCGCTGCTGCGCGGCAGCCGCATGCGCGGCAAGGCCTTCCCTTATGCGCTCTATGGCGTGCCCGATGATTTGCTGGTGATCGATCTGGGCGAACTCTATCCGGAGTTGAAAAACCTGCGTCTGCGCGGCCGTCTCGACGGGCGCCGTGTTGTGCCTTACTGGTCGCGCGCGCAACTGACGCCACAGTCGGGCGCGCTCGCCGGCAAGGCGCTCTTCTGGGTGACCGATCCGATCGAACTGTTCTTCCTGCAGGTGCAGGGGTCGGGGCGCATCGAGCTGCCCGATGGTCGGCGCGTGCGTGTCGGCTATGCCGATCAGAACGGTTACCCCTATCAGTCCATTGGCCGCTGGCTGGTGGAGAAGGGCGAACTGAAGCTGGAAGACGCCTCCATGCAAGGCATCCAGGCCTGGGCGCGTGCGCATCCGCAGCGCCTCACCGAACTGCTCAACGTGAATCCGAGTTTTGTTTTTTTCCGCGAATTGCCTGACACGGATGCCCAGAGCGGACCCCTCGGCGCACTCGGCGTGCCGCTCACGCCCGGGCGCAGCATCGCCGTCGATCCGCGCGTGATCCCGCTGGGTGCGCCGGTGTTCGTATCGACCACGCTGCCGAACAGCGGGCAGCCGCTGCAACGACTCGTCCTCGCCCAGGACACGGGAGGTGCCATCAAGGGCGCGGTGCGTGCCGATTTTTTCTGGGGCTTCGGTGCCGAGGCCGGCAAGCAGGCAGGGCGCATGCGGCAAAAGGGCCAGATGTGGGTGCTGCTGCCGAACACCCTCATTCCGGATCGCATCGCGAAGTAGTGCATGCAGGCTGAGTTCGCGCACCTGCACGGTGTGTGATTGCGCATGGCCGCACCGCGATGGTGCGCCGTGTTGCGAAGACTGACTTTAATTCCTTGATTCGACGATCCGATTTTCCTGGAACGGTTTTTGCGTTGAAAGCGCTCAACCCATTCCCGGAGCGCACCATGGAATCCGTCGTGAAGATCACCTCTGCCGATGTCCTCTTCGTCCTGCTCGGTGCCATCATGATCTTCGCCATGCACGCCGGCTTCGCCTTTCTTGAGCTGGGCACGGTACGCAAGAAAAATCAGGTGAATGCCCTGGTCAAGATCATGGTGGATTTCGCCGTGTCGACGATCGCCTATTTCTTCATCGGCTACGGCATCGCCTACGGCGTGAGCTTCTTTGCCGGTGCCGAGACCCTGGCACAGAAAAACGGCTACGACCTGGTGAAGTTTTTCTTCCTGCTCACCTTCGCCGCGGCGATCCCCGCCATCGTCTCTGGCGGCATCGCCGAGCGCGCCCGGTTCAACCCGCAGCTGGCGGCCACCTTCTTGCTGGTCGGCTTCGTCTATCCCTTCTTCGAGGGCATTGCCTGGAATCATGCCTTCGGTATCCAGGACTGGCTGAAGGCGAGCTTTGGAGAGGAGTTCCATGACTTCGCCGGTTCGGTGGTGGTGCACGCCGTGGGTGGCTGGATCGGTCTGGTTGCCGTCGTGCTGCTCGGCGTGCGGCGCGGGCGCTATCACAAGGATGGCGGCATCTCCGCCCATCCGCCCTCGAGCATCCCTTTCCTTGCGCTGGGCGCCTGGATCCTTACTGTCGGCTGGTTCGGCTTCAACGTCATGAGCGCGCAGCTGCTCGACAAGATCAGCGGCCTGGTGGCGATGAACTCGCTGATGGCGATGGTGGGCGGCACGCTGGCGGCGTTCGTTGCCGGGCGCAACGATCCGGGCTTCGTGCATAACGGCCCGCTCGCCGGCCTCGTCGCCGTGTGCGCCGGCTCGGATGTCATGCACCCGCTCGGTGCGCTGATGACCGGCGCCATCGCCGGGGTGCTCTTCGTCCATCTCTTCACACTGACGCAGAACCGCTGGAAGATCGACGACGTGCTCGGCGTCTGGCCGCTGCACGGCCTGTGCGGCGCCTGGGGCGGCATCGCCGCCGGTATCTTCGGCTTGAAACCGCTCGGCGGCATGGGCGGCGTCGCCTTCCTCCCGCAACTCGCCGGCACCCTGGCGGGGATCGGCGTGGCGGTGACCGGCGGCCTTGTCGTCTACGGCACGCTGAAGAAACTGTTCGGCCTGCGCCTCGACGCCGAGGAGGAGTTCAACGGCGCCGACCTGTCCATCCACAAGATATCGTCTACGGCGGAGCGTGAAACGCTCTGGTGAGGGTAATCCGCTTGACATTGTGACATTGCTGGGCCTGTTTCCGTGTTGAGCCTGCTCCTGTTGCCGACCAACAAAGACGGCAGCCGAAATGCTGATGATTAACAGAAACGATGACGTAGCCGCCTGCGTGAGGACTCGAAGTCTGGGCTCAACCGTGCCTACTTGACCTGCTCGACCCTTCCCGATTCAAACGAGAAAATGATGTCGGCTCGTGCCGCCGCCTCGATCCGGTGCGTCGTGAAGATGATGATGCGACCTGGCTGACGGTATTCCGCGAGCCCGTCAAGGACCGACGCTTCCTTTTCCGGGTCGAAAGACGACGTAGCCTCATCCAGCAACAACAATGCCGCATTGCGTAGACAATGCACGCTCAGCGGTGATCTGGTGAAATATCCGGGCTAGCGGCAGCTTCTGGTCGATACCTTCAGTTGCCGCCTATCCGACTGAATTTCCGCTTCGGCCGAAGAGCGGAAACCCGCGTGCTCATTGGCCTCGACAGGCTTTATTGAACCGGCAAATGCATTACAAATAAATTGCTGCCTTCGACAGACTTTCCGGATAATTTGCTAATTCTTCGAGCGCACTATTTCAATGAGTTAGCGGTCGCATTTCCGACAGACTTTATTGTTTCCTGTCACGCGCCGCGACCGCGAAAAGTCAGTCGCCGTGATACGGCGCCTACTTGATCTGGGCCAGCTTCTGCTCCAGCTGCGCTACCGGGATGGCACCGGGAATGCGTTCGCCATTCGAGAGGAAGATTGTCGGTGTGCCACGGATATTGTATTTCTGTGCCAGAGCCAGATTCTTCTTGATCGGCGTCTCGCATGTGCCGTCGGGTGGCGCGATGCCCTTTACCATCAGATCGTGCCAGGCCTGGGTGCGATCACTGGCGCACCAGACGGCGCGCGACTTGACCTCTGAATCGGGCGAGAGGATCGGGATGAGGAAGGTGTAAATGGTGACATCGGTCATGTTCGCCATTTCCTTTTGCAGCCTCTTGCAGTAGCCGCAGTTCGGGTCCTCGAAGGTGGCGAAGACGCGCTTGCCGTTGCCCTTGACGGTCTTCACGGCGGACTCCAGCGGCAGATCCTCGAAGCGGATCGCCGAGAGTTTGTTCTGGCGCTCCTGGGTCAGATTGCGCCGCGTTTTGGTGTCGATGATATTGCCGTCAAAGAGCAGGCTGACTTTCTCGTCGGTGTAATAAAGCTCGTTGCCGATCTGGATCTCGTACAGGCCGAGCAGGCCGGACTTGCGCACCCCGTCGACCTTGCCACCCATCCAGGTTTCGACGGATTTCCTCACCGAGGCCTCGTCGGCATGAGCGCTGACACCGGGGACGAGCGTCAGGGCGAGGAGAAAACAGGACAGAATGTATTTGAGCATGAGGCCTCCGGAAGGGCGGTTTCAGCCGAGTGCGTAGCGCACCAGCATATTGCGTAAGACAGGCAGATGATTGACGAGGTTCAGTCCGGTGTTGCGCAGAATGGACAGGGCGGCCTGCTGCGGCTCGAACAGCCTGTGCAAGCCATGTGTCGCCCATTGTAGCAGCGCGACTTCCTCGGCCCGGGCGCGCTCGTAGCGGCGCAGTGTCCGTTCGTCGCCGCACTCGACGAAGGCGGGCCGGTCATTCAGTGCCCGGGCCAGTTCGCGCGCATCGATGAGCCCCAGATTGATGCCGTGACCGGAGAGCGGGTGGATGCCATGCGCCGCGTCGCCGATCAGTGCGAGCCGGGGTGCGATGATGCGCGGCACGCGAATCATTCGCAGGGCAAAGGCGGCCGGACGGGTGAGCAGTGTCAGCGCCCCCAGTTGCTGCTGGCCGGCAGCGGCGACCTGCCGGCACAGATCGGTCTCGCCCGCTTCGAGCAGGGCTCGGGCGTGAGTCCGGGGCGTCGACCAGACCATCGAGATGCATTCTCCGGGCAGTGGCAGCCAGGCGAGTATGCCGTCGGGGCGAAACCACTGGAAAGCCGTATTGAGGTGAGGCTTTTCGCATGCAAAATTGGCGACGACACCCAGCGCGCCGTAGTCGAACAGATGCGCCGGGAGCCCGGCCCGGGTGCGGACCCAGGAATCGCCGCCATCGGCACCCACCAGCAGCCGGGCGCGTAGTGTCTGCCCGGAAGTCAGCTGTAGTGACACGGCGTCCGCGCCGGTTTCGAGGTGTTTGGGCTGTGCCGGACAGAAAAGCGTGAGGTTGTCCTGGCGCTTGAGCGACTCGTGCAGTTCATGCTGCACGAGGCCGGCTTCGAGGATCCAGGCGAGCCGATCGACCCCGCTGTCGTAAGCGGAGAAATCGAGGCGGCCGCCGCCGTCGCCGTGAATCGCCATGTCATGCACCGGCGTCAGCCTTTCCGTGTCGAGGTGACGCCAAAGACCGATCTCTTCAAGAAAATGCCGGGCAGCCGGGTTGATGGCATAGACGCGACTGTCCCGATCGGCAGCCGGCGCAGCCGGCACCTGATGTTCGACCAGAGCGATGCGCAAACGACTGTTCTTGAGTGCGGTGGCGAAGCTGGCACCGGCCAGTCCGGCACCGACGATGATGAGATCGAAATCCAATGTATCCAGGTTTTCAAGCAGGCCTGCCGATATTCTGGCCGTCCCGGGCGTTCTTGACAAGGCTTTGCTTTACAAAGATAATTTGCCCCCTTTCGAGCATGGTGATGTAGCTCAGTTGGTTAGAGCGAGGGATTCATAACCCCTAGGTCGGCAGTTCGATCCTGCCCATCACCACCACCATTCCAAAGCCAGCCATGCGCTGGTTTTTTATCGCCCCGCGAAGGGCCAGTACTGGCGGGGTTTTGCGGGCAGTGCGCATTTCGATGATATGCGCGCTGGCTTGCGATTGGCTGGACGCTTGCGGATGAAACCCTCGCCCGCAATCCATTAGAACTGAATCAGGCCCCTACCCTTCGATCGTCGCGAAAACCGCCTGATCCGGGTGACCCGTTGTCACCTCAGCGCGTTGCCGCAAACGCCGGGTGGTAACTGACGATGCCGCGTGGGGTCGGGCTGCCAAAGTGCAACGCTTGGAAATATTCGGGTGGCACGCCCGGGAGTACCAGATCAAGTGTGGCTCGGAAACCAAAGCGGCCGTAGTAGCCAGGATCGCCCAGCAACACGCAGCCTGCTGCATTTTGCTGACGCAGGGCCGCCAGTGCTGCATGCATCAATGCCGATCCGACGCCGCGACCTTGATGCGCGGGCAGTACGGAGATCGGGCCGAGGCCAAACCAATGTGCGCTGCCATCGCTGATCGTCACCGGCGACAAGGCGATGTGGCCAATCAGCACACCATCGCGTTCGGCGACCAGGGAAATCGTCAGCGCGCCGGCTTGCCGCAGCGCGTTGACGATGTAGTGCTCGGTGTGGCTGGTGTGCGGGGCATTCAAGAAGGCCGCATGTGCAATGGCTTCGATGAATGGGACATCCGCGGGCACTTCCTCCCGGACAACCGGCTTCATGAAGATTTTCTTGCGTTCATCGGTTCGATTTGAAAAAGTTGTCGTCTTGCAGTCCAGCCACCTACCGTGGAAGGATTGCTTCGAGCCAGTTTCATACTGGCTCATGTTTATACGCAAGGGAGCGGAAGACCGCATAGTAAAATAAAGTCAGTCCTGACAGAACGGCGCGATGGTATCGTTCGATGATCGAAATGCCGATCCGTCCTTGAGTTCGCACGAGTTGGAGCAGGGGTGATCCGTCCGGTGACTGTGCCCGTGTATCGCGGCCGCTTCGCGCCTTCGCCCAGTGGTCCTCTGCATTTCGGTTCGCTGGTTGCGGCCATGGGCAGCTATCTTGATGCGCGTGCGGCAGGCGGCCGGTGGATGCTGCGCATCGAGGATGTCGATGCGCCGCGCACGGTGCCAGGTGCCGATACGCTGATCTTGCGCCAGCTCGAAACCTTTGGCTTTGCCTGGGACGGCGAGGTGGTGTGGCAAAGCCGGCGCAAGGCGCTGTATGAGGCGGCTTTCGAGCGGCTGCGCGCATCCGGGCGGATTTTTCCTTGCGCGTGCACGCGCCGCGAAGTGGCCGATTCGGGTGTGGGTGTCGATGGGGCGTTGCGCTATCCGGGCACTTGCCGCAACGGCTTGCCGCCGGGACGTGCGGCGCGCGCCTGGCGTGTGCGTGTCGATACGGGTGAGATCGGGTTCGACGACTTGCTGCAGGGAAAAGTCAGTCAGGATGTGACGGCGCAGGTGGGGGATTTTGTCGTGCGCCGTGCCGACGGCTTGTTTGCCTATCAGCTCGCCGTTGTCGTTGACGATGCCGAGCAAGGCATCAACCATGTCGTGAGAGGTGCGGACCTGCTCGATTCGACGCCGCGCCAGATCCTGCTGCAACGTCTTCTGGGTGCGCCCGCTCCTGCCTATCTGCACCTGCCGGTTGTCGCCAATGCGGCGGGCGAGAAGCTCTCCAAGCAGACGCTGGCGCAGTCCGTCGATAGCCGCCGCCCGCAACAACAACTCGTTGCCGCCTTGCTGTTTCTCGGTCAGATGCCGCCGCCGGACTTGTCCGGTGTGTGTCTGGATGCGCTGTGGGACTGGGCGATCGGGCATTGGGAGCGCCGCGCGATTCCCCGTTGCCTGAGCCTGAGTCTGCCGGTTGCGGCGGATGGTGTCTGAGCGGCGCAATCTCAATACTTGCCACCAAATCCGGCCACACCGACCATCAGACGCACCAGGCCATAGGCGAACCAGTTCAGCAGCCGGCGCAGCCGGGGCTGGCGTTCCCAGTCCGCACGGCGCAGTTCATGCGCACCCGTTGCGATCGCCGTATCGAGACTGCCGCGCAATTGCGTGGCGAATGTCCTGTCATCGATGATGACATTCGCTTCACGGGCGAGGAACAGGCTGAACGGGTCGATGTTGCTCGAGCCGACGGTGGCCCAGCAGCAGTCGATGACGGCGACCTTGGCATGCAGGAAGCTGTGGTGGTATTCGAAGATGCGCACGCCGGCGGACAGCAGTGCGCCATACAGCGCTTGTGTCGCGTAATACTGCAGGAAATATTCGACGCGCCCTTGCAGCAGGATGGTGACGCGGATGCCACGCCCGGCCGCCCGCAGCAGGGCGCGGCGAAAGCGCCGGCCCGGCAGAAAATAGGCGTTGGCGAGGAGGATGTCCTGGCGGGCGCCCTCGATGGCGGCCAGATAAGCGTCTTCGATATCGTGCCGGTGCAGCACGTTGTCGCGGATGACAAAGGCGGCACGCAGGCTGCCGCGCGGGGTGACCCGGCTCGCAATGGTCTGCCGCGCCAGGCGCCGCTGGGTCAGGTTGGTCCAGGCGACCAGAGTCCAGAGCTGGCGCATCGAAGCATGGATGGCAGCGAGCAGCGGGCCTTCCAGACGCACGGCATAGTCGAATCGTGGTGGCGCCGGTTGCCGGGCATCGACATCATCGACGATGTTGATGCCGCCGACAAAGGCGATGTGACCGTCGGCCAGAGCGAGCTTGCGATGCAGGCGGCGCAGGCGGTAACGGCGCAGGCGCCAGCGCGCGATCTCCGGACGGTAGATGAGGACATGCGCGCCGGCGGCTGCGAGTGTCGGGCGGAGGGTGGTATCGAAAGCCGGGGAGCCGAAACCGTCGACGATGAGGCGCACCGTGACGCCGCGTTGTGCCGCGCGGCACAAGGCCTGCGCAACCGCCTTGCCGGTCGTGTCGTTCTCGAAGATGTAGGTTTCGAGAAGGAACTCGTGACGGGCGGTATCAATCGCGGCGATGAGCGCCGGGAAAAATGCGCTGCCGGTCTCCAGCAAGGTGACGGCGTTGCCGGGCAGGAATGCCGCCTTCATGAAGGGTGGCGCAGAGGGGGCGTCGGGTCAGCCGCGCGCAACGTGAGCGGAGAGGGCGGCATGGTCGGAGATTTTCGACCAGGGCCGGCCGAAATGCACTTCGGTACGCTCGATGGAGAAGCCGCGCACGTAGATGCGATCGAGACGGAATACCGGAAGGGTGGCCGGGAAACTGCGCGCCGGCGTGCCCTGTGCGCCGCCGAATACTTCGATCATGCCGAGTCGTTCGGCGATCAGGTTGTCGGCGCGGTTGTGCCAGTCGTTGAAGTCGCCGGCGATGACGAGCGGCGTGTTGTCGGCGCTGACTTTTTCGATGCGCTCGGCAAGCGCGGCCATCTGGCGCCGGCGAGCTGCGGCGGTGAGCCCCAGATGCACGCAGACGCAGGTCAGCGGCTCCTTCCAGCCCGGCACGGCGATCTCGGTGAACAACATGCCGCGCCGCTCGAAGCGCAAGGCGGAGATGTCCTGATTGTGTGAGGAGAGGATCGGAAAGCGCGAGAGAATGGCGTTGCCGTGGTGGCCGTGGCCGTAAATCACGTTGCCACCATAGGCGGTATCCAGCCAGACATCTTCGGCGATGAAATCATGTTGCCCGGCATCGGGCCAGTTGGCGTGGCGTTCGGCGTGGCGTTCGTTCTGCCCCTGTACTTCCTGCAGGAAGACGATGTCCGGATTGAGGCCCTGCAGGCGGTGGCGCAATTCGTGGATCATCATGTGCGCCTTGAATTGCGAGAAGCCCTTGTGGATGTTGTAAGTGCACAGGTGGAGCGTGCGCACCGCATCTTTTTTGTGCGGTGTGCTTGCCCGGCCCTTGCTGGTGACGGCGGGGCGGACCAAGGTCAGGACACCGAGAGCATGCGTTCGAGAGCCACCTTCGCCAGTCCGGCTTCGTGCGGCGGCACCGAGATCGGGTTGACAACGACGCCTTCGGCGAGATTTTCCAGGCACCAGGCCAGGTGCTGCGGATCGATGCGTCCCATGGTTGAGCACATGCAGACCATCGGCGCCATGAACTGGACGATCTTGCCTTCAGGTTCGACTTCCCGGGCAAGGCGGCTGACGAGATTCAACTCGGTGCCAACCAGCCAGCGTGTGCCGGGCGGGGCAGCCTTGACGGTTTTGAGGATGAATTCGGTCGAGCCGACGTGATCGGACTGGCTGCAGACCTCGAAATTGCATTCCGGGTGCGAGATGACGATGCCTTCGGGGTGTTCGGCACGAAAGCGCTGAATCTGGCTCGCCTGGAACATCTGGTGTACCGAGCAGTGCCCCTGCCAGAGCAGGATGCGCGCGCGACGGATCTGCTCGGCACTGAGGCCGCCATTTTCCTTGTCGAAATCCCAGACGGCCATTTCGTCATGGGGAATGCCCAGCTGGGCCGCACTCCAGCGACCCAGATGTTGATCCGGGAAGAACAACACTTTTTCGCGCCGGGCATATGCCCAGTCGAGGATCTTGCCGGCGTTGCTCGAGGTGCACACGATGCCGCCATGTTCGCCGCAGAAGGCTTTCAGGTCGGCGCTGGAATTGATGTAGGTGACCGGCGTGACCTTCGCGTCCGGGTCACCGATGATCGTCTCGAGTTCGCGCCAGCAGCGCTCGACCTTGGCCAGATTCGCCATGTCGGCCATCGAGCAGCCGGCGGCCAGATCGGGCAGGATCGATATTTGTTCCGGCTTGGACAGGATGTCGGCGACTTCCGCCATGAAATGCACGCCGCAGAAGATGATGTAGCGGGCGCTGCTCTGGGCGGCCAGGCGCGAGAGCTTCAGCGAGTCGCCGGTGAGATCGGCATTTCGATACACTTCGGCGCGCTGGTAGTGGTGGCACAGCAGCACGGTGCTCTCGCCCAGCCGGGCGCGCGCAGCGAGAATGCGCGCCTGCGCCTGATCGTCGTCGAGCGTGTTGAACTGATCGAAGGGAATGAGGGGGGGGCGGACTTTGGTCTGCATGGGGAGTCTCTCTCTGTTGGATGTGTCCCGGGTGGGGCTGTTGCGGATTTGTCTGTCGCGGATGCGTTAATTTAGCAAATTTGACTGCCTCTGCCCCGGGAAAATCCTGAAATACCCGCAGTCCGGAGAAAGTGGGGTTACCGTACCGGATTGCAAGTGTTTCAGGCAGTTGGACGATAAAATGCCCCTTTTGTGCCCCCTTGCCCGCAGGGGGTTTGTCTCTGCGTGGCCCGGAGCAATGTTTTCAGGAGTCCGTCAATGTCCCCTCAAGAAGTTCTCAAGCTGATCAAAGACAGGGAAGTCCGCTTTGTTGACTATCGTTTCACCGATACGCGCGGCAAGGAACAGCACGTGGGTGTACCGGTGAAGCATTTCAGTGCCGAGTCCTTTGAGAATGGCCATCCTTTCGATGGTTCCTCGATGGCCGGCTGGAAAGGCATCCAGGCTTCCGACATGTTGCTGATGCCGGACTCCGCCTCGGCCTATATCGATCCATTCATGGAGGAAACCACGCTGGTGCTGACCTGCGATGTGGTCGAGCCGGCCGACGGCAAGGGTTATGACCGCGATCCGCGCTCGATCGCCAAGCGCGCCGAGGCCTATCTGAAATCGACTGGCCTGGGGGATGTCGCCTATTTTGGCCCGGAGCCGGAATTTTTTGTTTTCGATGCCGTTGAGTGGTCGGTCGACATGTCCGGCTCCTATTGCAAGGTTTTCTCCGAGGAAGCGGCCTGGTCTTCGGCCGAAAAGTTCGAGGGCGGCAATATCGGGCATCGTCCGCTGGTCAAGGGCGGCTATTTCCCGGTGCCGCCGGTCGACAGCCTGAACGACATGCGCGCGGCGATGTGCCTGGCGCTGGAAGCCTGTGGTGTCGAGGTCGAGGTGCATCATCATGAGGTGGCCACGGCCGG
Organism: uncultured Rhodocyclaceae bacterium; assembly: GCA_964607005.1. Taxonomy (GTDB): domain Bacteria; phylum Pseudomonadota; class Gammaproteobacteria; order Burkholderiales; family Rhodocyclaceae; genus Desulfobacillus. The sequence continues at coordinate 97,125 of CAZSHO010000002.1, forward strand.
CCAGTGCGAGATCGGCACAGTCTTCAATACCCTGGTGCGCCGCGCCGATCAGACCCAGGTGCTGAAATACATCGTGCATAACGTGGCACACAACTACGGCAAGACCGCGACGTTCATGCCCAAGCCCATTGTCGGTGACAATGGCTCCGGCATGCATGTCCACCAGTCCGTGTGGAAGGCCGGCAAGAACCTGTTTGCCGGCAACGGCTACGCCGGGCTCTCCGAATTTGCCCTCTACTACATCGGCGGCATCATCCGCCATGCGCGGGCGTTGAATGCCCTCACCAACCCGGGCACCAATTCCTACAAACGGCTGGTGCCCGGCTACGAGGCGCCAGTGAAGCTCGCCTATTCGGCGCGCAACCGCTCCGCCTCGATCCGTATTCCCTACGTTCAGAGTGAAAAGGGACGGCGTATCGAAGTACGCTTTCCCGATCCGAGCGCCAATCCCTACCTGTCTTTTGCCGCACTGATGATGGCCGGACTCGATGGCGTGCAGAACAAGATCCACCCGGGTGATCCGGCCGACAAGAATCTCTACGACCTGCCGCCGGAAGAAGATGCGCGCATCCCGACCGTGTGCTTTTCGCTCGACGAGGCGCTTGGCCATCTCGACCGGGATCGTGAATTCCTCACCCGTGGCGGCGTTTTCTCCAATGACATGATCGACGCTTACATCGCGCTGAAGATGGAGGAAGTCATGCGCTATCGCATAACCACCCATCCGGTCGAATACGAGATGTATTACTCGCTCTGAGCGTGTGACGGTGCCAGGGCCGGTCTTTTTCAGCGCCGGCCGGCTCCGGCCTGTTTACTTTTCGTTACGAAAAGCGTTTGTAATGCAGGGAATCTTCGCATACACTTGAAGAAGTTTCTCGAATAAACGGGCAATCATCATGATTATCTTGAGAAAAATTATTCTGAAAACGTTGCTGGCCGGAGTGGGCGGCATCGGGGTTTCGTTTGCCCATGCCGATGTCTTCAAATGCATCGACCAGGACGGTCACGTCACCTACACCAACAACAAGCCATCGGGCAAGGCGAATTGCACGGCCCTCAGCCGCGACCAGCGGGTGTCGACCGTGCCGGGGCGTGCTGCGGGCACGGCGACGCCGACGCCATCGAATTTCCCCAAGGTGGATAGCGACACCCAGAAATCACGCGACACGGATCGGCGCAAGATCCTCGAACAGGAAATGGCGACCGAACAAAAGAGCCTTGACGCAGCGAAAAAGGAACTTGCCGCGCAGGAGGCCGTGCCGCAACCGCAGGACCGCAACGTCGGCGGCACCATCAATCTGCCGAAAATGCAGGAGCGTCTGCAGCCGTACCGGGACAAGGTCAGCCTGCATGAGCGCAATATCGAGGCGCTCAAGAAGGAAATGGGCAACCTGAAATAAGCACGCCCCCGCCGCACGGGGAAAAGTCAGTTGCGGCAGGACGGCGCCTTTGAGCGCCCCCTGAGTGCACCCTGGTGCCGGACATCATCTATTTCCCGCGCTGTTTCGTCTGTTGCGTTGCCTGTTGTTTCTCTTGTTTCTGTTGTTTCGCTGGCCGTTTCGTTTTTTTCGCTGTCTTCTTCCTGATTTTCTTTCCGGCCGACCGTTTTCTGGTGGTGGGGTCTGCCTGTTCCGGCGCATCCGTTTTTTCCTCGATGGAGGTTTTTCCGGCTGGATCAGGCGCGACGGGTTGGACTGCGCTTTGCGCTGCCAAAGAAGCCGCCTCGGCCGCCAGCGCAGGAAGTTCGGGGATGTCATCCGGCCAGGGTTCCTCCGGGGAGACGAAAATGGAGGGCAATGCGTCATCCGGCCATGGATCCGGCAATGCCTGGGCGGCGATGCTCGCCCGCGAAGCGAGAAAAGTGGCCAGCCAGCCGATGGGAATGCCATCTTGCGGCGCTTTGTCGATGGGTTTCCCCAGTTCGCGTGGATCATAGCCGGTTGCCCGCAGCAGGCGGGAGGCGAAGAGATCGGCTTCCGCCTGCTGCGAGGCCTCGACCAGTTGTTCGGTGCCCAGCGAGGCGAGCATCGAAATGCCAAGCTTGGCGAGGATGCCGACCGGGAAAATGATGTCGGCCAGCAAGGTGGTGGCCAGATAGGTGCTTGTCAGGGGCGAACCGGCGATCAGGGAAACCATGAGCCCGGCCGAGGTGCTCTCGCGATGGTGTGCGGCAGCCAGGCGGCCCAGTTCCCGGCCCAGCGCAAAAGCCAGGTCGGTATCGGATAAATCAAGCGAGGCGATACCGGCCTCGATGGCAATTTTGCCGCCTGCGCTCGAGCTGATCGAGGCGGTGTTGCCGGGCGTGACAAAGACTTCGATTCCCGGTACCCGCTGGGCGAGCTCCGGACTGAGCCGGGCGGCCTCCAGGCCGAGCTGCTCGGCCATCGGCCCGATGCGTTGCGCCAGACGTTCGGCGTTTTCCCGTTCCGGACAGTGCGTCTGCTCTTCCGGGCAATAGGACCCGCTGCTCACCAGCAGGGTTTTCACCTCATAGCGCAGGTCCGGCACGGTCGTCTCCAGGCTGCCGGGCAGGATGTTGAGCTGGCTGCGCCCGCTCGTCGGTGAAGTGGTGCAGGCCACCAGAAACGGGACGAGAAGCAGCAGGCGGCAACAGCTGGCATGTCTGAAGAAGGACCGGATCATGCGCGCAGTGTAGGGGAGGGAGTGCGTACTGTCACGGCGGAAAATCCGTGCTTCCCGCATAATGCGCGCATGAAAGCCGATGTCATCGATCCCTCGGTGCAGGTGCCGCTCGCGGCTGCCGCGATCGAAGCCGCGCTTGTGATGCGCGCGCGTTTCTCCATCGAAGTGATCGAGCGCTGCGATTCGACCAATTCCCTGCTGCTCGAACGCGCCCAGCAGGGTGCGCCGGTGGGCAGTGTGGTGGTCTGCGAGCAGCAGGAGGCCGGACGCGGACGCCGCGGCCGGGCGTGGATTTCCGCGCCCGGCGACAGTCTGACGTTTTCGCTGCTCTGGCGTTTTGCTCCCGGTGTGCCCGCGCTGGCCGGTCTCAGTCTGGCGGTGGGGGTTGCGCTCGCCCGCGCCCTCGAGGATCTGGGGGCGAGCGACATCACCCTGAAGTGGCCCAACGATATTCTTGGCGCAGGCGCCAAGCTGGGCGGCATTCTCATCGAGACGTTCCTGTCCGGCGGCAGTCATGTGGTGGTGATCGGTGTTGGTCTCAACATGCGCCGGGCCACAGATGTGATCGACCAGGTCGATGCGCCTGTGGGCGCCCTCGATCAGGTGATGACGCAGTTGCCCTCGCGCAACCGGGTGCTCGCCGCACTCCTTGATTCACTCGCCATCTTGTTCGATGAATTTGCCGTGAGCGGGTTCAAGCCCTTGCGCACAGCCTGGCAGGCGCGCAACGCCCATGCCGACAAGGAAGTCATCATCCTTGCCGAAGGCATGCCGGCGGCGACGGGACGCTGTGCCGGTGTTGATGAGGAGGGCGCCTTGTTGCTTGATACCGGGAGCGGCCGGCGCCGCATTGTCAGCGGCGATGTTTCGTTGAGGTCGGCATGAGCGTCCGGGTGTTGGCGATTGACTGCGGCAATTCACGTCTGAAGTGGGGCGTGCACGAAAAATCCCAACAAGGCACACGCTGGCTGGCGCAAGGCGTGCTTGCGTATGCCGATCTGCCTGGCCTGGCCGACGTGTTGCGCGTGCAGGCGTCCGTCACGCAGGCCTTGGTGTGCAACGTTGCCGGTGATCGGGTCGGTGGGGCGGTACGCACTGCCCTCGATGCGCTGGGCGTGCCGCAATGCTGGCTGAAAAGTCAGTCCTCGCAACACGGCGTGTGCAATCTCTATGATGATCCCGCGCAGCTGGGTGCCGATCGCTGGGCGGCGCTGATCGGTGCGCGCGCGCTGCATGGGGCGGCCTGCCTTGTCGTCTGCGCCGGCACGGCGACGACAGTGGATGTGCTCGATGACGCGGGTAATTTCCAGGGAGGCGTGATTCTGCCCGGCATCGAGCTGATGCGCAGGAGCCTGGCCGACAATACGGCACAATTGCCGCTCGTCGAGGGCCGGCTGAACCTGCCTGCGCGCAATACGGTGGACGCGATCGTCTCCGGTTGCCTGCTTGCGCAGGCGGGCGCCATCGAGCGGATGTTCGAACAGGTGCGCGGATCGGACAATGCCTGTTGCCTGGTCAGTGGCGGCGCGGCGGCGCAACTGGCGGACCTGCTGCGCCTGCCGGTGCGCCCGGTGGATAATCTGGTCCTCGAAGGGCTGGCCTGCATCGCCGCAGAGTAGAACGGTTTAACCCCTTTCTTCTTGCCGCATCGTTGAAGCGGGTGTCATCAACCACAAGCACGGAGCAGACATGAAATTCCATTTTTCGCGCAGCGCCCTGGCGCTGGCCATCCTGGCCACGCTGACACAGGCCGTACCTGCCGAGACGGTGAGCCGCGCCGAAGACCGGACGGAAGTGGCCGTTACCATCTACAACGACTCGCTTGCTCTCGTGAAGGAAGTGCGCAAGATCCCTTTTGAGCGCGGTGCCAACAGTATCGCCCTGCGCGACGTCAGCGCCAAAATGCGTCCCGAGACCGCCAGTCTGCGCGCCCTCGGGGGTGCCAACCTGCGCCTGATCGAGCAGAACTTCGACTTTGATCTACTCACGCCGCAGAAGCTGCTGGAGAAATATGTCGGCCAGAAAGTGACCATCATCCGCACCAATGCGGCCACCGGCGCCGAGACACGCGAGCCGGCCGAGGTGCTGGCAACCAACAGCGGCGTCGTCCTGAAGTTTGCCGACCGCATCGAGACAGGTGTGCCGGGGCGCATTGCCTACAACACGATTCCGGACACTCTGCGCGACCGGCCGACGCTGGTGGTGCAACTCGACAGCGACGTTGCCGGTAAAAAAGTGACCGAACTGTCGTATCTGACGAGCGGCTTGTCCTGGCGTGCCGACTATGTTGCGGAACTCTCCGGGGACGAAGCAAAACTCGATCTGGCCGGCTGGGTGACGCTGACCAACCAGAGCGGAGCAAGCTACGAGAATGCCCGCCTGCAGCTTGTCGCCGGCGATGTGAATCGTGTGCGTGACGAGATACGCACACAACAGTTTGCCGCCAAGGCCATGGCGCCCGCACCCGTTGCCGAAATGGCGCGCGAGCAGCTCTTCGAGTATCACCTGTATTCGCTCAACCGGCCGACGACGATCCGCGATAATCAAACCAAGCAGGTGGCGCTGCTCTCCGCTGCCGGTGTGCCGGTACGCAAGGAATACCGGCTCGACGGCCAGGACTGGTACTACCGCGGCCAGCAGGCCGATCTGGGCCGCCAGCACAAGGTTGCGGTCTTTGTCGAATTCGACAACAAGAGCGGTGAGCTGGGCAAACCGCTGCCCAAGGGGGTCGTGCGGGTATATAAGAAGGATTCGCGCGGCAACGCGCTCTTCATTGGCGAAGACCGCATCGACCATACGGCGAAAAATGAGGTGGTGCGCCTCAAACTGGGTGATGCTTTCGATGTCAAGGCATCGCGCAAGCAGACCTCCTTTCGCAAGATTGCCGACAGTACCTACGAAAGCGCCTACAGTATCGTGCTCGCCAACGCCAAGGACGTACCGGTGACGGTCAAGGTGGTCGAGCCGGTGCCGGGCGACTGGGAAATGGTCTCCGAAAGCCAGAAGCACACCAAGGGTGAGGCACACCGGGCTGTCTGGCTGGTGAATGTGCCGGCCGACGGCAAGACCACGCTGGAATACAAGGTCAGAATGCGCTGGTAAAAGCGGGCAGAGAGAGGGGCGTTCGTTATCAGGGGGCTATTTATCAGAATATTCTTATAAAGAAGGACTGAATTTTGACTTGTGTATCCAGTATACCCGGGCTATGATTTCTCCGTCACTTGGGCTTTGGTGATACTGCAAAAAACAGTGCGGATCAGGCGGTTCGATCAATCGGCCTGACGATGATTCTTATATAACTGGAGGAGAAACAAGATGTCTGACGTGAAGATTTTATTGAACGAATCGGATATTCCCACTCATTGGTACAACGTCGTCGCCGACATGCCGAATCCGCCTCTGCCGCCACTGGGCGGGGATGGCAAGCCGGTCAGTCCCGAGCAGATGCTGGCCATCTCCCCGGGACCATTGCTCGAGCAGGAAATGTCCGGCGAGCGCTGGATTGCAATTCCCGAGCCGGTGCGCGACATCTACCGCCAGTGGCGTCCGACACCGATGTTCCGCGCCCGCCGTCTCGAGCAGATGCTTGGCACGCCGGCGAAGATCTACTACAAATACGAAGGCGTCAGCCCGGCCGGCTCGCACAAGGTGAATACCTCGGTGCCGCAGGCGTATTACAACAAGCTCGTCGGCATCACCCGCCTGACCACCGAGACGGGGGCCGGGCAGTGGGGTTCTTCGATCTCTCTGGCCGGCAGCATGTTCGGCATCGAAGTGCGCGTGTATATGGTGAAGGTCAGCTATGGCATGAAGCCGTATCGCCGTTCGATGATGCAGGTCTGGGGCGCCGAGGTCTTCGCCAGCCCGACCGACATGACCAATGCCGGGCGCGCCGCGCTGGCCGCCGATCCGAACAATCCCGGCTCGCTGGGCCTGGCCATCTCCGAAGCGGTCGAGGAAGCCGCCTCGCGCAAGGACACCAACTACAGCCTGGGATCGGTGCTCAACCACGTCTGTCTGCATCAGACGGTGATCGGACTGGAAGCGAAGAAGCAGTTCGAGAAGGTCGGCGACTATCCCGACATGGTCTTCGCCTGCTGCGGGGGTGGTTCCAACTTTGCCGGTACGGCTTTCCCCTTCCTTGCCGACAAGGCGGCAGGCAAGAAAGTGCGTCTGGTGGCTGCCGAGCCCTCCTCGTGCCCGAGCCTGACCAAGGGCGTGTACGCCTACGACTTTGGTGACGTCTCCGGCTACACGCCGATGATGAAGATGCACACCCTTGGCCACGATTTCATGCCGCCCTCGATCCACGCCGGCGGTCTGCGCTATCACGGTGAATCGCCCCTGGTCTCCCAGCTCTACCATGAAGGCCTGATCGAGGCGGTGGCCGTGCCACAGGTCGCCACCTTTGAGGCGGGCGTGCAGTTTGCGCGTGCCGAAGGCATCATCCCGGCCCCGGAGTCGAACCACGCGATTCGTGCCTGCATCGATGAAGCCCTGCGCTGCAAGCAAAGCGGCGAGAAGAAAACGCTGTTCTTCAACCTCTCCGGGCATGGTCACTTCGACATGGCGTCGTATGACAAATACTTCGCCGGTGAATTAGCGGATTACGACTATCCGGTCGAGGCCGTCCAGGAAGCCCTTAAGCGCCTGCCGAAAGTCGCCTGAGTCGGCACATGCAGGTTCTTCGCACCACTTTTTTCCTTCTGGTGCTGGGGAACCTGCTGCTTTTCTCCTGGGGGCAGGGTTACTTTGGCCGCTCTGCCGCGGGTGAGCCAAACCGTTTGTCGGCGCAGATCACGCCAGAGAAACTACGCATTGTCAGCCGTGGTGTGGCGCCCAGCAGCGACTCAGCTGAAACGCCGCTCCTGGCGTGCCGTGCACTTGGCGGCCTGACCATCGCCGAGGCCAGCCAACTGACAAACTGGCTGGCAAACCGGGAGGATGCGCCCATCGTGGATCAGCGCTCGCAAGTCGGGGCGAAATCCTGGTGGGTGTATATCCCGCCCTTGCAAAATAGTGTGCAGGCCGAGAAAAAAGGTGACGAACTGTCCAAACTGGGCGCCAAGGATTATCAGATCGTTCGTGATCGCGGGCCCAATGAGCATGCCATTTCACTGGGACTGTTCAAGAGCGAGGAGAGGGCCAAGGAATTTCTCGCCTCGCTGCAGAAAAAAAACATCAAGTCGGCGCGCATCCAGGTTCGTGAGGCTGACGGTGATCGGGTGATCGTCGAGATGCGCGGCAAAGCCGAGAGTCTCGGCACGGTACTGGAAAATCTTCCGGAAGAATTCTCGCGGGCAAAAACGATGGCGTGCTCAGGCGCAAAGCCGTGAGCCTCATCATCGGCCTGACGGGTGGAATCGGCAGTGGCAAAAGTGCCGTGGCTTCGATTTTCGAAGAGCTTGGTGCATCGATCGTCGATACGGATGCGATTGCTCATCAACTGACCGGCCCCGGAGGAGAGGCCATGGCGCCGATCCGGGCCGCTTTTGGTTCCACGGTGATCGATCCGCGCGGGGTACTCGATCGCGCAGCGATGCGCCACATGGTGTTCGCCGACAAGCAAGCCCGGGTGCGCCTCGAAGCCATTCTGCACCCGATGATCCGCCTTGAAGCCGAACGGCAAAGTAACCAGGCACAATCCCGTTACGTCGTGCTGGTGGTGCCCTTGCTGGTTGAGACGGGTGCCTATCGGGAACGTATCGGGCGCATTGTGGTGGTCGATTGCCCCGAGGATGTGCAGGTGGCGCGCGTCATGGCACGCAGCGGCCTGAGCGAAGACGAAACACGTGCGATCCTCGCCGCCCAGGCCAGCCGTGCAGTACGCCTGGCCATGGCGGATGATGTCATCGACAATGGCGGGGAGCGGACCACGCTCTTTCCACAGGTTCAGTCGCTGCACGATCGCTATCTGAAAATGACCGAAGGATCATAGAGTTCCGTAAGTTTCTTGTTGTGCTTTGTCGGTGAATGGTTCAGAATCCGACGAATCTGTCAGACGGCGCCGCACCGCGTGATCACATACGAATATCCTCTGAATGAGCGCATTCGCACTTTGTTGCGTCTTGAGGATCTTTTCGACAAGACCGGCTATTTCATTGGTGTCGAAGGCGAGCATGAGCATCATGTCGCGCTGGTGACGCTCTTTGAAATTCTTGATGTCGCCAGCCGTGCCGATCTCAAATTCGATCTCGTGCAGGAGCTTGAACGCCAGCGCCAGATCCTGCTGTCCTTTCGCAATAATCCCGATATTTCCGAAACGGCGCTTTCCGGTGCGCTCTACGAGATCGAACAGGCCTCGGCCGCACTGCTCAACATGCAGGGCAAGATCGGTCACTATCTGCGCGAGAACGAATGGTTGATGAGCATCAAAAGCCGTGCCTCGATTCCCGGCGGCGTATGCGAATTCGATTTGCCTTCCTACCACTACTGGTTGCATCGTGATCCGGCTATTCGCAGCCGTGATCTGGCCGGCTGGCTCAACCCGATGCTGCCGATTCGTGACGGTATCTCCATCGTGTTGCGTCTGCTGCGCGCCTCCGGCCGCCAGGAGGAGCAACTCGCCCAGCACGGTGTCTTTCAACTGATGCTGGTTGGACGCACGGCGCAGATGGTGCGATTGCGCGTGCGGCGCAACGCGCCGTTCGTGCCGGAAATCAGCGCCAACAAGTACGCACTGAATGTCCGTTTCACCACACCGGGTACCGATGCGCGCCCGCGTCCTGCCGACAGTGATGTCCCTTTCGAGATGACTTTCTGCAACCTGTAGGCATATCCAACAGCGTCCAAGGTAATCCCGAAACACCATCATAAGCCAGCGGAAATGCTGGCTTTTTTGTTCTATAATGTCCAAAGAGGTAGCTAGAAATCCGGCTGCTTTTGGGTAGCTAGACGGGTAGCTAGGCGGGAAATGGGTAGCCAGGAATGCTCTAGCTACCCATTCCAACGGAATAGGGGATAGGCATGGGCAAGCTCAAGGATATGCAGTTGCGGAACTGGATCAAGGCCGGCGAGCCGCTGGCGAAGGCGGACGGAGACGGCCTCACCTTCACGCTATCGGCCAGCGGCACGGCCGCATGGACGCTGCGCTACTACGTGGGCGGCAAGCGCAAGGAAATGACCCTGGGCCGCTATCCCGACATTCCCCTGACCAAGGCGAGGGAGCGCGCCCTTGAGGCGCGGGCGAAGATTCAGGGCGGCGTCGACGTGGGGCGGGAAAAACAGCGCGGCAAGCAAGCCGAGGCCCGCGCCTGGACGGTGCGCAAGCTGGTCGAGGACTACCTGACGCGGGCAGCGGAACGTCTGGCCGAAGGCACCATATCGCAGCGGCGCCAGCAGTTGCGCGCCCACGTCCTGCCAGTCATCGGCCACCTGGCCGCGAAGGATGTAACACCGGCGGATATTGTCACCATCGCCGAGCGCGCGGCCGGCAAGTCGCTGCACGTCGCCCGACTGGTGCTGATTGCGGTGCGCGAAGTGTTCGCGCATGCGGTAGCCCGCCATGTTGTCGCAGCGAACCCCTGCGCCCACGTCAAGGCAAAGGCCGTCATCGGGCCGCGCCCGGTGAATCGCACCCGCATCATGCTGACCGAGCCGGAACTGCGCGCCATGCTGCCGGCGCTGCCCATGATCGGCCGACAGAATGAACTAGCGATCAAAATTCTACTGGCGACCGCCGCGCGCATCGGCGAACTGACCCGCGCCGAGTGGGCGCATATCGACTTCGAGCGCCGGGAATGGACGATTCCACCCGAGCATTCCAAGAACGGGAAGCGGTTCGTGATTCCCCTGGCTGATGCGGTTGTCGGCTGGTTCGCCGAACTGCATGAACTGGCTTTCGGTTCGCGCTTCGTGCTGCCGGTTCGCTCCCGTCGCAGCGAGGGCGATTACCCGATGGAACCCACCACCATGAACGCCGCCATCAACCGGCTATGCAAAGACCTGGGGGAGAAATGCCGGCGCTTCACGCCGCACGATCTGCGCAGCACGGCGCGCAGCCACCTGGCCGCGATGGGCGTGGACATCATCGTCGCCGAGCGCTGCCTGAATCATTCCCTCGGCGGGCTGGTGGCCGTCTATGACCAGCACGACTACTTGAAGGAACGGCGCAAGGCGCTCGATGAATGGGCGGCTTTCGTCCTGGCATGCGAGGCGGGGCGGGCATGGAATGTCATTCCGTTGCGGGCGGCGTCATGACAAAGCGCGAACTGACAGCGGAGGAAAAGGCCATGACCGAGGCCATGAAGGCGCGCATCGTGGCGGAAGACGCAGGGCCGGAAATGGTGGACGTCATCCCCGAGGAACAATGGCTAGAGCAGACCATCACGGAACTGCACTCCCGCCCGCACCTGTGGCCGTTGCTGCAGGATGCTATGAAGAAGCCGAGCCACCGACCCGAGGAAGAACCGCGCCTGGTCAAAGAGGCCGTCCGGCTGATGTTTGATGACCTGGTGGCGACGAAGAAGAACCGGCAGGGGATGACCGGGGACGATGCCGTGAAAACCTTGGCGGATCGTTTCCGCGTCCCTGTCGGCAAAATCAAGAACATCATTTACCCGCCGAAAGCCCGCAAGCGCACCCCTTGAAATTCTGCAAAGTCTGGACTTAGCAGACAGCTTTTCGACTAGCAAGACGCTATAGGATGTACTAGGCCCACGTTTTCACGGAGGGCCAAATGAACGTCATTCCCGAATCCGGTTTCCTGCGGCTCCCGCAGGTGCTAGCAGTCTTCCCCGTATCGCGCTCCGCATGGTGGGCGGGCATAGCCGCCGGCCGTTATCCTGCCGGCGTCAAGCTGTCGCCGCGCACTACCGCCTGGCGGTGCGAAGACATTCGCGAGCTGATCGAGCGCACCGGCGGCGAACGCCGCGCCGCCTAGGAGAGCGCCATGCAGACGCTCTCATACCCGCCGGCGGAAGCCGTCAAAGTTCCTGCGCATGGCTCGATCAAGCGGCAAATTTTCGAAGCTCTCGCGCGTGGTGAAACGCTCACGCCGCTTGATGCATGGGCGCGATTCGGCACTAGCCGGCTTGCCGCGCTGATCCATCAACTGCGCGTCGCCGGCTGGCCAATCCACAGCGACACAATCACCGTCAGCACGGCTCACGGCCATCAGGCCAGCGTCGCCGCGTATTCGATGGGAGAGGCCGGGCGGAAGGCGGCGACATGAAGACCAGAACTTCCAAAAGACACCCCTACGCCGCCATCGACCATCGGGTCATTGACTCGCCGGCCTTCGCAGACCTCAGTTTCTCCGCACGTGCGTTGCTGACGCTGCTGGCGCGCCAGCTCACGAAGGACAACAACAATGGACATCTGCACGCCGCTTACAAGTGGTGCAAACCCTACGGATTCGGCAGCGAACACACGTTGCGCAATGCCATTGCGGAACTGATAGCGCACGGCTTCATTTATCGCACGCGGAGTCATGGCGCTAATGGGGCATGGGCGCGATACGCCGTCACTTGGTTGCCGATCAAATCACGCGACGGCCTTTTCCTGAGTGGGTTTGAGGCTTGCGCCTGGAGAACTTGGGAGCCACCACAGAAAAAAAGCTCCCGGCAAAAAGTGCCGGATCAATCCAGCAGAAAGTGCAGTTTCACCCCCGAGATTCCGGCAGAAAGTGCTGGAAAGCTCCCGGCAAAAAGTGCAGACAATGAATTAATACCATGTAGGGCTGCCTTTGCTGGCGGTGTTGGCGCTGTCTTGAAAACAAAAAAGGCAGCGCGCGCCGCTGGCTTTTGGGTTACCGCCGAGCTTGCCCGACTTGCCGACGCTGGCTTGGCCGGGCGCCAATGTTTCGCAATTCCTCCTGGGAGAACTCTTCAATGATGACGAACATTCCTGCCCTCGCCTTCAAGATCGAGGGCGACATGATCAACCTGGAACAGAAAGACGGCAGCGGCAAAGTCGATACCATCGCCCTGCATCGCCTGCACCTTCGCCACCTGGCCGAGCTTCTAGACAGCGCGCGCTGCTGCCCGGAATACCGCGTCGAGCGTGCCCTGCTGCGCCTGTGGGGCAAGCTCTCCCTGCTGACGTCCGACTGCTACCTCGACGAGATAGTCGGGCGCTGTGGTGATGGGCTGACCTACCAGGCGCACGCCCTCGATGCCCGCAACATCCTGTCCGACATCCTCGAAGACCTCAGGATCGCAGAGCCCAGCTTCGAAGACGAAGAAGCAGCGCGCGCCCCGAGTAACGAAAAATCATGTAACGCAATTTCACCGAGTAACGAAAAATCCGGCGATGCGGGAATTTCCGTTACGCAGCCGGGGCGCGGCAGACCTTCGACCGGGCAAGCCATGACGAACGCCGAGCGGCAGGCGCGCCACCGCGCCAAGCAGGGCGAATTGCTGACAGAGGCAGGCGCGTGAGGCTGGATTCGCAGACCATGCAGCGCATTGAAAAGCTCGCCGGCCGGGCGGGTAATGAAGCCTTCCGGCAGCGCAAGCACGGCCTGATCGCCGAATGCAGGCGATTGCTGGAAACCGGCGGGAATCCTGGCCGCTTCCTGGCACACCTGGAAATTGAGGCCCTTCGGGGGCGCTTCGAGAGGGGGGCGCGATGCTGAAAACTGCAGCCATCGAAGGCGAAATCATCAAGCCGGGGGAAACCTTGCCAAATGCCCTCCCCCTGTTGCCTGGGCGGCCCGCAAGCCTGAAGACTACGAACGGCATCCTGCGCGAGATGGGCACCTGCTATCGCGCCGCAAGGGCTGGAAAGCTGGACGTACAGACAGCGTGCCGACTGGTCTACATCCTGCAGGGCATGGCGAGGGTGTTTGAAATTCACGAATTCGAGAAGCGCATCACGGCGCTGGAAGGGAGAGGCAAATGAGTCTGGAAAGCCGCTTGAACCGCTTGGAGCAGCGCGACATGGGGCCGCAGTTCGCCATTGTCGAGCAGCAGAAGAACGAAACCGTCCCGGAGGCGCGGCAGCGCGCCGAGGCATTGCGTGCCCGGATACCGGGCGCGCTGCATGCCCTTGTTGTCCTTCATCGCGTCGCGGAGGTGGCCCGTGTCTTCGCTTGATGTACGCCTGAAGAAGCTCGAAGTCTTGCTCGGGCCGCCCGAGCCGACGCTCCGCGAAGTGATAGACGCCGCCACGGCGCTGAATGCGCAACGGAAGGCCGAAGCTGCATTGAAGTCCACCCCCACCGATGAAGGAGAACCGCACCATGAGCGAAACCACCCAGCAACGCCGCGCCCGCATTGATGCCGCAATGGGCACCCCGCCGACCATCGCGCAAGTTACTGCCGAGCGCGAGGCGCAAACCGCCGCAGCGCTGGCAGAAACCAAGGCGCACCGCGACGGCCGGCACGAACTGCGCAAGCAGTCGCCCGACTGGCCGCTGCAAAAGGACAACTTCCCCGAAGCTGAACGATAGGAGCCGCCATGCTTGAACGCCTGAGACTGATTTTCACCCGGCAAGAGCCGGAAACCGTCGCCGGCCTGATGACTGCCCGCGCCGAACTCGAAGCCGCCCGCGCCGAAGCCGAAGTCGGACTTGATCGGGTGCGGGCGGAGAAAAACGCCGCCCTGGTCGAGGCCATCGCCGCAGACGATGACAAGGCCCGCGCCAGCCTGCGCAAGTCCCTGGCCGCCGCGCAAGCCGAGGTGGACGAAATCGCCGCCGCCCTGGCTGGCCTTGATGCCCGCATCGAGCAGGCCCGGCGCGCCGAGGCCGAGCAGGAAGAGCAACGCACCAGGGCCGAGCGCGCCCGCCTGGCCGCCGAGCGGGAGCAGGCCGCAGCCGACATGCAACACGCGCTTGAAAGCCTGGCCGATGCCTTCACGCGCTTCGACCGCCTGGGCCGCAAGGTCGAGGGCATTACCACCCGGCGCGAAATCGAGCGGCGGGGCGAGATCGACTTCGACCTGCAAGCCGGCATAGCGGCGCAGCTTGTTTGCCGCAGCGCCGGCCGCCTGGGCGATCTGAATGTGCTGCGCGGCTACACGATCCACGAGTTTCAGCGCGCCGGCCTGCTGATCGGCCTGCCTGAGCTTGCCCGTAGGCAGAATGCCCGCCTCGGCCTGAGCGCGCCGGATCTGCCGAGGGCCGCATGATGGATGCGCAAGCCGAGCAGGATGACCTTGCCGACGTTCAAGCCATCACCGACCGGGATGCGGACGGCCGGATCAAGGAAGTTTCGCTAACCCCAATGGAGAGCAACCATGCTTGAAAATGAGCAGACAATCGACGTTTCAACCTCGCGGCCTAGCGCCCTCGCGCCAGCGCCCGAAACACCCGCCCCGAGCGATGCACCGCCAACGGCAGTCGACCAGGGCGCGGAAGCCGCCTTCGCCGGCCCGGCATCGCCGCATGAATACCGTTTCGAGCAGATCGGCGGCGCCGAGTATTCGGTCGAGGATATGCAGGCCGAGCAGGCCATCCGGCAAAAGCCCTGCACGCCGAGGCCATCCCGGCCGGCACAGCGCACCTTGCGCACATGTTGGTTCAGCAGGCGGTGCGCAACGGCCTGCCCACCGATGCCGACTTGGAGTTTTCAAGGCGCAGCGGGGAAGCCGAGCTTGCCCGCAGGCACGGCGACAAGGCGCAGGAAGTCATCGCACAGGCGCGGCAGGTATTCGCCCGCCTGGACAAGCGCAATCCCGCCATAGGCGACATTTTGACCGCCTCGGGGGTGGCATCGAATGCCGACTTCATTGAAGCGCTGGCAAGGCTCGGGGGTGTGCGGGGCGGGCGCTGATACTCACATCACCGGGCATAGAGGCCGGCCACAAGCCGGCCTTTTTTCTTGGAAAGTCGGTCGCCGCAGGACGGCGGTAGAATGAGCCTTATCGCGCCCATCATGGGTAGCTAGACAGGTAGCCAGGGGGAAACATGAAGCCGAAACACCGCGCCGATACTGGCTTTCCGCCATTCTTCAACCTTACTTTCTAACCTTGTTGTGCGTCAGGGGCGGCATTGCCGGCCTCGCGGTGAACAAAGCCATCGGGAATATTTTGCGCCGCGTATTTTGCAGGGCATCCGCCTTGTTCGCTTCTTCAGGGCTTGCCTGGCTTTTTTCTTTCCGTGCAACGACTTAAGTTATAATCAAAGGTTTCGTGGGGGCAAGAGACATGCCGATTTATGAATATCGCTGCGATGGCTGCGGATTTCAGAAGGAATATCTGCAGAAACTGAAAGACCCTCCTCTGACAAAATGTCCGGAATGTGGCAAGGAGTCTTTCCGGAAGATGCTGACGGCTGCCGGGTTCCAGCTCAAGGGCAGCGGTTGGTATGCAACCGATTTCAAGAGCAGCACCGGCAAGGAGTCGGCTGCTGCCGAAGGAAAAACGGAGAGCCCGGCTGCGCCAGAGGGTTGCGGAGGCGGTTGCGCCTGTAGCGGAAACGGATGAAAAAATATTTCATCACGGGCCTGCTGATCTGGGTTCCGCTTGTCATTACCGCCTGGGTTCTGATGCTGATCGTCAGGACGATGGATCAGTCGCTCCTGCTGCTGCCCGCATCGATCCGCCCGGAAAACCTGCTGGGTGTCTATGTCCCCGGTCTGGGGGCCATTGTCACGTTGCTGATCGTTTTTCTGACCGGGCTGGTCACGGCCAACTTTATCGGTCAGCGTCTGCTGCGCTTCTGGGAGGGCGTGCTCTCGCGCATCCCTGTCGTCAAATCCGTCTATTACAGTGTCAAGCAGGTTTCCGATACTCTTTTTTCATCCAGCGGCGAGGCGTTTCGCAAGGCTCTGCTGGTGCAATATCCGCGTGAAGGCATCTGGACCATTGCCTTCCAGACCGGCCAGCCCGGGGGGGATGTGTCCAATCATCTGCCGGGGGATTACGTCAGCGTTTATTTGCCGACGACACCGAACCCGACGTCCGGGTTCTTTCTGATGCTGCCACGCAAGGATGTCATTGATCTGGACATGAGCGTTGATGAAGCGCTCAAGTACATCATCTCGATGGGGGTCGTTGCGCCTGCGCCGCGCAATCTTTCTGGTCGGATCCACGGTCATCGTCAATAACCATTCTTCATCCGCCGTGTCGGCGGCCATTTTTCAGGGTCATTCGAATGCGTACTCATTATTGCGGCCTCGTCAACGCCGCCTGCCTCGATCAAACCGTCATCCTTTGCGGCTGGGCCCATCGGCGTCGCGACCATGGTGGCGTGATCTTTATCGATCTGCGTGATCGGGAAGGCATGGTGCAGGTCGTGTGCGATCCCGATCGCAAGGACATGTTTGCCACGGCCGAGCGCATCCGCAACGAGTTTGTCCTGAAAATTACCGGACGGGTGCGCAGACGCCCTGCGGGCACAGTCAATCCGAATCTCACCAGCGGTGAAATCGAGGTGCTGGCGCAGGACATCGAGATTCTGAATCCGGCAGCAACACCGCCGTTTCAGCTCGACGAGGACAATCTCTCGGAGAATGTCCGGCTCACCCATCGCGTCATCGATCTGCGCCGCCCGCAGATGCAGAAAAATCTTCTATTGCGCTACAAGGTTGCCATGGCCTTTCGTCGTTTTCTTGACGCCCACGGATTTATCGACATCGAGACACCGATGCTCACCAAGTCGACGCCTGAGGGCGCGCGGGACTACCTCGTTCCGTCGCGGGTCCATGCCGGACAATTCTTCGCCTTGCCGCAATCGCCGCAACTGTTCAAGCAATTGCTCATGGTGGCCGGCTTCGATCGCTACTACCAGATCACCAAGTGCTTCCGCGACGAGGATCTGCGCGCCGATCGCCAGCCAGAATTCACCCAGGTCGATATCGAGACTTCTTTCCTCACCGAGGAACAGATCACCGCGATCATGGAAGACTTGGTCCGCACGGTGTTCAAGGAGTCGCTGGGTGTGGATCTGCCCAACCCTTTCCCGCGCTTGAGTCATGCCCAGGCGATGGCCCGCTTTGGCTCCGACAAGCCGGATCTTCGCGTCAAGCTCGAACTGACCGATCTGACCGGGTTGATGAAAACGGTGGATTTCAAAGTCTTCCGTGCTGCAGCCGAACTTGCCGACGGTCGCGTGGCCGCCTTGAGGATTCCCCGGGGCGCCAGCCTCACGCGCAAGGAGATCGACGACTATACGGCGTTCGTCGGTATCTATGGCGCCAAAGGTCTGGCCTATATCAAGGTGAATGAGAAGGCCAAGGGTCCGGAAGGACTGCAGTCGCCCATCCTCAAGTTCCTGCCTGCCGAAATCGTTACAGAGATTTTGCAGCGGACTGGTGCGGTGGATGGGGACCTGATCTTCTTCGGTGCGGATCGCACCCGTATCGTCAATGACGCATTGGGGGCTCTACGCGTCAAGATCGGACACGAAAAGGGTGCGACGGATGGTTATCTGGAGCCGGGCTGGCAACCGCTCTGGGTGGTCGATTTTCCGATGTTCGAATACGACGAAGAGGAGAAGCGCTGGGTGGCGCTGCATCATCCCTTTACCTCGCCCAAGGAGGGACACGAGGCCTGGATCGATACGGATCCTGGCCGTTGTCTGGCCAAGGCCTACGATCTGGCACTCAACGGCTGGGAAATCGGTGGTGGCTCGGTGCGGATCCACCGCGAGGAAATCCAGTCGAAGGTGTTTCGTGCATTGGCCATCAGTGCCGAGGAAGCAGAGCAGAAATTCGGTTTTCTTCTGGATGCGTTGAAGTATGGCGCACCACCGCATGGCGGCCTCGCCTTTGGTCTTGACCGCATCGTCACCATGATGACCGGTGCCGAATCGATCCGCGACGTGATCGCCTTCCCGAAGACACAGCGGGCACAGTGTCTGCTCACCAGCGCGCCCGGGCCAGTCGATGAGCGACAATTGAAAGAACTGCATATCCGGCTGCGCCAGACCGAAGTGCCGAAAGCAGGTTGAGCGGGGTGATCGGCGGCAGCACCCTGCTGCGGATTTGCCTTCTCCTTCTGCTGTCGCTTTTCTGGGCGTTGCCCGCTTCAGTCCCGGGACAGGAGCATCCGGGTGCGGGAGTCATCCGGGTTGGCGACCTGCCCGCCGAGGCGCGGCAGACGCTTGCCTTGATCCGCAAGGGAGGGCCTTTCCCTTACCGCAAGGATGGTACGGTTTTCGGCAATTTCGAAGGGCGTCT
The DNA here is from genome assembly GCA_964607005.1 of uncultured Rhodocyclaceae bacterium. GTDB lineage: Bacteria > Pseudomonadota > Gammaproteobacteria > Burkholderiales > Rhodocyclaceae > Desulfobacillus. The sequence continues at coordinate 115,832 of CAZSHO010000002.1, forward strand.
GCCCGCCCGGCCGCGAGGCTATTACCGTGAATACACCGTGTCGACGCCCGGCTTGCCAAGCCGCGGTGCGCGCCGCATCGTCGCCGCAGGGAGCGGCACGGCCGATGTGCGCAGCGGCCGCCCTGCCGAGTACTATTACACGAAAGACCATTACCGCAGCTTTCTGAGAATCAAGGAATGAACACCGGACGCCACGCAAACCTGCTCAGGGATTTTGAAGGCAATGGTGTTCATTACGTATCGGGACGGGATTTCGATCGGCTGCGCGAAGCAGCGGTTCAAGCCGGGCTGGCTTGTTTCCGGATCGATCTGGCCGGTGTGACCGGACGGGACGACTTCCTCAAGCGCTTTGTGATGTCCTTGGACTTTCCTGACTGGTTTGGCCAGAACTGGGATGCCCTGGCAGATTGCCTTGCCGACCTGTCGTGGATTGAGGCGGAAGGCTATCTCCTCCTGCTGATGAATGCCGACGCCTTCTGGGCCGCATGTCCCGGGGATGTCGCTACGGCATTGCAGATATTTACAGCAGTGAGCGAGTCCTGGCGCGAGGCCGGGATACCTTTCAGGATATTCATCGATCTGCGTCATGACAGCAGTGGCGGTTCGTCGGGAACATGATGAAAAAGCCGGTCTCCATTCTTGCCCTGCTGCATACGCCGGCGCTCGATATCCTGTTGCTTGAGCGGGCGGGCAGGGCGGATTTCTGGCAGTCCGTCACGGGCAGCCAGGAAGGCGATGAGTCGTTCCGGCAGACGGTGATGCGTGAAGTCGGTGAAGAGACGGGGTTGTCGATTACCGATGACCAGGTGACGGACTGGCATCTGACCAACCGTTTCGAGATTTTTGCCGAATGGCGCCACCGCTACGCGCCGGGCGTCACCCACAACATCGAACATGTGTTCAGCGTGGCACTTGCCGGTGCCTGTCCGATCCGGATCAGTCGTGCCGAGCATCTGGGCTACAAATGGCTACCCTGGTACGAGGCCGCACGCTGCGTATTCTCCTGGAGCAACCGGGATGCGATTCTCATGCTGCCCTACCTGAAGAGGTGATCCTGGCCGCCTCTTGCGCAAGCCTGTGCGCCAGGCAGGCCGGGCAATAACAGCCTTTGCCGGGCGCCGGAGCAAAAGTCAGCGCTGGCAGGACGGCGCACCAGCAGTTCTCCTCGCCCGATATCGCCGCACAGACAAACACGGTGCCGCATCCTGGGCACACGGCACGATTCTGGCGTGGTTCCGGCATCCCTGGCCTTCCTGAAAAACCCTCTTGAAACGAGCGCAAGCCCACCCATATGGATGTCATGAGTTTAATGCTGATCCAGCAAAGGAGAGAACATCATGGCAAATATCGTACGTACCGGTTCCGACCCGTTTGACGACTTCTTCCGCGGCTTTTTTGTCCGCCCCGTCGATTTTGGCGGCTCTGTCGAGACGCCTTCAATCAAGGTGGATGTCAAGGAACAGGGAGAAGCCTACAAGGTGCACGCCGAACTTCCCGGCATCCGCAAGGAAGACATTCACGTGAACATCGACGGCTCGGTGGTTTCCATCAGCGCCGAGCGCAGGCAGGACAAGGAAGTCAAGGAAGGCGAGCGCGTTTTGCGCACCGAACGCCATTTCGGCAAGGTCTCGCGCAGCTTCCAGCTGGGCCAGGATATTGACGAGTCGAAGTCGTCGGCCAAATTTACGGACGGCGTGCTTGATCTGACCCTGCCGAAAAAGGTGGCGGCGCAGGCCAGGCGTCTGAGCATCGACTGAACGGCTGTATTCTGGCAGCGTTTTCATCTCCTCCCTGACGGGAAGCTGCGGCTTCCCGTTTCTTTTCTCTTCGGCTTAAAATCCGGCATCGATGAAAATCATCCCTGACCATGCCTGATCACACACCTGCGCCGGCAATGGAAGCCGGCATTCTTGCCGCCGCCCTGCCCTACATCCGTCGCTTCCAGGACAAGACGATTGTCATCAAATATGGCGGCAACGCCATGACCGACGAGAAGCTCAAGCACAGCTTCGCCCATGATGTCGTCTTGCTCAAGCTGGTCGGCATGAATCCGGTGGTCGTGCATGGTGGCGGGCCGCAGATTGACGAGCTGCTCAAGCGTGTCGGCAAACAGGGGCAATTCATCCAGGGCATGCGCGTTACCGACAAGGAAACCATGGATGTCGTCGAGATGGTGCTGGGCGGGCACGTCAACAAGGAGATCGTCGCCCTCATCAATCAACAAGGCGGCAAGGCGGTCGGCCTTACCGGCAAGGACGGCAACTTCATTCGTGCACGCAAGCTGCTGATGTCGGACAAGGATGATCCGGGCAGGACGATCGATATCGGTCAGGTCGGCGAGATCACCAGCATCGATCCGAGCCTGATCTCGTTCCTGGATGCCGGAGATTTCATTCCCGTCATCGCACCGATCGGCGTCGGCGAGAATGGCGAAACCTACAACATCAATGCCGACGTGGTGGCCGGCAAGCTTGCCGAAATCCTGCGTGCGGAAAAGCTCGTGCTGTTGACGAACACCCCCGGTGTTCTCGACAAGGAGGGGCGGTTGCTGACCGGATTGACGCCACAGCAGATCGATGCGCTGGTGGCCGATGGCACGCTCTCGGGCGGCATGCTGCCCAAAATCGCCTCCGCCCTCGATGCTGCCCGTGCCGGTGTCAAGAATGTGCATATCATCGACGGGCGGGTCGAGCATGCCTTGCTGCTCGAAATTCTCACTGATCATGGTGTGGGCACCATGATCACGCGCAACCACTGAGCCGGGAGGGCGGGACACCCATCATGGCCACCAAACCGGGGGAACGCAGGCTGCAGATTCTGCAGACGATTGCGCAGATGCTGCAGGAAAGCAAAGGTGAAAAAATCACCACGGCCCTTCTGGCAAAGAAACTTGATCTGTCCGAGGCGGCCCTGTACCGCCACTTCGCCAGCAAGGCGCAGATGTACGAAGGGCTGATTGAATTCATCGAGAACAGCCTGTTTGCAGCCATCAACAAGATTGATGCCGAGGAGCCATCCGGAACGAAGCAGGTGGAGTTGATTCTTTCCCTCCTGCTGGGATTTGCCCAGAAAAACCGCGGCCTGACGCGTGTGCTGATCGGCGAGGCGCTGGTCAATGAAGATCGCCGTCTGCAGACGCGCATCAACCAGTTGCTTGATCGTCTTGAGGCATCGCTCAAGCAGGCCTGGCGCGTTGCCGCGACCGGCAACGAGCTGCCCCAGGGCGAAGATGCCGCGGCCGCGGCCAATCTCTGTCTAAGTTACGCCATCGGGCGCTGGCAGCTTTTCGTCAAGAGCGGCTTTACGCGCGAGCCGCTGGCGCAGTGGGCACAACAGTGGCCACTGCTTCAGGCCGGTTGCCTGTCAAAGCCGGTCTGACATTCGTTTACGCGCGCAGCCACTGCGCCACATCGAGAGCGAAGTAGGTGAGGATGGCGTCGGCACCGGCACGCTTCATCGACAGCAGGGCTTCGAGCGCACAGGCCTTTTCGTCGATCCAGCCGTTCTGGCCGGCGGCTTTCAGCATGGCGTATTCGCCGCTCACCTGATAGACGCAAGTGGGCACCTTGAAGGTGTCCTTGACGCGACGCACGATGTCCAGATAAGGCAGACCCGGCTTGACCATCACCATGTCCGCCCCTTCGGCGATATCGAGTCCGACTTCACGCAGGGCCTCGTCCGAATTGGCCGGGTCCATCTGATAGGTGTATTTGTTGCCCTTGCCCAGGTTGCCGGCCGAACCGACGGCATCGCGAAACGGACCATAAAAACTCGAGGCGTATTTTGCCGAATACGCCAGAATCCGGGTGTGGATCAGCTTCTTTTCGTCCAGCAGGGTGCGGATGCGGCCAATACGGCCATCCATCATGTCGGAAGGTGCCACCACGTCAACGCCGGCCTCGGCATGAGTAAGTGCCTGCTTCGTCAGGGCGTCCAGTGTTTCATCATTGAGCACATAACCGCTTGCATCGATCAGACCATCCTGACCGTGGCGGGTATAAGGATCGAGTGCAACGTCGGTGATCACGCCCAGTTCCGGAAAGGCTTTTTTCAAGGCGCTGACCGTACGCGGCGCCAGGCCATGCGGGTTCCAGGCTTCGCGGGCATCGTCGCTCTTGAGGGTCGTGTCGATCACCGGGAAGAGGGCCAGTGCCGGCACGCCGAGGCGGAGGGCATCTTCGGCGGCTTTCAGCAGGCGATCCAGGCTGTAGCGGAATACCCCGGGCATTGAAGCGACAGGTTCGGCCACATTCTGGCCCTCGCGCACGAATACCGGCCAGATCAGGTCATCGGGCGCCAGCCGGTGTTCGCGCACCAGGCGCCGCGAAAAGTCATCGCGGCGCATCCGGCGCATGCGCGTCGCAGGGAACGTGTTCAGTAAGCTCATGATTTCCTCGGTAAAGATTCTTTTATCGGGTCAAGCGGAACTTTCCGGATGAATCGCTGCTCTTAACAACAGATGGCTTCATGCCGTCTCCCGCTTCACCTCCCTGAGCGGGTGCCTTAATCAAGTTAAGGCGTTTTCGCCCCCGGTTTTCTCCCCTTTAACCGGGGGCATTTTATTTTCAGCCGCGACGATGCCGAGCCAGGCCCCGATCCGCCTCTCCGCCTCGTCGAGGCCGGTTTTTTTCAGGCTGGAAAACAGCTGCACACTGACCTGATTGGCCCATGGGGCAAGCTCGTCACGGGTTGCACGCAGCATCTTCGCCGCTTCGTTGCGTGTGAGTTTGTCGGCCTTGGTCAGCAGAATGTGAATCGGTCTGCCGGTCGGACCGAACCACTCCAGCATTTGCCGATCCAGATCAGTCAGCGGGCGGCGTGCATCCATGATCAGCACCAGCCCGCAAATGCTGGTGCGGCCCGACAGATACTGCGCCAGGGTGTGCCGCCAGTGCCGGCGTACTTTTTCGGGCACTTCGGCGTAACCATAACCGGGCAGATCGACCAGAAAAGCGCCGTTGTTCAGACCAAAAAAATTGATGAGTTGCGTGCGCCCCGGCGTCTTGCTGACGAACGCCAGACGGGTCTGGCCGGCCAGGGCATTGATGGCGCTCGATTTACCGGCATTCGAGCGGCCGGCAAAAACGATTTCGGCACCTGCGGGATCGGGCAGATCGCTCAGCTTTTCAGCCGAGATGAAAAAAGCGGCATTTTTGAATAATGGCATGGCGTACACGGCGCCCGGCAGGGGTGCGATCGCTCTATGAGGACTCAGTTGGTATACAATAACAGCCTTTTGAATTCCCAGACCCCCAAGGAGTCATTCCCATGGTTCAACGTTTCATCGCTCCGATGCTGGTGCTTGCCCTGGCCGCCTCGGTTCAGGCTGCCGACCAGACAGCTGCAGCCGGGACCGCCACCCCGAAAGTGGACGCCGCCAAGGGACAAGAGGTCGCAGCCCAGGTCTGTGCCGCCTGTCATAACCCGGATGGCAATAGCACCATTGCGCAAAACCCCAAGCTGGCCGGCCAGCACGCTGCCTATCTCGCCAAGCAGTTGCATAATTTCAAGGCGGCGGATGGCAAGCCCGCCGAACGCGTCAACGCGATCATGAACGGCATGGCGGCGGTGCTCTCCGAACAGGACGTGGCGAACGTCGCAGCCTTTTATTCGAGCCAGGTGCAAAAGGGCGAAAAATCCGTATCCAGCACGGACGACAAGGCGAGAAAACTGTACCGGGCGGGAGATGCCAGCCGCAACCTGCCGGCCTGTGCCGGCTGTCATGGTGCGACAGGCGCCGGCATTCCCAACCAGTATCCGCGCATCAGCGGGCAGTGGGCGGAATATACCGAGGCCCAGCTGAAGGCGTTCCGTAACGGCGAACGTGCCAACGATCCGAACAAGATGATGCAGATCATTGCTGCCAAGATGTCCGATGCGGAAATCAAGGCGATTGCCGACTATATCGCCGGCCTGCGCTGAGGGGCTGGTTATATTGATCGAAGGGGAGCTCCGGCTCCCCTTTTTCATTCAGGGGTTTTCTGCTCGCGCACGAAGCGGGCTTTCTGTCTGGCGCGACTGGCCTTTTTGCCCCGTGCCTGATGCGCCCCGCCTTTTTTCAACAGCGGATCGAGGGCCAGGGGGTTGCGCGGCTTGATGCGCCGCTGCCGCGCCTGTTTCATTTCTGAAAGCGGATGATGTCATGCCCGGCAGCCGTCTTCAGCGGCTGCGGCTTCCAGGCATGACCGTAGGCGATCTCGAAGGTCGCCGGCAGGCGTCCGTCACGGCGTTGCCAGTTGCCGAGCACCTTGCGTGCTTCGCGATAGCTCATCGGGCCGAGCAGGCCATCGCGTACGCCAAGGTGGCGCTGGTCGCGCAGGAACTGGCGGGGCCGGGCATAGGTGAGCTCGATGTATTCGAGGTCCATCACCGGGTCGGCGAAGCCGGCCTCGAGCAGCATGTCGCCAATGTTGTGCATGTCGTGGAAGGTGCGCAGCCGTGTTGCGCCGGCTGCGCGCAACTCCTTCAGCGTGTCCGGTCCGAGCAGACTGAACATCAGCAGTCCGCCGACTTCCATGGTGCGCAGCAGTTCGCGAAAGGCGGGCAGGGGATCGTCGAGCCAGTGCAGCACGAGATTCGACCAGACAAGACCAAGCGAGTTGCTCTCGAGGGGCAGGGCTCGCACATCACCCACTACACAGCAGGGCGTGCGTCCGCGCAGGCGCGCCATCCAGCCCGTCTGCCGCCGGACCTGATCCAGCATGGCGGCAGACCAGTCGAGCGCCAGCGGCAGCGCCTGCGGATAGCGGGTTTGCAGGGCACGGATGCCCTCTCCCGTGGCGCAGCCGATATCGGCCACGCGGGCAGGAGCGATCTTGACGAAATCAAGCCGCGCATCCATACGCATTCCGACTTCGCGGGCGAGCACTGCGGCTTCGGTATACGTGGTGGCAGCGGCGGAAAAATGTCTGGCCTCTGGTACCCCGGGGTAATCCGGTTGCATGTCGGTCCGCGACCGGGTGGCTTGCGCTTCCGCCGCGCTATGGTCCAGCGAAAAGTCAGTGCTCATCACACGGCGCGCAGTCCCAGTCGCTCGAACAGCGCCTCGTCACGGCTGGCTTCGGGGTTGTCGGTGGTGAGCAGCTTCTCACCGTAGAAAATCGAATTGGCCCCGGCGAGAAAGCACAATGCCTGCAGTTCGTCGCTCATCTGCTGGCGGCCGGCGGACAGGCGCACGCGGCTTGCCGGCATGGTGATGCGTGCGGCGGCGATGGTGCGCACGAACTCGAAAGGATCGATCGGTGCAGCGTTTGCCAGCGGCGTGCCCGGCACCGGCACCAGATTGTTGATCGGCACCGATTCCGGAGGGGGTGCCATGTTTGCCAGCTCGGCGAGCAGGCTGGCGCGGTCAGCACGCGTCTCACCCATGCCGACGATGCCTCCGCAGCAGATCTGGATGCCCGCCTTGCGGACTTTGCGCAAAGTGTCGAAACGATCGGTCTGCGTGTGTGTCGTGATGACCGTACCGTAGAAGTCCGGTGCCGTATCCAGGTTGTGGTTGTAATAGTCGAGGCCAGCATCCTTGAGTTGCTCGGCCTGGCCGTCCTTGAGCATGCCCAGCGTTGCGCAGGTTTCCATGCCGAGCGCCTTGACGGCGCGAATCATTGTGCTGACATGTTCAAGTTCCTGATCCTTCGGTCCACGCCAGGCTGCACCCATGCAGAAGCGGCTGGCGCCTTTTTCCTTGGCGACGCGTGCAGCGGCCAAGACTTCATCGACGCCCATCAGCGACTCTTTTTCCAGGCCGGTGTGATGGCGCGCGGCTTGCGAGCAATAGCCGCAGTCTTCGGAGCAGCCGCCGGTCTTCACCGACAGCAAGGTCGAGCGTTGCACGCTGTTGGCATCGAAATGCGTGCGATGCACCTGCTGCGCCTGAAACAGCAGATCGCTGAAGGGAAGTTCGAACAGCGTGCGGATTTCTGCAGCGGTCCATGTTTTCTGCTTGGGCAATTCTGTGCCCGGGCGTTGTGCCACGACTGGATTCATGATGACGGGTCAAGGGAGAGTGGGGGAGGACCTTCGGATAAAATCGATACAAAATCAGTTCCGATCATCGTTCAAGGGGGTGGGCTTGTCAATTTACCGGATGACAATCCGGCTGTTTTCCGGCCTGCTGCCACAGGATTGTCACCTGTGCGGCCAATTCAGCGACAACGCCCTTTTGTGCCGTGCCTGTGCTGCTGATTTGCCCCGCCTGCCCGCCACGCTCTGCCCTGTCTGCGCCACCCCCGTTGCCCTGGACGGCAGTGTTTGTGGCGCCTGCCTTGCCCATCCTCCCCGCTTCGATGCGACTTGTACTGCCTATCCGTATGCTTTTCCCATTGACCAGCTCGTACACGGACTGAAATACCGTCATGACCTGCCTTTGGCGAAGTGGCTGGCGGCTGCACTCCGGAATCGTGTCGATCCGAGTGCCATCGACTGCCTCCTGCCCTTGCCTCTCTCACGTGAGCGCATGTGCGAACGCGGCTTCAATCAGGCGCAGGAAATCGCACGGCCGCTGGCATCCAGCCTGGGGCTGCCGCTCGTCAGCGACGCCTGCCTGCGTGTGCGCGATACCGCGCCGCAAGCCGGCCTGCCCTGGAAGATGCGTCAGGAGAACATCCGTCAGGCCTTTGAGTGTCGTGCCGATTTTTCCGGCAAGCGCATCGCCGTGGTGGATGATGTCATGACCAGCGGGGCGACCCTGAACGAGTTTGCCCGGGTGCTCAAGCTGCACGGTGCGTTGCGGGTGGAAAACTGGGTGGTCGTGCGCACACTGCCGGCCTGAGCCGGTTGTCCTGACTTACTGTAATGATTTCAGCTTGCGTTCGACAAATGCATCCAGCTCGGGTGTGAGTCTGCCGGTTGCGCGGGCGCGCTCAAACGCCTCGCGTGCCTCGGCGGCCCGGCCAGTGGCCTCGAGCGAAATGCCCAGCCCCATCCACCAGACACCGGTCTGGGGGGCCAGGCGCAAGGCGGCCTGATATTGGGCGATGGCTTCCTTGTGCAAAGTCAGTCGTTGTAGCACGGCGGCATATAGCGCGTAATACTCGGCATTGCCGCCGGCAGATGCGGCGGTCCTGGCCAGCGTCTCCTGCGCGGCCCTGGCATCCCCCCGTTCCATCTGCAAACGTGCCAGGCGTGAGGCAAACTGCGGCTGGGCCGCATCGCGCGCCAGTGTCTCCTGCAGCAACGTTTGTGCTTCGTCGAGACGCTGCTGTTCGATGAGCAGGCCGAACAACGCCAGCCGTGAAGAAACATGTCCGGCATCTTCGGCCAGCGCATCGCGCAGGATGCGGGTGGCTTCCCGGATGCGCCCTTGATTCACCAGCGCGAGGGCGCGCCGGTATGCGTATTCGGCCCGTTCGTGTGCCGTGGTGGGATGGACTTTCTTCTCGATACGCCCGGTCTCGTCGCTCGCGGTCTGATCGGCCATCGCAGTCTCGGGCGGTGCTGCGCGCCCCTTCAAAAGCGGGCTGGCCTTCAGGTGAAGTCCATCGTCTGGTCTGCCGGATTTGGGCGATGTTTCCGGCATTGCCTTGCCGGGGGGGTGCCGGGCTGTCTCGTGCGAGGGTTCGGCCGGGACTGCGCTGGAAGAGGCTGTGGTGAGTGCAGGTGCTGGCGCAGGTGCCGATGCGACGGGTATTGACGGTGCCACGGGTGTGGATGTGATCGGGGCCGATGGTTCGGCAGGTGCGGGTATGGGTGTGGGGGTGGCGAGCGGCACAGATGGAGGAGCCGAGACCGGAGCCGAGACCGGAGCCGAGACCATGGCAGCCGGCTTGAACCACCACCACCCAGCCACGCCCGCGGCAAGCAGGATGCAGACCGTGAGGATCAGCAGGATGGCCGGAACGGGTGATTTGCCTTGCGGGGGCAGTGCGCGTACGTCCTGGCCCAGGCCGTGACCGGCATCGAGTGGTGCGCGCCTGGCTTCCAGATCCTGCAGCATGCGATTGATGAGACTCATGCAAACGCCTTTCTCACCAGAGTTGCCAACGTGGCCAGAGTGGCCAATGGGCGCCTTCCGTGTCGCGTACGGCTGCCTTGACGTTGCGCGGCAGCACTTCCTGGCGGCCTTCACCATAGGCGGCCAGCATTGCCTTGTGCGAGAGAATGTTGATCAGCCGGGGGGTTGCGTGTGCTGCGCGGTGGATCAGACGCGCGCTCGATGCCCTGAACAGCCGATGGCCACGATAGCCGGCCACACGCAGGCGATGCTCGAGATACAGCCCGGTCTCTGCGGCGCGTAGCCCAGAGAGGCGGTAGTGAAAAGAGATGCGCTGGCGCAACTGGCGTACTGACGGATCGGCCAGACGGGTGTCGAGTTCGGGTTGTCCGAACAGTACCAGCTGCAGCAGCTTGCGCTTTTCGGTCTCGAGGTTGGAGAGCAGTCGCAGCGTTTCCAGGCTCTGTGTCGATAGCGCCTGCGCTTCATCAAGACAGACAATGACACGCGTCTCCATCCGGGCGAATTCGAGCAGGGCCAGGTTGAGGCTTTTGAGCAGATGGTACTGATCGGCGGCAGGATCGAGCGCGATGCCGAGCTCTTCGGCCAGCGCCAGCAGCAGCGTGCGTGGCTCAAGCGTCGGGTTGGGCAGATAGGCGCTGACGGCCCCGTCGCCCAGGCCGGCGAGCAGGCGCCGGCAGAGCAGGGTCTTGCCGGTACCCACTTCGCCGGTGATCTTGATGAAGCCCTCACCACTCTTGAGAGCGAGCATCAGCGTGTTCAGGGCTTCCTGATGCGCTTCGCCGGCAAAGGCGAAACTGGTGTCGGGGGTGATGCCGAACGGGAGCTCGCGCAGGCCGAAGTGATCAAGATACATGACACTAGCGCAGGGGCGGGAGACTCTGGTGTTCCAGAGCGCGGATGCGCTCACGGGTCTCGATCAATCCCTGTTCCCACTCCTTGTCGCCATGGATGACAGTCGGCTTGATCAGCACGACGATTTCACGTTTCTGCAAGCCTTTCTTGCCCTGCCGGAAGAGCGGCTCGACGAGCGGAATGTCGCCGACCACCGGCACCTTGCCGCCATCGTCGGACTGGATGTATTCCATCAGGCCGCCGATGGCGACGATATTGGCATCGCGTACGCGCACGACGCTGTCCGTCTCGTTGATGCTGCTCGAGGCGAGCGGCAGCTGGAAGGTGCCGAGCGTGCCCAGGTTGATCACCTTGTTCTTTTCGGAAACGACGCTGACCGAGGGGCGGATGTGCAGGATGATGTTGGAGTCTTCGTCGATCTGCGGGGTGACATCCAGAGAAATCCCGGAGAAAAAGGGCTGTACGGTGATGGTGGGCGAGACGATCGTGCTGTTGCCGCTTGCCGAGGTCGTGGTGCTGACGTTTGTGACATAAAAATCGTCGGTGCCGACCTTGAGCACGGCTTTCTGGTTGTTCACGGTGGCAATGCGCGGGCTGGAGAGGACGTGCACCGTGCCCTGGGTTTCCAGAAAGGAGATCAGCGCCGAGAAGCTGCCGGTCTGGAAGGCCAGGCCGAGCGCGCCGGCCAGAGGTCCACCGGCGATGCGGCTGACCGCACCCACCAGCGGTGCAGCGAGGACATTGCCGAGCGTGTTCGGGGCATAGCCACCGGCATCCGTATCATAGGGTGTGCGGATGTCGCCCGGATGATTGACGCCGAGTCCGGGTGCCTGCGTGTTGAACTCCCGTGTGTTGGCGCCCGAAGAGAAACGGTGGCGGCCGGTTGCGGTAAAGGCTCCCCAGTTCACGCCGGACTGGAACTGCTCGGAGAGCACCACTTCGATGATCTTCGCTTCGAGCATTACCTGGCGCTCGACGGTCAGCTGCGAAGCATTCAGGAATTTTTCCACCTCGCGCAACTCGCGCGGCAGCGCCCGCACCACGATCACGCCCGACTGAGGCGAGATGACGACACTGCGCCCGCCCTCGCTGCCAATGATGGCCTGAATCGCCGTACGGATCTCGCCCCAGAAATCGACATCGCTGGTCGTCGATACGGAGGAACCGGCGGCAGGTTGCGAGATCGTGCCACTGGTCACCGGCGTACCCGGAGCAGATCCGCCCGCGCCGCCCGGCGCACCGGGCGGGATGGCGTTGGTGATCGATCCCGAGACGACTCTCGTGTCGGTGCGGCCGATGCGCTCTGCCGCCAGATAATTCACCTTGAACAGGCGCGCCTGCATGGTCAGCGGTTGCACGAAGATGCGCGTACCCTGCACGCGGTATTCGTAACCATACAGCTCGCGAATCGTGTCGAGCGCCTCCATCACCGTGACGTCTTTGAGGTTGACGGAGATGCTGCCGGTGATTTCCGGATTCACCAGCATGCTGTAGCGCGTGCCCGAGACGATCGCCATGAACACCTGGCTGGCCGGTGCGTTATTCACGGAGAGGTCGAAGCGCGGTTCGACCGCTTTGCCGGCCGGGGCGTCGATCTGCCCGGTCAGCGGCGGCAGCAGCGCACGACTGACGGCATCGGGTGTGGTTTCACGGGCGCGCTGGTCGGTGGCGCGCTGCAAGTCCTCGTTGATCGTGTCGCGCACCTGCCCGGGTTTGATCGAGCTCATCATCTGGCAACCCGTGACAGTGAGCAGCAGTGCGAGTGGAGGCAGCAATTTTTTCATGGCCTGTTCCCTGTTTTTCCGGCCGCATGCCTGACGGCCCTTGATGATTTCATCTCGACATCCGGATACAACCCGATGACTTCCTGGCGCCCGTCGTCATGATGCAGAACAATCGACTGGTCGTCGATTCTCTCGACCTGCGCGTCGCCCGCACGGCTTCCCGGTTTGACCCACTCGCCGTTGAACAGCGCGATGCGCTGGCGACCGCTGCGCCGGATCGACTGCAGACCGGAGAACGAGGCCGGTTCCTGGGCCAGTTCGGCCTGATCCAGAAACTGCGCGGGGGGGCGGGTCGGATCCCGCAGTGACGGCTGCGCCCATACGGTCGCGGCAGTGCAGGAGAAGAGCGCAAGGATGTTCAAAATCCGCATCAGAAGGCTGTGGCGTTTCATATCTTCAGCCAGGCCTTGTCGAGACTGAGCGTGTAGAGAGTCAGCTTCAGTACCGGATGCTGGTAGTCGTGGGCGTCGAGCGTGAGCTGTCCCCAGTACATCTGCCAGGGCAGGGCTTCGATCTGCGCGAGATAGTCGAGCATGTCGAAATAACTGCCGCCCAGCGTGAGCTCAACGCCATGCTTGAAAATGTTCGGACGATCTGCCGGCGGGCCAGTGGTGGGCGCCGTGCCCTCTTGCGGGGTGTCCGCCGCCGAAGGCTTTTCGTGCAGCAAGGCTTCGGCCGGCAGTGTTGTCAATGAGATGAGCTGCAGGCGCTTGTTGCGTTTCAGCAGGTCCTCCAGAAGTGTGGCCATGCGCTCGGGCGGCACGAGCTGTCGCGAGGCTGATTCGAGCGTGGCATCGATTGCAGCGATCTTTTTTTCGATCTCGCGAACCCTCGTGCGCGCCTGCTCGTCCGGACTGACGGCGGTTTGCACCCGCAGTCCCTGGAGCTGCTCTGCCATGCGCGCCGATTCTTCCCGCTGTTCGGCGAGGGTTGCCGTCATGCTGGTGTTCTGGCGCGCCCAGCCGCCGATCAGGAGGACATTCAGCAGAAAAAATATTGCAGCCAGGATGGCCAGTGCCACCATGATGCGCTCACGCAACGAGAGCGCATCGAATCTTTGCATTCCGCTGACCAGGGTTTTCTTCATCATGGTTTTCCCGCCAGAACGGGAGTGGCCTGCGGCATCGAGGCGGACAGACGGAATTCGTGATAAGGCGGCAGCATCTTTTGTGCCTCCCCCGCCTTTTCCGCAGGAGGGGTCGCCGCCGCCGCTGATTTGTCTTCTGCATCGATCCGGTGCACGTTCAATGCTGCGAAGGAGCGGCCGCGCAGGGTGGGCTCCTCGTTGAGGGCGCGGATATAGGGGGGGATCCCGTCCGGGTTGAGGGTGCGCCCCTCCAGGGCAATGTTGCGTCCGCCGTCGGAGAGCTGCAGACCGACCATCCACAGGCCGTCACGCGTCTGGCGGGCAAAGGCCTTCAGATAGTCGGAGAAGCCCTCGGAGGAACCCAGCTCGTCGCCGCTCAGTGCCTGACGTATCTGCTCGCGGCCCTGCAAGGCGGCTTCGGCATTGCGCAACGCTGTTTCGGCTTCCTTGCTCATCTTGCGCTGGCTGATCTGCTCGTTCAGCCGGGTCAATTCGGCTTGCTGCTGCTCCAGTTGCGCGCCGATTTGCCGTGTTTCATCGGCCAGACGACGGTTGTCCTGCCACAAAAAAGCGCCACGCAGGCCGAGCGCCAGTAACAGCACGAGTGCTGTGCCCGACAGCGTCCTTGCCGTCAGCCATTCGCGCTCGATGCGCAGCGCCGGATTGTAAAGATTGATCTGCCGGCTCATGCGTGAGTTCCGATGTCGCGCAAGGCGGTGCCGAGCAGATGAAAGCATTCGGCCTGACGGGCGGGAGTGCGCAGTGCCGGCACCTTGCTGCAGTCGAGCGCCTGGGAAAGATCCACCGTCTCCACCGGCACATACAGGTTTTGTGCAAGATAGGCGGCCAGGCCAATGTCCCCCGGCAGCGGCATGACCAGCAGTTTGGCCAGGCTGATGTAGTGGTGCTGGTGCTCGAAGGTGTCGAGCGAGCGCTGCAGCTCGAGCACGATGCGGTCGAAGAGCGCGAGACGGTCCTCGCCCTCGGCCCCGACCAGTTGGGTCAGCGAGATATCCAGGCGGCGCAAGGCAAAGAGTTCGCCCTGATAGTTGAACGTCAGCAAGCCTCCTTCAGCAGAAAAGGCAATCAGGGCGATGCCTCGTCCGGCAGGTTCAAAGAGGGCTGCGATATTGCGTTGTGCGGTTTCCGCAACCTCGATGATTTCAAGATCGATTTTCGCCTGCTGCAAGAGGCGGATGCGCGCGGCGAGCAGATCGTTGGGCGCACAGGCGACAAACGTCTGGCGGCTGCGCGCACCCTGCTCGGCGACAACGGGGACTTCCAGCACGTCGAGCGTCGCTTTGTCGACGGGGAAATCCACCAGATCCTTGATGCGCCAGCGCACCGCCTCCTTGAATTCGTCTGCAGGCACATCGGGCGGTTCGATCTGGAGGAACTGGTATTCACCGAAGCGCAGGCAGGTGGTGACGTGATGGCGATCGATGTGGTACTGCTTGCGCAGGCGGGCATGGGTTTCGATGTCGCCGCCCTCTTTGCGGAAAGACTCGCACAGGCTGACTTCGGGGCGTCCGCCGGCACCGGGCTGGATATGGGCCAGATCGATCACGCCGTCGCGACTGGCGACGGCGAGCCAGCCGTTGCGTTTAGTCGATGCGAATATTCTCATTTTACGTTAAATAGACCGCATAAGTCATGGAAATTAAACACTAACAGATGGTTTGTCAATGCTTATTCGAGATCTATGCATCCGGGATTCAACGGGTGATCTCGCGGCGGAAAATCATTCTGTCGCGATAAATGCCGAAAGTGGCGCGTGCGGCCGGGTCGCTGCCCGGCACGGGCTGCAGCCAGGGTGCGCGTGCGCTCGTCACTGTGCCCGGGGCATAAGGTGGCCCGACGGGCAAGGTGTCGCGGCAGTTTGTGCCCGCTCCGGCACCGAGCCGCACGGTGAGATCGACGCTGCCGGAATTGCCGGCGCCGGGCGGACCGAGCGTCAGTCGGCTGGTGGCGGGGAGTTCGCCGCCCGTCAGGGTGCCGCCGCCGGAGAGGCCTGTTTCGCAGGCACTCAGATTGCGCTGCCAGTTGCCCAGGGCAATAGTGTCAGGAGTGATTGTCGTGCAGTTGTCGGCGCTGTTGAGCGCATAGCCGACACCGGTGAAATACTGCGTCGTGACGGTCAGGGGCAGGGCGCGCAGTTCTGAGCCGTAGGCGTTCTGGATCTTGAGCCGGCCGGAGCGGATCGGCGTGTTTGCCTCGCTGCCGCTCGCCGAGCTGATGCCTTCGCTATCGGTTGCGCGCAGACGGATGATGGCTGGCGCGGTCAATGGACTGGCAAAGGTGAACCCGAGCGTCGGCGTGGCGGCAAGATTGGTGAGATCCGCCACGCCGGCGACAAAGGTACCGGCCGGTAGCGGGCTGGCCGGCGGCGGTGTCAGCGCAAAGGTGCCGGCACTGCCGTTGGCTTCGGTGAATGTCACATTCTTGGCGAAAGTGCCGGAATAGTTTTGCGTCGTCATGCCGGCCAGGTTGCGTGCGCTGATGCGCGCCGGAAAGGGCTGGCCGGAATAGGTGAAGGTGCCGCAGGCCGGAGTCGGAATTTCCGTATCGAAACGATCCGGCACGAAGCGGCCGAAATAACTGGTCGGTGCGTTGTTGCCGGTGTAGCAGCCGACTCTGCCGCCCACTGGAGCATTGGAGAAATCCGGCGTGCAGTCGCCGCTACCGGCATCGACGCTGGTGAAAGCCGTGTCGCTGACACCATTCGTGTCGAGGCGGAAATAGCCGACCTCATCGTAGAGGAAGGCCGCACCGGTGGCGCTGCCGCTGGCCGGATTGGCCGCCGGGAAGTTGCCGGTCAGGGTGCCCGTACGGACCGCGCCCGCATGAGCCTGTGTCTTGCCCGCATCGAGTATGGGTGTGCCGTCGTAGCCGGGGATTGCCGCGGCTGTGAGGCTGATGGCCGCCCCGGCCTTGACTGTCGGCGTCGCCGTGGTGCTCGTGCCGCTGGCATCGGCATTGGCGGACGAGGTGACCGTGAACGTCGGCGGCCGCACCGAAAAGCTGTCGGTTGAGCAGCCCACCACCGCCGGCGTCTGGTTGGCATCCGTCACGCGGCAGCGCAGTTCGCGGTATGCCCTGCCCACTGTCATGTTGCCTGCCGCCTTGCGTCCGGCATCGGCGGCGACAAAAGTCAGTGTTTGTGATACGGCGGGCGTGAGCGCCGCGCGGCTGGCGCAGGCGGTGGCACCGGCGCCCTCGACCAGTTCGACGGTGACGTTCTTGTTGCCGCCCGCAGCGTAGCCGGTTTCCTGGCTGCCGTCGGTCTTCAGGGCGACGACGTCGAAGTTGAAGGGTGTGCCGGCGAGCTTGGTGAAGAGATGTCCGGTGGACGCCGCCTCGCCCGCCGCGACGCAATTGAAGCTGGCCGGAACCGCCGCGCCGCCGCAGGGATGGGTGGCGTTGTACTGGGCGAGCACCTGGCTTTGCGTCATCTCGCCGTCGAAGACATTCACCTCGTCGATGCGGCTGCGGAAGCGGTAACCGTTGTCCGACTGCCAGCCGCCGATGCGCAGGTTGGCGTTGACGACGGCCAGCGCCAGACTGGGTGAACCCTGGCGCTGGGTGAGTGGCTGCGCCACGCCGTCGATGTAGAGCTTGTTCGCCGTCACGCTGCCGTTGGTGAACACCGCACTCACATGTGTCCAGCGGTTGGCGAGCCCGGCCGAGCTGATGCCATAGACATCACTTTGCGCCGTGTTGAAGCCGAAGTGTCCGCCGGTCAGCCACAGATCGTGGCGATACCAGCCAATCGGCATGACGCTGTTGGTGCCGTCCCAGTACATCCAGAACGACACCGTGGTCTTCGCTCCCGCCGCCGTATTCGCCGCCACCGGCAGGTTGAGCGCGCCGCCGGCGAGCGTGCCGTAGCCGCAGGTGCCTGGACTGCCGGCGCGCGCCGGGCTGGCGCTGGCCGGCAGCGGCAGCGGCGTACCGAGTGCCTGGCCATGGCGCGCATTGCCGCTCGTATCCTGCACCTCGCCGGCGACACCCGTCCAGGCCGCCTCTTCGAGGCGGTAATGCGCCAGCGTGGCGCAGGAGGCGCATGAGCGCGGTGTCGCGCTGGCGATGCTGGCGACCTGGGCGGCGTCGAGCGTGCCGTCGTAGATGCGGAACTCGTCGACGCCGCCATTGAACCAGCCCCAGTTGCCGCCGCCAACGCCGCCGTCATTGTTGGCATAGTCGGTCACGGGGAAACTGCGCAGCCCCGGATGGACGTTGGCCATGATGCTGGTCAGCCCCGTTTTCACCAGCGCGCCGTTGATGTAGAGGCGCGGCTGCTTCGCCTGGTAGGTCACCGCGACATGCGTCCAGCCACTCACCGCGCCCGCCCACACCAGCGTGGCCGGCATATGGGAGGCGGCATGCTCGTACACCGAGACACCATTGGTGCCGATCGAGACACCGACACCGGCATGTCCGCTCCCCCAGGCGTCGGTGCCCTGGGCAGGGTAGAGAACATAACGTTTGCCGCTGGTGCCGGTTGCCCCGGCGTTCGCCTGGGTATCGATCTGATGCGTGGCGGTCGGGTTCACCCAGAAGGCAATGCTGAAATCGTTGGTGAGGCTGTCGGCGAAATTGGTGCCGGCCTTGATGCGGGTCGGGCTTATGCCGTTGAAAATGCCGCCCTTGCAGATTTTGCCGGTGCTGGTGTTGGCAAGGCCCAGAGGGGTGCCGTTGTTGCCATAACCGCTCGAATCCTGCACTTCGCCGGTCACCGTGCCGAGCGCGCATTCGTCAAGGCGCCAGTCCAGCACAAGGCGCGGCGCGCAGGCATGGGTCGCCGTATAGAGAGCGCTGACTTCGGTAAGCGTGAGGTCGCCATCGTACACCTTGATCTCGTCGATGCGCCCGGAAAAGCGGTAGCTGGTGTCATTCTGCCAGCCGCCCACGCGCAGGGTCGGATTGACGACCGCGTAGGTGTTGGCGGGCGAACTCTGGCGCTGTGTGAGCGTCTGCAACGCACCGTCGATATAGAGTTTGTTGGCTGTTACGTTGCCGTTGGTGAATTCCGCCACCACATGCACCCAGCGGTTGGCAAGACCCGTCGAGGCAATGCCGAAGATATCGCTGTTGCCGGTGTTGAAGCCGAAATTGCCATTTTGCAGCCACAGATCATGGCGTGCCCAGCCGATCGGCATCATGTTGTCGGTGCCGTTCCAGTACATCCAGAACGACACCGTGGTCTTGGCGCCGGCCGTCAGATTGACCGGCAGGCCGCCGATGGTGAGCGCACCGCCGTTGCCGGTCGGTCCCGGGAAGCTGCCGTAAGTGCAGGTCCCCGGTTTGCCCGGCCGCGCCGGCGTGGCAAAGGCCGGATTCGGCAAGGGGGTACCGATCGCCGTGCCGTGATGGTTGTTGCCGCTGACATCGCGCACTTCGTTGGCGCTGCCGTTCCAGGTGAGGTCTTCGAGCGGATAGTCTCCGAGCAACGTCGCCGCTGCGGCAGGGCCGGCCGGCAGGACCAGGAAGAGCGTCAGGAAAAAAGAGGTGAGGGCGCGCATGGCCTTGCTCGCAAAAGTCAGTCCTGGCAGGACGGCGCTGTCACGCTTCAACCCGGCAAACGGGACGACCGGTCTGACCAGACCAGACATGCTCAGGGAATGTGTCCGCTTCTGACAGGTCGTCATTTCATCGCTCCACCGCCGCCTGCACCTGCCGCTCCACATAGTCTGGCCCGGGGGCCGGGTTTGGGCAAGGCGCCTGGTTACAGGCGGTGGCCGTGAGTTGATGGAGGGTCACCGGGGTGCCGGCTTCTGTGTGCGAGGTCGACGTGCAGGTGACCGTGACGGTGAAGAGGGCCAGTGAGCCGGGCAGGGCCGGGCTGCCGGTGGCCGCAGCACAGGTGCCGGCGCCGCGCAGCACCTGCCAGGCGCCCCAGTCGATACCGGCCTGCGCCGCCAGATAAGCGCGTGCGCCCAGTTCGTCGAAGGCGGCGCTCATCTGCTGGACACGGGACATGCTCACGGCGAAAGCACCCAGTGCGGCGAGCACGACGATGAGAAAAATCGCCGTGATGATCGAGAAACCCGTCTGTGTCCGCTTCATGGCGTGTTGCTCGCATGCATTTGCGAGAACAGCGTCACCTGCTCGGCCAGACCCGACGGATCGGCCTGGCTCAGGCGCAGGCGCACCGAGACCACGCCGTTGCGCTGGGCCACGGCACTCGGTGCGTAGGTGAAGCTGCATTCGCTGACGCCGGTGGCGAGCAGCGCCGAACTGCCGGCTGGCGGTGTGGCCTGTGCCGCTGCGATGGTGTAGCCCCAGATGCGGGTCAGCGTTCCCGCACCGGGCACGGGACTGGGATTGCAGACGTAGCTCACCGGTCCGGAGACGATCTGGAAGCGGTTGTCGGGTGAAGCCAGCGGGAAGTTGTGGTTCTGGAAGTCGATGCGGTCTTCACGATTCGCTCCCGCGCCGGCGCTGACCGCGGTGACCGGGCTGGTGTTGCCGCCGGTGTAGGCATCGGCACCGGCAAAGCCCGGACCGAGATTGAAGACCACCAGCGTGTCGCCGGGCACGACCGCCGCCAGATCGGGCAGCGGACCAAGATTGAGGAAGCAGCTGTCGTTGCTGCCGGGGGTGAGTGTGTCGTTGTAGCCGGGCACGGCGCCGCCCGGACACTGCGTCGCACCGCCTGAGGGCTCGGCACGGTAGCGCCCGCTCGTGCGCACCTCCAGATATTCAAGATAGCAGGGTGTCAGGCCCGTGCAGGCGCCGGCCACGCGCACGCTGTTGGGCAGCGCCGTCTGCACGTCGCGGTTGAAGCGACGTACGGCCAGATCGGCAATGTCAGTCAGGGCGGCACGGCGCGCGACATCGAAGTAGCCGGCGATCGGCACGCGCAGGAACACCGCGGCGGCGGCGGCGAGAATGCCGGTGAGTGCCATCGCCGTGATGAGCTCGATCAGGGTGAAGCCGCGCGCGCCGATCCGGGCGCCGGGCCGCCCCAAGCCCGGATCATCGTGCACAGGGAGCGTGCCTGGCACGCGAACCACCGTCACCCCGGTCTCCGGGGCGTGGGGGTGGGCGCGCGGATCATTGTCAGAGATTGGGCGCATGGCGGGTGCGAATGCCGTCGAGCGTGACAGCAATGTTGGCCGGGCCGGTCACGGTGACGGTGATCTGCAGCGCATCGGTGTTGGCGATGCCGCCGAAGGCAATCGGCGTCACGGCCACCGACGCGCCGTAGGCATTCAGACCGACGATGAGGGTGTTGGTGATGTCGCGGATACCGCCCGTCATGGTGAAGCCGTTGTAGTCGTTCACGTTGTCGAAGGGTGTCAGGGCAGCATAGCGCGTCTCGCCCGCTTCCGGCCCCATCGCCTCGGGGGTCGAGGCGCAGCCGGCGGCATTGGGCGCCGTCGTTGCATTGGCGTCGTCCGGATCGCAGTAGGTGAACGGCATCAGGCGGATTTCTTCCAGCAGCGATTCGGCGATCGCCAGCGCCTGCTTGCGGATGAGCGGATCGGCGCTCATCCGAGTCGTGTTGGCAAAGACCATGAGGATGGCGCCGGCGGCAATGCCGATGATGACGATGAACAGGATCGTCTCGACCAGCGTGACGCCGCGGCAGCGCGAGGAACGGGCGGCGAATCGCTTAGTTGGAGACATAGCCGGTCTGCGCATTCACCGTCAACGGCAGCGCCCTGCCGGTCAGCGCCACCGTCACCGGTGCAGGGGTGGGCTGGCCGAGGCCGTTGAAGCGGAAACTGGAGCTGGCGTTAAGGACGATGCCGGCCGGCACGATCGCCACGTAAGGTTCTGATTCGCCGGGCAGGTTGATGACGCTGCTGCAGGGTGCGCCCGCCGTTGTCGACGGATTGAACGTCAGGGTAAGTTGTGCGGCGGAGAAATTGACGCAGACCTCGCGCCGCTTGGCAATGGCCATCTTCTGCGCATAGCGCAGCGCGGCCCTCACTTCATCGGAAAAGCCACGCTGGATGAAGGCGCTGTTGTCCTGAAAGCGTGGCAGGGCGATGGCGGCGAGGATGCCGACGATCACCAGCGTGACGACGAGCTCCACCGTGGTGAAGCCCGTCGTGCGGGACCGCAAACCTCCCGCGACCATGGTTTTCAGGAATGGATCAGCATCCGGCCATGTTGGCCGGCGTGACCGGCCCGACCGTTGCCACGCCACCGGCAGGCGCCGCAGTATAGGGCACCGCGCAGGTATTGTTGTATGCGCCGGTCGCGTTCTGCACCATCATCATTCCTGCGGCAAAAGAATATCCCTGCGCGTTCAGTTCGGCGACGGTCGGCGTTCCGTTCGGGGCGGCAGTCGGTACGGTCAGAGCCGCCTTCGCGATGCCGGCGAGGGCATTGGCAGGATAAAAGTTCGTCGAGGTAATGCACTTCGGGATGCCGACGGTGCTGCCCTCCATTGCGATGCCCGTGCCGCCGGTACCGTTCGCCGGAAGCGTGCAGCCATTGACGTTTCCTTGTCCCGCCCGTGCCAGCGCCGTGCCGTGCATCATGGCCACCGCCCCGTTCATGGCGCCCTCGAGTGCTCTCAGCCTGGCGACGCGCGCATCATGCTGCAGGTTGATGAAGCGAGGGAACGCTGTCGCGGCAAGGATGCCGAGAATGACGATGACGACCACCAGTTCGATGAGGGTGAAACCTGCTTGCCTGTTCATTTTGAGCCTCCGGATAAAAATGACGATATCACTTTAATCGACTTCGCTATGCCTGTATGCCAACTATTACCGTTTTTTTCAACCGCTTATCCGATAATCAGCGCCATTCGTAGGGGTGGACCGGCTGCAGCAGCGGTTGTGAGGGATCGGCGCCAATGTTGATGGTGAAGCGCAGCGATTTGTCGTTGCCGACTCCCGCAACCTTCAGATGTTCGCTGCGGTTGGGGCGGTAGATGAACTGATGCTCCACCGGGTTCCAGTACCAGTAGGCCGGTTGCGCATTCGCAGGCGGCCGTGCCATTTCGCCCAGGTAGTGGCGCGGCGGTGCCTGCAGCCACTGCACAGGGTTTTCCTGCTCCAGCGGCGCGTGCCGGGCAGCGGCCCCGCGCGCCATGCGACTGGCGGCTTCCAGGCGCAAGGCATAGTTGATGGAACGCACCGTCTCGTCCATCTCGGTCTTCTCGCCCATCTCCTGCATGTAGAGCACGCGGTCAAGCAGGAAATACAGCAGGGCCGAGAGCACCGCGAGCGCCACGGCCAGCTCGACGAGGCCGAAGCCAGCGATTCGTCTGGTACGCAGGGTTGGGACTGTCATTGCTTGATGGCGGCCTTGCCCAGATCCCACATCGGCAGGAAGACGCCGAGGGCCAGAACCAGCACCATGGCGCCCAGTGCCACGATGAGGATCGGCTCGATCTGCGCCGAGAGTGTCTTCAGTTCGTATTCCACTTCGCGCTGATACATGTCGGCGATCTCGATCATCATGTCGTCGAGGGCGCCGGATTCCTCGCCGACCATCACCATCTGCAGCACCACCGGGGTGAACACCCCGGCGGTGATCGCGGTGCGCAGCACGCTCTCGCCGCGCTCCACCCCCATGCGCATGTCTTCGAGTTTCTTCTCGATCCAGGCGTTTTCGACAACCTGGCCGGTGAGCGACAGGCCCTGCACGATCGGCACGCCGCTTTTCATCGCCATGGCGAAGCTGCGGGCAAAGCGTGCCAGCGTTGCCTTGCGGATGATCTTGCCGGCGATCGGAATCTTCAGTTTGAAACGGTCCCAGGCCAGCCGCCCGTCTTTCGTGCGGACGAAGAGACGAAAGGCAATGACGGCGGCGATGAGCAGGGCGAGGAGCACTGGCCACCAGACAAGGGTGAAGTCGGAAAAGCCGATGAGGAGTCGTGTCATGAAGGGCAGTTCGGCATTGAAGCCCTTGAACACCTTGGCGAAGGCCGGAATGACGAAGATGTTGATGATTACCAGGGCGATGGCCATCGCCAGCATGACGAAGGAGGGGTAGCGCAGCGCCGCCTTGACCTGGTCCTTCATGAATTTCTGGAATTCGAGATGGTTGAAGAGCTGCAGGAAAATCTCTTCGAGGCGACCGGTCGATTCGCCGACGCGGATCATGGCGACATAGAAATTGCCGAAGACGGCGGGATGGCGTGCCAGTGCCTGCGACAGCTCGCGCCCGGAATCGAGTGCCTCGCGCAGGTCCTTGATGACGGCGGCGAAGGCGCGGCTCATGGCCGACTCCTGCAAGCCGGCGAGCGCGCGCATGATCGGCACACCGGCCTTGATCAGGGTGAACATCTGCCGGCTGAAGAGCAGCACGTCGATGAAGGTGACCTTTTGCCGGTCGAGCAGATGCGCAAGCTGTGCAATGAAGGAGGCGCCGGCTGGGACCGTTTCGGCGATGCGGGTGGGCGTGATGCCGCTCTGCGCGAGGTGTTCGGCAATCAGGCCGCCGTGGGCGCCTTCCATCACGCCTTCGATCAGCTGCCCCTGTTCGTTGCGACCGGACCAGGCAAAGTGCGGCATGATGCGGTTATTCCTCGCTCAGGGTGGTGGTGCGCATTGCTTCGGCAACCGTGGTGCGCCCTTCGAGAACCGTCCGGATGGCGTCGCGGCGCAGGTTGTGGCGCGCCATCTGCTCGCGTGCGGCGCGGATGAACTCGGCCGGGTCTTCGCGGTTGGCGGCCTCGACCACCGACTCGGTCATCTCGAGCATCTCGTAGATGCCGCGACGACCAAGATAGCCAGTGCCATTGCAATGCGAGCAGCCGGCGCCTTCACGGTATTCGTGGCGATCGACCTCGTCGCCCAATTCGGCGCGCAGCCACTCGTGCTCCTGCGGTGTCAATGCATGCGGGCGCACGCAGTGCTCGCACAGTGTGCGTACCAGGCGCTGGGCAATGACGAGCTGCAGCGACATCGCCACCATGTAGCGCGGCACGCCCATGTCGAGCAGGCGGATCGGCGTGCTGGCGGCGTCATTGGTGTGCAGGGTGGAGAGCACCATGTGGCCGGTCATGGCCGCGCGCAGACCGATCTCGACGGTGGTCTGGTCACGCATCTCGCCGACGAGGATGACGTCCGGGTCCTGGCGCAGGGCGGAGCGCAGCACGCGTTCGAAGGTGAGTTCGATCTTGTCATTGACCTGCACCTGGTTGATGCCGGGCAGACGGTATTCGACCGGATCCTCGACGGTGATGATCTTTTTCTCGGTGGTGTTGATCTCGGCGAGCGCAGCGTACAAAGTGGTCGTCTTGCCGCTGCCGGTCGGGCCGGTCACCAGCACCATGCCGCTGGCGCGATGGATGGCCGCACGCAGACGCTCGAGCATGGCCGGCGGCATGCCCAGATGCTCCAGACGCAGCATGCCCGAGCCCTGGTTGAGCAGACGCATGACGACGGATTCGCCGTGCTGGGTCGGCAGGGTCGAGATGCGCACGTCGACAGCGGCGTTCTTGACCTTGACGTTGAAGCGTCCGTCCTGCGGCAGGCGTTTCTCGGAGATGTCCAGTCCGGACATCAGCTTCAGACGCAGCACCAGTGCCGTGGCGATCTTGGTGTCGGCCTCGGTCTGTACGTGCAGCACACCGTCGATGCGAAAGCGGATGACGAGTGCGCGCTCCTGCGGCTCGATGTGGATGTCCGAGGCGCGTACCTGTGTTGCCGCTTCGAACACCGACTGCAGCAGCTTGACGACCGGCGCTTCCTCGAGCCCCGGCGTCAGGGCCAGCGCACCCAGATCGACTGTGCCGTCGCCCAGTTCGGCGGTCAGCTCTTTGGCCAGGCCGCTGATTTCTTCGGTACGCTGGTAAACGCGGTCGACGGTTTCGAGCAGCTGTGACTCGGTGACGACGGCGATGTCGATCTCGCGCTTGAGCAGCCGGGAAATCTCGTCGAAAGCGAACAGGTCGGTCGGATCGGCAAAACCGACACGGATGGCATTGCCGCGCTCCTCCAGCACCAGAGCGCGAAAGCGCCGCGCCTGGGTTTCCGGCAAGAGGCGCACCAGTGCGGGCTTGATGTTGAAATACTTGAGGTTGATGAAGGGGGCGTTGATCTGACGGGCAATGGCTTCGGAAATCTGTTCTTCGGTGACGAAGCCCAGATCGACAAACACGCGCCCGAGCTTGCGCCCGGTTTTTTTCTGTTCGCCCAGTGCAGATTGCAATTGTTCCTCGTTCAGCAGCGCTTGCTGGACAAGGATTTCACCGAGACGGAATTTTTCCGGACGCGCCATGATGATTGAATGGATTGCTGTTTGAAATTAATCCTGTTTATCTGAAAAGGCTCGTAACATCTCTGATTTTTTGTGAAAATACCCTTGTTCATGAAGGGATTCAAGTGTTTCATGTCATTCTGTACCAGCCGGAGATTCCGCCCAATACCGGCAATGCGATCCGTCTCGTGGCCAATGCCGGCTGCCATCTGCATCTGATCAAGCCACTTGGCTTCACTCTGGAAGACCGCCAGCTGGCGCGCGCCGGTCTGGACTATCACGATCTGGCCCGTGTCAGCGTGCATGAAAACTGGGAAGAATGCCTGGCAAAACTTCACGGACAGCGCCTGTTCTATGTAAGTACGCGTGCGCAGACCCGTTTTGACGAGCCGCGCTATCGCCCGGGGGATGCCTTTGTTTTCGGGCCGGAAACGCGCGGCCTGCCGCAGCCGATGCTCGATGAGGCGCTGCCGGCAGCCTGCATCCGTCTGCCGATGGTGGCAGGCAATCGCAGCCTGAACCTGTCCAATGCCGTGGCGGTGGTGGTGTTCGAGGCCTGGCGACAGACAGGGTATGCCGGCGGAGGGTAGCTACTCTGTTTCCGGTTTCGGATCACGGCCAAGGAGCTGTTCGACCGCTGCGGCAGGGGCAGTGCCCTCATGCAGGATGCTGTGCACCGCCCGGGTGATCGGCATGTCGATGCCCAGGATCATGGCCAGTGCGGCGACTTCCCGGGTCGTGGAGACACCTTCGGCGGTATGGCCCAGACTCGCCAGAATTTCGGTCAGGCGCTGACCTTTGGCGAGGGCGAGGCCCACCCGTCGGTTGCGCGACAGATCGCCGGTACAGGTGAGAATCAGATCGCCCATGCCGGCCAGCCCCATGAAGGTTTCGCGCCGGCCGCCCAGCCCCTGGCCGAGACGGGTGATCTCGGCCAGACCGCGCGTGATGAGTGCGGCGCGGGCGTTCAGGCCAAATCCCATGCCGTCCGAGATGCCGGTGGCGATGGCCATGATGTTCTTGACCGCGCCGCCCACTTCGGCGCCGATAACGTCGTCACTGGCATAGACGCGCAGGCGCGTATCGTGCAGGGATTGCGCGCTGGCGCGGGCAAAGCCGGCGTCAGCGCTGGCCAGTGTCAATGCGGTGGGCAGGCCGAGGGCAACCTCGGCGGCGAAGCTGGGGCCGGTGAGGGCGCCGCAGGGCAGGCGCTCACCGCATTCCTCGGCGACGATCTGGTGCGGCAGTCGCTGGCTGCCCGCTTCCAGCCCCTTGCAGGCCCAGAGCAACGGTGTCTTCATGCCCGATTCGCACAGGCGGCGCGCGGTCTCGCGCAGGCCGGCAAGCGGTGTGGCGATGATGACCAGATCGCTGGCGGCGCTGGCTGCCGAAAAATCGGCAACGATATGAAGGGCATCAGGAAATGTCGCGCCAGGCAGATAACGTTCGTTACAGCGTGTTTCCTGCTGGACTGCGGCCTGGGCCGGATCGCGTGCCCAGAGCGTCACCGCATGCCGCCGGGAGAAGGCGATGGCGAGTGCGCTTCCCCATGCTCCGGCGCCAAGAACGGCAATTTTCATGACGGCATCAACCGGTGGGCGGGCATCCCGGGCCGGGTGTGCGCATGGTCACAACCCCCAGACCTGGTTGGCGCGTACGAAGCCGGTCTGGCCGTCGCGATGGCGGATTTTCGCCCAGCCCGGGGGGCCGGGTTCGACCAGTTCGAGCAGGACATTTTTTTCTGCTGCGAAAACCAGCGGCGCGCCGTTGTCGGGCTGGCTGCGCACTTCGGCGCTGTCGGCGGTGACGATCAGCATGCGCTGGTCGCCGAGTGTCTTGCGCTCGACCCAGGCGAGATCGCCGGCGGCATCGCGTACTTTGGTCCATTTCTCGAGGCTGACCACCACTTCGACCGGCGTGCCTTCGGCGATGAGATAGAGCGGCTGCGCCTTCTGCGAGGGCGCATCGTACATCACCACGTTTTTCCCGCTGATCGAACGATAGTCGATCGCCCAGGCGGCAGACGAAAGAAAAGTCAGTCCTGGCAGGACGGCGAGAAGGAGGATGCGGGGCCAGGTAATCATTGGATGGGGAGTTCGCCCGGCGGGTTCTGTACCTGTTGCTCCAGCCGCTGGTGATACAGCGCCTCGAAATTGACCGGTGCGAGCAGGATTGGCGGGAAGCCGCCGCGGGTGATGAGATCGGACACGGTTTCGCGTGCATAGGGGAACAGGATATTCGGGCAGGCGATCGACAAGACCGGATCGATTTCTTCGTTTGGCACGTTCTGGATCTGGAAAACACCGGCCTGGGCGGCTTCGACGAGAAACTGGGTTTTTTCGCCGATCCGGGAGGTCACGGTGACCGTCAGTACAACTTCAAAAACGCCGTTGTCAAGGCCACTGGCCTCGGACTTGAGGCCGACTTCCACGGCGGGCTGTTCGCGTTCGAGAAAGATGCCCGGAGCGTTGGGCAGTTCGAGAGAGAGGTCCTTGACATAGACTTTTTCGATGCTGAAGACGGGCTGGCTGTTTTCGGTATTTTCGGTCATGGCAGGTCGTGGGAAAAGGGTTGAAGGGGGAGGTCAGGCGCCTTGCAGTAGCGGGTCGAGTCCGCCGGCGCGGTCGAGTGCATAGAGATCGTCGCAGCCGCCGACATGTTTCTCGCCGATGAATATTTGCGGGACGGTACGTCGGCCGGTCTTCTGCATCATTTCTTCGCGGCGGGCCGGTTCGAGGTCGACGCGCACTTTCTCGATGTCGGTGATGCCCTTGCGGTTGAACAGTTGCTCGGCGCGCACACAATAGGGGCAGACCCCGGTGGTGTACATGAGGATTTTCGGTTTCATTTTTTCGTGATCGGCAAGCCGGCCTGGTCCCAGGCGGAGACGCCACCGGACAGATTGAACACCTTGGCAAAGCCCGCTTTGCGCAGCACGCCGCAGGCCGAGGCGGAGCGCCCGCCGCTCGCGCAGTTGACGATGAGCGGGGTCTGCTTGAATTTTTCCAGTTCGTGCAGGCGCTTGCCCAGCTGTGAGAGCGGGATGTGGCGCGAATTGGGGATGTGCCCGCCGTTGTATTCAGCAGCCTCGCGCACATCGACCATGACGGCATCTTCGCGGTTGATCATGAGGGTGGCTTGCATCGGTGAGACGCCGGCACCGCCGGCGCGCGCCTGCCAGGTCTGCCACAGCAGCATGCCGCCGCTGACGATAGCCAGGCCGAACCAGGTCAAATTGTCCTTGATGAAATCCAAATCGGGCTCCGTTGTCTTCGTGGTGTCTTGGTTGATGTGGCCGAATCATTTTTTGGGCGGGGATATCCCGCAGAATACTTCCCGCATCATGACGATAAGCTGCAAGGTACGCGGATCGCCGACGCGGTAATAGACGCGGTTGGCGTCCTTGCGTGTGCGCAGGACCCCCTTGTCGCGCAGGATCGCCAGGTGCTGCGAGATGTTGCTTTGTGACGTGCCGACTGATTCGACGATCTCCTGGACGCAGGCCTCCGCGTCGCCGATGACGCAGAGGATTTTCAGGCGCAGCGGATGCGAGATGGCTTTCAGCGCACGCGCTGCCGTCTCGATGTGTTCCTGTTTCTCGATGAGATCGGTGATGACGTTATCCACGCAGCGCGTCCCGGGGAGATTCATGCATGGCAGGCGAAAGCGGGGCGGCGCCCCGGACAATCCACACACAGCCTGCAGCACCTGCAGAGGTCGGATATTATAAAATACTTTCATTCGGCCATGCGCCTCCCTCAGACTGCCTGAATCCGGAATCATGAAGAAAATCGTGCTGCTGCGTCATGGCGAATCCGCCTGGAACAAGGAAAACCGGTTTACCGGCTGGACCGATGTCGATCTCACCGAAAAGGGCCATGCCGAGGCGCGTCAGGCCGGACAACTGCTCAAGGAGGCCGGCTTCGCCTTCGATCTGGCCCATACCTCGATGCTCAGACGGGCCATTCGCACGTTGTGGACCGTTCTCGACACAATGGATCGCATGTGGATTCCGGTGCATCATTCCTGGCGCCTCAATGAGCGCCATTACGGTGCCTTGCAGGGGCTCAACAAGGCGCAAACCGCAGAAAAATTCGGTGAAGCCCAGGTGAAAATCTGGCGGCGTGCTTATGACACCCCTCCGCCGGCTCTTGAAGCCGGCGATGAGCGCCTCGATGCCCAGCGGGCCAATCCACGCTATGCCGCGGACCCTGCCGCAGCGGCCATTGCCACGGAATGCCTGAGGGATACGGTCGGGCGCTTTCTGCCCTATTGGGAGTCGGCCATCGCGCCGGATGTGCTGGCAGGCAAGAGCGTCATCATTGCGGCGCACGGCAACAGCCTGCGTGCGCTGGTGAAATATCTCGACAATATTTCCGATGAGGACATCGTTGAACTCAATATCCCGACCGGTGTGCCTCTGGTCTATGAGCTCGACGATCATCTCAAGCCGGTTCGCCACTACTACCTGGGCGATCAGGATGCCATCAATGCAGCGATGAATGCCGTCGCCAGCCAGGGCAAGGCGAAAAACTGAACAAGCGATACCCTCTCTTCCTGCTGTTTGCGGCAGCGCCGCTTCTCGCCGCCCCTCCGGATGCCAGACATCAGGAGCTCAAGAGCGTGCAAGGGCGCATCCAGTCCCTGCAAAAGGACATCGCGAAGACCGAGACCACCCGCACCGACACCGTCGAAGAACTGCGCGACACCGAACGGGCGATCTCCGCAGCCAACCGCAAGTTACGCGACCTGGGCAACGAAAAGGCGGTGGCCCAGGCGGCCTTGAACGATCTGAGCGGCCAGTCCAGAAAACTTGCACAGCGCATCGCGATCCAGCAGGCGCAGCTGGGGCGTCTGTTCACCCGTCAATACCATGCCGGAGAAACCGATGCATTGCGCCACCTTCTCTCCGGCAATGACCCCAACCAGCTGGCACGTGATGCGCACTACCTGAGCCTGCTCTCGCACGCCAAGGCCGGGCTGATTCGTGATCTGGGCGAAGTCCTTGCCGAGAAGAAGCGGCTGGCAGGTCTTGCGCAGGAAAAAAACAATGAACTTGCGCAGATCGAAAAACGCCAGCAACAGGAGCAAAAAAGTTTGCTCGAACAGCAAAAGAAACGTCAGGCTATGCTCACCCACCTCTCGAAGCAGCTCAAGGCGCAGAAGCACGAGGTCGGGCGTCTCAGGCGCGATGAGCAGCGTCTGACGAATCTGATCGAGAATCTTGCGCGACCGGCTGTACGTCCGAAAGCGGCCACAAAACGCGGCGAACCTGCCCTGCACAATGAGCGCACCCCGAATTTTGTTACTGATCAGGGGGCGTTTGCGCGTTTGCGGGGCCGCCTGGCCCTGCCGGTGCGCGGCGAGGTCGTCGGGCGCTTCGGTGCTGCGCGGGCGGAAGGCGGTACCTGGAAGGGAGTCTTCATTCGGGCGGGCAGCGGCAATGAAGTCAAGGCGGTTGCGGCAGGCAAGATCGTTTTTGCCGACTGGCTGCGCGGCTTTGGCAATCTGGCCATTGTCGACCACGGTGAGGGCTATCTGTCCGTGTATGGCTACAACGAATCCCTTTTCAAATCTGTCGGAGAAGAGGTTCGCGCGGGGGAGGTGATTGCCTCGGTGGGCAGCAGCGGCGGCAATCAGGAAACCGGTTTATACTTCGAATTGAGACACTTGGGCCAGCCAATCGACCCGCTGAAATGGGTCAGCCTGAAATAACGGATCCTACGGAGCAATCATGCGCAACAAGCTGCAGCAAGCCGGCCTCGTACTGTTCGGCCTGGTCGCCGGCATCTTCATCAGCCTGAATATCTCGGCGATCGCCCAGAAGGAAGCGGCCGCTCCGCTGCCCATCGAAGAGTTGCGCACCTTTGCCGATGTCTTCAACGCCATCAAGATGGGATATGTCGAGCCGGTCGATGACAAGAAGCTCATCACTAGCGCGATCTCGGGCATGCTCTCCGGTCTGGACCCGCACTCCCAGTATCTGGATGCCGACGCCTTCAAGGACCTGCAGGTGAATACCCATGGCGAATTCGGCGGACTGGGTATCGAAGTTGGCATGGAAGACGGGCTCGTCAAGGTGATCTCGCCGATCGAGGATACGCCGGCCTATCGTGCCGGCATCAAGGCGGGAGATCTCATCATCAGGCTGGACGATACGCCGGTCAAAGGCATGACGCTGACCGATGCCGTCAAGCGCATGCGCGGCAAGCCAAAAACCAAGATCACGCTGACCATTGCCCGCAAGGGGGAGAACAAGCCGATCGTGGTGGCCATCACGCGCGAGGTCATCAAGGTACAAAGCGTAAAAGCCAAGCTGGTCGAGCCCGGCTATGCCTATGTACGCGTCACCCAGTTTCAGGAAGACACGGCCAACAAGGTGGTCGAACAGCTTGCCAAATTGTGGAAGCAAGGACCGGTCAAGGGGCTGATCCTCGATTTGCGCAATGATCCAGGGGGACTGCTGCATGGCGCGATCGGTGTTTCCGCGGCATTCTTGCCACCGGATTCTCTGGTGACTTCGACCGACGGCCGCACGGAAGATGCCAAACGCAAATATCTGGCACGCGCCGAGGACTACTTGCGTGGTACGCGGGTTGATTTTCTCAAGGACCTGCCACCGGAGGCCAGAAAAGTGCCGATGGTGGTACTGGTGAATGGCGGTTCAGCCTCGGCTTCTGAAATCGTTGCGGGAGCCTTGCAGGACCACAAGCGCGCTGTCATCATGGGCACCCAGACCTTCGGCAAAGGTTCCGTGCAGACCATTCTGCCCCTGTCGAACAATACGGCGATCAAACTCACGACAGCACGCTACTACACACCGAGCGGCCGCTCCATTCAGGCAAAGGGCATCGTCCCCGACATTGTTGTCGAAGAATCCGTCAATGGCAGCAAGGGGCAATTCCTGCGTGAGGCCGATCTCGAACACCACCTCGAGAACGACAAGGAGACGAAGGAGACACCACCGGCCGTCAAGCCGCAGGCCGGCAAGGCACCGGCCGGCAAGGCCAAACCCGGCAAGGATGAACCACCGGCCGACGAGGAGGTTCCGCGTTTTGAGTTCGCCTCGAAGAAAGACTATCAGCTCAATCAGGCCATCAATCTTCTGAAGGGCTTGCAAGTGCTGCAGTCAAAGTGAACCGGGCATGAATCCTGAGCTAGCGCGGCAACTCATCCGCCGTGGCATGCAGCCGGGGCATCAGGGGCCTGTTCCCGGGCACGGCAGTGTCAAGCGCCGTGAAATTCGCTTCAAGACGATGCCGCCGGGCCAGATGGAGAAGGCATTTGATCTGCTCAATGGCCTTGAATTTCTCGATGCCGTACGCGGCCCGCATCCGCTCGGGCTCACAGTCAGTTACGACCTGCTCGACTATACCCTCGAAGGCATAGAAAACGCCTTGCGCAAAACCGGCTTTCATCTTGATACCACGCTCTATTCGAAAATCGTTCGCGCTCTCGTGTATTTTACCGAAGAGACACAATTGAGAAACCTGCAGGAACCGACCCGGCTGATCAAACAATCGAACCAGGTCTATATCGAGGCCTATCAGCATCATTTGCACGGCGACCGAGA
Organism: uncultured Rhodocyclaceae bacterium; assembly: GCA_964607005.1. Taxonomy (GTDB): domain Bacteria; phylum Pseudomonadota; class Gammaproteobacteria; order Burkholderiales; family Rhodocyclaceae; genus Desulfobacillus. The sequence continues at coordinate 149,251 of CAZSHO010000002.1, forward strand.
CGACACGCCCCCCGAAGCGCGCGAGGACCGGTGAACGACCAGCAACTCCTGCGCTATTCCAGACACATCCTTCTCCCCGAACTCGGCATCGAAGGCCAGGAACGCCTGCTGGCGGCCCGCGCCCTGATCATCGGTGCGGGCGGACTCGGCTCGCCGGCCGCGTTGTATCTGGCCTCGGCCGGAATCGGCACCATCGTTTTGTGTGATGGAGATGTGGTCGATCTGACCAATCTGCAGCGGCAGATCATGCATCAGACAAGTTCGGTCGGCCTGTCGAAAGCCTTCTCGGGCAGGGCTGCCCTGTCCCGTATCAATCCGGAAGTGTCGGTGATCGCACTGGACCAGCGTCTGGAAGGTGCGGCCTTCGATGAGCAGGTCTCCAGCGCCGATGTCGTACTCGATTGCTCTGACAATTTCGAGACCCGCCACGCACTCAATCGCGCCTGTGTGAGCTATCGCAAGCCGCTGGTCTCTGGTGCGGCCATCCGTTTTGATGGTCAGGTGGCGGTTTTCGATCTGCGTCAGCAGGACAGCCCCTGCTACAACTGCCTGTTCCCCGAAGACCTGCAAGCCGAGGAAGTTCGCTGTGCCGTGATGGGGGTCTTTTCGCCTCTGGTTGGCATCATTGGTGCGACGCAGGCGGCCGAGGCGCTGAAGATTGTTGCCGGCTGCGGTACGTCGCTGTCCGGCAGATTGCTGCTGCTTGACGGCCTGAGAATGGAATGGCGCTCGATCAGTCTTGCCCGGGATGCCGCGTGCGCTGCATGCGCGGGGCGCCCCGGCTGATTTTTACCAACAGGTTCAGCCGTTTCGGGTCTTCCCGGGGCGTGCCAGGATACGGATATCCTTGCCAATGCGGCGTAGATCGGTTATTTCCAGATCGCGCCGGTCGGCCAGATCGGCAATTTCAGCCAGTGGCAACAAGTCCTTCCCGCGCCCGATCAGCGTCGGCGCCAGATAGAGCAGTAATTCGTCGACCAATTCCTCTTCCATCAACGAGGCGCTGAGCCGGGGCCCGGCCTCGACATGCAGCTCGTTGATGCCGCGTTCAGCCAGAGTCCGGAGCAGGCGCGGCAGATCGACATCGCCTTGCGCGTTGGGCAACACGAGACACTCTGTCCCGCTACGGTGCAGGGCCGAGTTCTTTGCGGGGGCACATGCGCTGGCGACGAGGGTTGTGCCGCCGGCAAGGATGCGTGCGTGGGCAGGCGTCTCGCAGCGGCTGTCCACCACCACGCGCAGTGGCTGGCGCGTAGTCTCGATGCCGCGCACGGTCATGCTCGGGTCATCGTCGCGCACCGTACCGATACCGGTCAGAATGGCGCAGGCACGGGCGCGGAAAACGTGTCCATCACGGCGTGCGTCAGGGCCGGTGATCCACTGGCTTTTGCCGTTGGTCAGCGCCGTTTTGCCGTCCAGACTCGCCGCCAGTTTCAGGCGCAGCCAGGGCCGTTGCCGTTCCATGCGCGAGACGAAACCGACATTCAGCTCGCGTGCCTCCTGTCCGAGCAGTCCCTCGCTGATTTCGATGCCGGCCGCGTGCAGGCGTGCCAGTCCTTGTCCTGCAACCTGCGGGTTCGGGTCGCGCATGGCAGCCACTACGCGGGTAATCCCGGCCGCAATCAAGGCGTCGACGCAGGGCGGCGTGCGCCCGTGATGGTTGCAAGGTTCCAGCGTGACGTAGGCGGTTGCGCCGCGAGCATGTCCGCCCGCGGCCTGAAGGGCATGAATTTCGGCATGGGCTTCACCGGCATGCAGGTGCCAGCCTTCGCCCAGCACGAGATCGTTCTTGACGAGGAGGCAGCCGACGCGGGGATTGGGTGTTGTGGTGTACAGGCCGCGTTCGGCCAGTTGTAGCGCGCGGGCCATGAACCCGTGGTCGGCGGCGGAAAAGCTCATGACATGCAGGCCCGGTTCGGGCACCGGGGATCCGGGGCAACGTCCGCACCTGCGAAGCTGCACAATGAAGCCGAATCCTTGCCGTGCTCCACCGCACACGTTCCACGGTGCGACCCTTCCGCAAGGGAGGGGCAGGATGGACGGGTCATGTCGTGCGGGGGCGCCGCGGCGCACGTGGTTTCTTGACCTCACGGACGGCTTCGCGAAACTCCTCGAGATCCTCGAAATTCCGATAGACCGAGGCAAAGCGCACATAGGCGATCTTGTCGAGTTTGCGTAGTTCGCGCATGACCAGCTCGCCGACTTTTTCCGTTGCCACTTCCCGTTCTCCGCTGGCGAGCAGACGCTCTTCGATGCGTTCGATGGCTGCCTCGATGCTTTCGGTGGATACCGGACGTTTTCTGAGCGCCAGCATCAGGCTGGCCAGCAGTTTCTCGCGTTCATAGTCGGTGCGGTTGCCGTTTTTCTTGACGATGAGCGGCATGCGCAGCTCGATGCGCTCATAGGTGGTGAAGCGCTTGTCGCAGGCCAGACAGCGTCGGCGACGTCGTACGGTATCCCCTTCCTCGTTTTCACGCGTGTCGATGACCTGCGTGTTGTCTGTCTGGCAAAAAGGGCATTTCATGAGAGGCGCTCTATCGAGGGCTCATGCGCCGTAGACAGGGAATTTCCGGCACAGTTCGGAGACCTTGCCGCGAATCTTGCCAAGAACGGTTTCATCCGCCGGATGGTCGAGGACATCGGCAATCAGGTGCGCAACCTGCTCGGCTTCGATTTCGCGGAAGCCACGCGTGGTCATTGCCGGTGAGCCGATGCGGATGCCGGAGGTCACCAGCGGTTTCTGCGGATCGTTTGGAATGGCGTTCTTGTTGACGGTGATATGAGCCTGACCGAGTGCGGCCTCGGCGACTTTGCCGGTGAGATTTTTCGCTTGCAAGTCGACCAGAAAGACATGGCTTTCGGTGCGTCCGGAAACGATGCGCAGGCCGCGCTCTTCGGCGAGCACGCGTGCCATGACGCGAGCGTTGGCGAGCACCTGTTCCTGGTAGCCGCGGAATTCCGTGGTCATCGCCTCTTTCAGGGCAGCCGCCTTGCCGGCAATCACATGCATGAGCGGACCGCCCTGGATGCCCGGGAAAATCGCCGAATTGATGGCTTTTTCGTGCTCGGCTTTCATCAGGATAAGGCCGCCGCGCGGGCCGCGCAGGGTCTTGTGTGTGGTTGTGGTGACCACATCGGCGTATGGCACCGGATTGGGATAGACGCCGGCGGCGATGAGGCCGGCGTAGTGCGCCATGTCCACCATGAAGCGCGCACCGACCGCCTTCGCCACGCTGGCGAAGCATTCAAAATCGATGCGCAGGGCATAGGCCGAGGCGCCGGCGATGATCAGTTTCGGTTTGTGTGCGTGGGCAAGCCGCTCCATTTGCGCATAGTCGATTTCTTCTTTCTCGTTGAGTCCATAAGGAACGATGTTGAACCATTTGCCGCTGATATTGAGCGGCATGCCATGGGTCAGGTGGCCACCCATCGACAGGTTCATGCCCAGAATGGTGTCGCCTGGCTGGAGGAAGGCGAAAAACACGGCCTGGTTGGCTTGCGAGCCGGAATTGGGCTGGACATTGGCGCAATCGGCACCGAAAAGTTTTTTTGCCCGGTCGATGGCGAGCTGCTCGACGACATCGACGTGTTCGCAGCCGCCGTAATAACGCTTGCCCGGATAGCCCTCGGCATACTTGTTGGTAAGTTGCGAGCCTTGCGCATCGAGGACAGCCTGGCTGACATAGTTCTCAGAAGCGATCAACTCGATGTGATCTTCCTGACGGCGATTTTCGGCCTCGATGGCAGCAAACAGTTCGGCATCGGTCTTGGCAAGGGTATTTGTTCTGGAAAACATGCGTACGCTTTCGAAAGGGTTGCGCTGCCGGGGTGTCTGCAGCGAGTCATGTCCGGATCAAAATTTGACGATCAGGCTTAACGGATTGAAGTGAAAAGCGATTTTATCACGTCCGGAGGGAGCGCTCGCAGGCCGGGGAGACGGCGACGGCAGGCAAAAGTCAGTGCTGGCAGGACGGCGCCCGGGGACATTTAGCCGGGCAATTCGTCCAGTGCGGCGACCAGATGCCCCTGTTCGGCCCAGGCCAGTAGCTTCCATGCGCCTTTGCTGAACTCCAGCCAATTGAGCGCGGCATTCGGGATGTCAAAGTTGCGGGGTGCCGAAAGTGCGCGCCCCGTGGCGAGCCGGTGCAGGATGTCCAGCGCTCCCCCGTGTGTGACGACCAGAATCTGCTGACCGGGATGCGAGCGGGAAATCGCCTCCATGCAGGTGCCGATACGTTGCGCAAAATGGAGCAGGCTCTCGCCGCCACCGGGGGGCGCAAAACTCTCCTCGCGCGCGGCATGTCGTGCATAGGCCCGCGGATGGGTGCGCTGCATTTCAGCATGGGTCATGGATTGAAAGGCGCCGTAATGGCGCTCGCGCAGTTCCTCCTTCAGGAGGATGGGCTGTGCGAGGGCCAGTTCCGCAGTTTGTCTGGCGCGTGACAGGTCGCTCGAATAGACGGCCGCAAAAGGTGCGTGTCCATGCGCCAGAGCCCGGCCCACAGCCCGTGCCTGGGCGCGCCCTGTTGTGCAAAGCGGCACATCGTGTTGTCCCTGGATGCGCCGGGCGGCGTTCCAGGCCGTTTCACCGTGGCGCACAACACAAAGGCGTGTAGACATGGGGGACGGGGACAGGACGAGGATTTTGAAAGACGCACGCAATGGTAGGATTTTTTGCGCCCTCCTGCCAGAAGATATGAAAAAAGAGCTGGAATCACGGCATGTAACCGTTTACGCTTACGCCGCTTTGCCAAGCTCCTCCAAAAGAGGGGCGTGTAAAAAAGAAAGAAAAAAGCGGCTACCGCCGCAAGAAAGAGGAGAGGTCATGCAATTCCTGCTCAGGGTTTCGCGCTGGATCGACGCGCTGAATACGCGCATCGGTCAGGCAGCCATCTGGCTGGTGCTGGTTGCCACCATCATCTCGGCCATCAACGTCACGATCCGCAAGGTTTTCGACACCAGCTCGAACGCCTTTCTGGAAATCCAGTGGTATCTCTATGCGGGCGTTTTCCTGCTCGGTGCCGGCTACACCCTGCTGCACCAGGGGCACGTCAAGATTGATGTCCTTCTCGGAAGGTTTCCCAAGCGCACGCAGATCATCGTCGAATGTTTTGGCATCCTGTTTTTTCTGATGCCCTTCGTCTATTCCGTTGTTGATCTCGCCTGGCCACTGGTGACGCAAGCGTATCACTCGAAAGAGATGTCCGAAAACGCCGGAGGGTTGATCCGCTGGCCGGTTTTTGCCCTGGTTCCCATCGGGTTTTTCCTGCTGGGCCTGCAGGGTGTGTCGGAGCTGATCAAACGCATCGGCTTCCTGCGCGGGGCGTGTCCGGATCCGGCGCGCGCAAGGGAGACCCCGTCGGCGGAAGAAGCCCTTGCCGGGAATATCAAGCAACGGCATGAAGCCGAAGTGATGCGCGGACATGAGTCGTCATGATTGAATTTCTCCAGACCAATATGGCACCGGTGATGTTTGCCGGCTTAATCATTTTTCTTTTGCTGGGTTATTCGGTGGCTTTTTCGCTTGCCGCCTGTGGGCTTTTTTTCGGTTATCTGGGGGTCGAGCTTGGCATGCTGCCGGCCTCCCTGATGCAGGCCTTGCCGTTGCGGATTTTCGGCATCATGAAAAACGAGACATTGCTGGCCATCCCGTTTTTCACCTTCATGGGGCTGATCCTCGAACGCTCCGGCATGGCGGAGGACCTGCTCGATACCGTCGGCCAGTTGTTCGGACCGATTCGGGGTGGCCTGGCCTACGCAGTTGTCTTTGTTGGTGCCATGCTGGCAGCGACGACGGGTGTCGTTGCCGCTTCGGTGATCTCGATGGGTCTGATCTCGTTGCCGATCATGTTGCGCTACGGATATGACCGAAAGCTGGCTACCGGGATTATCGCCGCCTCCGGAACCCTGGCGCAGATCATCCCGCCCTCGCTGGTCCTCATCGTCATTGCCGATCAGCTCGGACGCAGCGTCGGGGATTTCTATGCCGGTGCCTTCATCCCCGGATTCGTCCTGACCTCCCTTTACGCTCTTTATGTTTTCGCCGTGACGATGATCAAACCGGAGGCGGCACCCGCGTTGCCGATCGAGGCGCGCACCATCCAGGAGGACGACGGCAGTGCCGGTCTGCCATCGGTTCTGGCCCTCTTCCTGATCGCGGTGACGGGTGCTCTCGTCTATGCCCACACCCGCCCGACAGACATGCCGCTCGACGAAAAGATTGTCCTTTCTCTCTGTGTGGGCACCGGCCTTGCCTTTGTGCTGGCGCTCATCAATCGCATTGCCCGTCTTGGCCTGCTCTCGCGCATGGCCGAACGCATCACGTTCGTGCTGATTCCTCCCCTGGCGCTGATCTTTCTGGTTCTGGGTACCATTTTTCTCGGCTTTGCCACGCCGACCGAAGGGGGCGCAATGGGTGCGACGGGCGCGCTGGTCATGGCGTTACTGCGTCGCCGGCTGGGGATCGGGTTGCTCAAGCAGGCGATGGAAGCAACGCTGAAATTGTCCTCCTTCGTCATGTTCATTCTGCTCGGTGCCACCGTCTTCAGCCTGAGCTTTCAGGGCGTGGATGGCCCGAAATGGGTCGAGCACCTGCTCACCAGCCTGCCCGGGGGGCAGATCGGCTTTCTCATCGTGGTCAATCTGCTGGTATTCGGCTTGGCATTCTTTCTCGACTTCTTCGAACTGTCCTTCATCATCATCCCTCTTCTGGGTCCGGTGGCCGAGAAGATGGGTATCGATCTGGTCTGGTTCGGCATCCTGCTGGCCGTCAATATGCAGACTTCATTCATGCATCCGCCGTTCGGCTTTGCCCTGTTTTATCTGCGCAGTGTCGCACCGGAAGAGGATTATCAGGATCGTGTGACGAAGAAAACCATCAGAAAAGTCACCATCGGACAAATCTACTGGGGGGCCGTGCCCTTCGTCATCGTGCAGATCATCATGGTGGCCCTCATTCTTGCCTTCCCGGTGCTGGTGACGGGCGCTTTGGACAAGACGAAAGCGGTCGATGTTAATAAAATCCAGCTTGAAGTCGAGCCCGGGGGGTATGGTGGAGAAAGCGGGCCTGATGAGTGGCAGGAGGACAGCAAGGATTCAGAGGACAGTCAGTAAGTAACAACACCCGCGCTCAGGAGACAGGCGCCCCAAATCATTCTTCCCGGATTTCCCAGTCATGGCTGATGACGGCCGTTTTGCCGAGCATGATGGAGGCCGAGCAGTATTTCTCGGCCGAAAGCTTGATGGCGCGCTCGACGGCCTCGGCTTTGAGCCCCTTTCCCTTCAGAACGAAATGGAAATGGATTTTCGTGAATACCTTGGGGTCCGCGTCCGCCCGCTCGGCCTTGAGGCTGACCTGACAGCCCGAGACATTTTGTCGCCCCCGCTTCAGGATCAGGACAACATCGTAAGCCGTGCATCCGCCTGCGCCCGCCAGCATCAGTTCCATTGGGCGTGGCGCCAGGTTGTTTCCTCCGCCTTCGGGTGCGCCATCCATCGCCACCAGGTGGCCGCTGCCGGTACGCGCAATAAACGCCATCCCATTGTCTTCAAGCCATTCTGTCGTGCATTCCATCGTCGTGTTCAGCCTGTCCGGGTGTCAAGATAAAGAAAGTAGCTGTGGGACTATTGTGCGCTCGCAAGCGCAAAAATAGAACCGGATGTCTTCCCGGCATTCTGCCGCGGCCGGGGCTTGGAGTTTCTCTTCCAGGGAGCGCCGCTCCTGCTGCCGGGGTGAAGAAATCAGAAGGCAAGAATTGACAAATCCGGTTGATTGTAATTAGAATTCGCGGTTTTCCGTAAGAGCCTTTCCCCAACCTACTGCCTTAAACGAATTGGGACATTACATGAGAACCTTTTCCGCGAAGCCGCACGAAGTCATCCATGACTGGTTTGTCGTCGATGCGACGGACAAAGTCCTGGGCCGACTGGCGACCGAAATAGCGCGCCGCCTGCGCGGCAAGCACAAGCCGGAATTTACTCCGCATGTTGACACGGGCGATTTCATCGTTGTGGTCAATGCGGACAAATTGCGGGTCACAGGAGCCAAGGCTGATCAAAAAATCTATTATCGGCATTCCGGTTATCCTGGCGGCATCTATGAGGATAGTTTCAAGAAGCTGCAACAGCGTGCACCGGGCCGGGTGCTGGAGAAAGCGGTCAAGGGCATGCTGCCCAAGGGACCGCTGGGCTATGCGATGATCAAGAAGATGAAAATTTATGCGGGCGCGGCCCATCCGCACGCGGCCCAGCAGCCAAAACCCTTGGAGATTTAACCGAAAATGAGTGCAAATTTTTATTATGGTACCGGTCGCCGCAAGACGGCCGTCGCCCGGGTATTCATGAGGACGGGGAGCGGCAAGTTCATCGTCAATAACAAGCCTGTCGACGAGTTTTTTTCCAGGGAAACAGGGCGTATGGTCGTGCGTCAGCCTCTGGAGCTGACCGAGAATACCGGGACGTTTGACATTCTGGTCAACGTGTGTGGCGGGGGAGAGTCCGGCCAGGCGGGAGCCGTGCGCCACGGCATTACCCGCGCGTTGATAGAGTTCGACGAAACCCTGAAGCCGGTTCTGTCGCGGGCTGGTTTTGTTACGAGGGATGCAAGGGAAGTCGAGCGCAAGAAGGTTGGTTTCCACAAGGCCCGGCGCCGCAAACAGTTCTCCAAGCGGTAATAATTCGGATCAGATGGGAAAAAGCCGCCGCAAGGCGGCTTTTTCGTCTGTGAGGAGGAGTCTGCAAACATCTGTTCTGCACAGATGAATGGAGTGCTTTACCATATCCAACCCTGATGGAGAATGAAGATGGTGAAAGTTGGTATTGTCGGAGGAACCGGATACACGGGAGTCGAACTCCTGCGGCTGCTCTCCCAGCACCCGCAGGTTGAGTTATGTGCGATCACGTCACGCGGTGACGCGGGTGTGGCGGTGTCAGACATGTTTCCCAGTTTGCGTGGCCGGGTCGGGTTTGCCTTCGTCGATCCGGGTAAGGCAGCATTGGGCGATTGCGATGTGGTTTTCTTTGCAACGCCCAATGGCATCGCCATGGGACAGGCGCAGGCCTTGCTTGACGCCGGGGTACGGGTGATCGATCTGGCAGCGGATTTTCGTATCAAGGATCGCCTTGAATGGGAAAAATGGTACGGCATGCAGCATGCCGCACCCGATCTGATCGAACAGGCGGTTTATGGCCTGCCGGAAGTCAATCGGGAGAAAATCAAGGATGCGAAACTGGTGGCCAATCCCGGGTGCTACCCGACCTCCGTCCAGCTTGGTTTTCTTCCCCTGATCGAAGCCGGCGTCATCGATACGGGCGGCTTGATTGCCGATGTCAAATCAGGCGTATCCGGGGCCGGGCGCAAGGCCGAGGTCCATTCCCTTTTTTCCGAAGCGGCAGACAACTTCAAGGCCTATGGGGTCTCGGGGCACAGGCACCATCCGGAGATCTGCCAGGGACTCTCGATCGCGGCGAAAAAACGGGTCGACCTGGTGTTTACACCCCATCTGGTTCCGATGATTCGGGGGATTCATGCCACCTTGTACGGGCGGATAGTCAAGGAAGCCGATTTCCAGAAACTTTACGAGACACGTTACCAGGATGAAAAATTTGTCGATGTCCTGCCCTTTGGCAGTCATCCGGATACGCGTTCCGTGCGTGCGGCCAATCTTTGCCGGATTGCCCTGCACCGGCCGCACAACGGCAACATGCTGGTGATCCTGTCGGTCATCGACAACCTGGTCAAGGGTGCAGCCGGACAGGCTGTGCAAAACATGAACATCATGTTTGGATTGGATGAGTGCGCTGGCCTGACGCAAATTCCCGTTTTGCCGTAAGCCTGCGGCGCTTGCGGCGCCGTTTCGGTATTTCTGCGCCCAAAGTTGCAGTCAAAACCCATGTTTCATGGTATTGGCGAGCGATTGCCTCGATACTGGTTCTCAGCATTTCAATTGCTCTGGCGGGCTGGCTTTATGACGTAGGCCATCAATTTTCCGGAACCCGGGATCGCGACCACGAGCAGCTTGTCTCATCGCTGAAAGACCGTATCGATAAATATCGGCAGGAAATCCTCGAGTTACGGGCAAAAGCCAGTTCCAGCGAAAGCAGCTTGCAGGTCGAGCGAACGGCCCAACAGCAACTGATGCATCAGGTGCGTACCCTGGAACAGGAAAATACTCGTCTCAAGGAAGATCTGGCCTTCTTCGAAAATTTCTCCTACAAGGATGCGCGTGAGCCCGGATTTACCATCAACGGCTTCAAGATCGAGGCCGGCGACTTGCCCGGACATTACCGGTTTCGCCTGATGGTTGCCATTCAGGGTGGGAAAAAGGAGCAGACTTTCCGGGGCAATCTCCAGCTTGTAATCAAACTGCGGGACGGAAACAAAGATGCTATGATGATCTGGCCGGCTGCAAATGATCCCCAGCGCGGGCGCTTCAATCTGAATTTCAGGTATTTCCAGCGGGTTGATGGAGGTTTTCAAGTGCCGCAGGGGGCTCGCCCCGCAACAATCGAGGCGCGTTTCCTGCAAGACGGTGTCACCAAGGCATCTCGTGTCATCCAGTTTTGATGGAGCCCAATGTGTTCAAACGGAATCAGGGACATTCTCCGAGCCGGCTTGACAGCCTGGTCGGTGCAGGAACCAGGATCGATGGCGACGTGACGTTTTCCGGCGGGCTGCGCGTCGATGGCGAAATCAAGGGTAATGTCTGCTCGGCCGGAGATACGGGGGGCACCCTCGTCATCAGCGAGCAGGCGCGCATCGAAGGCGAGATCCATGTCTCGAGTCTGGTGATCAACGGCACGGTCATCGGCCCTGTCTTTTCGAGCGAGTTTGTCGAACTTCAGACAAAAGCCAGAATTACGGGCGACATCCAGTACAACCGCCTCGAGATGCATCTTGGTGCGATCGTCCAGGGCAGGCTGGTGCATCAGGGGGGGATCGGGAAGGCCGTCGAACTCAAACTGGCATCCAGCAGTTGATGCAGGCAATGAAGTGTTCCACCGGGCACCGTAGCGACATAATCATGAATGAATCAACGAATTGATCAGGAGACCCCCAATGAATGCTGTCACCGAAATCTCCCCCCTTGTCTTCTCGGACAGTGCGGCCAACAAAGTGAAGGAGTTGATCGCAGAGGAAGGTAATCCGAACCTCAAGCTCAGGGCTTTTGTCACGGGCGGCGGTTGCTCCGGGTTCCAGTACGGATTTTCGTTCGATGAAGTGCAGAACGAAGATGACACGACCGTCGAGAAAAATGGCGTCACGCTTCTGATCGATCCGATGAGCTACCAGTATCTGGTGGGGGCCGAGATCGATTACACGGAGAGCATCGAGGGCGCCCAGTTCGTCATCAAGAATCCGAATGCCGCATCGACGTGCGGCTGCGGGTCCTCCTTCAACGTCTGACGCGGCAACTCCTTTTCCACCCCCGTCTTCAGCGGGGATGGATGGCGCCGAGGACACGTGGGCCGGCTGAGCCGGTGACGGCAGGCAGATTGCCCGGCCGGCCGGTGACGGCCTGTCTGGCCAGCCAGGCAAAGGCGATCGCTTCGACCCAGTCTGCGTCGACCCCGTATGCCGAGCTTGCCTGGACCCGGGTGGCGGGCAGAAGCCCGCTCAGACGCGCCATCAATGCCCCATTGTGAGCCCCTCCGCCACAAACGATCAGCTCGTCCGGCGATCCGCTCGTCCAGCGTCCGATGGCCCCGGTAATGGAGCGTGCCGTCAGTTCGAGCAAGGTGGCTTGGACATCGGGCGCATCGGCGCCAACACCTTGCAGGACCATTGCCAGCCACTGCAGATTGAATTGCTCCCTTCCACAGCTTTTCGGAGGAGGAGATGAGAAATATGGATGGGACAGGAGTGCTTTCAGGAGTTCTGGAAGCACTTTGCCGCTGGCAGCCCATTTTCCTTCGGCATCATAAGGCCGGTCGAGGTGGCGTTGCGTCCAGGCGTCAAGGAGAACATTGCCCGGGCCGGTGTCAAAACCGGTGATTGTCTGGTCGGGTTTGAGGTCGGTAATGTTGGCCATGCCGCCAACATTCAAAATCACCCTGTGCAGCTTGTCCGAGCCGAACATGACCCGATGAAATGCCGGAACCAGCGGTGCGCCCTGCCCTCCGGCAGCGATGTCGCGGCTACGGAAATCCGCTACCACGCAGATATTGCACAGTTCGGCCAGCAAGGCCGGATTTCCCAATTGCAGGGTATAGCCGGCGGCCGGGTGGTGGCGAACCGTCTGGCCGTGGCAGCCGATTGCACGGATGGATTCTGCGGCAACACCCGCTTTGTCCAGCAGGGTGAGAACGGCCTGACCATAGAGCCGGGCGAGCTCGTTGCCGATCACGGCGGCCCGATGCAGTTCGTCTTCACCCGCGCCATGCAAGTGCAACAAGCGCTCGGCGAGACCGTGAGGATAAGGGGAGTAATGGCTCGCCAGAAGCTTTGGTGCCGGTCCCGGGAAATCGACCAGTACGGCATCGATGCCGTCCAGGCTGGAACCGGACATCAGGCCGATGAATAGTTCCGAAGCGGCCTCATCAGATTTTCCGGACATCATCGATCTGCGGCGCGCTCAGGGGGCCGGGGGAAATCAGTCGATCTGAGCGAGATTCAGGCCGCGGATTTGCCCGAGCCGGAAGAGGAGAGGTTCGGCAACCTGCCTGAATTGCGCCAGCTGTGAGGATGCCAGGGGCGGTGCGCTGGGCAGGGCAAGCGCGAGCGGATTCTGATGGACACCGTCGATTCTGAATTCATAGTGCAGGTGAGGCCCGGTGGCCAGGCCGGTCTGGCCGACATAGCCGATGATTTCTCCCTGACTCACACGCTGTCCCTTGCGCAGACCCGGGGCGAATCCGTTCAGGTGGCCGTACCACGTCGTGAAATGACCGCCCTGATGCCGGATCACGATCAGGTTGCCATAACCGCTTTGCTTGCCGACGAAGTCGACAATGCCGTCGCCGGTGGCTTTGACCCGTGTGCCGGTTGGTGCGCCATAATCGACGCCTTTGTGCGCCCGCCATTTTTTCAGGATCGGATGGAAGCGGCCGGTCGTGAAGCCGGAGGTCACGCGCGAGAACTCCAGCGGAGAACGAAGGAAGGCCTTGCGGATGTTCTTGCCTTCTGCCGTGTAATAGCCCTGACCCTCTTTCGAGGAGAACCAGAGTGCGCGAAAGGTCTTGCCGTCATTGACGAATTCGGCGGCGAGGATGCGGCCGGCACGAGCCGGTTGTCCCTTGTGATAGAGCATCTCATAGACGACGCTGAAGCGATCCCCTTTGCGCAGGTCACGGTGGAAATCGATGTCACCGCCGAAAATATCCGCCATTTGGGTGGCGATGCTGTCGGGCATGTCGATCTGGTCGGTGGCCGCAAACAGCGATGTGCGGATTTCGCCGGATTTCATGACGACTTGCGTATTGAGTGACTGGACTTCTTGTGTGACGTGCAGTTTCCCGTCCTGCTTCTCGATGTGCAGCACATCGTCCGTGGGGCCGTTCAGGGGAAACGACAAGGCGAGCAGTTCGCCATTTTCATCGGTGCGGGCGGTGACGATCTTGCCGGGACGCAATTGACGAAACAACACCTGCGCATCTTGATGCTGGCGCATCTGGGCGAAGGCCTCTTCGTCCTGCACACCCAGGCGCGAGAGCAACGCAGAGAAGGTGTCGCCGCGCCGGATGCGCTCTTCGCTGAAGAATGTATGGCTTTCGAGGGCAGGAGATGGATCGATGGCCAGCGATTCGACGACGACATGCTGGTAATCGCGGATTTCTGCGCTGTCCGGCACCGTACCGAAGGCGGCGACGACGCCGAAAAGAGGAATCCCGGCCAGGGCGGCCCAGACGCGTACTGGCTGCTTTTTGCGAAGGTGAAGCATCTTGAGATACGCTAAAATTCCCATCTGCCCATTGATCTGCCTGTTGGTGCCTGTCGGCTGCTGATGAAAATACAAGCCGAAGCCCCACAAAATTCGGGCGATTCTATCAAAAAACCGGCGTATTCCACCCCTTGTCCATCAAACATGACTGAAATCGAGACAGCCCTCTCCCTCATCAAGCGCGGCGCCGACGAGCTGCTGATCGAAACCGAAATGGTCGAAAAGCTCAAATCGGGCCGCCCGTTGCGAATCAAGGCTGGATTCGATCCGACCGCGCCCGATCTGCATCTGGGCCATACGGTTCTCATCAACAAGCTGAGGCATTTTCAGGAACTGGGTCATCACGTCATGTTCCTGATCGGGGACTTCACGGGAATGATCGGTGACCCTTCGGGGCGCAACGTGACGCGTCCGCCGCTGTCGCGCGAGCAGATCCTCGAGAATGCCAAGACCTACAAGAAACAGGTGTTCAAGATTCTCGATCCGGAGAAAACCGAGGTCTGCTTCAACTCGACCTGGACGGAGCCGCTTGGTGCGGCCGGCATCATCAAGCTGGCGGCCTTGTACACCGTGGCGCGCATTCTCGAGCGCGATGACTTTGCCAAGCGCTACGCCGGCAATCAGCCGATCGCCCTCCACGAATTTCTCTATCCGCTTTGCCAGGGATATGACTCGGTTGCCATGCGGGCCGATGTCGAGCTGGGGGGGACCGACCAGAAATTCAACCTGCTCGTCGGACGCGAACTGCAAAAGCATTATGGCCAGGCGCCGCAGTGCATTCTCACCATGCCGCTGCTCGAAGGGCTCGATGGCGTGAACAAGATGTCGAAATCCTATGGCAACTATGTCGGCATCGACGAGCCACCGAGGGAAATTTTCGGCAAGCTGATGTCCGTGTCCGATGAGCTCATGTGGCGTTATTACGAACTGCTGTCGTTCCGCTCGAACGAGGAGATTGCCCGTTTCAGGAAAGAAGTGGCCGACGGGCGCAATCCGCGCGACATCAAGGTGCTGCTTGCCCAGGAGATCGTCGAACGCTTCCATTCACGCCAGGCCGCCGAGGAAGCACTGGTGGATTTCGAGGCGCGCTTCCGGCAGGGCGCCATTCCCGACGATCTGGAAGAGCACACACTCTCCTGCGATGCCGGCGGACTGGGCATCGCCCATGTTCTCAAGCAGGCCGGACTGACCCGCACCACTTCGGAAGCCCTGCGCATGATCGAGCAGGGCGGGGTGCGCATCGATGGCGAGAAGCTCGACGATCGCAAGCTCATGCTTGCCCCCGGGGCCAGTGTGGTCCTGCAGGTGGGCAAGCGCAAGTTCGCCCGGGTCACTCTTGCGCAAGGCGTGGACAAGCCGGCCGTTTAAATCCTGTCCGGCAGTGATTCGAGAATCCTGCGGATCGGTGCCGGCAGCGGCGCTCCGTCGAGCGCATCCAGAGCAAGCCAGATACCGGCGGGCGCCGTGTCGCCGGCGCTGACTTTTTGCAGCCAGGGGTGGATATCGAGGCGAAAGTGCGTGAAGGCGTGGCGCACCACCGGCAACGCAGCCGCTTGTGCCCGCGCATTCTCCGGCGGGCATTCCGGCAACGACAACAGCCCGCCCCAGAGTCCGTGCGCAGGGCGCGGCTGCAGCAGCACGCGATCGTCGTGCAACAGCACCAGCAGATGCGTGCTGCGCTGCGGCTGTGCCGGTCGCTGCCGTGGCGTCGGCAGCTCGGCAACACGGTTGTCCCTGAGAGCCAGACAGTGCCGTGCCAGAGGGCATTCGCCGCAGCGCGGCTTTGCGCGCGTGCATACGAGTGCGCCCAGGTCCATCAATCCCTGTGTATAGGTGCGCAGATCGCGATGAGGCAGCAATTCCCCGGCGATCTGCCAGAGCCGTTTTTCCACCGGTCTCTCATGGGTCGGACCGACAATGGCAAAAACCCGTGCCAGCACACGGCGTACGTTGCCGTCGAGAATCGCTGCACGCTTGCCAAAGGCAAACACGGCAATCGAGGCTGCGCTCGAACGGCCGATGCCGGGCAACTTCTCGATGTCCGCGATGCGGTGCGGAAAGCGTCCGCCATGATGGATGACGATGTACTGTGCGGCACGCTGCAGATTTCGCGCCCGCGCGTAATAGCCCAGCCCGCTCCACAGGCCGAGCACTGTATCCGGGGTGGCAGCCGCCAGGCGGGTGATGTCCGGCAGCCGCTCGATGAAGCGCAGATAGTAAGGAATGACCGTGGCGACCTGGGTCTGCTGCAGCATGACCTCGGCCAGCCAGAGACGATAGGGATCGCGTTGCTGCTGCCAGGGCAGGTCGTGGCGTCCGCAGCGTTTTTGCCAACGGATCAGATCGGCGGCGAAGGAAGTCCGGGTGCGCTCGTCCATGGTCAAAGCAGTTCGACGAAGTGTGCCGGACAGGTGAGCGACAGTTGTTTGACGAGTCTGAAAAAGCGCTCGGCCAAAGTGATGATCCTGGTCAAGATACCGGTCGAAGGTGTGTGGATCGGTCTGGTCGGGTTGAAGCGGGGCGGGATGAGGGCCTGTCCGTCTGGTGCGGTGATCCGGGTGGGGAAAGTATAGCCCGGGCAGCCGCAGGGCAAAAGTCAGTGCTGGCAGGACGGCGCATCAGCGGTAGCCGGAGGTTTCATCCACTGACGTCGTCCGGTCCGCTGCGCGAGCAGATTCAGGGCTGCCGCGTCCTTCCAGCCACGGCGCCCGTTTTTTTCGCGACCGGCTGGGTTTCCTGGCTGCGTGCCAGCAGGCGCGTGAGCGCCTTGTCGAAGACCTCCCGCTCCTTTTGCGTCAGGGCTGATAAAAACCATTCCTCCGTCTGGTAGGCGTTGGGCACGATGGATGCGCACATGCCTGCCCCCTTGCGGGTGAGGAACAGCACCAGTCGGCGACCATCACGCGGATCATCGCGGACCGTCACCAGATCGAGCTCGGCCAGGCGGCGCTGGGCGCGACTCACGCGCCCCTTGTCCATGCTCGTTTGTTCGACCAGCTCGTTTGGCGCCAGCGGCCCGCAACTGTGTAGCGCCATGAGGATGCGCCACTCCGGGATGAGGATGCCGTAGCGCTGCTCAAAGAGTGCGCCCACTGACTGGCTCAGCCGGTTGGCCACCACCGCCAGCTTGTAGGGGATGAAGGCCTGCAAGGACAGCCGCGCCGGTTTTTTGCCGGCGCGGGGGGCTGCTGTGCGTTTGATTTTATCGGGCATGGTCATCGAGTGCGCCGGCCAGATCGGGCCGGAACGGGTTATGGCGCTTCACCAGCAAGGTCCACACCAGACTGTAAGCCAGGGTGACACCCAGCATGACCGTCACGTTGCGATAGATCGGTGCGGCCAGCTCGGGGGCCGGGGAAATATTGAGGAATACATAGCCCATGCCGAGAATGCCCAGTATCTGCGGCAAGGGAAACAGTGGCGAGCGGAATGGGCGCGCCAGTTGCGGCGCACGCAGGCGCAGGACGATGAGATCGAGGTGCACGATGATGTAGGCCACCAGCCAGCAGCCGGCCGCAGCGACGGTCAGGGTGAGGATCGATGAGGCATCCATGCCCAGCGGCGTGCGCACAGCGGCGATCGCCAGCGCAAACACGATCAACGCCCGGTCAGGAGCGCCACGCGTATTTTCGTGACCGAACCAGGCAGGAAGTTGCGCGCTGTGCGCCATGCCCTGGATCATGCGCGAGACGCTGGCCAGCACGGTGTTGAGCAAGGTGGCGCTTCCCAGGATGGCGAGCACAGTGAAGGGGATTTTTGCCGAGGGTCCGAAAATGGCCAGGGCCAGATCGATGTGAGGCAAGGCCGCGGTCAGCCGTTCCGGGGGCAGCACGGCGATGCCGGCCAGACAAAAGACGCCATACACGGCGACGATCAGCACCAGTCCGATCAGCATGGCGCGCGGCAGGTTGCGCGCCGGATCGCGCATGTCGGCGATCATCGGGCAGACGAATTCCAGCCCGACCAGCCCCCAGAAGGAGAGGGCCACCAGCGAGAGGGCGAGGGAAGCGTCGAACTGCACCGCAGGCAGGTTGATCGATGCGCCGCTCGCCAGGCCGGCGATACCGATGAAGAACAGCCCGCAGAACATGATGGTCACCAGCGCGCTCTGGATGCGGGCGAACAGATCGATGCCGCGCAGGTTGAGCAGGCAGAAGAGCAAAAGCAGGACGAGGCTCGGATAGCGCAGTGTCTCGACCAGCCCGGGCGCGGACTGGGCCAGCAAGGTGTCGACCAGGATCAGCTCGGCCGGTATGCCGAGCAGGGCGACGGCGACATAGCCGGAGAGGGTGGCGACGATGGCGAGCCCCGGTCCGAGGGCGGCCTGCGTGTAGGTGCTCACCGAACCGGAGCGTGGCAGCATCAGTGCCAGTTCGCCAAAGGACAGCACATAGGTCAGCGCCAGGAGGGCCGAGATGCCGATGGCAACGAGAAAATTGTACTGGCCGATGCCGGCGCCGTTGAGCATGCTGATCATGGTGCT
The DNA here is from genome assembly GCA_964607005.1 of uncultured Rhodocyclaceae bacterium. Classification (GTDB taxonomy): domain Bacteria; phylum Pseudomonadota; class Gammaproteobacteria; order Burkholderiales; family Rhodocyclaceae; genus Desulfobacillus. The sequence goes on from CAZSHO010000002.1 coordinate 167,611, forward strand.
TTGCACGACGACGACCCCGACGGCCGTGGCGATCAGCGCCGCGAGCGGTAGCGCTTTTTCCTTTTCCATTTCATCCTCCTCCTTGATTTTTACGTTTGTGTCCTGCGTTTTGCCGGTTCAGGCTGCGCCGAAGCTGACCAGCTTGGTGTCGAGGTAGGCGCCGAGCCCCTCCTGGCCGCTCTCCGAGCCGTAGCCGCTTTCCTTGACGCCGCCGAACGGTGTCTCCGGCTGCGAGACGCTGAAGTGGTTCACGCCGACCATGCCGGCTTCCAGCCGTGCGGAAACTTCGTGCGCCCGCGCCAGATCGTGCGTGAAGAGATAGGCCGACAGACCGTAGGGCAGGGCGTTGGCCTGTGCGATGGCGCTGTCAAGATTTTCCCAGGCGTTGATGGTGGCGATCGGGCCGAACGGTTCTTCACGCATGATGCGCGCCGAGTCGGGCACGTTGACCAGTACGGTCGGCTCGAAGAAAAAGCCGGTGCCAGGCAGTCGCCTGCCGCCGCAGGCAAGCCTGGCGCCGCGCGCCAGCGCATCTTCGATCAGCCCTTCCATGGCGGTGAGCCGGCGCGCGTGGATGAGCGGCCCCATCTGCGTTTGCCCATCGAGGCCATCGCCCACGCGGATGGCTTTTGCGCCGGCGACAAACGCTTCGACGAAAGCGTCGAAGCGTGCGTGTGGCGCCATGAAACGTGTCGGCGAGGCACAGACCTGACCGGCGTTGCGATACTTTGCCGTCGCCGACAGGTGGGCGACCTTCGTCACATCGACATCTTCGAGCAACAGCACCGGAGCGTGACCGCCGAGCTCGGCGGTATAGCGCTTCATTCCTCTCGCACAAAGCTCTCCAAGATGCTTGCCGACCGGAATCGAGCCGGTGAAGGATGCCTTGCGGATGACCGGATGAGCAATCAGGAATGAGGAGACTTCGGCAGGGACGCCGCAAACGAGGTTGAGCACGCCCCCGGGCAGGCCGGCATCGTGAAACACGCGCACCAGTTCGATGGCGCTGCCCGGCGTTTCCTCGGCCGGCTTGAGGATGGCGCTGCAGCCGGCTGCCAGTGCGGCGCCGACCTTGCGTGCCGGCAGGTTCATCGGAAAATTCCAGGCCGTGAACAAGGCGGCAGGCCCGACCGGCACGGGAGTGACAGCCTGGGCGAAGATGGCTGCCGAACGCGAGGGCACCAGCCGGCCGTAGGCGCGCTTGCCCTCTTCGGCGAGAAAATCGATGATGTCGGCACACAGCAGTACTTCGCGCCTGCTCTCGGCGAGCGGCTTGCCCTGTTCGAGCGTCATGATGCGGGCGATGGCGTCGGCGCGCTCGCGCAGCAGATGCGTGGCGCGTGTCATGCATTCCCAGCGCGCGTGGGCCGGGGTCTGCCGCCATGTCTCGAAGCCGCGCTGCGCGGCGTCTGCTGCGCGTGCGAGCTCGGTTTCACCCGCAAGGGGTAACTGCGCGAGTGTGGCGCCATTGGCCGGATTGACGACGGGCTGGCTGCCGCCGCTGGCGGTGGCCAGCCAGGCGCCATCGATGTAGAGACTGGGTGCTGGATAGGTGTTCACGGTTTTCCTCTGCGGATGAGCGATGCGGCAAGGTTTTAACACCTGAAAGTTGCAAATGCAACGGTTCTGCCCGGGCTTTCATGACAATGAAAAAATTTTATTTACTTTGCCGATTTGGGCTAATCGTTGCATTTGCAACCAATGTAAGCTGGCTGCCCGCACACAGTCCCTGTGTTGCCGGGTGCAGGTTGGGATGAACCGGATAAAACGATCAGATTCCGCTCGGGGGAGCACATGAATTTCAGTCACGAACAGCTCAAGCAAGCCAATGCGCGTCATCTGTGGCATCCGATGGCGCATCCGAAAGCCATGCTCGATTCACCGCCGGACATCATCGCGCGCGGCGAGGGTGTCTGGGTCTGGGACATCGACGGACACCGCATGATCGATGGCGTGGGCGGTTTGTGGAGTGCGAACTTCGGGCATAGCAACCGGCGTGTGCGCGATGCCATCGTTGCCCAGCTCGACGAGCTGCCGTATTACAACGCCTTTCGCGGCACGACGCATCCGCGCGCCATCGAGCTGTCCGAGTCCCTGGCGCAGATGATGGCTCCTGACGGTGTGGGCGCCGTGATGTTCGGCAGCGGCGGCTCGGATGCCGTCGAGGCGGCACTGAAGATCGCCCGCCAGTACTGGAAGCTGCGCGGCCAGTCAGACCGCACCAAGTTCATCAGCCTGCGCCAGGGTTATCACGGCGTGCATTTTGGTGGCATGTCGGTCAATGGCAATACGAATTTTCGCCGTGCCTACGAACCGTTGCTGCCCGGTTGCTTTCATATCGACACACCCTGGCTGTACCGCAATCCGTATACGCAGGACCCGCTCGAGCTGGGGCGCGTCTGCGCCGAACTGCTCGAGCGCGAAATCATTTTCCAGGGACCCGATACGGTGGCCGCCTTCATTGCCGAACCGGTGCAAGGTGCCGGCGGTGTCATCGTGCCGCCAGAGAATTACTGGCCGCTGGTGCGTGAGGTCTGCGACCGTCACGGTGTGCTGCTGATCGCCGACGAGGTGGTGACCGGCTTTGGCCGCACCGGAGCACTGTTCGGCACCCGCTTGTGGGGTGTCAAGGCCGACATCTGGTGTCTGGCCAAGGGCATCTCGGGCGGCTATGTGCCGCTGGGCGCCACCGCCTTCAGCCAGGGCATCGCACAGACCTTTCTCGATTCGCCGGCCGGCGCCATCACCCACGGCTACACCTACAGCTGCCATCCCGTTGCGGCGGCGGCGGCGCTGGAGAGTCTCAAGCTGGTCGGGGAACTCGATCTGCCCGGCAACGCAGCGCGCGTCGGCGCACATTTCCAGACGCGGCTGCGCACGTTTGGCCGTCACGCCCATGTCGGCGATGTGCGCGGGGTCGGCCTGATGACCTGCCTTGAGCTCGTTGCCGACAAGTCCAGCCGCAAATCCCTGCCACGCGGCAATGAGTTTCCGGCGAAGGTTGCCCGTGCCGCCTATCGTCGTGGCGCCATGGTGCGCGTTTCCGGCCCGAACATCATTCTCTCGCCACCACTGGTCATCACGCAGGAAGAAGCCGATATCCTGATCGACATTCTCGACGCCGCATTCTCCGAAGTCGAGGCGGAGGCATAGATGGGCGGAGCCAGCCAGCCGCGCATCCTGCTCATCGGCACGGCCGATACCAAGGCAGACGAAATCCTCTTTTTGCGCCAGCGTATCGAAGCCGGTGGCGGCACGGTACTGATCATGGACGTCGGCGTGCTCGATGGCGCACCCTTCGCGCCGGAGATCAGGAACAGCGAAGTCGCCCAGGCGGCCGGCACGACGACCGCCGCGCTGGCCGCGCTGGGCAACGAGAACGAAGCGATGGCCGGCATGGCGCGCGGCGCCGCCCGTCTCGTGTGCGAGCTGCATGGCGCCGGGCGTATCGATGGTTTGCTCGCGCTTGGCGGCACCATGGGTACCGATCTGGCACTCGATGCGGCGGCCGTTCTGCCAGTGGGCGTGCCCAAGGTGGTGTTGTCGACGATCGCCCATTCCCACCTGTTGCCGCCCGAGCGCATTCCTGCCGATCTGATCACGCTGCTCTGGTCGGGGGGTCTGTATGGCCTGAACGGGCTGTGCCGCGCCTCGCTCTCGCAGGCAGCGGGTGCGGTTCTCGGCGCCTGCCGCCTGGCCGAGCCGCCGCAAGCGGAGCGACCGCTTGTCGGCATCACTTCGCTGGGCTCGAGTGTCCTCTCCTACATGAAGCGCCTGAAGCCGGCGCTTGAAGCACGCGGCTACGAAGTCGCCGTCTTCCACACCACCGGCATGGGCGGGCGCGCCTTCGAGGTGCTGGCCGAGCAGGGGCATTTTGCTGCCGTGTTCGATTTCAGCCTGCAGGAGCTGGCCAATCACCTGGGCGGCTCCTGCGTGACGGCCGGCGCGACGCGGCTGACGGGCGCGGGGCGCGCCGGTGTGCCGCAGATCGTTGCCCCGGGTGCCACCGACATGGTCGATTTCCCGGCCTGGTGCGCACCGCCGGCCCGCTTCGCCAAGCGTCCCAGCCACGCGCATAACCGGCTGATCGCCTCGGGCATCTGCGACCTCGATGAGCGGCGCGAGATCGCCGGGGAAATCGCCCGGCGTCTGCGTGAGGCGACCGGGCCCGCCTGCCTGCTGCTGCCTCTGCAGGGTATCGAGGAGTGGGACCGCGCCGGCCAGCCGCTGCATGACGCATCCGGCCTGGAGGCGTTCATCGCGGCCCTGCGTGGTGAATCCTGGGGTGCGGTCGAGCAGGTCGAGATCGATGCCCACATCAACGACACGGCGTTTTCCGATGCCGCGCTCGCCGTGTTCGACCGCTGGGTGAGCAGCGGTCGCGTGCGTGCCGGCAACGTGGCAGTGACGGCGTGAGCAAGGCGCTGATCCTCGATTTTGGCAGCGTCGTCACGCGCAGCCTGTTCGAGACGCATGCAGTGACCGAAGCGGCACTCGGGCTTGCGCCGGGCACGCTCACCTGGCGCGGGCCGTTTGACCCGGCAAGCGATCCGCTCTGGTGCGACATGCAGGCCGGGCGCCTGAGCGAGCGTGAATACTGGCTGACCCGCGCGCGCGAAGTCGGCCGGCTCGTCGGGGAGACCTGGGATCGCATGGAAACGCTGGTGGTGCGCGCGCGCGGTGCCGATCCCGATGCGGCGATCCGGCCCGAGGCAGTGGCCGCCATCGAGACGGCCCGCGCCGCGGGCTGCCGCCTGGCAATCCTCTCCAACGAGCTCGATCTTTTTTACGGCACGGCCTTGCGCAGCCGCGTGGCCGTGCTGCGTCATATCGACTGCATCGTGGACGCCACCTACACCGGCATCCTCAAACCCGATACGCGCGCCTATGCCTTGTGCCTTGAACAGTTGGGCATGGCGGCTGGACAGTGTGTCTTCGTCGATGACCAGTTGCGTAACGTCGAGGGGGCGCGCCAGGCCGGCATGCGCGCGCTGCACTTTGACATCCTGCAACCGGCCGCCTCTTTCCGGCGTGCGCTCGAAATGCTCGCCGTGTCACCACCGCTGACTTTCGAACGCGTGATCTCCTGACCACCGCGGAATGCGGTGGCGCACGGCGCTGCGCTGCGTTTTCCCGTACCGCTGCGGCTGCGCGATGTGTGACGTTATACCAGCTGCGCCGGGTGTGCCGGTCCGCGCAGGGTTTCCGAAGGAAGCTCGCCGAACATGCGGCGATAGTCGTTGGCGAAATGGGAAAGATGCCAGAACCCCCAGCGTGCCGCGATGTCCTGCACCGAGTGGCGCTGCGGATCGGAACTCTTCAGTGTGCGCCGTGCGCCGTTCAGGCGCATGGCACGCAGGTAGCTGACCGGATTGAGCTGCAGAACCTCCTGAAAACTGTATTGCAGCGTGCGCCGGCTGACACCGAGCACGCGGCACAGGTCTTCGATGGTGAGCGCTTCTTCGACGTGCTCGCGCATGTATTCCTGGGCGCGCGAGACGATGGCGTGGCGGACCGTCGGCAAGGCGTTGTTGCGGTTCTCGTCGGTCTGGCTGACGGCCTTGACGACGCTCGAGAACAGGGCATGCTCGAGCCCTTTTTGCATGGCCGGATATTGCAGCATGGCCGGCGTACGTGAGACCGATTCGAGCACGGTGAGCAAGAAACCGCGGAATTCGTCGACGGCCGTCTTGCTGGCCTGGATGACGGCAATGTTGCGCAGGTCTTCCTCGATGTCGCGATGATCGATCTCGCGCGCATAACGTTTGAGCGCTTCTTCGGGCATCGAGACAGCAACGATGTCGAAGTGCTCGGGCGCGCTGAAATTGAGCACATCGCCGCCGTGCAGGGTCATGATCGCGTCCGGCGTGATCGGCCGGCCGCAGAAATAGCCCTGTCCCTGCAAGGACACAGGCACGCCGAGCACGCGATCGCCTTCGCGCATCAACCCTTCCTCGTGTACCGACTGGTTGGTGACTTCACGGAAAAGCTGCATGCCGCGAAAGCGGATTTCCATGAAGCGACCTTCGAATTGCCCCGGCGAGAGTTGCTCATACACCTGATCCCAGTCGCGCAGGCAGGCTGCCTGTTCGTCGGCATCACGCGTGACGCGGCGTGCGAGCGAATACAGGGCCGTCTCGTCAAAATCCGTACCTGTGTCGATGGGGATGTGTTCTGTCATGTCGCTGCGTGTGCCGGGAGGATGCTCACCCGGCAGTTAATCGGAATGGCGATCGCTTTGCAAGAGTGACACATCAATCCGCGCAGAAGGAAAGTGCATGGAATTTCCTTCTGTTGCCGATTTGGGATAACAGGCCAGAGCGCAAGCGCCTAGAATCGGAACCCGTTGTTTCGCAGAATCGAATCGAACAAAAACATATTGCGACGCAACAAAAAATATTAAAAAGAGTATTTGAAGAGAGGAGATTTCCTTGTCGCATTGTTCCTTGTCGCGATTTTTTTGGCGATCGCTGCGCGCGGCCGGTCTTGTCCTGACCGTATTCTCGGTATGTCTCGCCCATGCTGAACCGCGGCCGGAAACCCTGGTTGTCGGCAAGCTGCCGCCGCCGACCCCGAACCGGCTCTACATCTCGGATATCGCCATTAACCACATCGTCGATGGCCGGCTGCACGTCATCGACGGCGATAACCTGAAATATCTGGGCATGATTTCCACCGCCTATGCCGGCAACGTGACGCTCTCGCTCGACCGCAAGGAGGTGTATGTCGCCACCACCTACTATTCACGCCTGTCGCGCGGCGAGCGCACCGATGCCGTGGACATTCACGATGCGCAGACGCTCGAGTTCAAGGGCGAGATCATCATCCCGCCGCGCCATGCCCAGGCGTTGCCGTACAAAGGGCTGATCCGTCCTTCGTCAGACGGGCGCTGGCTGTTCGTGCAGAATGCCACGCCGGCCTCCTCGGTATCGATCGTGGATCTCAAGGCACGCAAGTTTGTCGGTGAGGTGTCCACGCCCGGCTGCTGGATCATCATTCCCTCGCAGACGGTCGGCCCGCGCTTTTCCACCTTGTGCGGCGATGGCGCCCTGCAGACCATTGTCCTCAACGACGATGGCAGCCTGAAGTCACGGACACGCAGCGCGCGCTTTTTCAACCCGGACGAGGATCCGCTCTACACCACTTCCGACAACATTGGTGACCGGCACTACTTCGTCTCTTACAGGGGGCAGGTGTATGTCGCCGATCTTTCTGCGGATGAGCCGCGCATCGACGCGCCCTGGTCCCTGGTGACGGGGGCCGATTTGCGCAAGCACTGGCGCCCGGGCGGCTATCAGCTGATCGCCATCCACCGCAAGAGCGGGCGCCTGTTCGTCGCCATGCATCCGAATGGCGAGGAGGGCAGCCACAAGAACCCGGCCAAGGAAATCTGGGTGTTCGACCTCGAGAAGAAACAGCGCATCGCCCGGCTGCCGGGCAGCAACGCAATTGCCCTGACGATCAACCAGACCGATGCGCCCAGGCTGTTCGTGCTCGACGGCATGAACATGGGGCTGGCGGTATATGACGCGGGCGCCAAGCCACGTCTGGAAAAACGCATGGAAGGCATCGGCGAAGCCGCCACGCTGATGGAGCTGTATTGATGAGCGGCCTCGACCCCGTTTTCCCGCACATGTGTGCCGCCTTGCTGGCGATCGTCTTCCTGGGCGGCGCCTGGCAGAAGGCGCGTGATCCTGACGGATTTTTCATGGCGATCGAGCAATATCGCTTGCTTCCCGCGGCGTGGTCGATGCCTGCCGGCTGGGGGCTTCTGCTGCTCGAGGCGGCTGCCGGCCTGCTGCTCCTGCCCTTGGCAATGCGCCCGTTCGGGGCCGCGCTGGCGCTCATCGTTCTGGCGATCGTCTCGGTGGCGGTGCTCATCAACCTGCTGCGCGGACGACACGAGATCGATTGCGGCTGCGGCGGGCCGGAAGGCGGTCAGCATCTTTCCTGGGGACTGGTGTTGCGCAACCTCCTGCTCCTCCTGGCCGCGTGGGTGGCGATGCTCACGGCCACGGATGTTGCGCGCGATCTGGTCTGGCTCGACCGGCTGACGCTGGTCGCCGGCACGCTGGCCCTGTATGGCCTGTACGCTGCCGCCAACCAGTTGATGGCCAACCAGCCACGACTTTTGAAATTGAGAGGATAAGCGGATGACCGACGCGCTGGTGATTTCCCATCTCGTTCTCTGGGGCGTTGTCCTGGCACTGCTGGTGGCCGTGTTCGCGCTCACGCGCCAGATCGGCATTCTCTATGAGCGTATCGCTCCCATGGGCGCCCTGATGATTGATTCCGGTCCGGCGGTGGGCGAGGCCGCGCCGCGCCTTGACCTGCCTGCGCTGGGTGGCCAGGCGGTGGCCATCGGTGCGGCCGGGGAGCACAGCCAGTTGCTGTTCTTCCTCTCGCCGACCTGTCCGGTGTGCAAGAAGCTGCTGCCGATCCTTAAATCGATTGCCGTAGCCGAGGCGTCCTGGCTGCGCCTGGTCTTCGCCAGCGATGGCGAACCGGGCGAGCACGCGGCCTTCTGGCGCCGTGTCGCGTTGACTGACTTTCCCTATGTGGTGTCGGCCGAACTGGGCATGGCATTCCGGGTCGGCAAGCTGCCCTATGCCGTTTTGCTCGATGAGCACGGGCGGGTGCGTGCCAAAGGTCTGGTTAACTCGCGTGAGCAGCTCGAGAGCCTGTTCACCGCCAAGGAATTGAATGTTGCCTCGGTGCAGGAATATGTTTCCGGCCCGGCAGGAGAAGGAGCAGACGCATGAAGTGGCTGGATGACCTGTTTGAACATACGAGTCGCAACGCGGCGCAGCGCGTCTCCCGGCGCAGCGCGCTGGTCGGCATCAGCCGTCTGCTGGTGGGGGCGGCCTTTGTCCTGCCGGTGCTGCCCTTCGATCGCGTGGCGCGCGCTGCCAGCGGCAAGAAAAAAGAACCCGATGTCCACGATTGCGAATACTGGCGCTATTGCTCGGTCGACGGCTTTTTGTGTTCGTGCTGCGGCGGTTCGCTGACGACCTGCCCGCCGGGCACCGAAGTGTCGAAGGTGTCCTGGGTCGGCACCTGCCGCAATCCGCAGGACGGCAAGGATTATCTGATCAGCTACAACGATTGTTGCGGCAAGACCGCCTGCGGGCGCTGTCTGTGCAACACCAATCTCGGCGATCGTCCGGGCTATCGCATGGGTCTGCACAACGATATCAACTGGTGCATGGCCAACACCACCAGCACCATGTTCCATTGCACGACTTCGGTGCTCATCGGCCTTGCGGAGAAGTCGTCTTGAGGCGCGCGTGGATTGCGGCACTCGCTCTTCTGGTGTCGTCGCTGGCCTGCGCCCAGGACAGTGGAGCGAAACTTTTCGAGCAGCACTGCGCGGTGTGTCATGAAAAAGGCGGCGAAGGCATTCCCGGCTTTGCACCGAAGCTCGCCGGGGCCCTGGGCGAGCGCCTCGCCCGGCCGAACGGCAAAAGTTTCTTTGCCCATCTGCTGCTGAGCGGGATGATCGGGCCGATCGTCTCCAGCGGCGAGAAATACAACGAGATGATGCCACCCTTTGGCAGCCTCACGGATGCGCAGATCGCGGCGCTGCTCGACCATGTGCTCGGCACGCTGAACCAGATTCCGGCCGGACATGCCGTGACCATACAGGACATTGCGCAAGCGCGCGGGCAGCCGCTCTCGCCAAGCGAGGTGCGCCGCCTGCGCGGACAATAATCATCAGAGTCACAGAGTTCAACAAGAGGAGGAGTGCGGATGAAATCGATTACAAGGAAAACCGCCATAGCCGTTGGCCTGGCTTTTGCCCTGGGCATTGCTCATGCCCAGGATGCTGCGCGGCTGGGCAAGGATCTGACGCCTTCGGGCGCGGAAAAGGCCGGCAACAAGGACGGCAGCATTCCGGCATGGGCCGGCGGCATGACACCCGCCCCGGGCTGGTCCTACGGCAAGAAGCGCGTGGACTTCTGGCCCGGCAAGAATGACAAGCCCCTGTTTTCGATCGATGCCAGCAACGTCGATAAATACGCCGACAAACTGACGGCAGGCCAGATCGCCACCCTCAAGCAGATCAAGGGCTACCGGATGGATGTCTATCCGACGCGGCGCGATTGCGGTGTTCCGGATTTTGTCGCTGAAAACACCAAAAAGAACGTCGGTACCGCGAAAGTCGGTGAAGACGGCTGGAGCCTGAAAGAGGCCACGGTTCCCGGCTATCCCTTCCCCATGCCGAAAACCGGCACGGAAGTCATGTGGAACGCCAAGATGCGCTACCGTGGCATCGGTATGCATTTCCCGCGCATGCTGACCTCCGTGTCGCCGCGCAAGGGCAGCAAGGACTGGTTGAATGCCGGCATGGAGCTGACCTTCTACTTCCCGTGGGGCGAGAAAGGCTCCAATCCGCTGAGCAAGTTCCCGCCGGTCGAATACTACGTGCTGTTCCAGTACGACTCGCCGCCGGCGCTCGCGGGTCAGGCGCTGACGCTGGCCTTCTACCTGGACAAGCCGGGCAGCGAAACCTACTACTACTTCCCGGGCCAGCGTCGCGTGCGGCGCATGCCGACGTATGCCTACGATGCGCCGCAGATCGGCATGGAGAACCAGTACACGCTCGACGAGCCGATGGTCTTCAACGGCACCATCGACCGCTTCGACTGGAAGATCGTCGGCAAGAAGGAAATCTACGTTGCCTACAACGCCTTCGGCATGTATGACTTCACCGCCAAGTTCAGTGATGTTGCACATGACGACATGATCAATCCGGCCTCCCGTCGTTATGAACTGCACCGCGTCTGGGAACTCGAGGCGACCGTGAAGCCGGGCATGCGCCACATCGCGCCCAAGCGCCATATGTACGTGGATGAGGACAGCTGGAACCTGATGGCGCTCGATGACTACGATGCCCAGGGCAAGCTCTTCAAGTATCACGAGGGTTATCTCATTCCCTCGTACGAGACCGGCACCTGCGACGTCACTGCGTTTGCCCAGTACAACCTGACCGAAGGGCGCTACGTTTTCGACATGGATCCGGTCGGTGCCGGCAAGGATCTGCGCTGGTTCGTCAATCCGGAAGGCCCGCGTTTCAAGCCCGGCTTCTATAGTGCCGACACCTTGCGCTCGATCAGCGATCGTTGAGTGCCTGACCCGAAAAGAGGAGGAGAAAAAAATGACACGAACTACATATCTGAAACTGCTGGCTGCAGCCGTCGCCGTGGCCAGCGCCGGACCGGCAGCCGCCTTCACCTTTGATCTGGAAAATGGCATCAGCGGGAATTTCGACAGCACGATCAGCCTGGGAGTGGGGGTGCGCACCAAATCACCCGGCTGTGGCCAGATCATCGGTACGGTGATGGCGGGGCCTTCCCCGGCCACGCCGGTCGGCAAGGCGCCGGATGGCTGTCTCGACGGGCTGTCCTTCGTGAACGATCAGGGGAACCTCAACTACAAGCGTGGCGATGCCTTCACCACTTATCTGAAAGGCAATCACGAACTGCTGCTGAAATTCCCGGAGAGCTGGAAGTTTTTCACCCGGGTGAACTGGGTCAAGGATTTTTCGGCAACACACGACTCGGGCTACGTGAGCGGTGGCAACCAGCCCGGCATAGGCCCCGGCTCACATTATCCGGGCAGTTCCGACAAGGATCTCAGCTTCAAGGCGCGCCTGCTCGATTTCTGGGTGAGCAAGGAGTTCAGCCTTGGCGGCCAGCAGGCCCGTGTGCGTGTCGGCAACCAGGTGATCAGCTGGGGCGAGAGCCTGTTCCTGCCCGGCGGCATCAACCAGACCAACCCGATGGACATTATGCGTCTGTCACAGCCGGGAACGAAGCTGCAGGAAGTCTTCCTGCCCTCGCCGATCGCCAGTTTCGCCACCGGCCTGGGCCATGGCTTCAACGTCGAGGCCTATGTGCAGGCCGGCTGGAACCAGAACTACTTCCCGCCCCTGGGCAGTTACTGGAACACCGCGACGATCGGTCTCGGTTCGGATCGCTATGGAATATGGAGTGCAGAGACCCATGGTGCGAAGAGATGGGGCCAGTACGGTGCGGCCCTGAAGTATCAGCCGGTCGGCACCGAGATGAACTTCGGCCTCTACGCCATGCGTTACCACGACAAGGCGCCGAGCCTGAGCTATGCCAATCCGGCTGCCGCAACAGGTGCGCAATTCAAGTATCTTGAAGATCGTAGCCTGTTCGGTGTCAGCACCAACTTCCCGCTCGGTGACTGGGCGATCGGTGCCGAGCTGTCGTACCGGCCCAAAGATGCGGTGTCGCTCAATCCGCTGGCGCTCAACACGGTCGATGGCGGCGGCTGTCTTGCCGGCGGCAATTGCTACAAGGACGAGAAGAAATTCCAGTTTGCCCTCACCGGCAGTCTCGCCATGTCGCCCAGCGATTATGGCGGCATCCTCAATCTGCTGGGTGGTGCCGATACGGCGACCTTTCTTGGTGAATTCGTCGCCATGCGCTATCCGGGCCTGAAGAAGACCTATCAGGGCGTGCCGGTGGCGGCAGGCAACTGGGGCTGGGGTGCGCTGACCGCGAATGACAGCTTGTTTACGACGGGTGTCCTGCCCTCGGCGGGGACGAAGACGTCAATGGGCTACAACTTCGATTTCAGCTGGACCTACGACGGCAAGATCATCCCCGGCTGGCAGGTGACACCGGAGATCTATTTCTTCCACGCCATCAAGGGCCGTAGCCCGAACGCCATGGCGCTCTTCATGGAGGGGGCGAAATCGGTGAACTTCATCATCAACTTCGTCCAGAACGCTTCGAAGTGGTCCGGCGGCGTGAATTACGCCAAGTTCTGGGGAGGCAAGAATGTTCTCGACCAGCCGCTCAAGAACCGTGACTTTGTCGGCGCCTGGGTAACCCGCAGCTTCTGATCCGGTTTGCCGCGGGACAGCGAACCGCTGCCCCGCGGATTTCCAAGAGTCTCGCGAATTTTCTTTCACCCTCTGAATGTTGTGCCGCCTAACCTGGCGCATAAGAATCCCACATGCCGAGCCCACGCCAGGCGACCGAGCCTGAAAATTTCCTGACACGCTGCATCCTGCGCAGCGAATCCGTATTGTTCCGCCAGCGCATGGTGGTGTTGACGATCCTGCTGGCCTTTACTGCGGTGATGGCCTGGTTTGCCCTCCAGCTGAAAATGGACGCCGGCTTCGAGAAGCAGATGCCGATCGGCCATGAGTACATCCGGACTTTCCAGAAATACCAGGATTACGTTCTTGGCGCGAACCGCCTGAACGTCGTTGTCAAGGCGCGCAAGGGCACCATCTGGACCAAGGCCGGCCTCACGCGCCTGTACGAGGCGACCCAGGCGGTGATGTTCCTGCCGAACGTCTCGCGCCTGGGCGTGCAGTCATTGTGGACGCCGAACAGTTTCGTCAATGAAATCACCGAGGAGGGTTTCCGTGCCGACCCGGTGATTCCCGGCACGGTGACACCGGGCGAACTCAATGCCGGGAATATCGCCGCCATCCAGAGTGCGGCCAACCAGGGGGGGTTCATCGGCACGCTGGTCGGGCGCGACCAGACGAGTGCCATGGTCACCGCCGAGCTGAATGAATATGGCGCTGACGGCAAAAAGATCGATTATGTCGAATTCAACCATCTGCTCGAGCAGAAACTGCGCAGTCTCGAAGACGCCGATTTCGAGATCCAGATCATCGGATTTGCCAAACAGATCGGCGACATTGCCGATGGCGCCGAAGGTGTGCTGGTCTTCTGCGCGGTGGCCCTGTTGCTCACCGCCCTCGCCGTGTATTGGTACTGCCACTCGGTGCGCCTCACCCTGTTGCCGATCTTTTGTTCGCTGACCTCCCTTGTCTGGCAGTTCGGCGCCCTCAAGCTGATGGGCTACGGTCTCGATCCGCTCGCCGTGCTGGTGCCTTTTCTGGTGTTTGCCATCGGTGTTTCGCACGGTGTGCAGCAGATCAACTTCATTGTGCGCGAGATCTCTCACGGACGCAGCACCAGCGAGGCCGCGCGCGCCAGTTTCACCGGCCTGCTGATCCCCGGCACCCTGGCGCTTGTCACCGCTTTCGTTTCCTTCATCACGCTGATTCTCATCCCGATCCCGATGGTGCGTGAGCTGGCCATCACCGCATCGATCGGCGTGGCATTCAAGATCGTCACCAACCTCATCATGCTGCCGCTGGCGGCCTCCTGCTGCAGTTTCAGTAAGGAGTACGCCGACAAGGCGATGTTAAAGCGCGAGCAACGCGCGCGCTGGCTGCGCGTGCTGGCACGCATTGCCGAGCCGCGCAATGCCGCACTGGTACTCGTCGTCGTCGGCATCGTTTTCGCCCTGTCGGTGTGGCAAAGCCGTGATCGCGTCGTCGGCACCTTGCAGCCGGGCGCACCCGAGTTGCGCGCCGAATCCCGCTTCAACCGCGATGCGGTGGCGATCGCCGCCAATTACGATGCCGGACTCGACTGGCTGACGGTGATGTTCGAGGCGCCGCCCGAATCCTGCGAGAAGGTGGCCGTCGGTCTCTACCAGGACGAATTCGTCAGCAGGATGCGCTTCGTGCCGGGCGTGCTTTCGGTGAGTTCCTTCTCCGAGATGATGCGCACCTACAACGAGGGCTACAACGAAGGCAATCCGAAAATGGATGTCGTGCCGCTCGATCCGCAGAATTACGCAGGGCTGGCGCTGGAGATCAGCCGCATCCGCGGCTACATGAACAAGGATTGCAGCATGGTTGCCGCACATCTGTTCCTCGCCGATCACAAGGCGACGACGATCAACGGCGTGATTGCCGCCGTCAAGGCGTTTCGTGAAACCTACAGGCTTGAAGGCGTCACCGTGCGTCTGGCTTCCGGCAACGCCGGCGTGCTGGCGGCGGTCAACGAGGAAGTGGCGAAGAGCGAGCTGCCGATGATGCTGTATGTCTATGCGGCCATCCTGATCCTGGTACTCCTCGTCTATCGCGATTTCCGCGCCATGATTGCCTGCTGCCTGCCGCTCACTGTGGGCACGTTCATCGGCTACTGGTTCATGAAGGAGCTGGAGATCGGCCTCACCGTGGCGACTCTGCCGGTGATGGTGCTGGCCGTGGGTATCGGTGTCGATTACGCTTTCTACATCTACAACCGCCTGCAGCTGCACCTGGCCAAGGGGCAGCCCATCGTCAAGGCACTCGAACATGCCATTCTCGAGGTCGGCATGGCGACCATCTTCACCGCCATCACCCTGGCGATCGGCGTCGCCACCTGGGCGTTTTCGGAGCTGAAATTCCAGGCCGACATGGGCAAGCTGCTGGCCTTCATGTTCATGGTGAACCTGATCATGGCGATGACCGCCCTGCCGGCTCTCGCCGTCTGGCTCGAACGCCTGTTTCCGCGCCGTGGCCCGGTTCACGCGCCTGGCATCCTGGATCATTGAGGAGTTGACCATGCCGAGACCGAACCGATCATTACTTGCCTGCAGCCTGCTCATTCTGTCGCTGGCGGGCCCGCCGCATGCCGCAGCCGGGGAGGAGGCGATCCGGAGCGCCGTCTCCGACGATCTGGCGCCACTCCTGCTCGTGCCGGCACAAAAGCGCCCCCATGCCAGCCAGGAAATGCTGCTGGCTGCTGCGCGTGCCGGCGATCGTCTCGTCGTGGTCGGTGACCGCGGCGTCATCCTTCTCTCCGACGATGCCGGCCGCACCTACCGTCAGGCCCGGGGGGTGCCGGTGCGTTCGACCCTGACGGCGGTGTCGTTTGCCGACGAAAAGCATGGCTGGGCGGTCGGCCATGCCGGCGTAATTCTGAACACCGGTGATGGCGGCGAGACCTGGACGCTGCAGCGCAGTGATCTGAAAGAAGACCGCCCCTTGTTCGCCGTGCATTTTTCCGATGCACAGCACGGTGTGGCCGCCGGTCTCTGGTCACTCTTGCTGGTGACCGGGGATGGCGGACGCAACTGGAAGCCGGTGACGCTGTCCGCGCCTCCCGAAGGCGGCCGTGCGGACCGCAATCTGTACGGCATGTTCGCCGATGCGAAAGGCACCCTGTTCATCGCCGCCGAGCGCGGCACCGTCTTGCGCTCGGCAGACCAGGGCAGGAACTGGACTTATCTGGCCACCGGCTACAATGGCTCGTTCTGGAATGGCTGCGCCCTCAAGGATGGCACCTTGCTGGTAGCTGGTCTGCGCGGCACGATCTATCGCAGTGGCGATGGCGGCCACAGCTGGCAGGCGGCCGCCACCGACACCAGAAATTCGATCACGCAGATTGCCGAAGTCGATGGCAAGGTGGTGGCGGTCGGGCTGAATGGCGTGCAGCTGACCAGCACCGACCGGGGCGTGACATTCGCCGCCCGCCTGCGCGAGGACAGCCTGGTGCTCACCGCCCTGAGCGAGGTGGCCGGCAAGGTGCAGATCTATTCCAAGCGTGGTGTGGTTGCGGATGCGGATGCAACCACCACCACCGCAAGCAAATGACGCAGCAAGAAAGGCAGTGCATGAGTCGTACTCCGGCAGCAGTTTTTACTTGATCGCTTCTCTCAACCACCAACCCTGGGAGCTCATCATGAAGACCTACCAAAACACACTCAACGGCCAGTCCGTTGGCTCTGACAAAACCTTTGAATCGATCAACCCGGCCACGGGCGAGTCGATCGGCCTGGTGCCCATCAGCACCAAAGAGCAGGTCAAGGCGGCCATTGCCGCCGCGCGTGCCGCCCAGCCGGCCTGGGCGGCCAAACCCGACGCCGAACGCAAGGCCCTCATGATGAAAGTGGCCGAAATCATCAAGCAGAACGACGCCTATCTCGCTGAATGGGTGACGCGCGAGCAGGGCAAGCCCCTGGGGGGCGTCGGCCCCGACCAGGTGCCCGGTGCCCGCTTCGAGATCTGGGGCTGTGAAGTCTGGACCCAGGTGCCGGCCAGCCTCGATCTCCCCGTCGAAGTCGCCTTCGAGGACGACACGCGCCGCGATGAGGTGCACCGCAAGCCCTTTGGCGTCATCGGCGCCATTGCCCCCTGGAACTGGCCGCTGCTCATTGCCATCTGGCAGATCATCCCCTCCATCCGCGCCGGCAATACGGTGGTCATCAAGCCCTCCGAATACACCTCGATCGGCACCCTCGAACTGGTACGCCTGATCGCCCAGGCCCTGCCGCCCGGCGTCGTCAACACCATCAGCGGCCCCGGTGAAGTCGGCTCCTGGCTGGTCTCGGACCCGGGCATCGACAAGGTCATGTTCACCGGCTCGGCGAACACCGGGCGCAAGATCGCTGCCGCCGCTGCGCAAAACCTCATCCCGGTGACGCTCGAACTGGGTGGTAACGACGCGGCCATCATGCTGCCCGACGCCGATCCCAAGGCGATGGGCATGGGCCTCTTCTGGGGTGCCTTCATCAATACCGGACAGACCTGTGCCTGCGCCAAGCGCCTGTATGTGCCCGAGAGCCTCTACGAGCCGACCGTGCAGGCCTTGAAGGAGCTCGCCGAGATGATGCCGATGGGTGATGGCATGCAGGAAGGCATGGCAATGGGGCCGATCCAGAACAAGATGCAGTACGACAAGGTCGTCAATCTGGTGGAGAGCGCCAAGGATCAGGGCGGCACCATCGTCACCGGCGGCAAGCCGCGCGGCGGTCCGGGTTACTTCTATCCGCTCACCCTGGTGACGGGGCTCAAGGATGGGGATCGCCTGGTCGACGAGGAGCAGTTCGGCCCGGTGCTGCCGATCATCAAGTACAAGAATGTCGAAGAGGCGATTGCCAGCGCCAACCGTCTGGAGGCCGGCCTGGGTGCGTCGGTCTGGTCGGCCAACGTGGAGAAGGCCAAGGAGGTGGCTTCCCGCATCCATGCCGGTACGGTATGGATCAACCAGCACGGCATGATCCATCCGATGGTGCCCTTTGGTGGCGTCAAGGGTTCGGGCTACGGTGTCGAGTTCGGTACCGAAGGCCTCAAGGCGGTGACCCAGCCGCAGGTGATCAGCATCAAGAAGTGACGGCCCATCCCCCATCCCCTTCCCCGCGGAAAGGGGTGACGGGGGTGAAGGGGGGCGGGCCGCTGCGCGGCCTGCGGAGGACGGCCCATCCCCCATCCCCTTCCCCGCGGGAAGGGGTGACGGGGGTGAAGGGG
>CAZSHO010000002.1:185789-216047 GCA_964607005.1 uncultured Rhodocyclaceae bacterium
GACGGCCCATCCCCCATCCCCTTCCCCGCGGGAAGGGGTGACGGGGGTGAAGGGGGGCGGGCCGCTGCGCGGCCTGCATGATCAGGGCGCCTCCTTCTTCCGCCTTGCGGATGGATGGGTTGGCAAGGGTCGTGTGTTGTTGCAGGTCCTCCTCCACACCTCCACCCTGCCTTTTCGGGTGGAGGTGTTTTTCTCCGGGAGAGGAAGTTTTTGAACCTTTCATGGCAAGCAAGATTGCAATGGGCGCCGTCCTGCCAGGACTGACTTTTGCCGGTGCGCTGTTTGGCGTACTGCTGCTCGTGCCGCTGGCCGGCCAGGCTGCCGAGTCGGCGGTCACGCTATATGCGCTCAACTGCATGGGCTGCCATCAGCCACCCGAGCGCCGGCACGGGGCGGTCACGCCGCTGCGCGGCCAGTATGCCGACACGGAACGCGGGCGTATTTTCTTCATCGATCTGCCGCCCGCCGCTGCGCCGGCGCTGACGCCGCAGGAAGATGCGCGTCTGCTCGAAGAAATCCATGTCTGGAAGCGCAGCTGCAGCGTGATCATCCAGGATGCGCCGCTGGTGCACTACGACGGTGAACGGCACGTCAAATGAAACGGCCGGGGCGTCTTCTTTTTGGTGTGGTTCTTGCCGTATGCGGCGGCATTGCTCTGGCCGACGAACTGCTGTTGCAGGCACTGCCGCCACCGGCCCGGGTGAATGCCGCCCAGGCCGAGCTGGGCCGTCATCTGTTCTTCGAGCCGCGCCTGTCGGGGGACGGCAGCCGCAGCTGCGCTTCCTGCCATGTGCCCGAGAAAGGCTTCGCTGACGGCGAGCCGCTCGCGCGCGGCTATCACGGCACGGAATATTTCCGCAATACTCCCGGACTCCTCTCGGTGCGCCTCAAGGCGCGCCTGATGTGGGACGGCCGGCGCGATGGACGCGATCTGGCGGGGGCGGTGCGCGAGATGGCGCTCGATGCCCAGTTCATGAACGGCAATGCGCGCGTCATTGCCGAGCGGATTCGCCAGATTCCGCAGCTCGCCGCCTTGTCGCGCAAGGCGTTCGGCACGCAGAATGCAGGACAGGATACGCAGGCCTTCACGGCGATTGCCGAATTTCTCAAGACCCTCGATCATGGCGAGGCCGCCTTTGATCGCGCCTTGCGCGGTGCGGCGCCGTTGCCGGCTGCCGCCGCCCGCGGCATGCAGCTTTTCATGGGCAAGGCCGGTTGCGTGCAATGCCACTCCGGACCACTCTTCAGTGATGGCCGCGCGCACCGTCTTGGCGTGACGGATGCCGCGCAACTCACAAGCGAGCCGCTGCGCGCCGTGAGCCTGCTGCGCTACTACAAGGAGCAGGGTCTGCCACGACCGGAGCGCGAGCACGGTGATGTCGGTGTCTTTGCCGTCAGCAAGAACGCCGCAGATCGTGGCCGTTTCATCACCCCGTCCCTGCGCGGTCTCGACCGCAGCGGCCCTTACCTGCACAACGGCCGCCTTGCCCGCCTTGAAGACGTGCTCGACTTTCACGCGCGCGGTGGCGGGCCGGGCAGCGAGCTTGCCCCCGTGACCCTCGACGAGGGCGAGCGCCAGGCCCTGCTGGCCTTTTTGCGCGCACTCTCGGCCCCGCCGTCGCCCGTGCTCCCCCCGCCGGCCTACGACTACGGTGTTTTGCCCAGGGAGGGGGAATGAAACGTTTTATCCTGCTGCTTCTCGTTCTGACGGGCCTGGCGGCGCTGATCGGCGCCGCCGCCGTGATGCCGCCCACGCTGCCGCCGCTGGCCACGCTGCCTGCGGTGAGGGCGCCGTCCGACAATCCGGCGAGCGCGGAGAAAATCGCCCTGGGCCGCCTGTTGTTTTTCGATGCGCGCCTGTCGGGTGATGGCTCCACCTC
This sequence comes from uncultured Rhodocyclaceae bacterium, assembly GCA_964607005.1. GTDB lineage: Bacteria > Pseudomonadota > Gammaproteobacteria > Burkholderiales > Rhodocyclaceae > Desulfobacillus. Next base: position 187,670 of record CAZSHO010000002.1, read on the forward strand.
CTGTGCCTCCTGTCATGTGCCGCAGCTGGGCTGGACGCACAATGATCCTCTGGCCAAGGGCTATCCCGGGCATCGGCTCTGGCGTAACAATCCGACCGTGCTCAACTGCGCGCACCACACGCGCCTGATGTGGGATGGCAGCCTGGACAGCCTCGAAGCACAGGCGCAGGCGGCGATGCAGGCACCCGTCGAGGGCAACGGCAGCGCGGCGATGGTGGAAGCGCGCCTGGCTTTCATTCCGGACTATGTCGAACGTTTTCGCGCGGTGTTCGGCGACGCGACACCCAGGCTCGCACATGTCTGGCAGGCGATCGCCGCTTTCGAGCGCACGCTCGTCTCCGATCCCCGTCAGGTGCCGTTCGATCGCTATCTGGCCGGTGACCGCACGGCGCTCACGGCCCCGGCGCAGCGCGGGCTGGCATTGTTCACCGGCAAAGCCGGCTGCCTGCAGTGTCATCATGGCGCACTGCTGAGCGACGAAGATTTCCACGCACTCGGTGTGCCGCGCCAGGTGCAGTTCGACTCGCATCCGCTGGTGCAGATCGCCGTGCGCTGGCAAAACGCCCAGCGTGATGTGCCCTCCGCCGTTTTGCGCGGGCACGACGAAGATCTCGGCCGTTATTACGTCACGCGTGATACGGACGATATCGGCAAGTTCCGCACGCCCACCCTGCGCGAGCTGAAATACACCGGCCCCTATATGCACAACGGCGTTTTCACCACCTTGCGCGAAGTGGTGGATTTTTTCGATGCCGGCGGTGGCACCGTGGCCAACAAATCGCCGCGCATCAAGCCACTTGGCCTCAGCGAGAGCGAGAAGAGCGATCTGGTGGCCTTCCTCGAGTCCCTCAGCATGGATCGCCCGCTCATCGTCGAAGTGCCGGCGTTACCGCCGCTGCGCGCATCCTCCACCGCGCCCGCTGTAGAAAAGCGCTGAAGCGTTTGTCTGTCGCCAAAGGAGCCGTTCCCATCGAACACATTTCTGAAAATCTCGGCCGGATCTGGAACCGTCTGGTCATGAACCGGCTCAACTGGTGGCTGCCGCTGACGCTGGTGCTGCTCGTCGGTGCGGGCAGCATGCTGTTCATCGGCACGCGCACCTATCAGGACGCCCCGCCGGTCGCCGATTTCGTCGCGCCCGACGGCGCGACCGTTGCTTCTGCCGCCGCGATCCGGCGCGGTCAGGGGGTGTTTCTCAAATATGGACTGATGAACTACGGCTCGATGTTCGGCGACGGGGCCGCGCGCGGCCCCGATTTCACCGCCGAGGCGCTGCATGTCATGGCCGGTGCCCTGCGCGACCATTACGCCTCACGTCCGGGCACCGGGCCGGCCACGGCGCTCGCCCTGGCGCAGGAGGACATCCGCCGCAACCGTTTCGATGCGGCCGGCAACCGCGTGGTGTTGAGCGAGGCACAGGCCTATGCGTTGCGCGAGATCAGGCGCCGTACGACGGCGATGTTCCGCGGCGAAGGTCGTGAAGCCTTCCATCCTGCCGGTTACATCACCGATGCCGGCGAGCTCTCCGATCTCGCCTCGTTTTTTTTCTGGGGCGGCTGGGTATGCGGCACCTGGCGTCCGGGCGAGCACTACAGCTATACGCACAACTGGCCTTATGACGAACTGGCCGGCAATCGCCCGAGCGCGCCGGTGATGATGTGGAGCGTGGTGGCCACCCTTGGCCTGATGGGCGCACTCGGTCTGGTGCTGTTTCTCTATGGCCGCTATGACATGCTGACCGGCTGGCGATCGGTCCCCGGGCAGGTGACGCGTCATGCCAGCGCGGGCGGTGTGGCAGCCTGTGATCCCTCGCCCCTGCAGCGGGCCACCTACAAGTTCTTCGCCGCCGCCGCGGCGCTCTTCGTCCTGCAGATGATCGCCGGTCTTCTCACGCTCGACGACTTTCTGCGTGTCAGCCGGTTTTTCGGCATCGACATGGGGACCGTGCTGCCGATCACCATCGTGCGCGCCTGGCATCTGCAACTGGCGCTGATGTGGATTTCGGCCTGCTGGATCGGTGCCTCGGTGTTCGTTCTGGCGAGCGCGCAGGATGACGTGCCGGAAGGCCTGCCGCGCGAGCTGAACCGGCTCTTCGGCCTGTTCGTTCTCTGGGTGGCGGGCACCCTCGCCGGCATCGCGCTCGGATCGAAGGGCTTGCTTGGCGACTACTGGAATCTGCTCGGCAACCAGGGCTGGGAATATGTCGAGATGGGCAAGCTGTGGCAGGGCGTGCTGTTTCTCGTGTTTGCCCAGTGGCTGCGCGTCGTCTGGCAACTGGTGAAACCGTTATGGCATACCGGAGATGCCTGGATTCTTCCCAAATGGCTGCTCTATACGGTCGCCTGCGTGCTGATTCTGTTCCTCTCCGGCTTCGTCGCCCGCCCGGAGACAAACTTCGTCATTGCCGATTTCTGGCGCTGGGCGGTGATCCACATGTGGGTGGAAGCCTTCTTCGAGGTGTTCACCACGGTGTTGCTGGCGTACTTCATGGTGCTGATGGGGTTTGTCAGCCATGCCGCCGCCTCGCGCATCGTCTATCTGGCCACACTGCTGTTTCTTGGCTCGGGCCTGCTCGGCATCTCGCACAATTTTTACTGGAATGCCAAGCCGGTGGCGACGCTGGCCATCGGTGGCATTTTCTCGACCCTGCAGGTGGTGCCGTTGATCCTGCTGACCCTGGAAGCCTGGCAGTTTCGCAACGTGCCGGGTCGCCTCGGGGCGGCCTTTGCTCACGGCGAGGCCTTCCTGTTTCTGCTCGGCGTGAATTTCTGGAATTTTTTCGGTGCCGGCGTCTTCGGTTTCATCATCAACCTGCCGATCGTCAATTACTACGAACACGGTACCTATCTCACGGTGAATCACGGCCATGCCGCGCTGATGGGGGTGTATGGCAACCTCGCCATCGCCGCCTGCCTGTTCTGCAGCCGTCACCTCATCGTTGCGGCGCGCTGGGATGCGCGCCTGCTGCGCCGCGTCTTCTGGGCGCTGAATGCCGGTCTGGCGCTGATGGTGCTGATCGACCTCTTCCCGGCCGGGCTTGCCCAGCTCGATGCCGTGCTCACGCACGGTCTGCGACAGGCGCGCTCGCAGCAATTCGTGCAGGGTGCGCTGTTCCAGTCGCTGACCTGGGCGCGCGTCCTCGGCGGTGCGCTGTTTATCTTTGGCGGCGTGCTGCCGCTGGCCGGCTTCATGCTGTCCAGGTGGAGGGCGCTCAAGCCGGCAGTCACGCACGAAGCCGCACGGCTGGAGGCCGCCACGGTGCCTGCATGAGTGCAGGATCGAACGGTCGCGCCCGGGACTGCCCAAGCCGGCGCGGACCGGTACAATCGCGGCATGAGCGGAAACCTTTTCATCGTCTCGGCGCCTTCCGGGGCCGGCAAGACCACCCTCGTGCGCCATCTGCTCGAGCGCGATCCGGACATCCGCCTGTCGATCTCCTACACGACGCGCGCGCCGCGTCCGGCCGAGCAGGACGGGCGCGAATATCACTTCGTCAGCGTGGCCACGTTCGAGACCATGCGCGGGCGCGGCGATTTTCTCGAAAGCGCCCGGGTGCATGGCAATTTCTACGGCACCGCGCGCCCATGGATCGTCGAGCAGATGACCCGCGGGCAGGACATCCTGCTCGAGATCGACTGGCAGGGGGCACTCCAGGTACGCGGCCTCTTCCATGATTGCATCGGCATTTTCATCCTGCCGCCGTCGATGGAGATTCTCGAAGAGCGCCTGCGCGGGCGTGGCCAGGACAGTGCGGAGGTGATTGCCCGGCGTGTTGCGGCGGCACGCGGGGAAATGCGCCATGTACATGAATTTGATTATGTTATTATCAACGCAGAGTTGCCGCAGGCGGTCGCAGACCTGCAGGCGGTCGTCCAGGCGTCTCGCCTGCGCACCGCTTCACAACTTGCACGCCATCACGCACTTTTTCCGTTTCTTGAACACGACGCTTAGGAACTTCTCATGGCCCGCATCACCGCTGACGACTGCATGAAAAAAATCCCGAACCGCTTCCAGCTTACCCTGGCGGCTGCCTACCGCGCACGCCAGCTCTCGATCGGCGCCACCCCGCTGGTCGACGAGGACAAGGACAAGCCGACGGTGATCGCCCTGCGCGAAATCGCAGCCGGCAAGATCGGTCTTGAAGTGCTCAACCGCGGCACCACGCTGGCCTGAGCCTGCAATGGGGAGCCGGTCGAATCATGTCTGCCGCACCGACTCCTGCCGCAGTGCTTCCCGCTGCCAGCACACCTGCTGAACAAACCCCGCAAGCCTACGACGCCGAGTTTTCCCTGCAGCTGGAGAAGCTGAGGGAGCTGCTCGGCCTCTATCTCAAGCCCGAAGACATCGAGCGCATCGCCGATGCGTTCAGGTTTTCCGCCGAAGCGCACAAGAACCAGTTTCGTATCAGCGGCGATCCGTACTTCTCGCATCCGCTGGCGGTGGCCGGCATCCTCAGCGCCTGGAATCTCGACGCCAACGCGCTGATGGCGGCACTCCTGCACGATGTCACCGAGGATACCGAGATCACCAACCAGGAGCTTGCCGAGCGTTTTGGCAAGCTCACCGCGGAGCTCGTCGACGGTGTTTCCAAGCTCGACAAGATCGAGTTTGACTCGATCGAGCAGGCGCAGGCCGAAAACTTCCGCAAGATGCTGCTGGCGATGGCGCGCGATGTGCGCGTCATCCTCATCAAGCTCGCCGATCGTCTGCACAACATGCGCACACTGGAGACGCTGCGCCCCGACAAGCGCCGCCGCATCGCGCGCGAGACGCTGGAAATCTATGCGCCGATCGCCAACCGGCTCGGCCTGAACAATCTCTACCGCGAGTTGCAGGAACTCTCCTTCCGCCACGTCTGGCCGCTGCGCTATCGCGTGCTCACCAAGGCCATCAAGGCGGCGCGCGGCAATCGCCGCGAGGTGGTCGGCAAGATTCTCGAAGGCATCAAGGCGCGGCTGGCCGAGGCGCGGATCGAGGCCGAGGTGATGGGACGCGAGAAACATCTGTACGGTATCTACCGCAAGATGCGCGGCAAGTCCCTGTCGTTCTCCGAGGTGCTCGACATCTACGGCTTTCGCGTCATCGTCAAGGACGTGCCGACCTGCTATCTGGCGCTGGGCGCCCTGCATGCGCTCTACAAGCCGGTGCCGGGCAAGTTCAAGGACTACATCGCCATCCCCAAGGGCAATGGCTACCAGTCGCTGCACACCACACTGATCGGTCCCTACGGCACGCCGGTCGAAGTGCAGATCCGCACCACCGAGATGCACCACGTTGCCGAATCCGGCGTCGCCTCGCACTGGCTCTACAAGGAAGACAAGAGCCTGCCCGAACTGCAGCAGCGCACGCATAAATGGCTGCAGTCGTTGATCGAGCTGCAGTCCGCCTCGGGCGATTCGGCGGAGTTTCTCGAACACCTCAAGGTCGATCTGTTCCCCGGCGAGGTCTATGTGTTCACGCCGCAGGGGCGCATCCTGCCGCTGCCGCGCGGCTCGACGCCGGTCGACTTCGCCTATGCCGTCCACTCCGACATCGGCAACCGCTGCATTGCCTGCCGCATCAATCACGAGTTGATGCCGCTGCGCACCGAGCTCAGGAACGGCGACCAGGTCGAGATCCTCACGGCCAGCCACGCCAGCCCGAACCCGGCCTGGCTCTCCTATGTCAAGACCGGCAAGGCGCGCTCGCAGATCCGCCATTTCCTGAAGAACGTGCAGGCCGAGGAATCCACGGCGCTGGGCGAGCGCCTGCTCACCCAGGTGCTGCGTACGCTCGACCTGTCCCTTGACGAGATCAGCGATGCGGTGTGGGAGAAGTTTGTCCAGGAAAGCGGTGTCCGCTCGAAGAGCGATGTGCTCACCGACATCGGCCTGGGCAAGCGCCTGCCGGCGATTGTTGCGCGCCGCCTTGCCGAACGCATCGAGAAAACGACGCCGAAGGCCGAGGCGAAGCCGCAGGCGCCGATCCCGATCCGCGGCAGCGAAGGCATGGCGGTACAGCTCGCCCGCTGCTGCCGGCCGATCCCGGGTGATCCGATCGTCGGTGTCCTGCGCAAGGGACAGGGCCTCGTCGTGCATCTGGCCGACTGCCCGGGCATTTCCGTGCGCGGGCGCCATGATCCGGCCAAATGGATCGATGTCGAGTGGGAGCGTGCCAGCGGCAAACTCTTCGATGTGGCGATCCGCGTCGAGACGGAAAACCGCCGCGGCGTGCTGGCCAAGGTGGCGGCGGAAATCTCCGAGCACGACTCGAACATCCAGCACGTCAGCATGGATGACGAGCACGGCGTCTATACGGCGCTGACTTTCGTTTTGCAGGTTTCCGATCGCGTCCATCTGGCGCGCATCCTGCGTGCGCTGCGCCATATTCCGGAAGTGGTACGCATTGCGCGCGTCCGGGAGTAAAATCCGCCTTTGTCAAACCCGATCATCGCTTTCCTTCATCATGGCCCGATACGAATCCGAACACACCCGTTTCATGCAGCAGTGGCTGGCGCAGCATCCTGAAGAAATCGCCGTGCAGAAATCCGGCCGCGCCCTGTGGTGGGACAAGACGGCGAAGACGCCTGAAGAGACCCGGCGCCTGAAAGAATCGGGCGTGCCGCAGAAGGGCTATTACTACTATTCCTGGTGGTGAGCCGCCCGGCAAAGCGGCGGCGCACCGGGGCGCCGTGCCGCCGGCACTGACTTTTCCTTTCCCCCTTTCCCTTGCTGCACGAACCCTTCGCCCTCGTCGATCTGGAGACCTCCGGCACGCATCCGGTGCGCGACCGCATCATCGAGATCGGCATCGTGCGCGTGCGTGACGGACAGATCGAAGACGAATGGTCCGCGCTGGTCGATCCCGGCGTGCCGCTGTCGCCGCTCATCAACACCCTCACCGGCATCGACGCCGCCATGCTGCAGGGCGCCCCCTCGTTTGGCGCGCTCGCCGATGAAGTGCAGGCACGTCTGGCAGGCAGCCTTTTCGTTGCCCACAACGCGCGGTTCGATCACGGTTTTCTCAGCAACGAATTCAAGCGCCTCGAACGCCCGTTCCAGCCGCGCGTGCTGTGCACCGTGCAGCTCTCGCGCGCACTCTATCCCGAGCATCGCCACCATGGCCTGGATGCGCTCATCGCACGCCACCAGCTGTGCTGTGCCGCGCGTCATCGTGCGCTCGACGATGCGCGCGTCCTGTGGGAGTTCCTGCGGTGCGCGAGCGCCGAGAAACCGGCGGCGGCGATCGACGCCGCACTGAAGAAAATCATCAAGGACCCGGCGCGCACCGCGCACCGCTGAACCGGCCTGGCAGCATGGAAGAAAAAATCCGCATCTCGAAACTGATGGCCGAAAGGGGGCTGTGCTCGCGGCGCGAGGCCGACGCCTATATCGAGCGCGGCTGGGTTTTTGTCGACGGCGAGCGCGTCACCGAACTGGGCAGCCGGGCATACCCGTCGCAGACCATCACGCTGGGCAAGGAGGCGAAAGCAGATCAGCTCGCGCAGGTGACGATCCTGCTCAACAAGCCGGTCGGCTACGTCTCCGGCCAGGCCGAGCAGGGCTACAAGCCGGCCGTGTCATTGATCAGTGCTGCGAGCCGTCATGCCGGCGACAGTGCGCCGCTGAAATTCAATCCGGTGCATCTCAAAGGTCTCGCCCCGGCCGGGCGGCTCGACATCGACTCCACCGGCCTGCTGGTACTGACCCAGGACGGGCGCATCGCCCGCCATCTCATCGGCGAGGATTCACGCATCGAGAAGGAATATCTCGTGCGCGTCGAAGGCGGGCTCGACGAAAAGGGATTGAAGCTGCTCAACCAGGGCCTCTCGCTCGACGGCCAGGCATTGAAGCCGGCCAAGGTGAGCTGGCAGAACGAGGACCAGCTGCGCTTCGTCCTGCGCGAAGGCAAGAAGCGCCAGATCCGCCGCATGTGCGAACTGGTCGGCCTGAAAGTCACCGGCCTCAAGCGCGTGAGAATAGGCAGCGTGAAGCTCGGCGATCTGCCACCCGGCAAGTGGCGCTACCTGCGCGCGGACGAGCGCTTCTGAGGCGCCCGCCTTCCCGGAAAGTCAGCGCCGGCAGGACGGCGCAAGGGTGGCGGCCGGCCCCGTCAGACGCCACAGCCGCAGCGTCCGGCCGGCAAACACTGCGCTGGAACAGCCGTAGAGGATGACGACGGTCACGGCAAAGAAAGGGTTGTCGCGTATTGCCGGATCGAGCGCCAGCCACACCCCGACGACATACTTGAGGCAGAAGAGGGCGAGAATCAGCAGGAGCGGCTGCACGCTGCCCGGCAACTCGAAGCGGCGCGCCGCGCTGTCGTAGCGCGTGCCGGCAGGCGGTGCCTGGCGCAGCAAGGCGAATACGGACAGGCCAAAGGCCGCGCTCCACAGCAACAGCCAGGAGCCCGTCGCGCCGAACGCCGAGAACACTCCGGACAAGGACAACGCCAGCATCGCGACGGGCAGGATGACCACCTGCGCCGGACTCACGCGCCGCGCGAACAGCTGGCGAACACCGAGGGCGACGAGTGCGGCGAGCAGGCCCCAGACCCAGAGGGGCGTTTTGCTGAGAATCTGCAGGATCATGACGGTGATCTCCAGTGAATTGAAAACACCGGCATGCTGGCGCCGGCGAAACACCGCCGCCAGCCGTGTGCGATGAACTGCCGGATCGGGCACCTGAAGTGCCAGGGCGGCCTGCCGTTCGGGAAAAGTCAGTCCTGACAGGACGGCGCCGTGCTCGATCGCCCCCGTTTGTTCGCCGCCGCGGTGCGACCTACAATCGGGATTCCGGATGATGCTGAATCATGGACAAACCCGATCTCCCCGACGCCCCTGCCTGCGCGCGCAACCGCGAGCCGATCCTCGCCGTGCTGCGCGAACATTTCGCCGACCGTCGCCGCGTGCTGGAGATTGGCAGCGGCACCGGACAGCATGCGGTCTTCTTCGCCGCCGCACTGGCGCAGTTGCTCTGGCAGACGAGTGATCGTGGCGAAAATCTGCCCGGCATCCGCGCCTGGCTCGAAGAGGCCGCCCTGCCCAACACCCCGGCGCCGATCGTGCTCGATGTGAGCGGTGCCTGGCCCGCCCGCCGGTTTGACGCCGTCTTCAGCGCCAACACCCTGCACATCATGAGCCGGGCCGAGGGCGAGCGCCTCTTCGCCGGCCTGCCCGGCATCATGAGCGAAGGCGCGAAGCTCGTCATTTATGGCCCGTTCAACTACGGCGGGAAGTTCACCAGCGAGAGCAACGCCGCTTTCGATGCCTGGCTGAAGGCGCGCGGCGCGCACCAGGGCATCCGCGACTTCGAGGCCGTCGATGATCTGGCGCGGGCGGCCGGTCTGCAGCTCGTCGAAGATCGCGCCCTGCCCGCCCACAACCGCTGCCTGGTCTGGCAACACCAGACTTAGGCGGAGCGCGCCTTGCCCCTATCCCTGTCCGGTTCGGCCCTCGATCTGCCCGAAGCCGACTGGCAGCGCCTCGACACCGGCGGCGATCCCTTCATGAGCCGCGCTTTTCTCGGCGCCGCGGAAGCAACCGGCGCCGCCGCCGCGCCGCTGGGCTGGCAGGCCATGCATCTTGCGCTGCGCGACGCGGCAGGAAATCTCGCCGGCCTGCTGCCGCTCTACCGGCGCGAACATTCCTTCGGCGATTTCTCGCGCGACTGGAACTGGCCGGCGGCGTGGGAAAAGAGCGGCCGTGCCTACTACCCGAAGCTCGTCAGCGGCGTGCCCTACACGCCCTCGCCGGGGCCGCGCCTGCTCGCCGCCAGAGGAGCGAGCGCGACAGAGGTGCGCGCAAGACTCATCGAGGCGGCGCTGCAATGCGTGCGCGAGACGGGCGCCTCGTCCTGGCAGTGTCTGTTCGTGCGCGAGGTGGAAAGTCAGTGCCTGCGAGACGGCGGCCTGCTCCTGCGCCGCGGCGTGCAGTTTCACTGGATCGATCGCGGCTATCGTGACTTCGCCGACTTTCTCGACGGCTTCACCTCGGAGAAGAGGAAAAAACTCAAGCGCGAACGGCGTGCCGTTGCCGAGGCCGGACTGGAGATCGAGGTGCGCCACGGCGGCGCGATCGATGCCGCGCTCTGGCGCGACATTCACCGCCAGTACCGCGACACTTTTCTGCGCCACGGCAACCATCCGGCCTTTCCGCTGGAGTTTTTCATGCGCGCCGGTGCCGAACTCGGCCGGCGCATGGTGGTATTCATCGCCTGGCAGGATGGGCGGCCGGTCGCCTCGGCGATCTGCTACCGTGACGACACCGCGCTCTACGGGCGCCACTGGGGTGCGGACATCGACTGCCCCGGCCTGCATTTCGAGCTGTGCTACTACCGCGGCATCGAGTATGCGATCGAACACGGCCTCGCCCGTTTCGAGCCGGGCGCGCAAGGCGAACACAAACTCGCGCGCGGCTTCGAGCCGGTGCCGACCTGGTCGGCCTACTGGATCGCCGATCCGCGCATGCGCGCGCTCGTGGCGAATTTCCTTGTGCGCGAAGAGGCCGGCATGCAGGACTACGCCGCCGAGACGGCGCAGCACCTTCCCTACAAACAGGCGGATCCGGCCGGCCGGATTTGAGGGATCCGGCCGATACGTTTAGCATTGCCACTCCTGAACAGACAGTCGGAGCGATCATGCGTGCCATCGGCAATTTTCTCTGGTTCATCCTGGGCGGTGCATTGATGGGGCTCGCCTGGTGGTTCGCCGGCCTGCTGGCGTTCGTGACGATCATCGGCATTCCCTGGGGTAAGGCCTGCTTCGTCATCGGCCAGTTTGCCTTTCTGCCGTTCGGGCGCGAGGCCATCAGCCGCAGCGAACTGAATCAAAAAGAGGACATCGGCACCGGCGCGCTCGGCCTTGTCGGCAACATCGTCTGGTTCGTGCTGGCCGGCCTGTGGCTGGCGATCGGTCATATCGCCTCCGCCCTGGCCTGCTGCATCACGATCATCGGCATCCCCTTCGGCATCCAGCACTTCAAGCTGGCCGGCATCGCGCTGGCGCCGATCGGCAAGACCATCGTCACCCGGGAGGTGGCCGCCGCCGCGCGGCAGGCCAATGCGCAGGCGGGTGTGGCGGCGCTCAGAAAGGATGCGTGAAAAGGCGCCGTCCTGCCAGCACTGACTTTTGCGCCCGCCGGATTGCGAGGCCTACACCGGCGTGCCGGCCTTGCCGGTGTAGAGTTCCTCGATCAGTTCCTTGAACTGGCGGTTGATGGCGATGCGCTTGACTTTCATGGTGGGCGTCACCTCGCCGTCCTCTTCGAGCAGCTTCTTCGGCAGGATGGCAAAGCGCTTGATCTGCTCGACGCGTGCCAGATCGTTATTCACCTTGCGCACCTCGGCGAGGATCAGTTCGCGGATCGCGCGCGCCTCGGTGAGCGAAGCATAGGTCGTGTATTGCACCTTGTGGTCCTGCGCGTACTGGACGACGTTCTCCTCGTCGAGAAGGATCAGCGCGGTGACGTACTGGCGGTCGTCGCCGATGAGGATGGCGTCGCTGATGAAGGGGCTCGTCTTCAACTGGTTCTCGATCGGCTGTGGCGCGATGTTCTTGCCCCCGCGCGTGATGAGCAGGTCCTTCTTGCGGTCGGTGATGCGCAAATGGCCGCGCGCGTCGATCTGGCCGACGTCACCCGAGTGCAGCCAGCCCTCGACGAGTGTCTGCGCCGTCGCCTCGGGGTTGCGGAAATAGCCGAGGAAGACATTGGGTCCGCGTACGAGGATTTCACCGTCCGTGGCGATGCGCACCTCGACGCCGGGCAGGGGCGGGCCGGTATCGTCCGGGTCGATGATGCCGTGCTGATGGCAACTGGTCGGACCGCTGCCCTCGGTCTGGCCGTAGATCTGGCGCAGCGGCACGCCGATGGCGTGATAGAAGCGCAGCACGTCGGGCGAGATGGCGGCCGCGCCGCTCACCGCCACGGTCACGCGCTCGAAGCCGAGGCGCTTGCGCAGTTTTGCCAGCACGGCGAGATCGGCCAGCGCAAAGCCCATGCGCAGCAACCACGGCACTTTGCGCGCCGGGTCGAGGCGCGCACGCGCCCAGGCGCGGCCGATGGCGTAGGCGCCGGCGAAGGCGGCGCGCTTCACCCACTGCGCGTCACGCATGCGTAGCAGGATCAGCGACTGGTATTTCTCCCAGATGCGCGGTACGGCAAAGAGCAGCGTTGGCGAGACTTCGACGATGTTCTGCATCACCGCATCGACGTTCTCGATGAAATTCACACGGTAACCGGCACTCAGTGCGAGATAGGTCGATAGCAGGCGCTCGGCGATGTGCGAGAGCGGCAGGAAAGAGACGACCTCTTCCGCACCGGTCGAGCCGAAGACGCCGGCCAGGCAACGCCCGGTCCAGGTGATGTTGCGGTGGCTCAGCATGGCGCCCTTGGGCGGGCCGGTGGTGCCGGAGGTATAGATCAGCGTGGCAATGCCGTCGGGTTCGAGCGCGGCCAGGCGCGCATCGAGCAGATCGGGGTGGGCGGCGGCGAAGGCCTCGCCGCGCTCGACGAGTGAAGCCCAGGAGAGCACCATCGGATCGTCAAAACCGACGAGACCTTCCATGTCGATGACGACGATCCAGCAAAGTTGCGGCAGGCGCTCGCGAATCTCCAGCGCCTTGTCGAGCTGTTCCTCGTTTTCGACGACGAAGATGCGTGCCGAGGAGTGATCGAGGATGTAGGCGCACTCGGGGGGCGCATTGGTGGTGTAGATGCCGACGCTGACGCCGCCGGCCGTCTGCGCCGCCAGATCGGCATACACCCATTCGCGGCGGTTCTCGCCGATGATGGCGACGCGCTCGCCTGCTTCAAGACCGAGGGCGAGAAAGCCGTGCGCCACCGCGCGCACGTCGCGCGCATAGTCGGCGAAACTGATGTCGCGCCACAGGCCGAGCTCCTTCACGCGCAGCGCGGTGGCCGCGCCGCGCTGCGCGGCCTGGGCAAACAGCAGCGCCGGCGCGCTCGTCAGTGCCTCGACGGGTTGCAAAAAGGCATCGGTGGCATTCATGGCGAACCCTCCCTGGACGCCCGGCATGGGCGGCGCGATGGCTTGTCGGTACTGTCGCGGCATAGTAGCATCGGTCTGGGCATCAAGCTCAATGCGCGCTGTGGTATGGGGGGAATACGGCAGTGGACATGAAGCGTTCCTACTACAAGGATTTGCGGCTCTTCGACACGCTGCCGCTCGGCCTGTGGTTGTTCGCCTGCACTGCCGCGCTCGCCGCCGCCCCCTGGTGGCTGGGCAACTACGAGCTGTACGTCATCGGCTACATCGCGCTCAATGTCATCGTCGCCGTCGGACTGAACATCCTCGTCGGCTACACCGGACAGATCTCCCTCGGTCACGCCGGTTTCTACGCCATCGGCGCTTACGCCACCGTGCTGCTCGCCCAGGCGGGCTGGCCGATCCCGCTCGCACTCGCCGCAGCGGTGCTCGTCGCCGCCCTGGCCGGTTTCATCCTCGGCCTGCCGGCGCTGCGCCTGGAGGGGCCGTATCTGGCGGTGATCACGCTCGGCTTCGGCCTCGCCATGGAAAACATCTTTGCGCGTGCCGCGTTTTTCGGCGGGGCGACCGGGCCGGGTGTGCCGCCTTTCGATGTCGTGCTGGTGCCCGGCTTCAGCCGCGAGCAAAACCTGTATGTCGTCATCGTCGCGCTCGCCGGCCTGAGTGTGCTCGCCGTGCGCAACCTGATGCGCACGCGCGTCGGGCGTGCCTTTGTTGCCATCCGGGACTCGGACGTTGCCGCCGCCTGTGCCGGTGTGAATCTCACCGGATACAAGACGCTCGCCTTCGCCGTGAGTGCCGGCTTCACCGGTCTGGCCGGCGGGCTCTTCGCCTTTCATCTGGGTCAGGTCGATCCGACCAGCTTCAACCTGATGCTCTCGATCCTCTTTCTCGCCATGGTGGTGATCGGTGGTGTCGGCTCGATCCTCGGGCCGGTGCTCGGTGCCGTGCTGATCAGCCTGCTCAATCTCAAGCTGAAGGGTCTCAAGCTTGCCGACTTCGAGCAGATTCCGCTCGCCGGCGGGCAGATCGCCGATTTTCTTGGTCGCCACTTCATGGAAACCGGCATGGCCAACATCCAGTTCATCGTCTACGGCGCGATTCTCGTGGCGATCATGCTGTTCGAGCCGCTCGGCCTCTATGGCCTGTGGATTCGCAGCAAACGCTACTGGAAGAGCTGGCCGCTGTGAGGGGCGCCGCATCATGAATTCCCTGGGCGCCCTGCCGCAAGTGCTCTTCAGCGGGCTGGCCGCTGGCGCCATCTATGCGCTTATCGCACTGGCGATGGTGATCATCTACCGTACCACCGAGGTGCTCAACTTCGCCCAGGGGGATCTGGGCATGATCAGCACCTATGTCGCCCTGGCGCTGCTCGCCAGCGTCGGCCTGCCCTTCTGGGGCGCCGTGCTGGCAGCACTGACTTTTGCCCTGCTGCTGGGCGCCTTCTGCGAATTCGCCTTCCTGCGCCGCGCCAAGGAGCCCACCGTGCTCGGCCTGATCATCATCACGCTGGGCATCGAGATGATGGTGTTCGGCTTTGCTTCGTGGAAGTGGGGCGGCGAACCCTACGACCTGTCCACTCCGCTTGGCCCGGCCGACGTGTGGGTGGTCGGCGGTGTCATCATGAGTCATCTGGAACTGGCCACGCTGGCGATTGCCGCCGTCGTCATTGCCGCGCTGTTTTTCTTTTTGCGCCACTCGAAGGCGGGGCTGGCCATGCGCGCCACCCAGCAGAACCGCGACGTGGCGCGCCTGATGGGCATCCGCGTGCGCCGTGTCGAGATGGGGGCCTGGGCGCTTGCCGCATTGATCGGCGCCATCGCCGGCCTGCTGGTCGGGCCGGCCGCCACCGTCGAGCCCTACATGATGTGGGATCCGATGATGAAAGGCTTTGCCGCCGCCGTGCTGGGCGGCATGACTTCCCTCGGTGGTGCGGCGCTCGGTGGCGCGCTCATCGGCGTCATCGAAAACCTCTTTGGTTTCTATGTATCCACGGCCTTCAAGTCCGTGGTGCCCTTCGCGGTCATTTTGCTGATGCTCGCGATCAAGCCGTCGGGCCTGCTGGCCCGGCATTACGTCAAGAAGGTCTGAGTCGACAAAGGAGACTGCCATGCTGAAAAACCTCTGCAGGATCGCCACCCTTGCCGCCGCGCTGTGCCTGGTCGCCCAGCCAGCTGTGGCGCAGGAGCTCACCGGCGTCACCGACACCGAAATCCACATCGGCGAGTGGGGCCCGCAGACCGGTCCGGCCGCGCCCTGGGGAGCCGTTGCGCGTGGCACCGCCATGCTCTTCCAGATGGTCAATGACGCCGGCGGCATCCACGGGCGCAAGATCGTCTTCCACTCCTTCGATGATCAGTACAATCCGGCGAAGACTGTCGCCGGCGTGAAAGAGCTGGTGGAAAAAGCACCCGGCGTCTTCGGCTTTGCCTCCGGGGTGGGCACTTCACCGGGCCTCGCGGTGAAGGATTATCTGATGGAGCGCAACATTCCCTGGGTCGGGCCGGCGGCCGGCTCGCTCGCCTGGATCACCCCGCCGCAAAAGGCGCTCTTCGCCATCTATCCGCTGTACGCCGATGAAGCGCGCCTGCTGGTGCGTCACCTCGTCGAGAAGGAAGGCAAGAAGAAGATTGCCATCTTCTATGCCAGCGATGAATATGGCGAGAACGGCCATCGTGGCGCCGTCTCCGAGCTGCAGCGCTTGAATCTCAAGCCGGTCGCCGAAGTCTCGGTGAACCAGACCGACCGCGATCTCAAGTCGCATCTGCTCAAGCTCAAGGAAAGCGGCGCGGATGCCGTGCTGATGTGGGTGAATCCGACGCATGCCGTCATCACGCTGAAGACCGCCGCCGCGCTGCAGTTCGCCCCGCAGTGGGCGACCAGCTCGACGCTCTCCGACGCGCCGCTGATGCAGAACATCACCGGCGGGCTGTGGAAGAACATCATCTTCGCCAGCTTCGGCGAGCTGCCCGATTCCAGCGCACCGGAAGTGAAGAAATACCGGGACGCCTTCCCCAAATATGCGCAGCAGGGCGAGCGCTGGGGCGTCTTCTTCATGGCCGGCATCGGTTTTGTCGAGCCGATGGTGGAGGGGCTGCGCCGCGCCGGGCGCAACCTGACGCGCGAGAGCTTCATCAAGGCGATGGAAACCCTCAAGGACTTCAAGGGCGTCATGGGCCACATCAGCTTCGGGCCGAACGAGCGCCAGGGCCAGCGCGAGATCTTCCTCGCGCGCACCGACGAGACGGGCACCAAGGTGACGCAGCTCACCGCCTGGGCCGAAGTGAAATAAGCCCCTTGCCGGCACTCTTCGAAGTCAGCGGGCTGGCGATCTCCTTCGGCGGCGTGAAGGCCCTCGGTGGCGTGGGCCTCGCGCTCGAGCCGGGGGAGATCCTCGCCCTCATCGGCCCCAACGGCGCGGGCAAGACGACGGTGTTCAACTGCATCTGCGGCCTCTACCGGCCGCAGGCCGGCAGTGTGCGCATCGGCGGGCGTGAACTGGTCGGCGCACGCCCCCACCAGGTGGCTGCCGCCGGCATCGCCCGCACCTTCCAGAACATCGAACTGTTCCGCCACATGACGACGATGGACAACCTGCTGCTCGGGCGTCATCTGTTCATCAGGAGCGGGCTTTTCTCCGGCATGGCGCTCTTCGGGCCGTGGAGCCCGGCGGCCCGGGAAGAGATGCGCCACCGCGAGAAGGCCGAGCGGATCATCGACTTTCTCGACCTGCAGGCGGTGCGCGACCAGCGTGTCGGCAATCTGCCCTACGGCACACAGAAAGTCGTCGAACTCGGCCGCGCGCTCGCCATGGAGCCCAAAGTATTGCTGCTCGACGAACCGGCCGCCGGCATGAACCTCGAAGAGAAGCAGGACCTGCGCATCTGGATCGAGGACATCAGCAACCTCTTCGGCATCGCCGTTCTGCTCATCGAGCACGACATGCAATTCGTCGCCGATCTGGCCGACCGTGTCGTCGCCCTCAACCACGGCGAAGTGCTCGCCCAGGGCACGCCGGCCGAAGTGCGTAACCATCCCGAAGTGCTGCGCGCCTACCTGGGTGCCGAGGCGGCATGAACGCGCTCCTGCAACTGCAGAACATCGACACCTTCTACGGCCCGATCCAGGCACTGCGCGGCGCCTCCCTCGAAATCGAGGCGGGCAGCATGGTTGCACTGCTTGGCGCCAACGGCGCGGGCAAGAGCACGCTGCTCAAAACCGTCATGGGTCTCATCGAAGACCAGCCGGACAAGGGCAGCATTCACTTTGCCGGTGGGCCGATCCACGGGCGCCGCACCGAAGACATCGCGCGGCGCGGCATCGCCTATGTTCCCGAAGGGCGCGAAGTGTTCCGCGAGCTCACCGTGCTGGAGAACCTGCGCGCCGGCGCCTACACCCGGCGCGACGATCCCCGCGCCGACCTCGAGCGCGTTTTCCGCTACTTCCCGCGCCTCGCGGAGCGGCGCGACCAGTGGGCGGGCACCCTCTCCGGCGGCGAGCAGCAGATGCTCGCCATCGGCCGCGCGCTGATGAGCCGCCCGCAACTGATCCTGCTCGACGAACCCTCGCTCGGCCTCTCGCCGCTCCTCGTGCAGGAGATCTTCGCCATCCTGCGCACCATCCACGCCGATGGTGCCACGCTGCTCCTCGTCGAGCAGAATGCGCGCATGGCGCTTGCCGTTGCCCAGCGTGCGTTGGTGATGGAGCGCGGCCGCTTCGTCCTCGACGGCACGGCCGCCGAAGTCGCCGCCGACCCGGACGTGCAGGAGTTCTACCTGGGCGTGGCCGGCGAGACAGGCGCTGCACCGCTCAAGCGCTACCGGCGCAAGAAACGCTGGCGCTGAAAAGTCAGTGGTGGCAGGACGGCGCCCGCATGCCGCACAACAGATAAAGGAGGTGGCGATGAAGACTCACGAAGGCAAGACCCTCCTCGTCACCGGTGCCGCCTCGGGCATCGGTGCGGCGAGCGCCGCGCTGCTTGCCGCACAGGGTGCCTCGGTGATCGCCGTTGACCGGCATGCACCGGCACAAATGCCACCGGGCAGCCGTTTCATCCAGGCGGATCTGTCGAGCCGGTCGGCGATCGATGCTCTCGTCGGGCAACTGCCCGCCGGACTCGCCGGGCTGGCCAACATCGCCGGCCTGCCGCCGACGCACCCGCCCGAGGAAGTGCTCAATGTCAATCTCGTCGGACTGAAATACCTCACGCAGCGGATCATCGCGCAGCTTGCCGACGGTGCCGCCATCGTCAATCTGGCTTCGCTCGCCGGTCTTGGCTGGGCCGAGGCGAAACCGCTGATTGCCGAGAGTCAGACGCTGGATTTTGACGGTGTCGCCGATTTCTGCCGCAAGCACCGCATCGAGGGCGGGCGCAGCTATTTCTTCACCAAGGAGGCGCTCATCGTGTGGACGCTGCAGAACCGCTGGACCTGGCGCGCACGCGGCATCCGCATGAATGCCATCAGTCCGGGGCCGGTACAGACACCGATCCTCAAGGATTTCCTCGAAACCCTGGGCGCGCGTGCCGAGGAAGACATGCGCATCATGGATCGTCCCGGCACCACGGCGGACATTGCGCCGGTGGTGTCCTTTCTGCTCTCCGAGGCTTCGGCATGGATTCGCGGCGCCAATATCCCGGTGGATGGCGGCATGTATGCGCACGTGCTCTGCCAGCAGCATGGATTGTAGAAAGTCAGTCGTGACAGGACGGCGCAGCGTGGGTACTGCCTTGTTCGTCGTCAGGGAGGCCGCATGAAACCGGCCTATGTGATCGGTCAGATCCACGTCCGCGACGCGGCGAAGTGGGCCGAGTACCGTGCGCGCGTGCCGGCGACGCTGGCGCCCTGGGGTGCCGAACTCATGTTTCGCGGCGCCAAGGTGGCGCAGCTCGAGGGTGCGCTGGCGCATGAGGATATCGTTGCCATCCGCTTTCCTTCGGTCGCGGCAGCCAATGGCTGGCATGAATCGCCGGCCTATCAGGCGCTCGTCCCGTTGCGCCGCGAGGCGGCCGAGGTGTTGCTGTTTCTCTACGAGGAGTAGGGTTTTTCCCGAACTGCCGGACGGTTGATCCTGGCCAAAGCCGCCGCTCCGGCTACCGGCCTAAGATGCACAGTCTGATCATCCAGGACAGGGACCGATGGACGACAAGCCATCCGGTGCCGCGGGCAGAATTTCTGCACGGCGGCGCTTTCTCATCGATGCGGCGCGTATGGCGAGCGGCCTCGGGCTGTTTGGCCTCGGGCTGGGCCTCTACGCGCGCAAGGCACGTGCGCGCCGGGCGCAGCTGCTGCGCCCGCCCGGCGCACTCGACGAACCGGCATTTCTGGGTGCCTGTATCCGCTGCGGCTTGTGCGTGCGCGATTGTCCGTACCACATTCTCCGTCTGGCCAGACCGCAGGAGGACGCTGCCACCGGCACGCCGTTTTTCATCGCGCGCGAGAAGCCGTGCGAGATGTGCACGGACATTCCCTGCGTGGCGGCCTGTCCGACCGGCGCCCTCGATCACGCGCTCACCGACATTGCCCAGGCGCGCATGGGGCTGGCGGTGCTCGCCGATCAGGAGAATTGCCTGAACTTTCTTGGCGGGCGCTGCGAGCTGTGTTATCGCACCTGCCCGCTCATCGACAAGGCGATCACGCTCGAGACGCAGCTCAAATCGCGCAGCGACCGGCGCCTGCTGTTCATCCCGACCGTGCATTCGGATGCATGCACCGGCTGCGGCAAGTGCGAGCAGGCCTGCCCGCTCGAAGCGGCGGCCATTCGCGTCCAGCCGATCGCGCAGATGCGCGGCGGGCCGCCGGGCCTGCCGAAGGGGGAGCCATGAGCGTGCGCCGTCCGAACGCCGAGGCGAGCGCCGTCAAGGGCTGGCTGCGCGCACACAAATGGCTGTTGCTGCGCCGCTGCGTGCAACTGGCGCTGCTTGCCGTGTTCCTGCTCGGACCGCTCGCCAGCATCTGGATCGTCAAGGGCAATCTGGCCTCGAGCAACACGCTGGGCGTGCTCTCGCTCACCGATCCCTTCGTGCTGCTGCAGTCGCTCTTCGCCGGACATCGGCCCGGGCGCCTGGCGCTCGTCGGCGCGGCGCTCGTGCTGGCGTTCTATGCCGTCGTCGGCGGGCGCGTCTTCTGCGCCTGGGTGTGCCCGGTGAACCTCGTCACCGATGGTGCGGCCGGCCTGCGCCGCCGTCTGGGCATTCATGCCAGTGCGCACCTGTCGCGCCGGATGCGCTACGCGCTGCTGGTGCTGGTCTGCCTGCTGGCGGCCGCTACCGGCACGCTGGCCTGGGAGCTTGTCAATCCGGTGTCCCTGCTCGCGCGCGGCCTGCTGTTCGGTCTGGGCGCCGGCTGGATGCTGATCCTGGCGATTTTTTTCTTCGACCTGTTCGTCGTCAAGAACGGCTGGTGTGGGCATCTGTGTCCGATGGGCGCCTTCTACAGCCTGCCGGGGAAAGTCAGTCTCGTGAGGACGGCGGCGGTGCGGCGCAGCGCCTGCAACGACTGCATGGACTGCTATGTGATCTGCCCCGAGCCGCAGGTGATCCGCCCGGCGCTGAAGGGTCTCGGGGGCGCCGGCCCGGCGATTCTTGCGGGCAACTGCCTGAACTGCGGGCGCTGTATCGATGTCTGCGCGCAGGACGTGTTTGCCCTGACGACGCGCTTTGCACGCGAGCAGCAGGCTTAAACGATGCGGATCGCCTGCACCGGACACGGTGCGAAGCAGGCGCCGCAGCCGTTGCACAGGTCCTCGATCACTTCCGGTTGTGCTGCGCCCATCACCACCGGGCGGAAGCGGATCGCCTGTAGCGGACAGGCTTCGCCGCAGGCGCGACAGACTTCGTTTTTGCGGGTGATGCAGTGGCTCTGGATTTGCGCCTTCAGCGTCCACGGCGCCGCGCCCTCGCGGATGACGAGTGCCTTCGGGCCGCAGACGTCGACGCATTTCTCGCAGAAGGTGCATTGGCCGCGGCTGAAATCGAGGGTCGGGAAGTTGTCGCGGTCGAGCGTGAGGATGCTCTCCGGGCAGGCGCTGATGCAGTAGCAGCAGCGCGTGCAGGCGGCGAGGAAATCTTTTTCGGCGAGCGCCCAGGGCGGGCGCGCAGGCGGTTTCTTGCCAAAAAAATTGCCGCGCAGGAACTGGCGGCGTGTGAGATCGGCCATGCCCGGTATTGTAAAGGAGGTGGCGGCAGAGGGCGCCGTCCTGCGCGAGCTGACTTTGGGCGCCGGGTTGTCCCTGCTCTTGGTACTGGCATAATGCCTTTCGTTCGAACCCTTCATCCGGAAAAGGGGCGCCCTCCATGAGCGACAAACCGTCTCGTGCGGCCAGGCCGCACAATCGCACCGACACACTGATCGGTGCCGGCATGCGCATTGCCGGCAATATCGGATTCACCGGCACCTTGCGCATCCAGGGCGACGTGCTCGGCGATGTGACGAGCGAGGGCGCGCAGAATGCCGCCGTCGTCGTCGATGCCTCGGGCAGCCTCACCGGCAAGCTGGTCGCCCCGTTCGTTCACGTGCGCGGACGTGTCGTCGGGCCCGTGCAGGCGGCCGAATCGATCGATGTCTATCGCGACGCCACCGTGGTGGGCGACGCTTCGTATGGCCGCCTCGACATTCAGGAAGGGGGCATCGTCGAAGGATTGCTGACGCCGCTCTCTCCCGGGCGGCAGGAGGACCCGGCAACGGAGCCGCGCTGGGACGGCGTCGCGCAGCCCGACGAGGGTGGCGGCGCCAGCGTGCGCGAGAGACTGATGCACTGGGGGCCGCGCCGCCTGCTGGCCGCGGTCCTGGTGCCCGGCATTCTGGTTGTTGCCGGTGCCGCCTGGCTGCGGCAGCCGTCTGCCGTGCCGGTGCCGGAAGTACAGGAGACAGGGAAAGCGCAGGAAGTGCACACGGCTGATGCGGTGCTCCCGGCGGTTGCGAGCGCTCCCGCGCCGGTGGCCTCGTCGGCCGCGGCGACGCCCGAAGTGCCGGCAATACCCGCACCGGAGCAGCCGCCATCGCCCGCTGTTGCGCCCGCATCGGGTGTCGCTGCGGGCGTGACCGATGTGCAAGGCATCAATGCGGCCAAGCCGGCCGGGGTCTTCCTCCTCATCAGCAAGGAGCAGACGGTGTTCTTCCGCAAGAAGCGGCAGGATGGCGGCGACGGCAGTCGCGTCGTCGTGCCGGCGCGCAGGACGGTGAGCGTCCAGGCCGGCGCGGACGATCAGTTTCGCATCGCTGAAGGGGCGCGGGTGGAGATTTACTATCAGGGCCGCAAGCTGTCGAAGAAGATCATCGACGAGGGCGGCTGGTTTCGCTTCATTCCGATGACGGCCAGCGAAGAGGAAGCGAAGGAGCCGGAGCCCAGAGGATAGGCGGCCGCGCCCTGCCGGCACCGGCTCTGGCAAACAACATGCCCGTCCTCCATGGCGTCAAGGCGCGGTTGCCCTGCCGGGACGCGAGCCCGAAGAGAGTGCCTGCATGACCAGGGCGGCGAGCACCAGCGCCCCTCCGAACAGGGCGTGCCGGGTCGGTGTCTCGCCGGCGCCCAGCCAGGCCCAGAGCGGGCCGCACACATTTTCCGTGAGTCCGATCAGCGCCACTTCGGTCGGCGAGAGCACCCGCGCCACCCGCACCACCAGGGCGCAGGGCAGGGCCAGCTGTACGGCGCCGAGTAGCGCGAGGATGACCAGATCCTGCGCGGAGGCGTGAAACGGCCAGGCCAGCGGCAGGGTGGCCAGCGCCGAAAGACATCCTCCGATCAGCACGGCCGGAATCAGGTTGATCCGGCTGCCGCAACGGCGCATCAAGACATAGTTGAGGCCGGCAGCCAGTGGCACGCTGAGCGCGATGAGATTGCCGGTGAGACGGCCAGCGCCGGTTTCACCGCCGAACATGATGAGGATGCCGGCGAGCGCCAGACCGATCAGCAAGACGGTGCGGGTGCGGATGCGCTCGCCCAGCAGCAGCCAGGCGAAGAGACTCGCGGCCAGTGGGGAGAGGCTGGTGAGGATGAGCGTGTTGGCCGTGCTGGTTTGCGTCAGTGCCAGCATGAAGCCGGTGAACATCACCGCCCAGAGCGCACCCGAGGCCAGTCCGACCAGGCCCGGGCGCCGGATTTCGGCAATCGCCTGCGTGCGGTGCGAGAACGCGAGAATGGCCAGCATGGCCAGCGCACAAAAGAACGAGCGCCAGAAGGTTATCTCCCAGCCGGAAGCCTGCCCGATGTGACGCGTGAGCACGCCGGCGATGCTCCACAGCAGGCCGACGCAGAACATCAGCACGACGGCATGACGGTGACGGTGCGGATCATGATTCATGGTGCGAGACTATGCCATCGATTCCGTCTGGACCGGAAGGGCGCGGACCGGATGCGGTGCAGACGCGGACGGGTGATACACTGCCCTACCGCCGTGCGGAACAGCATTGACAATACTTCGGCGCGGCGTTTTTGTATTCAACCATGGCGAATCCAAAACTCGACAAAGTGCTGGCACAGCTCGATGCCGGCCAGTATGCCGAAGCGGCGCGGCAGCTCAGGCTGCTCGCCCTGAAAAATCCGGGCGATGTCGAAATTCTCTATCTGAGCGGTGTTGCCGAGTCGGGCCTGGGGGAGGATGTCAGGGCGGGGGCCTGCTTCGATCGCGTGCTGGCGCGCCATCCGGCCCACGAAGGGGCCCTCTACGGCAAGACGCGCCTGCTCGGCCAGGCGGGCCGGCATGCCGACGCGCTTGCCGTGGTCGATCGCGCGCTCGCCCGCGTGCGCAACAATCCGTGGCTCTACCTGCTGCGCGGCAACGCGCATGCGGCACTGGCCGATTATGCGGTTGCGATCGGTGATTATGATCACGCCCTGTCGTTGAAAGGCGATCTGGTCGAAGCGCTCTCGAACAAGGGCAATGCCCTCGTTTCGCTCGGGCGCGCGAGTGAAGCGCTCGACGGCTACCGGCAGGCGTTGGCGTTGCGCCCCGGCCACGCCGGTGCCTGGTTCAATCAGGGGGTGGCGCAGGCTGCGCTGGGCCGGACGGAAGAGGCGGTGGCGAGCTACCGGCGCGCGATCGAACTCGCCCCCGAGTTGCCCGAGGCCTGGCTGCAGTGCGGTCTTGCCCTTTCGTCCTTGCAGCGCACCGGCGAGGCGCTCGCCTGTTTCGTGCGCCTGCTGTCCTTGCAGCCCGATCATGCGCAGGCGCAGCGCCTGTTTGCCGAGCATATGGCGCAAGCCGGGATCGTGGAGGATGCACCGGGCCTTGCCGCCTTGCTCGCGCGTGCGCTCGATGAAGCCTGGACGCATCCTGCGCGCCTGGCACGCGTGGCTGGCGCATTGCTGCAAGCCTCCCCGGCATTTCGCGCCTGCGGCGGACCGACGCCGTCCTATGAGCAACTTGCCGAAGCGCCGCTGCTGCGGGCGATGCTCGTCTCGACACCGGTCTGCGACGAGACGCTCGAACGCTTTCTTACCGATGCGCGAGCCGGGTTGCTGCGCCGCACGGAGCTCAGCGCAGCGGAGCAGGTTTTTTTCTGTGCGCTCGCGCAGCAATGCTTCATCAACGAATATGTGTTTGCCGAGGATGAAACGGGACTGGCCGAGACGCAAAGGCAGGCGCTTGCCGATGCGCTTGCCCGGGGTACACAGATCCCCGTCCTTTTGCTGCTGTCCGTCGCCTGCCATTTCCCGCTCGCCGGGATCGAAGGCTGCGAGCAGCTCTTGCAGCGCGACTGGCCGCACGGCATCGCCCCCTTGCTGGCCTGCCAGATTGCCGAGCCGCTCGAAGAACAGTCCCTGCAGCTTTCGTTGCCACAGCTCACGCCGATCGATGATGCGATCTCCATCGAAGTGCGTGCGCAATACGAGGCCAATCCCTATCCGCGCTGGGTCCGCGTGCCGCACGAGATGCCGGCCGGCTCCGTCCAGGCCCATTTGCACGGCCTGTTTCCCGGGGTGCCGCTGGTTCCGGTGCGGGAGGAGTCGCCCCCCGACATCCTCATCGCCGGGTGCGGCACCGGCCGTCATCCGGCATGGACGGCGCAGGTTTTCCCCGATGCGCGGGTGCTTGCCATCGACCTGTCGGGTGCCAGCCTGGCGTATGCCCGGCGCAAGACAGAGGCAATGGGGTTGCACAACATCGAATATGGCCAGGCCGACATCCTTCATCTGGATGGACTGGGTAAAACCTTCGATGTCGTCGAGTCGATCGGCGTGCTCCATCACCTGGAGCAGCCACTCGAAGGCTGGCGCCGGCTGGTGGCGCTGGTGCGTCCTGGCGGTTTCATGCATCTGGGTTTCTATAGCGAAATCGCCCGTCGTGCGGTCGTGCATGCGCGCGAGCGTATCGCCGGGTGGGAACTCGGCGGATCTGCCCGGGACATCCGTCGCGCCCGCGCCCTGTTGCGTGCGCAGAATGTACAGGGAGAATTCGATGCGGTTTTGCAGACCCATGATTTTTACAGCCTGAGTGATTGCCGCGACCTGCTCTTCCACGTGCAGGAGCATCGCCTGAGCCTGGTGCAGATCGAACAATTTCTCGCCGAACAGGGACTGGTCTTCCTTGGCTTTACCTTGCCGGCAGAATCCCTGCATGCCTACCGCACGCGCTTTGCCGGGGACGCGGCGGCGACTCATCTTCCCCATTGGCAGGCCTTCGAAGCGGAACACCCCGACACCTTCGCCGGCATGTACCAGTTCTGGGTGCAAAAGCGGGACGCCGACACTCCCTGAAATTTCGCGAGGCATCGATGGTCAGGCGGGCCGCTTTTGGCTATGCTTGGAGCGTTGCGCCCCAGGCATTCTCAGATCACGCCACTTTCATGCAGCTCATCCTCATCAGCGGCCTGTCCGGTTCCGGCAAGAGCGTTGCCTTGCGCGCGCTGGAAGATGCCGGATTTTATTGTGTCGATAACCTGCCGGCGACGCTGCTGCCGCAACTGGTGCGCCAGTTGCACGAAGAGAGTTACGGACGCGCCGCCGTGGCCATCGATGTACGCTCGGGTGCCTCGATCGCGGCGCTGCCGCAGCAATTGCGCGACCTGCGGACAATGGATGTGGCCACCCGCTTCATCTATCTCGATGCGCGTGACGAGACACTGATCGCACGTTTTTCAGAGACACGGCGTGCCCATCCGCTCGCCGATGAGCAAACGACATTGGGCGAGGCCATCACCCGCGAGCGCGAGTTGCTGGAGAACATTGCGGCACTGGGTGATCGCATCGACACCAGCAACCTGGGGCCGAACGCCCTGCGTGCCTGGGTGCGCGATTTCGCCAGTAGTGCCGAGAGCGCCGTCCGGCCAGGACTGACTTTGCTGTTCGAATCCTTCGGCTTCAAGCACGGCATTCCGCTCGATGCCGATCTGGTGTTCGATGTGCGCTGCCTGCCCAACCCCTTTTATGATCCGCATCTGCGCCCTCTCACCGGCCGCAACGCCGAGGTGGTGCGTTTTCTCGAAGGGCAGGCGGAAGTGCGCAAGATGGCCGAGGACATCCGCAACTTTCTCTACGCCTGGCTGCCCGCCTATGTGCGCGACAACCGCAGCTATCTGACGGTGGCCATCGGCTGCACTGGCGGCCAGCATCGGTCGGTGTATCTCGCCGAGTGGCTGGCCGGACAGTTGCGCGACCGCGCCCGCGTGCTCGTGCGTCATCGCGCCATCACGTGAGAGCCTATCTGCGCCTCATCAGGCCGGGCGACTGGGCGGTGCTGCTGGTGCTCGCCACGGCCACGGCGCTGCTGGTGCCCCTGGTCTTCAAAGGCGGGGCGGCCGAGAAGGCGGTCGTGCGTCGCGATGGCGTCATCGTTGCAGAATTGCCCTTGACGCGTCCGGCCCGTATCGAAATCGCGGGCGCGCTAGGCACCAGCATCATTGAAGTTCAACCGGGCCGCGCTCGCGTGGCGGCCGATCCGGGGCCGCGCCAGTATTGCGTGCGCCAGGGCTGGCTGTCGCAGGCCAATGCCATCGCCATCTGCGCGCCCAGCCATGTCAGCCTGGCGATTGCCGGACGCGCCTCCAGTCATGACAGCCTCGCCTATTGAGCTCGTGCCGACGGCGGATGATCATCGCATCGCGCGCTATGCGGCGGCGGCGATCGCCCTCTCGGTGGTCGAGGCGGCCATTCCGATGCCATTGCCCGGCGTCAAGCCGGGGCTGGCCAACATCATCACGCTGGTCGTGCTGGCGCGCTATGGCTGGCGCGATGCGGTATGGGTGTCGCTGCTGCGCGTGGTGGCCGGCAGCCTGCTGATCGGCCAGTTCCTTGCGCCTGGTTTCTTTCTCAGCCTGTGCGGCGCACTCGTCAGCCTTGCTGCGCTGGGATTGGCGATGCATTTGCCGGCACGCTGGTTCGGTCCGGTCAGCCAGAGCCTCATCGCCGCCTTTGCCCATATCGCCGGCCAGTTGCTGGTTGCGCGCCTGTGGCTGGTGCCGCATGACGGCCTGTTCTATCTGGTGCCGTTCTTTGCGCTGGCGGCGCTGGTGTTCGGCCTCGTGAACGGACTGGCGGCCGCACGGCTGCTGGCAGAACCTGCTCTTGTCGCCCCCAGGGACATTTCTTCGTGACCATCCTGCCTTTTCCGCAGCGCCAGGGCGAAGCGGGCGGCGCATCGCCCTTGCCCCTATTCCCGCTCAATGCCGTGCTGTTCCCGCAGGGCATGCTGAGCCTGCGCGTCTTCGAGCCGCGCTACATGACACTGGTGAAGGAGAGCCTCAAGCAGGAAACGCCGTTCGGCATCTGTCTCATTGCCACCGGCAGCGAAGTCGGTGCGCCGGCCGAGCCCCATCCTGTCGGGACCGAAGCGCGCATCGTTACCTGGGACATGACGCAGCCCGGCATTCTCAACATCAGCGTGCGGGGTGGTGCACGTTTTCGCATTCTGTCGAGCCAGACCGATGCCGGCGGGTTGCTGCGTGCGAGCATCGAACCTGTCGCGCCCGAGCCGCAGGTATCCATCCCGCCCTCGCTGGGCGCCTTGCTGCCGCTTTTGCAGGCGATGGTCGCCGACGTGGGTGTCGAGCGCCTGCCGCCGCCCCATCGTTTCGATGATGCGGCCTGGGTCGGCCACCGCTTCAGCGAACTGCTGCCGATCCCGTTACTCGCACGCCAGAAGCTGCTCGAACTCGACGATCCGCTCTCGCGTCTTGAAATCATCTTCAAGTATCTTGCTCAGCGTGGCCTCGCCCAGTAGTGCGCGTCCTGCTCTGAAAAAACGAGGCGCCGTCTTGCGGGCACTGACTTTTGCAGGACGGGCATGGGACGAGAAACCGCGTTGCATCCGGCGACGTGCAGCGCGGCAACAATATTTTTGCAAAAGTGTTGACCCACCTTCTTCGCTCTGTATAATGCGCGGCTCTCGCTGCTTTGCAGCAACGCTCTTTAACAACTGAACAGCCGATAGGTGTGGGTACTTGGTTGGTTGGTACCTG
>CAZSHO010000003.1:0-136413 GCA_964607005.1 uncultured Rhodocyclaceae bacterium
TTGCATGCCATGCAAGCGCTCTCCCAGCTGAGCTATACCCCCACAGAGGAGCGCGAATTATACGTACCCCCCCTACTCTTGTAAACCCTTCTTCACACCTTGCCGAAGGTCTCACAACAACTTGCCCGGATTCATCAGGCCGGCCGGATCAATGGCATTTTTGATGCTGCGCATCAGCTCCATTTCAACCCCGCTTTTGTAGCGCAGGATCTCTTCACGCTTGAGCTGTCCGAGCCCGTGTTCGGCAGATATCGTGCCGCCCAGCTTGCTGGCAATGTCGTAGACGATGCGATTGACTTGCAGCGTCCTGGCGATGAATTCGTCATTCGCTGCGGTATCTGGTCGCGACAGGTTGTAATGCAGATTGCCATCGCCAAGATGACCAAAGGTGACGATGCGGACTGCCGGGAAAACCTGCTGGAGTGCGGCATCGGCCTGTGCAATGAATTCAGCGATGTTTGAAACCGGCACGGCGATGTCGTGCTTGATGCTGACCCCTTCGATACGCTGCGCTTCGGAGATATTCTCGCGCAAGCGCCAGAACGCCTGCTGATGGGCAATGTCTTGGGCCAATGCTGCATCGATCACCCGGGCGGTTCCGATTTCTTCTGCAAGGATCGACTCCAGCTTTCCGCCCAGATCGAAATCAGGCAGCGTGTCGGTCAATTCGACGAGCACATACCAGGGCGCGTCATGGTTGAGCGGATTACGCTCTCCAGGAATGTGTTTCAGTACCAACTCCAGCGCCGAACGTGAAATCAGCTCGAAGCTGCCGATCCGCTCACCACAGATTTCTTGCAGACGCGACAGCAGCTCCACGGCCGCAACGGGTTCGTGCAGGGCAAGCCAGGCCGTTGCGGTCTGGCAGGGCCGGGCAAAGAGCTTCAGCACAGCCGCCGTAATGATGCCCAGCGTGCCCTCCGCACCAATGAAAAGATGTTTGAGATCGTACCCGGTATTGTCCTTGCGCAAGCCGCGCAAACCTTCCCAGATACGCCCGTCGGGCAGCACCACCTCAAGCCCGAGCGTCAGCTCGCGCATGTTGCCGTAACGCAACACGGCTGTACCACCGGCATTGGTCGACAGGTTACCGCCGATCTGGCAACTGCCTTCCGAAGCCAGCGACAATGGAAACAGCCGGTCGACACCTGCCGCCGCAGCCTGCACCTGCGCCAGCGGGCAGCCCGCCTCCACGGTGAGCGTATTGTTGGCCGTATCGATTGCACGGATACGCTTGAGACGCGAGAGATTGATAACGACTTCATCCCCACCCGCCCGGGGTGTCGCACCGCCGACCAGGCCGGTATTGCCGCACTGGGGCACCATGGCGATGCGCTCTTTTGCGCACAGGGTCACCACCGCCGCCACCTCGGCGGTTGAAGCCGGCTTGACGACACAACGCGCGTGACCCTGATAGCGCCCGCGCCAGTCGGTCAGATAGGGCAAGGCGTCGATACCGGCAAGAACGTTCTGCCCGCCAACGAGGGTCGCAAGTTGTCGGAGCAGATCCGGTGCGCTCATCAAGCGACTCCGCCACCTTCCTGCAGGATCGCATCGATCACCGGTAGCATGCGCTTGACTGCTGCACGCCCTTCGGCGATGGCCTCCGCGCCACAGTGATAATCCATCAAGCCGAGCTGGGCAAGCCGTGGTGCGATCAACACGTCGGCCGGTTCCCCGGCCAGGCGGCTGCGCGCGATGCGAACCTGCATGATCTGGATACTGGTGGTCAGAACGCCGAGCAGCGACGGCAGACGGGCAGTTTCATCACCGTTTTGCCCTATGCCGAAACGGGCAAGCAGCCGCTGCCCCCAGCCTGTCTCATTGCCCTCTTCAGAGGGCAACCTGAGGGATTTTCCAACGACATCGGAGCCCAGATCGACGGCAATCACCACATCGGCGCCCAAAGCGCGGCACAGCGATACGGGCACCGGATTGACCAGACCGCCATCGACAAAAAAACCGTTCTCGTACGGAACCGGAGTAAATAAGCCAGGCAGCGCAATGGAGGCGCGTACCGCCTGAGCGACGTTGCCTTCGCGTAACCAGCGTTCCCGCCCTGTAGCAAGATCCGTGGCGACAACCGCAAAGGGCAGCGCAAGGTCCTTGAAATCGCGGTCGACAAAGTATTGCTCGAAGAACTGGATCAGCTTGTCACCCTTGATCAGGCCGCTGGCCAGGCTGACATCGAGGAGGGAAACGACGTCCTTCCGTGCAAGAGTGCTCACCCAGGATTCCAGCTTCTCGATATCGCCGTCGACATAGATGGCACCCACAAAGGCACCGATCGAACAACCGCAGACAATGTCTGGCACGACACCGGCATCCGTCAACTCCCGGATGACGCCGATGTGCGCCCAGCCACGCGCCGAACCGCTGCCCAATGCCAGACCGATCTTCGGCTTGTGTGGCGCAGGCACGTCAGCTCCGGAGCGTTTCTGCGTAGAGATCGTGTACGTCGCAATCCGTGACGCGCACGCGCGCGAACTCGCCCACTACAAGATGTTCACCATCCGGAATATGTACCAGACCGTCGATTTCCGGTGCGTCCGCTTCACTGCGGGCAACCGCACCTTCTTCGCCAACTTCTTCGACCAGCACCGTGATCTCGCGGCCGATCCTGGCTTCGAGACGTTGCGTGCTGATGTCCTCCTGAAATTCCATCAGTTGCTGACGACGCTCTTCGCGCAGCGCCTGCGGCACCGGATCAGGCAATGCGTTGGCGGCGGCACCCTCGACCGGGGAATAGGCAAAGGCACCGACACGGTCAAGTTGTGCTTCTTCGAGGAATTGCAACAGCAGCTCGAAGTCTTCGTGGGTCTCACCCGGAAAACCGGTAATGAAGGTGCTGCGAATAGTCAGTTGTGGGCAGACGGCGCGCCAGGCACGAATGCGCGCAAGAACATCGCCGCTGCTTGCCGGACGCTTCATCCATTTGAGAATGCGCGGGCTGGCATGCTGGAACGGCACATCGAGATACGGCAGGATGCGGCCTTCGGCCATCAGCGGGATCAACTCGTCGACACTTGGATAGGGATAGACATAATGCAAGCGCACCCAGACACCGAGTTCGCCCAGCGCGGCCGCCAGCTCCTGCAGTCGTGACTTGACCGGACGCCCATTCCAGAAGCCGGTGCGGTAGCGGATATCGGCGCCATAGGCGCTGGTGTCCTGCGAGACAATCAACAACTCCTTGACGCCGGCCGCAACCAGCTTTTCCGCCTCGTTCATGATCTCGCCGATCGGTCGGCTCACGAGATCACCACGCAGCGAGGGAATGATGCAGAAGCTGCAGCGGTGATCGCAGCCTTCGGAAATCTTGATGTAGGCGTAATGGCGCGGCGTCAGCTTGATGCCTTGCGCGGGTACCAGATCGAGAAATGGATCGTGCAGCCTGGGCAGGTGGCGATGCACTTCAAGCATCACCTCTTCAGTTGCTTGCGGGCCGGTGACGGCAAGTACCTGGGGATGGGCCGAGAGCACGACCCCTTCCCGGGCACCGAGGCAGCCGGTGACGATGACACGGCCGTTTTCGGCCAGTGCTTCGCCGATGGTGTCGAGGGATTCGGCAACAGCCTCATCGATGAAGCCGCAGGTATTGACGATGACCAGATCGGCACCGTCATAATCAGGAACGATTTCGTAGCCTTCGGTTCGCAGGCGCGTGATGATCTGCTCGGAATCGACCAGTGCCTTGGCGCAGCCGAGCGAAACAAAGCCTATTCTGGGTGCGGCGACTTCGGATGACATGCTGTGATCGAGGAGTGTTACACGACAGCTTACTTTTTTTCGTCAGACTCTTTCGCAGGACTGCCGGCAGGATTGCCTGGCCTGGTTCCCTGCACGGAAAAATCCGGGAACTGGAAGCCGGCAAACATATTGCGCGTCTGGCTCTGGACCTGTTCCTGCATTTGTTCGAACATTTTCTTCGACTGATCCATATAGGCACCCATCATGCTTTGCATGGCCGGCCCCTGGAAGTTGATGAACTGCGCCCAAAGATCGCGGCTGGCAGGGTTGTTGTCGCCGTACATGGTGCGTGCCTGCTCCTGCAGCTTTTCCTGCATCTCGGAGAACGCCTTGATATTCCCTTCGAGGTATTTGCCCATCATGCCCTGCATGGCATTCCCGTAGAAGCGGATCATCTGCGTGAGCAGATTGCTCGTCAACATCGGCATCCCTCCCGCCTCCTCCTCGAGGATGATCTGCAAAAGGATGCTGCGCGTCAGGTCCTCACCAGACTTGGCATCAACCACCTGGAATTCCTCGTCCTGCAGAACCAGCTCCTTGACATCGGCCAGGGTGATGTAGGAACTCGTCCTCGTGTCATAAAGGCGACGGTTCGGATATTTTTTGATGAGGCGGGTTTTTTCAGCCATGCTCGGAAACCTCCCTGGTCAATACAGCAATACCTCAATACATGTGCAAGCCGCCGTTGATCGACAAGGTGGCCCCCGTCATGTAGGCGGCGTACTCGGACGACAGATAGGCCACCAGCTTGCCGATTTCCTCGGGCTTGCCCAGGCGCCCCATCGGAATCTGCGCGACGATCTGTTCGCGCACCTCGGGGCGGATTGCCATCACCATGTCGGTGCCGACATAACCCGGAGCGATGGCATTGACCGTCACGCCCTTTCTCGCCACTTCCTGGGCAATGGCCTTGGTAAAGCCGAGGATGCCAGCCTTGGCGGCTGAGTAATTGGCCTGGCCAAACTGACCCTTGATGCCGTTCACCGATGAAATGCTGATGACACGCCCCCAGCCGCGATCGGCCATGCCGGACAACACCTGGTGCGTGACATTGAACACGCTGTTCAGGTCGATACCGATCACGGCATTCCAGTCTTCCGGAGGCATCTTGCGAAAGACATTGTCACGCGTGATGCCGGCATTGTTCACCAGAATGTCAACCGGGCCGATATGCGCCTCGATGCGCCCGACCATTTCCCTGCAGGAATCGTAATCGGCCACATTGCCTTCGGCAGCATGGAAGTCAAAGCCGTCCGCCCTGTTCTGCGCCAGCCATTCATCCTTCTGCGCATAGCCGGGCAGGCAGTTGGCCACGACAACCACTCCATCTTCCGCCAGGGCACGGCCAATGGCCGTCCCCAGCCCTCCCATGCCCCCCGTGATCAGTGCAATCCGTTTCGACATCACTTGACTTCCCATCGACAACAAAAAAACATTGGTCACCACCGAGCCCGGTGGTGACAAGACGATCAGAACATGTGCTGACCGCCATTGATTGAAATATTTGCGCCCGTGACAAAAGCGGCTTCTTCCGAAGCCAGATAGGCAACCAGTCCGGCCACCTCCTCCGGCTTGCCCAGGCGTCCTTGCGGGATCTGCGGCAGGATTTTTGAATCGAGGACCTCCTGCGGAATCGCCATGACCATCTTCGTGCCGATATAGCCCGGACTGATGGTATTCACGGTGACACCCCGCTTGGCCACTTCAAGCGCCAGCGCCTTGGTAAAACCATGGATACCGGCCTTTGCCGCCGAATAATTGGTCTGGCCGAATGCACCCTTCTGACCATTCACCGAAGAGACGTTGACGACACGCCCCCAGCCGCGTTGCGTCATGCCATCCATCACCTGCTTGGTCATGTTGAAAACGCTGTCCAGATTCGTCGTCATCACCGCATCCCAGTCGGATTTGGTCATTTTCTTGAACGTCATGTCGCGGGTGATGCCGGCATTATTCACCAGCACATCGACCGGCCCGATCTCCTTTGCCACCTGGTCCACACACGCCTTGCAGGAATCGTAATCGACCACGTCGCAGGGATAGGCGAAGAATTCGAAACCCTGCCCGGACATCTGCTTGAGCCACTCCTTTGCCCGCGTATTGCTCGGGCTGTAAGTCGTCACGACCCGGTAACCGAGTGCAGCCATCTTGATGCAGATCGCTTCACCCAACCCTCCCATGCCTCCGGTAATCAAAGCCACTCTTGACATGACCTCTCCTCCTTTGCGATCCGGGGATTGTGCTCGCACCGCCCGGCCTGCCTCCCCGGCTTGCAGTCAGGCCTTTTCCTTGACATAGCGTCCCGGCGCCGCTTCGATCCCGGGATAGTCGCGACTGCCGGCTTTTTTCGGTGCCGCGCGCAGCTTGCCGGCATGGCGCCTCAGCCATTCTATCCAATCCGGCCACCAGCTCCCCTTGCGCTCCGTTGCACCGGCCAGCCAGTCGTTTGCATCGGCGACTTGATCCGGATTGAACCAGTAGCTGCGCTTGCCCTTTGCCGGTGGATTGACCACGCCGGCAATATGGCCGCTGGCACCCATAACAAAAGTCGTCTCGCCGCCGAGCAGGGCTCGCGAGAGGTAGGCACTCTTCCACGGCACGATGTGGTCTTCGCGGCTGGCATAGACATACGCCGGCATGTCAAGCCGGCGAAGATCGGCGGTGGTACCGCACATCGGCAACCGGCCTGGCTCGCGCAAGGCATTTTCGAGATACAGATGACGCAGGTACCAGACGGCGAAGGGGCCGGGCAGATTGGTGCTGTCGGCATTCCAGTAGAGGAGATCAAAAGCGGGCGGCTTCTCTCCCTTGAGATAGTTGCCAACCACATAATTCCAGATGAGATCGTTGGCGCGCAGGCTGGAGAAGGCCGCCGCCAGTTCTGCCCCGCGCAGCAGTCCGCCGTGGCCGATGGCCGCCTCACGCGCCGCCACGGACGCCTCGTCGATGTAGTGGGTAACCTCGCCTCCGTCAGAAAAATCGAGCAAGGAGGTCAGCAACGTGAGACTCGCCACCGGATCGGCGCCGCGTGCCTTCGCCACACTCAGGGCAGCCGCCAGCAAGGTACCCCCCACACAAAAACCAAGTGCATTGACCTGATCAGCACCGGTTACGGCCTGCGCGACGTCGAGCGCCTCGAGCACACCCTTTTCAAGATAGTCGTCCCAGCCCAGATGGCCCAGATCGGCTTGCGGATTGCGCCAGGAGACGAGAAATACCGTCATTCCCTGCTCCACGGCATGACGCACGAAGGAGTTCTCCTGCTGCAGATCGAGCACGTAGAACTTGTTGATGCAGGGTGGCACGATCACAAGTGGCCGCGCATGCACCTTCGCTGTCTGTGGTGCGTACTGGATAAGCTGGATCAGCTCATTTTCATGGACCACCTCACCGGGCGTCACCGCCAGATTACGGCCAACCTCGAAGGCATCTTCGTCGGTCATCGAAATA
This sequence comes from uncultured Rhodocyclaceae bacterium, assembly GCA_964607005.1. Lineage (GTDB taxonomy): Bacteria > Pseudomonadota > Gammaproteobacteria > Burkholderiales > Rhodocyclaceae > Desulfobacillus. The sequence goes on from CAZSHO010000003.1 coordinate 7,201, forward strand.
CGGCCCTTGCCCAGATCGGCGACGAGATTGAGCATGCCTGAAGTAATGCTCGCTCCGTTTGAATCGAGGGCAGCGCGGATGTAATCGGGATTGGTGGCGGCAAAATTCGAAGGCGCCATGGCGTCGACGAACTGACGGGTGAAAAACTTCAGGCGCTCGCGTGCCGTTTCGTCCTCGAGCGGCATGGTGTCCACCCAGTCGAGCAGAAAATCCGAATTGAGCCGGTACGCATGCCGCAGATAGTCGAAATAAACGCTTTGCGACCACTCGGATGACAAGAATCGCTTGTCGCTGATCGGCTCGTCTTCAAGTGGACGATTCTGCAGAAACGACTGCCAGAGCGCCGCGTGACGGGTAACATGGTTGCGCTGCAACTCGCCCAGCGCAGCGGGCGGAAATCCCCGGGCATCCGTGCCGGACGACTTGAAGCTGGTCTGCTTCTGCAAGAAATCCAGGAATCCCCCGACGAATGCCTGACCTGCATGAAAGAACTGCTGCGCGCCCAATGCATCGGGCCTGAGGTGTTCAGACATCAACCGCCGCTCCCTGAATCAACCACCCTGCGATGGCTGAAGGACAATGAGCTGAATTTCGCATAGCCGCATCAGGGCTGTCAATGACGCAGAACAGTACCCGGCGATTCATTTGCGCGGGAACTCGCCGATAATGGGGCCATGTACATCATTGCAATCGGCTGGCTCTGGGTGGTCTTCATGATGGCACTGGTTGAAACCAGCCTCGTCGCCGGCGTCCTCACCTTCTTTTTTTACGGCCTGGCGCCACTTGCACTGTTTCTCTGGCTGCTGGGCACTCCCGTGCGGCGCCGGCGTTCAGCCGACAAGATGATCGATAAGCAGATGAGAAAAATGGATCGAGGCGATCCCGGCGGCGATCAATGACACCTGCTGCACGGTCGCGTGCAGTTCGGTACGCCGATGCAGGCCTGGAATCAGATCGGCGACCGCCACGTAAATCATGCTTGCCGCCGCCAGGGCAAGCAGCACAGGCACCATCCCCTGTATCGGAGCAAGCGCAAAATAGGCCAGCAACGCGCCGACCACGGTCGCCAGGCTCGAGAGCAGGTTGTAGGCCAGCGCCCGGATGCGCGAATAGCCCGAATGCAGCAGAATCAGGAAGTCACCGACCTCCTGCGGAATTTCGTGCGCAATGATCGCCAGGGAAGTGATCAAGCCCAAGCGCACATCCTGGACAAAGGCGGCAGCGATCAGTACGCCATCGACAAAATTGTGGAAGGTATCGCCGATGAGGATGAGCAGACCGCTACGGCCCTGATCCTGCGCCGGTGCATGCGGTTCATGTTCTTCACAATGGTCGTCGTGACAATGACGCCACAACACCAGTTTTTCCAGAACAAAAAAACCCAGAATACCGGCCAGCACGATGGCGGTTGTCTGCGCCGGATCGCTTCGGGCCGTCATGGCATTGGGCAGCACTTCGAGAAAGGCGGCGCCGAGCAATGCGCCGATTGCATAGCTGATCAGGTGCGGCACCCAGCTGCCGCGTGCGGTGAGGGCAAACGCAGCAGCGGCCAGTACCGAGAGCACACCTCCGGTCAGTGCAGCGAGAAGAATCCAGGCAAGTGTGGACATGAATGCGAACCTGACAAGAGGCGCGGATTATACGCGCTCGCGCTGGCGGATCAGCAAACCGAAGACAATGCCGACGAGAGCGGCACCGCCGGTGACATACAAGGCATCACGCCACAATCCGCTGGCGGCCACCAGTGCGGCAATCATGGGCGGGCCGGCAAACGGTCCGAGATTGCCAAACTGCATGAAGAGCCCCTGCAAAGTGCCGATCTGACGCGGCGTATGGGCGTAATTGGCCGAGGCCGACAGTACCGAAGCGGGCACCAGTCCGCCGATGAAGGACAGCAACAGACAGAGGGCATAGCGCAGCAGATCGGGCAGGAATTCGAAGAAGATGCCGATACCAGCCAGTCCGGCGACAAGATTGGCAAAGACGATCAGGTCTCCGCGGCGGTAATGGCGTTGCAGCAACCAGCCGCCGAGCAGGTTGCCAGGTACGTTCACAAGAACCATCGTGCAGGAAAGCAGTGAAACGGCGAGTGCAGGTAAGCCACGCTGCTCGTCCAGATAGGTCGGCAGCCAGATGATCAGCGCGTAGTGCTGGATCGCCCAGCAGGGCATCGCCACAGCAAGCAGCCAGGGATCGAGCTGGCCGAGCGCCTGACGCGCCTCGGCGAAACCTCCTGTCTTGCGTTGCGTGGGCGCAGCCAGGTGATAGCTGGAACGCGAGCGATGGATCCCCCAGGCCGCCAGGACAATACCGGAGAAGGTCAGCATCCATACACCGCGCCAGCCTCCGCGTCCCATCACCAGCGGTGCCAGCAGCATGATGAGGCCAACCCCGGCCGGCAGATAGGCACTCCAGATGCCCAGGGCAAAGCGTCGATCCTGCGGGCGGCTGGCGGCGGAGAGCAACGCAGGCGCCGAAACGGCGACCGACACCATGCCCGCACCCTCGGCAAAGCGTGAGACAAGGAGTGCCACCGAACCATTGGCCACCAGCGCACCCAGGCAGCCGAGCGCGCTGATGACGAGACCGGAAAAGCACAGGCGCAGAGCGCCGATGCGATCGCCCAGCATGCCGAAGATCACCCCGGAGGTCACACCCAGGGCGTTGATCATCGAGGAGAGCCAGCCGGCAGCAACCAGACTGAGGCCGAATTCCTCGCGCAGTTGCGCCATGGCGATTGGCACCTTGCCGACATTCATCGCCATCGCCACGCCACAAAAGGCGGCGGCCAGCACGGCCGGCCAATGCGTGTCGGGAAACGGGGGTGCCGCAGCGCTCATCGAATCAACGTGCGTGCCGGCCGGTTTACCAGCCAGATGCCGATGGCGACCAGCACCAGCGCAGCAGCCAGCGCCGGACTGACCGGCTCGCCGAGCAGTACGGCACCGGCCAGTACGCCAAACAATGGTGTCAGGAAGGAAAACGCGGCGAGGCGGCCGGCCGGATAGTTCGAGATCAGCCAGAACCAGACCAGATAGCTGGCGAAGGCCACCAGCACGGTCTGATAAGCCAGACAGACAAGCACCAGCGGCGTCAGGGCGAAAACACCCGGCTCGCCAAGCGCCAGGGAGACAAAGGGAAGGACGGCAGCCGACCCGGCCAACTGGTAGAACAAGGTCTTGGCCGGGCTGATGCGCGCGAGCCGGCTGCCCTTGATGATCAGCGTGGTGGCCGCCCACAGCACCGCGCCGACAAACAACATGCCGTCCCCCAGCAACTGACTTTTATGGGTCAGTCCGAACGATTCGCCAAACGCCGCGAGAATACCGCCAAAGGCACAGGCCAGCCCCAGCCATTGCAACGGACGCAAACGCTCGCCCGGCAAGAACCAGTGGGCACCCAGGGCGATCATGAACGGACAGGTGTAGAGGAATACGACACCGCGCGAAGCCGTCGTGTAGTTGAGTCCCCAGTAGATGAAGGCGAATTCTCCGGCGAAGAGCATGGCCGTCAGCACGCCGGGCCCGAACGAGCCGTCCCGCTCGAACAGGCGGATTTTTTTATGGGCCGCCCACGCCAGCACGAGGATCGCCGCACCGACCGAACGCAGTGCGGCCTGCAGCGCGGGAGAGATGCCGGCGTTCGCCAGCTTGATCGTCACCTGTTGCAAGCCCCAGGCAGCGCACAGCACGACCATCAGAATCATGGCCGTGGTGTCGAGGTGGTTTTTTCTTGTCATGGATCGATCCAGATAAGCGCCGCCATGCGGCCGGTGATTCTATCGCGCCGGTGAGAGAACCAGCGCTGCGCATCACTGAAAGTACACGCCGTGCCCCCATGTACGCACGTCACGCCCGCCCGCTGCAGGCGTTGTCGCGCCAAAAGAAAAATATCGGCCAGCCACTTGCTTTCGCCGTGCGCCACAAAAGCGTTTGCAGCATGCGGATCCTCCTGCGTGAAAGCTGCACGCACTTCCTCTCCGACCTCGAAAGCCTGCGGCCCGATGGCTGGTCCGAGCCAGGCGAGAAGCCGATCGGGCGGGGTTTTCATGGCACGCACCGTCGCCTCGAGGATACCGGCGGCCAGACCACGCCAGCCGGCGTGCGCGGCGGCCACCTGGCTGCCCTCCCGGTCACACAACAGCACCGGCAGACAATCCGCCGTCTGCACGGCACACACCGTGTGGTGCCGTGAAGTAAAGGCCGCATCGGCGCGAACACCGGCAGGCGCTGCGTCCGCCTCCACCACCGTCGTGCCGTGCACCTGGTCAAGCCAGAGCGGCGCAGCCGGAAGCTGCGCGCACAAACGCTGGCGGTTCTGCGCCACGGACTGCGGATCATCACCGACATGCAGTCCGAGATTGAACGAGGCATACGGACCCGTGCTGACGCCACCCGTCCGCGTGGTCATCATGGCACGCACGCACGCCGGAGCCGGCCAGTCCGGAATCATCGCTCCTGTCATGAGGCCGCCTCCCGCAAGACGGCGAGCAAGGCCGAGAAATCCTCGGGCAAGGGCGCCTCCCAGCCCATCTCGACACGAGTCGCCGGATGCACCAGCGCAAGATGGCAGGCATGCAACGCCTGGCGCGGAAATGCCGCCAGCAGTCCGGTGCCCTGGCGGCGCAGGCCATATACCGGATCACCGACCAGTGGATGGCCGATCTGGGCCATGTGCACGCGAATCTGATGAGTACGCCCGGTATCGAGCACGCACTCGAGCAGACTTACCCGATCGAAATGCTCGAGCACGCGGTAATGCGTGCGCGCCGCACGTCCGTTGTGCACGACCGCCATGCGGGTGCGCTGCACCGGATGGCGGCCGATCGGCGCCTCGACGACACCGTCACGCACGACACGCCCGTGCGCCAGCGCCCGATAATGCCGCTTCACCGTGCGCGCGGCGAGCTGGCGCACCAGATCGGTGTGCGCTTCGAGTGTCTTGGCCACGACGAGCAGTCCGCTGGTGTCCTTGTCGAGCCGATGCACAATGCCGGCACGCGGGAGATTGGCCAGTTGCGGGGCGTGATGCAGCAAGGCGTTGAGCAGCGTGCCCTGCCAGTTGCCGCTGCCCGGATGGACGACGAGACCGGCCGGCTTGTCAACGACCAGGAGCGCGGTATCTTCATGGACGATGGACAAGGCAATCGCCTCGGGCTGCCGGGCAGCCTGCTCGGGCAGGACCACGGGTTCGAGGACAATACGCTCACCGCCCCAGACCTTTCTTTTGGCATCGGCCGCCGTATCGTCAAGACTGACTTTCCCCTGTCGCACCCAGCTCGTCAGCCGGCTGCGCGAGTGCTCCGGCAGGAGGCGGGCCAGTGCCTGATCAAGTCGCAGACCGGCCAGCTCAGGCGGGATGATCAGGACGCGCACCGGCTCTGCGCTATAATCGGCGCGCTTTCTTTGCAGGGAATCCATCATGCGTAGTCTAGCGTTTATTCTCGCCCTTCTGGTTGCCGGCTGCGGTCTGCTGCCCGACGTCAAGGACGAGACGGCCGGCTGGTCGGCCAACCGCCTGTATTCGGCGGCCAAGGAAGCCATGGGAGATGGCTCCTACGACAAGGCTGTCAAGTATTTCGAAACCCTCGAATCGCGCTATCCCTACGGACGCTATGCCCAGCAGGCGCAGATCGAGATTCCCTACGCCTACTACAAGGCCAACGAGCCGGCCTCGGCGGTTGCCGCCTGCGAACGCTTCATCAAGATGCACCCGAACCATCCGAACATCGACTACGTCTATTACCTGAAAGGGCTGGTCAATTTCAACGAAGATCTGGGCATGCTCGGCTACATCAGTCTGCAAGACCAGTCCGAGCGTGATCCGAAAGCGGCGCGTGAATCCTTCGAGGCCTTCCGGGATCTCGTCACCCGCTACCCGAACAGCAAGTACGCACCGGATGCCACCGCGCGCATGAAATATCTGATCAACGCCCTGGCTTCCCACGAGGTGCATGTGGCGCGTTATTACCTCAAGCGCGGTGCCTACGTCGCGGCAGCCAGTCGCGCGCAATTCGCGGTAAAGACCTATCTGGACGCCCCTGCCAACGAAGAGGCGCTCTTCATCATGGTGAAGTCCTACGATGCTCTGGGAATGAACGATCTGCGTGACGACGCCGAGCGCGTCATGCGCACCAACTTCCCCAACAGCGAGTATTACGTACGCGGACTGAACCGGCCCGAGCCCTGGTGGAAGCTCTGGTAGGGCATCGCAGCCCGAAGCCCGTCCGCCACAGCGGCATCCACACCATCATCCATGGTCTATGGCGCGCCTCTGGCCGCCTCAGCGTGCCAGGGCGATCAGCACGCTGCAGGGTGCGTCCTCGATGAGGCTCGCCCCCACGGAGCCTTTCCACCAGCGTGACATGAAGAAAGAATGCTTGCGATGGCCAACGACGATCAGATCGGCAGCCAACTCGCTCGCCCGGCGGCAGATCTCGTCGACCGGTTCGCCGGTCACCATGTGACCGTTCGCCTGCACGCCCTTTTCCGAGAGTAGCTTCAGCCCTTCTTCGAGAATGTCCCTGAAACGGCGGTTCTCGTCTTCCTGCAGGGTGTCCGGCACAAAGCCTTCAGTCAGGTACAAGCCGGCCATCAAGGGTGCGACGGCCAGCAGATGCACCTCTGCATTAAGGAAATTATTGATGTCGGCACATTCGAGCAGCGCGGTGCGCCCGCTCTGCGAGCCGTCATAGGCCAGCAACACCTTGCGGTACATGTCTCCTCCTCTCCTGCTCCAGCTCTGTTCTTGTGTTCCCCATGGTAATCGAAGGCGCCCATCGGTTCAATCAAGCCGTCTGACAGACAATGGCCATGGCGGCCCAGTGCGGCGTTGCGCGAGACGCCCTCTCTCACCGATCCGTCCAATCCGTCCTGGTAACCGTGCTTCGCGCACCTTGTGCTGCAGCCGCCTTGCTCATTTCTTCAGCGTCTGCCTTGCTATACTCCGTCGCTTCGCCCCCGATACCACGGACAGATTCCATGATTCCCGAAAACCATACGGACAACCTGACATTGGGCATTGCCGGAGCCGGCGCCATGGGACGCGGCATCGTACAGATCGCCGCCCAGGCCGGCATCCGTGTCCTGCTCTTCGACCTGCAGCAAGGTGCGGCGGCCAGCGCCCGTGAAACCCTTGCCACGACACTCTCCGGCCTTGTCACCAAAGGAAAGATCAGCGACGCAGCGGCCAAGAGCGCGCTGGCCCATATCGAGCCGGTCGCATCCCTCGAGGCGTTCGCCTGCTGCGATATCGTCATCGAAGCGATCGTCGAAAAACTCGAGGCCAAGCGGCAGCTCTTCACGGCACTCGAAGCCATCGTCGGCGAGCGCTGCATCCTCGCCAGCAACACCTCCTCGCTTTCAGTGACCGAGATCGCCGCCGCATGCAGGCACCCCGGTCGCGTCGCCGGCTATCATTTTTTCAATCCGGTCCCGTTGATGAAGGTGGTCGAGGTGGTCGATGCCCTGCTCACCGAGCCGGCCACGAGTGACACGCTGATGGCGCTCACGCGCCGCATGGGGCACACCCCCGTGCGCGCCAAGGATACGCCGGGCTTCATCGTCAACCATGCCGGCCGCGGCTACGTCACCGAGGCGCTGCGCCTGCTCGGCGAAAACGTCGCCGAATGCCACGTCATCGACACCATCCTGCGTGACGCTGGCGGTTTTCGCATGGGGCCGTTCGAGCTGCTCGACCTGACCGGCCTGGACGTCTCGCATCCGGTCATGGAATCGATCTACCACCAGTATTACGAAGAGCCGCGCTATCGTCCCAGCGCCCTTGCGGCACAACGCCTCGCTGGCGGCCTGCTCGGTCGCAAGAGCGGACGTGGCTTCTACACTTACAAGGATGGCAAGCAGCAGACAGCCGCACAGCCTGCCTCCCCCGCCGCCCGCCCCGCCTGTGTCTGGGTCAGCAATGCCCGCCCCACCCTCGCCGCTTCTGTGCGCGATCTCGTCCACAAGCTGGGGGCAACGCTCGATAAAAGTCAGTCGCCGCAGGACGGCGCCCTGTGCCTGGTCACACCATTGGGAGAGGACGCTTCGGGCTGCGTGGCGCGCGAGGGCCTCGATGCCACCCGCACGCTGGCCATCGATGCCCTGTACGGCCTTGAAAAACACCGCACCCTGATGGGCACACCGCTCACCTCGGCGGCAATGCGCGATGCCGCACTGGGGCTCTTTTCTTCCGACGGCATACCCGCTTCACTGGTGCGCGACAGCAGCGGGCTGGTGGCCCAGCGTGTGCTCGCACATATCGTCAATATCGGCTGTGACATCGCTCAACAGGGCATTGCCACCCCTCAAGACATCGATCGCGCCGTCGAACTGGGACTGGGCTACCCCAACGGACCGCTGGCACTGGGCGATGCGCTGGGAGCACGGACGGTACTGGAAATCCTCGACAACCTGCTGGCCACCTCGGGTGACCCGCGCTACAGGCCCAGCCCCTGGCTCAAGCGACGCGCCCTGCTCGGCGTCTCGCTGCATACTGCCGAGGAATAAGGCGGCGTGTCCTGTCCTGTCGAATACGCCAATATGCCGCGCATGGCAGTCACGGAGGGTAGACCGTGAGTGCAGGGCCGATGATCGACTGGCGGCTCATCAACACCGTTCTTCTCGATATGGACGGCACCCTGCTCGATCTGCACTTTGACAATTATTTCTGGCAGGAATACGTGCCGCAACGCTATGCCGAACACCATGGACTCGCGCCGGATGAAGCGCAGCAGCGCATCATGGCACTCTATCGGGAAAAGGTCGGTACGCTCGACTGGTATTGCGTCGACCACTGGACACACACCTTGCAGCTCGACATCCCCCATCTCAAGGAGGAAGTCGCCCACCTGATCGCCGTGCGTCCGGGTGTTCCGCATTTTCTCGAATCGCTGCGCCGACACGGCAAGCATGTCGCTCTCGTCACCAACGCCCACCGCAAGAGCCTGACGCTGAAGATGTCACGCACGAATCTGCAAAGCCACTTTGACCAGATGATTTCTTCGCATGAACTGGGCTACCCGAAAGAAGACCCGCTCTTCTGGAAAGCCCTGCACGATGTCGTCCCGTATGAAGAATCGCGCACACTGTTCATCGACGACAATTTACCGGTACTGCGCTGCGCACAATCGGCAGGAATTGCCCATCTGCTCACGATACAGCGTCCGGACAGCAGGCTGCCTGCGCACGAGACAGAAGAATTCATCGCCTTGCAGAGTTTCTCGCAGATCCAACCGGGCTGAAACGCTCATCACGCGAACGGGACGGCACCCCCCGATCCGCCGAAAAAAAACCCCGGCATGCCGGGGTTTTTCAAATTCAGGTCTTGCTGCTTACATGGGCTTGATGTTCGAAGCCTGCTTGCCTTTCGGGCCGGTCGCCTCGTCGTAGGAGACCTTCTGGCCTTCCTTGAGCGACTTGAAGCCATTGGACTGGATCGCGGAAAAGTGCGCGAAGAGATCTTCGCCACCATTGTCCGGCGTGATGAAACCAAAACCTTTGGCATCGTTGAACCACTTGACTGTACCTGTTGCCATATTCCCTATCCTAAAAATGTTGAAGGGCAGTTGCCCGACGGTTCCTTCGTTCGAGTACCCAGAAACGAATGGGCAGTTGCACGTCTGTTGCGTACCGCATCATTCTGCCGCTTGAGTCCGAGCGAATGTCGGCATTGAACCTGTAACTTCGCAATAAATCAAGCTTTTTTTACAGCCTTGCGTGCCGGGAGTGGATCAGGACACGAGACAGCGACGCAAGGCGGTGAGCATCAGCTCGGGCGCTTGCGCACCACCGACCCCAAAGCGCCCGTCGAGGATGAAGAAAGGTACGCTGGTAATTCCCTGTTGCTGGCTCTGCACGAAAAGGGCGCGTACTTCGGCGGCATCGGTGTCGCTACGCAAATAGGCCAGCGTCGCACTTTCATCGAATCCGCACTCGGCAGCCAGACGCGCCAGCACCACCGCGTCACCGACATCCTTCCCTTCGATGAACTGCCCGGCGAACAGGCGATCAACGAGAACACCGGCATCCCCGCTTTGCTGGACATGATGAATCAGACGGTGCGCCTTCAGCGTGTTGGAACGCTTTTCAATCCGCTCAAAAGCGAATTCGATCCCGTCCGCACGGCCGGCTTCGGTGATCTGCGCCCAGATCTGTGCAAGCTTTTCCGTACCGCCGAATTTCCTCTCCAGATGCGCCCGATACGGCTCGCCTTCCTCCGGTGTGTCCGGGTTGAGGAAAAACGGTAGCCAACGGATGCGCGGAACGACTTCGGGTGCCTCCTGCCGGAACGCATGAATCGCCGCCTCCAGCCGGCGCTTGCCGATAAAGCACCAGGGACAAACGACATCGGACACGACATTGATCATCAGTTCTTTCATGACTTGACCTCCAGAATGATTTTGCCAATGTGACGGCTGCTCTGCATCAAGCGGTGGGCCGCGCCGGCCTCGGACAGGGGAAAGACCGCATGAATGTGTGGTCGCAATCGACCCGCTGCCATCTGTGGCCAGACGCGTTCGAGCAGTTCGTCGCGGATTGCCGTCTTCTCGGCAATACTGCGCGGACGCATCGTCGAGCCCGTCACAACGAGACGCTTCAACATGATCGGCATCAGGTCAACGGCCCCTTTCGCGCCCTCCAGAAAGGCGATCATCACCAATCGGCCATCGCGCCGCAACGCGGAAAGGTTTTTCTGGAAGTACGCTGCCCCCACCATGTCGAGGACAACATCGACCCCCTCTCCCGTGGTCAGGGTTCTGACTTCCTGCAAAAAATCGCTCTCCCGGTAATTGATCGCCTGCGTGGCACCAAACTCGCGGCAGAATTGCGCCTTTTCTTCGCTGCCGACCGTCACCAGACACTCGACCCCGCACAGTTGCGCCAGCTGGATTGCGGTCAGGCCGATGCCGCTCGAACCGCCGTGCACCAGCAGGCGCTCGCCCTGCCTGATCCGGGCCAAGCCCACCAGATTGGCCCAGACGGTAAACCAGGTCTCCGGCAGTGCCGCCGCCTGCGCCGTGTCGAACCCTGTGGGCACCGGCAGGGCATGCGTGGCCGGAGCAACGCAAAACTGCGCATAGCCGCCTCCCGGCACCAAAGCGCAGACCCGGTCGCCCGCACGCCACTGCGTGACGCCCTCTCCCAATTCGGCAACCGTTCCGGCCACTTCAAGACCAAGAACCGCAGAGGCGCCGGGCGGCGGCGGGTAGAGCCCGGAGCGCTGCATCAGATCAGGGCGATTCACCCCGGCATGATGGACTTCGATCAGAATTTCTCCGACGCCCGGAACAGGCCGCGGTGCCTGGGCCAGCTGCATCGATTCTGTCAGGCCATCGGCTCCGTGGACAATCTGTTTCATGATGCGTCATTCCTTTCCGCTAACCGGCTGGGCGGACAAAAGTCAGTCCTGACAAGACGGCGCCAGGAAGATCATTGCTCGCCGCCCAGGAGCCGGCGGACTTCGGCAAGCAGATCCTTGGTGGCGAACGGTTTGGTCATGTAGGCATCGGCCCCCATCGCCGTGCCTTCAGCGATCTCCGTATCAAGTCCCTTTGCAGTCAGCATGATGATCTTCAATGATTTCAGCCTGGGGTTGGCGCGAATTGCCTGGCAGACCTCATAGCCGTTCTTCTTCGGCAGCATGATGTCGAGGAGCATCAGGTCCGGGGCGACCTGTCCGACCAGATTCAGAGCCGTCTCGCCGTCCGAGGCAACGATCACCTCGAAGCCTTCCCTGCGCATGAGGAACTCCAGAGAGATCAGGATATTCGGCTCATCATCGACGACAAGAATCCTCTTCGGCATGATGTCATGGCTCCGTAGACAGGGTTCCCGCTGTGGAGCGCGGCAGAGAGAATGAAAAGGTCGCACCACGACCGGGCTGGCTCACCACCCACAGGCGCCCGCCGAAGTGTTCGATGATCTGCCGGCTGATCGGCAGACCCAGCCCGGTACCCTGCGGCTTGGCGGTCAGGGTGTCACCGCCCTGGCGGAATTTCTCGAAGATCATGCGTTGATCGTCCTCGTGGATACCCGGTCCATTATCCACGACATCGACACGAACCTCATCCTGCCCCCCGGACAAGCGCACGATCACGCGAGCACCGTCCCCCTCGCAAAACTTGACGGCATTGGACAGCAGATTGAGCATCACCTGAATGATACGGTCACGGTCGGCCCAGACCAGGGGAACATTCTCCGCAAGATAGGTTTCCAGGCGGATGTTCTTGTCGGAGAACAGCGAGGAGGTTGCCGTCAACGACTCATCGATGATTTCCCTCAGGTCGACATTCTCCGGCAGCCACTCGGGATTGCCCGATTCGATCTTCGCCAGGCTGAGTACCTGATTGATCAGGCGCGTGAGCCGCTCTGCTTCCTTGACGATGATATCGAGAAATTTCCTGCGGTTGGCCAGGTTGGTTTTCGGATCTTCCAGAAGGATTTCCGAGAAAGCACGGATCGAGGTCAGTGGTGTGCGCAGCTCATGGGTAACCATCGACATGAAGTCATCCTTCATGCGATCGAGCTCCTTGAGACGCTCGTTGGCCGCACGTAACTCCTGGGTGGCCTCCTCCAGCTCTTTGGACTGCTGCTCGAGCTGGCGTGAATAGGCGCGCACCTGGGACGCCTCATCGAGAATGTTCATCACTTCGTCGATACCGGGCGCCTCTTCCTGGACGACCGAAGCCACCATGACGCGTGCCGAAGCACCACCGATGGCCCCGGCGAGCAGCATCTCGGCATGGTGCACCAGATCCGCATTGGCCTCGAGCTTGTCAATCGAGTCCAGATTGCGCTCGCGCGCATAATCGAGCAGGGCCTCGCGTGCGCGATCCGGTCCGAGAAAGCGTCCAATCAAGGGCAGCAGATCCTTGACCTGCGCACTGCCGCGCCAGAAGCGCGAACGCGCCGTGCCTTCGGTATGCCGGAAGACATCGACGAACAGACTGGCCTGATTCGCCTCGGCCAGAGTGGGCCGGCGGTGCAACGAGAAGAGAACATAGCAGCCAATGTTGGCCAGCATGCTCCAGAACAGGCAATGGGGGATTTCATCCAGCCCGGTCAGCCCGAACAGCTCCTGCGGGCGCAATAGTTCGAGACCGAACAAGCCTTCGTCGACAAACGACGGGGAGAGCCAGCCCGACTTGGCAAACGACGGCAAGAGCAGTGTATAGATCCATACCGCAAAGCCCGCACTCAGGCCGGCCACCGCACCCGGACGTGTCGCTCCCCGCCAGTAAATACCGCCGATAATGGCCGGAGCGAACTGGGCAACAGCCGTGAACGAGATCAATCCGATGCCGACCAGCGCATAGGCTTCACCGGCCGCCCTGAAGTAGATATAACCGAGCAACACGATGACAGCAATGGCCCAGCGGCGAATCGACAACAACAGTCCGGAGAGATCCCGCTCTTCGTGCAGGCGCAGTGCTTTCCAGCGCAGCAGGAAGGGCATCACCAGATCGTTGCTGACCATGGTCGAGAGCGCAATCGTCTCGACGATGATCATCCCGGTGGCGGCAGACAGCCCGCCAATGAACACGAACAGCGCCAGCGCCTCCTGGTGCTCGGCCATCGGCAAAGCAAGGACAAAAGTATCCGCATCGACGCTGTCATCGGGGAAGTGGAGCATGCCGCCCAGGGCAATCGGCAGGACAAAAATATTGATGAGAACCAGATAGAGCGGGAACAGCCAGATGGCTCGCGACAGATGGCGCTCATTGACGTTCTCCACGACACTGATCTGGAACTGGCGCGGCAGGAACATGATCGAGAGCATCGACAAAAAAGTGAGCGACCACCAGTTGCCGTAGTTCGCCCCGCTATCGTCGACAGTCATCAAATCCTTCAGCTTGGGCACAAGCTGGGCACGCTCGAAGATATCGCCAAATCCATTGTAGAAACTGAAGGTGACAAAGATGCCCACGGCAAGAAAGGCCAGCAGCTTGATGACCGATTCGAAGGCAATGGCCGCCACCATGCCTTCGTGATGTTCCGTGGCATCCAGATGGCGCGTTCCGAACAGGATGGTGAAAGCCGCCAGAATCATGGCGATGTAGAGGGCGCTGTCCTGCAACAAGGGCTGTGCCTCGGTCCACGCGGGCATGACGATGTCCGGATAGTGCAGCAGGATCGTATAGCTGTTGGAGACGGCTTTCAGTTGCAGCGAGATATAGGGAATAACGCCGATCACGGCAATCACCGTGACCAGACCGCCAAGCAACTGGCTCTTGCCATAGCGCGTGGAGACAAAGTCGGCAATCGAGGTGATGCGGTTTGCCTTGCTGATGCGGATGATCTTCAGCATGACGTACCACCACAGGCCGGCCATCAGTGTCGGCCCGAGATAGATCGGCAGAAAACCGATGCCGGTCACCGCTGCCCGGCCAACACTGCCGTAGAACGTCCAGGTCGTGCAATACACGCCCAGCGAGAGCGCGTAGATCGACGGATTGGCGATCAGGGAGCGGCCGGCATCGGCACGTTTGTCTCCGTAATAGGCGATCGCAAACAGGATACCCAAATAGAGAAACGAAACGCTGGCGATGACCCAGCCTTGCAGCATGGATTATTCCTGCCGGCTTTCGATGGTCCAGGCCATCAGACCGACGAGCAACACCCAGGCGACAAAGATATATAGATACAACAGCGGGATCCCGAACAGCCGGTCCGCCTTGTTGAACAGGGCAAGTATCGGATAGTTGAAGAGAACGCAGCCGATCAGGAAGCTGGCCACCAGGCGCTGTCCGGTGATGACGGAACGGTTCATGCTTTCTCCCCTCTGCGAAAATGAATGACGGGCCCGGGTGAGCGTATCGATTATCCCTGAACCGTCCACGCAAAAAAAGGGCGCTGTCACAGCGCCCTTTTCACCCATCCCTGCGGGTCAGTCCGGCTCAGGCGGCAGGCTCCTTGAGCTGGTCGAGAATGGCCGGATTCTCCAGCGTTGTGACATCCTGAGTGATGTCCTCGCCCTTGGCAATCGAACGCAGCAGGCGACGCATGATCTTGCCCGAACGGGTCTTCGGCAGATTGTCGCCAAAGCGGATGTCCTTGGGCTTGGCGATCGGGCCGATCTCCTTGGCGACATGAGCGCGCAACAGTTCGGCAACTTTTCTGGCCTCCTCCCCCGTGGGCCGCGCCTGCTTGACGACAACAAAAGCGCTGATCGCCTCTCCGGTCAGATCATCCGGACGTCCGACGACCGCCGCCTCGGCAACCAGCGGATGCGCGACGAGGGCCGATTCGACCTCCATCGTGCCCAGACGGTGGCCGGAGACGTTGAGCACATCATCGATGCGCCCCATGATCCAGAAATAGCCATCCTTGTCGCGGTGTGCACCGTCTCCCGCCAGATAGATTTTGCCGCCAAGCTCTTCCGGGAAATAGGTTTTCTTGAAACGCTCGGGATCACCCCAGATGGTACGGATCATCGAAGGCCAGGGTTTCCTGATGACGAGAAAGCCGCCTTTGCCCAGTTCGGTATGGGCGCCGGTTTCATCCACGACATCGGCCATGATCCCGGGCAGCGGCAGGGTGCAGGAGCCCGGCTTGAGCGGTGTTGCACCCGGCAGCGGAGAAATCATGTGCACGCCGGTTTCGGTCTGCCACCAGGTATCGAGTACCGGGCAGCGCTCCTTGCCAACCGTGGTGTAGTACCACATCCAGGCTTCCGGATTGATGGGCTCGCCCACCGAACCGAGAATGCGCAGACTCGACAGGTCATAGTCGTTCGGCAGGGTGGGACCAAGCTTAATGAGAGAGCGAATCGCCGTCGGTGCCGTATAGAAGATGCTGACCTTGTGATTCTGGATCATGCGCCAGAAGCGCCCGGCATCCGGGTAGGTCGGCACACCCTCGAAGATCACCTGGGTGGTGCCGGCGGCAAGCGGACCGTAGGTGACATAGGAATGCCCCGTCACCCAGCCGACGTCTGCCGTGCACCAGAAGACATCGTCGGAGTGGATGTCGAACACCCATTTCATGGTCATCAGGGCACCAAGCAGGAACCCCCCGCTGGAGTGCTGAACACCTTTCGGACGCCCGGTCGACCCGGACGTGTAGAGCAGGAAGAGCGGATGCTCGGCACCGACCGGCGTCGGCGGACATTCATCCGGCAGGCCCTCTTCAAGGTCATGCCACCAGATATCCTGTTTCGCGTTCCATGCAATCTCGCCACCGGTTCGCTTGTAGACGACAACCCTCTCGATCGACTCGCACCCACCCATGGCGAGCGCCTCATCGACGGTGGGCTTGAGCGGCATGGCCTTGCCGCCCCGGTATTGGCCATCCGCCGTGATCACCAGGCGGGCTTTGCCATCCATGATGCGCTCCTGCACGCTCTTCGCGGAAAAGCCGCCAAAAACCACGGAATGCGTCGCACCGATGCGGGCGCAGGCCTGCATGGCGACGACGACATCGATGGACATCGGCATGTAGATGAGAACACGATCGCCCTTCTGGATGCCGAGTTTTTTCAGGGCGTTGGCAAAGCGGCAAACTCGATGGTAAAGCGCCTTGTAGGTGACCTTGCTGACCTTGCCGTCATCCGCCTCGAAAATGATGGCGGTCTTGTGCGGAGTGGTTTCAAGATGCCGGTCGAGGCAGTTGTAGGAAACATTCAGTTCTCCATCTTCGAACCAGGTATAGAACGGCGCCTTCGACTCATTGAGAATCGTGGTGAACGGCTTGTGCCAGACCAGGTTGTCGCGGGCAATCTTGCCCCAGAATCCTTCGTAGTCGTTGCAGCTTTTATCGAAAAGCTCCTGGTAAGCCTCCATGCCGGAAATGTTGGCTTTGGCAACGCATTGCGCTGCGGGTGGGAAAATCCGGGTCTCTTGCAAGACCGAGTCGATCGTGGCCATCTGAATCACTCCTCTGTCTGACTGATGTTGTTGTACCGATCAGGACAAGCCGTTCGCCATGGGTTCCTGACATGGGAGACGCCAGGCACCGCCCGCTGTCTCCTGTTCGGCTCTCCTGCGTGGTTCTTTGCAACTTATCGCTTCAAACTTACGTTCTACTTACACGGCATCCAGAGCTCTTGCGCCGCATCGATGCCACACCATGAATGATAGAATTTATCGCTCCGAAAATCCTCTTCAGAACATCATGTCCAAGCCAATCCGCCAGGATGACTTCATCCAGAGCATCGCCGACGCCTTCCAGTACATCAGTTTTTACCATCCTGCCGACTACATTCGTGCTCTGGTGGCCGCCCACGAGCGCGAGCAAAGTCCCGCCGCCAAGGACGCCATCACGCAGATCCTGATCAATTCGCGCATGTGCGCCGAAGGCCATCGCCCGATCTGTCAAGACACCGGCATTGCCGTGGTTTTTCTCAAGATCGGCATGAATGTCCGCTGGGATGCCCGGCTTGGCCTGCAGGAGATGGTCGATGCCGGTGTGCGTCAGGCTTATAACAATCCTGACAACAAGCTGCGGGCGTCCGTCCTGCTCGATCCGGCCGGGGCACGCACCAACTCGAAGGACAACACGCCGGCGGTGATTCACGTGGAAATCGTTCCCGGTGACGGGATCGAAGTCACCTGCGCCGCCAAAGGAGGTGGCTCGGAAAACAAATCAAAGTTTGCCGCCCTCAATCCCTCCGATTCGATTGCCGACTGGGTCTTGAAGACGGTGCCCAGCATGGGCGCCGGCTGGTGCCCGCCGGGGATGCTCGGCATCGGCATCGGCGGTACGCCGGAGAAAGCCATGTTGCTCGCCAAGGAATCCCTGATGGCGCCCATCGATATCCACGACCTCAGGGCGCGCGGTCCCAGAACCCGCATCGAGGAACTGCGTCTCGAACTGTTCGACAAGGTGAATGCGCTAGGAATCGGCGCCCAGGGGCTGGGCGGCCTGACAACCGTGCTGGATGTGAAAATTCTCGACTATCCGACCCATGCCGCCTCCCTCCCGGTGGCGATGATTCCAAATTGCGCCGCAACCCGGCATGTCCATTTTCATCTTGATGGAACGGGGCCGGCACATCTCGAACCACCCAGCCTTGACGAGTGGCCCCAACTTGCCTATGACACAAGCAAAGGCAAGCGTGTCGATCTCGACTCGGTCACGCGTGCAGAAGTCTCCCGCTGGCAGCCAGGAGATGTCCTGCTGCTCAATGGCAAGCTGCTGACCGGACGTGATGCCGCCCACAAGCGCATGACCGAGATGCTCGACAAGGGCGAGAAGCTGCCCGTGGATTTTACCAACCGCTTCATCTACTACGTCGGACCCGTTGATCCGGTACGCGATGAAGTTGTCGGTCCAGCCGGTCCGACCACCGCCACCCGCATGGACAAATTTACCCGACAGATGCTGGAGCAGACCGGTTTGCTCGGCATGGTCGGCAAGGCCGAACGGGGGGCTGCCGCCATTGACGCCATCCGCGACAACCAGGCCGTCTACCTGATGGCGGTGGGGGGGGCCGCCTATCTGGTGTCAAAAGCGATCCGTGCGGCACGCATCGTCGCCTTCGCCGATCTGGGAATGGAAGCCATCTACGAATTTGAAGTGAAGGACATGCCGGTGACCGTTGCCGTCGATGCCCAGGGCGTATCGGTACACAAGACCGGTCCGGTCGAATGGCAGGCAAAAATCGCCAGGGAACGGACTATCAAAATCTGACGCAGGCCACACCGGGGACGGTCCTGTCCCCGATCGGTGGCCGTCTATCGCATCGAGAATTTCCCGATGCCGCCGAGAACACTCTGGACGGCATCTGCCCCGAATTGCCGGGCAAAGCGCTCGGTCAGCCCGACCCGCAGGGTGAAATCACGGATGTCTTCAGCCTTGATCACGTCGCGCGCCACGGATTCGACGTTCCCCAATTCGTCGGCAAGTCCGAGCTCGATGCTTTTAGTTCCTGTCCACATCAGACCGCTGAACAGCTCCGGTGTCTCCTTCAGTCTCTCGGCGCGGCCTTTGCGCACCACATCGATGAATTGCTTGTGAATATCGTTGAGCAATAGCTGGGCAAACTCCTTCTGCTTTTCATCCTGGGGGGAAAAAGGATCAAGAAATCCCTTGTTTTCACCCGCGGTCAGCAAACGACGCTCGACACCGAGTTTTTCCATGCTGCCGGTAAAGCCAAAGCCGTCCATCAATACGCCAATCGATCCGACGATGCTCGCCTTGTCGACATAGATCTTGTCGGCGGCCGAAGCAACGTAATAACCACCAGAAGCACAAATATCCTCGACAACTGCATAGAGCGGAATATTCGGATATTTGGTGCGCAGGCGGCGAATCTCGTCATTGATGATGCCGGATTGAACCGGGCTGCCGCCGGGGCTGTTGATGCGCAATACGACGCCCTGGGTGCCGCGATCCTTGAAGGCGGCCTGCAAGGCGGAGACAATTTTTTCGGCACTTGCTTCACCACCGGACTTGATGACTCCGTTCAGTTGCACCAGAGCCGTAAATTTTTTGCCATCGGCAAATTTTTCTGTTGTGTCGCTCCAGTCACCAAGCAAGAAAATCAGCAGGGTCAGGTAGGCCAGACCGAGCAGTTTGAAAAAGATGGACCAGCGCCGGCGGCGCTTCTGCTCCGCCAGGGCTTCCATGGCCAGTTTCTCGATGACTTTCCGTTCCCAGGGTGCGGTGTTGCCGGATTCTTCGGGCATTGACTTCTCGCCTTCATAGTTGATCAATTCAGTTCAGCGCCATCGGCTTTCACCAGGTGAGACCTCAAGCCGTGCCGAAGTATACCCGGAAACATATGGATAACCATTCTGCATCAACGAAAAGGCTGTAGCAGAGATTCCCGTTCAGCCGTTCATTTTCAACCAGGAGGCAAGCTGCGCCGTATCTTCAAACAATCCGAGCGGGCGCTCGGCGAGCAAGGCTTCACGGGTATGCGCACCGTAGCCGACAGCCAGTGCGCCCACACGGGCATTACGGGCCATCAACAGATCATGGGAGGTATCCCCGATCATCAGCGTCTGGTGGTCCTCCACATCCAGTTCCTTCATGATCTCGAGGAGCATGTCCGGCGCCGGCTTGGAAGGGCATTCGTCCGCACAACGGGTCGAGTGGAAATACCGGCCAAGGCCCGAATGTGCCAGCCCCCGGTTCAGACCGACCCGGCTTTTGCCTGTGGCAATCCCGAGAAGAAAGCCGGCATCTGCCAGCTCCTCGATCATTTCACGAGCACCATCGAACAAGGACAACTCGTGATCGCGCGAAAGATAATGCTGGCGGTAAGTCTGCGAGACACGGGAATACTGTGCGACAGGCAAGTCCGGCAAGGCGCGTGACAATGCGTCCTGCAGGCCGAGGCCAATCACATCGCGAGCGATGCGCGGATCGGGAGGCTGCAGGCCCAGATCACGCGCCGCAGCCTGCATGCAGGCGACGATAGCACTCGCCGAATCAAGCAAGGTACCGTCCCAGTCAAAGACCAGCAATCGATAGTTCTGCCCCATATTCCCTTTCTCCACGCTGATCCAGGCCCTCCAGGAAACGCTGCAGTTCCCCGGGTAATCGCGCATTCAGTTCCAGCCGCTCGCCGCGCTGCGGATGGACGAAAACCAGGCGGGCAGCATGCAGGAACATCCGCTCCAGTCCCTCCTTTTGCAACACCTTGTTCAGGGCAAAATCTCCATATTTGTCATCTCCGCACAAAGGGAAGCCGGTATGGGCCAGATGCACCCGTATCTGGTGTGTCCGCCCTGTTTCCAGCTCGACATCGAGCAAGCTGAAGCCCGACCAGCGCCCCAGCAAGCGCACGATCGAATGGGCAGGCTTGCCCTCGCGGGAAACACTGACACGACGCTCTCCTTCAGCTGTCAGATATTTATGCAAGGCCAGCCGGATGTGCCTTGTCTGATCGTGCCAGCGCCCTTTGACCAGAGTCAGATAATGCTTCTCGACCAGTCCGCAACGGAACTGATCATGCAAGGCCGTCAGGACAGAGCGCTTCTTCGCCACCAACAACAGTCCTGACGTTTCCCTGTCGAGACGATGAGCCAGCTCAAGAAATTGTGCGTCGGCCCGCTGCCGGCGCAGCTGCTCGATAACCCCGAAACGGATCCCGCTACCCCCGTGTACTGCCAGACCCGCCGGCTTATCCACCACCAATAAAAATTCATCTTCAAAAACAATGGAATAATCATTCCCGACAGGAATGGCCGGCGTGCCAGTGATCTCCATCCGTAGGGGCGGGATGCGTATCCGGTCACCTTCGCGAAGTCGATATTCTGGAGAAACGCGCTTGCCGTTGACCCGCACCTCGCCACTTCGGAGAATTCGGTAAATATGGCTTTTCGGAACGCCCTTGCAGAGACGAAAGAGAGAATTGTCGATGCGCTGCCCCTCTGATTCCCCATCCACCAGATAAAAATTTACTGAAGCTTTGCCTGACCCCTTCATTTTGAATATACTGCCGGCTGGTTTGCCCATTTTGCGAAACGGGCTATGAAGAATAATTCATGTTCCGTTTTAATTGAGCTTTGAACTGTCATCAATTGCCAATTGTGTGCCACATGACCCGAAGCGGCATGGTGAGGCACATCAGAATGCAGCCGCTCGGTGCGAGGCACTCGATCGGCTCTGCAAGCCACCCAAAGGTTAATTCGCTCACCGCAAGCAGCGATACTACTAGAATTGCGCGCAGCCGCACACGACACATTTCATCCTGAAGACGATTCAGGATGAAAAGGCAGACAACCGCTTTAGTTCCGCTTTAGTTTTTTACCTTTGCTCAAGTTCATGATTCCAAACCAGCGAAACTAATCTCGAATCCGCACTGACCGGATCCGGTTTGTCTTCCCGTGGTTGCGCGCGGGAGAACAGAGTAATGAAACGCATGCTGTTTAATGCGACGCAGGCCGAAGAACTCCGCGTCGCGATTGTCGATGGTCAAAAACTGATCGATCTCGACATCGAGTCGGCCGCCAAGGAGCAACGCAAGAGCAATATCTACAAAGCCGTCATCACTCGCATCGAACCCAGTCTCGAAGCGGCTTTCGTCGATTATGGCGCCGAGCGCCATGGCTTCCTTCCCTTCAAGGAGATTTCACGCGCCTATTTCCGCGAGGGCGTCGACGCCGGCCGGACCACGATCAAGGAAGCACTCAGGGAAGGCCAGGAGCTTATTGTCCAGGTCGACAAGGACGAGCGCGGCAACAAGGGGGCGGCTCTAACCACCTTCATCTCGCTGGCCGGACGCTATCTTGTCCTGATGCCGAACAATCCTCGCGGCGGCGGTGTCTCGCGCCGCATAGAAGGCGAGGAGCGCAACGAATTGCGCGAGGTCATGGACCGGCTCGAGGTGCCCTCCGGCATGAGTCTGATCGCCCGGACAGCAGGCATCGGCCGCTCTGCCGAAGAACTCCAGTGGGACCTCAATTACCTGCTTCAACTCTGGCGTGCCATCGAGGGGGCTGCCAGTGAATCGGCGGCGCCCTTCCTGATCTATCAGGAAGGCAGTCTGGTGATTCGCGCCATCCGCGACTACTTTCAGCCGGATATCGGAGAAATCCTCATCGACACCGACGATATCTTCGAACAAGCACAGCAGTTCATGAGTCATGTCATGCCTGGCAATGTCGCGCGGGTCAAACGTTATCGCGACGACGTGCCGCTGTTCTCACGCTTCCAGATCGAACATCAGATAGAAACCGCATTCGGGCGCCAGGTCAGCCTGCCCTCGGGCGGGGCCATCGTCGTGGATCACACCGAGGCACTCGTTTCCATCGACGTCAACTCGGGCCGCGCCACCCGTGGCGCCGACATCGAGGAGACAGCACTGCGCACAAACCTCGAAGCGGCCGAGGAAATCGCACGCCAGCTGCGCCTGCGCGATCTTGGCGGATTGATCGTCATCGACTTCATCGACATGGAAAACTCGCGCGCCCAGCGCGAAGTCGAAAACTGCCTGCGCGACGCCCTGCACTACGACCGGGCACGCGTGCAGACCGGAAAAATCTCGCGCTTTGGTCTGCTGGAACTCTCCCGGCAGCGCCTGCGTCCGGCACTTGCCGAAATGACCTATATCCCCTGCCCGCGCTGTACGGGAACCGGACATATCCGCAGTACCGAATCGGCTGCACTGCATATCCTGCGCATTCTCGAAGAAGAGGCGATGAAGGAGAACACGGGAGCCGTGCACGTCCAGATTCCGGTTGATGTTGCAACCTTTCTTCTCAATGAAAAACGCGACGATATCCGCACCATCGAGTTGCGCCACAAAGCCAATCTGGTACTCATTCCGAACATTCATCTCGAAACACCGGCGCATGAGATTGTTCGCCTGCGTCACGATCAACTGAATCAGGACGATCCGACACAACCCAGCTACAAGATGGTCGAAGTCCCGCCATCTGAAACCTACCAGCCGCCATCGGCACAAATCGAATCCCGACCGAGTCGCCCCGAAGCGGCCGTCAAGGGCATTACTCCGGCCCAGCCTGCGCCGATCATCGATTCGAAACCGTCCGCATCGCCGGTGCAGCCACCCCGCCATGAAGCAGGAAGCGGGCTTTTCGGACGACTGCTCAACTGGTTCCGTAGCGAACAATCTACCGAGCCGGTCCAGCCCGCTGCTCCCGAAGCGCCCAAATCTCGTGAACCTGCACGCGAAAGCGGCAATGGCCGGGGGCGTGGCCGTAGCCGCAACAGGCAGGAACCGCATGAGCGCAAGGAAGGGCATCGCTCGCGCGACTCGCAACCACCCAGAACAGAGCAGAAAACAGCGCGCGAAGACCGGCGCAAACAGCCATCAGAGCGCACGGATCCGTCTGAACGTCCGACACAGGACATGCGTCCGCCAAGACCCGCCCGATCGCAAGAACCGCGTCCGCCGCGCCCGGCAAAAAATGTATCCGAAACTGCTCCTGCAGCCCAGGCTGCTGAGGCGGCTCCCGTCACGGATACACCACAAGAAGAGCAACGCCGCAGCAGCCGCCGCGGTCGTCGTGGCCGTGGTCGGGATCGCGCTGAAAGGCCGGTGGACATTCAGGCAGCCGAACCGTCAGACACCCCCCAGGACATACAGTCCGGACAGATGCATCGGGATGTACCCCTGACGGAGACCTTTTCTCCATCCAGCGAACAAGCCGCCATCTCTGAAACCGTGATAGCACTGGCCCCGACAGAAGCGAAAACCGACACCCTCTGGGCACCTGTTCCGGTTGCCGATCAAATCATTGAGAATGTCACGGTCTCTATAGCCAACCCGATGATGGCGGAACCCGCCCTGGCGCCTGTCCCGCTGGAAAGTGCCATGCCGGAGACAGTACCGGCCGCTGGCAACGGCTTCGATCACACAGAGGTCCGCATCACGCCAGTCGTGCACATGCAGGAACCCGCTGCTCCGGAAGAGTCCGCCCCGCAGGCGCGCCCGCAGAGCGATCTCTCGGCGACGCTACAGGAGTCCGGACTGATCATGGTCGAAACACAACCCGGCAAGGTGAGCGCCCCGGCACAGGTCGACAGCGAAGTCCGGCTCGGACGCAAACCCAGACCGGTCGCGTCCGTCAGCCACGAACCCATGGTTCAGGTGGAAACCTCCAAGTAGCGTGGTTCGTTCGGAAAGCAAAATCGGAAAGGCCGGTTCAAAGCCGGCCTTTTTCACAACTGGCGTTGCAATGCCTCGATGA
Source organism: uncultured Rhodocyclaceae bacterium (assembly GCA_964607005.1). Taxonomy (GTDB): domain Bacteria; phylum Pseudomonadota; class Gammaproteobacteria; order Burkholderiales; family Rhodocyclaceae; genus Desulfobacillus. The sequence continues at coordinate 31,805 of CAZSHO010000003.1, forward strand.
GTCCGCGTGCGGCGTCATCCGCCAACTCGAGCACCCGCTCGAAACCCTGTACACCACCGTAGTAGGGATCGGGCACCTCATCTTCAAGAAAGCGGGTGGCGTATTTCATGAACAAATTCAGTCGATCATGGTATTCGGGGCGGGCATTGCGCCTGAGAAAGGCGAGATTGTCGCGATCCATGGCAAGCAGCAGATCGAATCGATCAAAATCTTCAGGGATCACTTTACGCGCTCGTTGAACGGACAGGTCAATACCGTACCTGCGTGCCGCTTCGATTGTGCGTGGATCAGGACGCGCGCCGACATGGTAGCCGTGCGTGCCGGCCGAATCGACCTCAATCAGCCTGCCCAGGCCGTTTTCCTGGATATGCTTTCGCATCATGCCTTCCGCCGTCGGTGAGCGACAGATATTCCCGGTGCAGACAAACAGAATATGCTTCATGAACGATCCGTCGCCGGCGAAAGACCCGTTTCCCCGATCCCGAACACACGCTTTCTGAGGCTGAACAACTCATCGCGTGCGCCGGCCGCAGCCTCAAATTCCAGGTTGCGCGCATGTTCCAGCATGCGCTTTTCAAGCTTGCGGATTTCCCGTGCAACGGTTTTTTCATCCATCGCCTCATAGCGCGCCCGTTCTTGCGCCAGCGCCAGATTTTCACCTGCGATCTCGTGGTCATAGACGCCGTCGATAATGTCCTTGATGCGCTTGACGACGCTTTTCGGCGTAATACCATTGGCTTCGTTGAAGGCGATCTGTTTGGTGCGGCGGCGATCGGTCTCGGTAATCGCGCGCCTCATCGAATCGGTCAATGTGTCCGCATAGAGAATGGCGGTACCGTGCAGATGCCGTGCCGCCCGTCCGATGGTCTGGATCAAGGAACGCTCGGAACGCAGAAATCCCTCCTTGTCGGCATCCAGAATTGCCACCAGCGAAACTTCCGGAATATCCAGTCCTTCACGCAGCAGATTGATGCCGACCAGGACATCGAACTCGCCTAGCCGCAGGTCGCGAATGATCTCGACGCGTTCGACGGTTTCAATGTCTGAATGCAGGTAGCGCACCTTGATGCCGTTCTCGCCCAGATAATCCGTGAGGCTTTCGGCCAGACGCTTGGTCAGTGTAGTCACCAACACGCGTTCGCCGTCTGCCGTACGTAGCTTGATCTCGCCGAGCAGATCGTCCACCTGGGTGCTGGCGGGTCGAACAAGCACCTGCGGGTCGATCAGTCCGGTCGGACGCACCACCTGCTCCACCACTTGTGCCTGATGCTCCATCTCATAACTGGCCGGCGTGGCGGAAACAAAAACTGTCTGCGGCATCAACCGTTCGAATTCGTCAAAACGCAACGGCCGGTTGTCGAGCGCGGAAGGCAGGCGAAAGCCGTACTCGACGAGATTTTCCTTGCGCGAGCGGTCACCCTTGAACATGCCGCCCAGCTGCGGCACGGTGACATGCGACTCGTCTATGAAAAGCAGGGCATCCGGCGGCAGATAGTCGATCAACGTCGGTGGCGGCTCGCCCGGCTTGCGCCCAGAAAGATGACGCGAATAATTCTCGATGCCCTTGCAAAACCCCAGCTCGTTGAGCATTTCCAGATCGAAGCGGGTGCGCTGCTCTATACGTTGGGCCTCGACGAGTTTTTGTTCCTGCAGATAGGTCGCGACACGATCGCGCAGCTCGATCTTGATCGCCTCGATGGCGCGCAGCACCGTCGCGCGTGGCGTCACGTAATGACTGGACGGATAGACAGTGAAGCGCGCCAGCTTCTGTCTGAGATGCCCGCTCAGCGGATCGAACAGCTGCAGCGACTCGACCACATCGTCGAAAAGCGACAGGCGCAGGGCATGTTCGGCATTCTCCGCCGGAAAGATGTCGATTACATCACCACGCACGCGAAAGGTGGCACGCTGAAAGTCGATGTCATTTCTCTCGTACTGCATTTCTGCCAGCCGCTTGATGACATCGCGCTGACCGATGCGCTCGCCCTCGCGCAGATGAAGAATCATGCCGTGGTAGTCGACAGGATCACCAATGCCGTAGATGGTCGATACGGTGCCAACAATGACGACATCCCGGCGTTCGAGCAAGGATTTGGTCGCCGACAGGCGCATCTGCTCGATATGTTCGTTGATCGAGGAATCCTTCTCGATGAACAGATCGCGCGAGGGCACATAGGCCTCGGGCTGATAGTAGTCGTAGTAGGAGACAAAATATTCGACAGCATTCTCGGGAAAGAACTCCCGAAATTCCGAGTACAGCTGTGCCGCCAGGGTCTTGTTCGGCGCCAGCACCAGCGTCGGGCGCCCGAGCCGGGCGATGACGTTGGCCATGGTGTAGGTCTTGCCCGAGCCGGTCACCCCCAGCAATGTCTGATACATCAACCCGTCTTCAAAGCCTTCGGCCAGTGCATGAATGGCTTCGGGCTGATCCCCGGCAGGCGGGAACGGCTGATGCAGCGAAAAAGGGCTGTTCGGAAAATGGATCGACACGGCTTGGGAAACGGAGGAACCGACCGGTATTTTAGCCCGCGATCGACTCACGCGATTCAAGTTTTCCGGAGAACAGGCTGGCGGCAACGATCATCCCTCCCCCTAGCCACTCCCGGATCGTCATGACTTCCCAGGCCAGCAGCCACGAGGAGACAGCTGCTACCACCAGTTCAAAGAGAAAAATGACAATGGCCCGGTTTGCCGGCGTGTGCGTGAGACCGTACTGGACAAACAGATTGGTTGCCAGCATGACCACGCCCAGCACTCCAATCAGCAGCCAGCCCGATGCATCAGGCATAACGAACGCAGACGACTGGAAAAGGGTCACAGCCAAACCGGAGAGCGCCACACCGGCAAACACTGCCATCGACTTGAGCTCGACCGGCACGGCCTGCGCCTTGCGGCTGAGCACATTCGACAAGGCAAACAAAAAACCTGCGCCCAGACCGATCCACTCTGCCTGATTGGCCGGGAAAGGCCAGTCCTGGCCGGGTTGCCACAACATGATGGCCGCTCCGCTCAGGGAGAGGATGACCACCGCCGTTCCCGCAACACTGACTTTCTCATGCAGCAACACCCGCGAGAGCAATACTGTCCAGAGCGGCGCCAGATAGAAAAGAAGGAGCACACGCATGACCTCGCCCTGCACAGTGGCCATGACATAGCCCAGATTGCAGCCGCCAGCGGTCAGACCGATCAGGATCAGCAACGGACTGACCTTCCAGTCTCCCAGCGTGCGGCGCAGCAGGACCAGCCCCAGCAGGAACGCCACCAGATAGGACAGCATGGCGCCCGCCGCCGCCGGGACAGCCATCCCCGCCAGCGTCCGATAGGGATGCCAGGCCAGCCCCCAGACAATCGCGCCGCACAGCAGGCAGGCAAGCGCGCGCCGGTTTGACGAAGTTCTGGGGGGATCGCTCATGCCGGGAGAATGATGGAAACGAAGGGACAGGCGGTGACTTGATCCATTATCCCATGCATCCGTGTGGAATCTCCGTGTCGCGAGTGCCGCAGTCCCGGCAAGATGAAACGCCCGTTTGGGCCAGTGCATGAATATAATGTCACTGTGCTGCGCGGCCAAAGGGGAAGGATCAACGATCCAGCCAGGGCATTCCTGGCGCCGTCTTGCGACGACTGACTTTTGCGGGGAGAGAAAATGATATTCGACAAGCTGTTCCAACTCATGTCGGAGAAGAAGGCTTCCGACATCTTCGTCACGGCGGGAGCTCCCATCCACATCAAGATCCAGGGCACGACCCTGCCGATCAACCAGCAGGTGATGGACCCGCCGACGATCCAGCGTATGGCCTACGAGATGCTCAAGCCCGAGCAGATCACCCACTTCGAATCCGAGAAGGAAATCAACGTCTCCTTCGGCATTCGCGATGTCGGCAACTTCCGTGTGAACATGTTCTGGCAACGCGGCTCGATCGCCATCGTCGTGCGCTTCATCCAGGGGGAAATTCCGCAACTCGACGAACTCGGGCTGCCCGAGACGCTGGCCGAAGTGATCATGGAAAAGCGCGGGCTGGTGCTTGTCGTCGGCGCCACCGGTTCGGGCAAATCAACCACGCTGGCGGCGATGATCGATCATCGCAATACCAACCGCACCGGCCACATCCTGACTGTCGAAGATCCGATCGAATACCTCTTCAAACACAAGAAATCCGTCATCAACCAGCGCGAGATCGGCCTGGACACAAAGGCCTGGGAAAACGCGCTGAAAAACGCCATGCGTCAGGCGCCTGACTGCATCCTCATCGGTGAAATCCGCGACCGTGAAACCATGGCGGCCGCCCTCGCCTATGCCCAGACCGGCCATCTCTGTCTGGCCACCCTGCACGCCAACAACAGCTACCACGCGCTCAACCGCATCATCAACTTCTACGCACTTGAAAATCGTGCGGCCCTGTATCTGGATCTGTCCACAAGCCTGAAGTGCATCATCTCCCAGCGCCTCGTCAAGAAACCGGACGGCGGACGCCTTCCCTCTGTCGAAATCCTGCTCAACACGCGCCACATCCAGGAGCTGATCGAAAAAGGCGAGGTCAACGCCATCAAGGAAGCCATGGAGCAAAGCCTCGCCCCCGGCTCGCAAACCTTCGAGCAGGATCTCTTCCGTCTCTACAAGGAAAACATCATCACCCTCGATGAAGCCCTCACAAATGCCGATTCGCCGACCAATCTCTCCTGGCTGATCAATAACGCGCAGCTGGGCACCCCGTCGGCAGCGGATAAAAAAGGCCGATCGACGAGTGCCGGCGCACTCGACTTCAGCCAGACTGATCCGATGGGCGCATCGTTTTCCGAGTTCTCGCTCAACGTCGACGACGCGGCCTGATGTCCGGCAGTACGCTCGATCTGGCCAGTGCGCTGATCGCCCGCCCCTCCATCACACCCGATGATCAGGGCTGTCTGGAGATCATCCGCGGGCATCTGCAACCACTCGGTTTCCACCTCGAACACCTGGACCGCAACGGCGTCTCCAACCTCTGGGCGACGCATGGACACGGAGCACCGGTGCTGTGCTTTGCCGGCCACACCGATGTCGTGCCGACTGGCCCGCAAGAGCAATGGACCAGCCCCCCCTTCCAGCCGCAAGTGCGCGAAGGCCGGCTCTACGGCCGGGGCGCCGCCGACATGAAGGGCAGCGTTGCCGCCTTCGTGACGGCGACGGAACGCTTTCTTGCTTCCCACCCCGACCATCCCGGCACCCTCGCCCTGCTGCTGACCTCCGACGAGGAAGGTCGCGCCACGGACGGCACCACCCATGTCGTGGAAATCCTGAAGGCACGTGGTCAAACCATCGATTACTGCATCGTCGGCGAGCCGACCTCGGAGCAGCACCTCGCCGACACACTCAAGAACGGCCGCCGCGGTTCGCTCTCCGGACATCTCGTCGTCAAGGGTATCCAGGGCCATATCGCCTATCCGCATCTGGTGAAAAACCCGGTGCATGCGATCGCGCCAGCACTGGCCGAACTGGCGGCCACCGTCTGGGACGAAGGCAACGAATCCTTCCCGCCCACCTCCTGGCAGGTCTCGAACTTCCACGCCGGCACCGGAGCGGACAACGTCGTGCCCGGCACTGCCGAAATCCTTTTCAATTTCCGCTTCTCCACGGCGAGCACACCCGAGTCACTGAAAACGCGCCTCGAAGCCCTCCTCGACCGCCATCACATCGAACGCACCCTGACCTGGACACTCTCCGGCAAACCCTACCTGACGCCGCGCGGACAACTGGTGGACGCCCTGATCGGTTCGGCCGAGCAGACTCTCGGCACCACGCCCGCCTTGTCGACCGGTGGTGGCACCTCGGATGGCCGCTTCATCGCCGCCATCTGCCCGCAAGTGGTGGAACTGGGCCCGCTCAACACCACCATCCACAAGATCGACGAGTGCGTCACCGTAGCCGATCTGGATACCCTCTCAACCCTCTACGAGCGCACGCTTGCGCGGCTGCTGTCATGATTCCCACCGATCTTTTTACGTTGCGTGACATGCTGCGCTGGGCCGTCAGCCGTTTCAACGAAGCGGATCTTTTCTACGGCCACGGCACGCAGGACGCCTACGACGAAGCGGTCTGGTTGCTCCTGCACACCTTGCATCTGCCTCCCGACCGGCTCGAGCCGTTTCTTGACGCACGCCTCACCGCTGCGGAGAAAGCAACCATCACCGAGTACGTCGAACGGCGCATCGACGAACGCATTCCGACCGCCTACCTGACGCACGAAGCCTGGCTGGGTGAATTCCGTTTCTACGTCGACGAGCGCGTCATCGTGCCGCGCTCGCACCTTGCCGGCGTGCTCCTGGAAGACGCCCTCGCCTCCTGGATCGATCATGATGCGGTCACCGACGCTCTCGATCTGTGCACCGGTTCGGGCTGCCTCGCCGTCCTGCTAGGACTGACTTTTCCGCAGGCCCGCATCGATGCCGTCGACCTATCCGAAGAAGCCCTCGAAGTCGCGCACCGCAATGTCACTGATTATGACCTCGCTGCACGCATCACTTTGCATCAGAGCGATCTCTTTGCAGCTTTGGATGGCCGTCGTTATGATTTGATCATCTCCAACCCGCCCTACGTCACGGCAGCCGCCATGCGCAGCCTGCCTCCCGAATACCGCCATGAGCCGTCCCTGGCACTGGCCGCTGGCGAAGACGGGCTGGACATCGTCCGGCGCCTGGTTCAGGAAGCACCGAAATACCTCAAGCCCGGAGGCGTTCTGGCCGTAGAAGTCGGTGATGCACGGGCGGCAGTTGAAGAAGCCTTTCCATCACTGGAGATCATCTGGCTTGACGGAATCGAGAACGGATACGGTGTCTTTGTGCTCCAGCAGACGAGCCTGACGCAATCCCGGACAGGAAGCTGAATCAGGCAATCCGCATTTTTTGTCCCTTGTCGACAGGAACATCTGCATGAGCCGTCTGGCCCGCTGGTTTCTGCTTCACCGCTTCCGCTTGCGCCTGCTTGCCGCCGTCCTTCTGGTTTTGCTCGTCAGCTTCGGGCTGATCGTCCGCTTCAGCCTTGACATCATCGATCGTGGCGCTGAAGAGCGCATCCGCAACGAAGCCCGACAGCAGGCGGTCCTGCTCGGCGCAGCCTTGTCTGTTCCGCTCGCCCGGGGAGATTACGCTTCGCTCAGGCAGATGATGCAGGACATCGTGCGTGACCACGCAATCGACTCTCTCGCAATCAGCAATCCAGACGGCAGGATCCTCGCCACCACCCATCCGCACGACGCACAATTACTGCTGCAGGAATCCTCCTCCTTCAACCTGGCCACGGACAGCCATTTTGTCGGAACCGCTCCCATCTTGCAGGCCGGCAAGGTGATGGCCCATGCCCACTTCACCCTGTCCCTGGAGCGTTTGCGCGAGCAGCGCAATGAACTGGTCGCCAAGCTCATCATGGCCACCCTTGCCGGTCTGAGCCTGGCGCTTTTCCTATCCGTCTTTCTGGCCTTTGGCCTGACGCGCCGGCTCGACCGCCTGGTGAAGGCCAGTGAAAAACTGGCGGAAGGTCAGCTCGGCACACGCATCCAGGATTTCAAACGGGACGAGATCGGTCGCGTGGCCAGAGCCATCGACACCATGGCCCACAACCTGCAGGAAGGCATGCAGGAACTGCTCGACAGCGAGAGAAGCCAGGCCAAACTCCTGACGGAGCAAAAAGCACTCCTCGACAACGCACTGATTGGTATCTGGATCGTGCGCGACCGGATCATCCAGAGCTGCAATCGTCGCTGCGAAGAGCTCTTCGGCTATGCCCCGGGCGAGATGGCCGGTCGCTCGGTACGCATCATTTATCCCTCAGAGGAGATCTTCACCGCACGCGGACAAAGGGTATATCCCATTCTCGCCCGCGGCGAGAGCTGCACCGAAGACATGGAACTGGTACGCAAAGATGGCAGCCGCTTCTGGTGTGCCACCTCTGGCCACGCACTCAATCCTGACAACCCGCATGCCGGCAACATCTGGGTATTCTCGGACATCACCGAGCAACGGCGTATGCTGACCGAACTGCATGAGGAGAAAAATCTCTCGGATACCCTGCTCAGCAGCATCCCGGGCGTATATGCCCTGTTTGATCCGGCCATGCGCATCCTGCGCTGGAATCGCACTCTGGAAATCGTCACCGGACAGGATACCGAAGCTATCCAGAACACCCGCGTCTGCGACCTGTTCGCCCACCCGGAAGACATTCGCCTGGCCATCCAGGTTGCCCTCGACCGGGGGATCGTCACGCACGGCGAGAACGAACTCATCGACGCCACAGGCAGACATATCCCTTACTACCTCTATGCCGCACCGGTCCTGCGCGGCGAGCGCAAGTTGCTCGTCGGGCTCGGCCTCGACATTACCGAGCGAAAGACAGCCGAGAATGACCTGCGCGAGAGTGAAGAGCGTTTCCGGCGCTTTTTCGAAGATTCCGCCGATGCCTCCCTGATCCTCGACAAAGACCGCTTTGTCGATTTCAATCGTGCCGCTCTCGATATGCTGCGCATGCATTCAAAAGAAGAACTCATCCACACACATCCCGCCCACCTCTCCCCACCGTTTCAACCTGATGGATGCCCCTCCGGCGAAAAAGCCGACGAAGTCATCCGGATCGCCCTGTCCAACGGCAGCCATCGCTTTGAATGGCTGCATCAGCGCACCGACGGGGAACTCTTCCCGGTGGAAGTGCTCCTCACGCGCATCACACTGCAGGACAAGCAGGTGCTGTATGTCGTCTGGCGCGACATCACCGAGCGCAAGCGTGATGAAACAGAAATTCGCCTGCTCAACGAGAGTCTCGAACAGCGGGTCGAAGCACGTACCGCGCAACTGGCGGCGGCCAATCGCGAGCTGGAGGCGTTCAGTTACTCCGTCTCTCACGATCTGACCTCGCCGCTGCGGGCCATCGACGGTTTTTCCCGCATGCTCGAAGAAGACTACGCCGGAGAAGTCGGTGCCGAAGGGAAAAGCTATATCGCCCGCATCCGTGCCGGCACGCAGCGCATGCAGCAGATCATCGACGACATGCTGGCACTTTCCCGCATTACCCGCAGGGACATGAAGCCTGGCCCCGTCAATCTGAGTGCTCTCGCCGAGGACATCCTCGCCGAACTACGCCAGGCACAGCCCTGGAGAAACGTAGAGACAAACATCGCACCAGATCTGCACGACACCGGGGACACCAGCCTGCTCCGTATCGCGCTGGAGAACCTGTTGCGTAACGCATGGAAATTCTCTGCCCGACAAAATGTTTCCGTCATAACACTGGGCAGCTTGCACAAAGAGGGGAAAAAAGTGTATTTTGTCCGCGACAACGGCGCAGGATTCGACATGCAATACGCGAACAAATTGTTTGGTGCGTTCCAACGCCTGCATCGCGCGGATGAATTCGAGGGCACCGGTATCGGTCTGGCCATCGTCAATCGCGTCATTCATCGGCATGGCGGACGTATCTGGGCGGAAGCAGCCCCCGGCAAGGGCGCAACCTTTTTCTTTACGTTGGCATAACCTGGATTCAAGACGATGGCAAGCGATCGACCGATTTTGCTGATAGAAGACAACCCTGATGATGAGGCCCTGACACTGCGCGCCTTCAACAAGAACGGCATCGGCAATGCCGTCATCGTTGCGCGCGATGGTGTCGAAGCGCTCGATTACCTGTTTGGCAACGGTAGCCATGCCGGCCGCGACATGAGCATCATGCCCGCCGTGGTTCTGCTCGATCTCAAACTGCCCCGCATCGATGGTCTGGAGGTCCTGCGCCGGATTCGTGCCAATGAACGTACCAGTATGCTGCCTGTCGTCATCCTGACCACCTCCAAAGAACAGCAGGATATTTTTGACGGCTACAGCCTGGGCGCCAACAGCTACATCCGCAAACCGGTGGACTTTGAAAAGTTCATCCAGGCCGTCAGCCAGATCGGCCTGTATTGGCTGGTACTCAACGAACCCATCGAAGCCCTCGCCAGCTAAATGTCAGGTCCGGGCTGTAGCGCCCCGTAACCAGTCCGGTCATCGCCTCACCCCGTTTTCGAGGCACCTCAGACAGATTCGGTTATCGATTTGACGCGGATCAAGCCGGAATCAATGCCCGCTCACCTAGAATAGGCACATGCACTCTATTACTTATTTCTTGAAAATAGTGCATAATATTGCATTTCTTTGCCTTGGTCGGGGTTGCATAGATTCAGCTTCCCCAACCGCCTGAAAGTTCAGGCCAAATCGACGAATCAACAGGCCGAGAAAACACCAATTCAAACGAGGAAAACGCCGTGTCTGCATTCAAATTTCTCAACTATGCCGTTGCCAACTCCCTGGCGACGATCACCATCAACCGGCCACCACACAACGTTCTCGACATTGCGGTCATGGAAGAGCTGAACCAGGCGCTCGACATCGCGGCTCGTGAAGAGTCCGCCAAGGTGCTCATGATCACCGCCGCAGGCGAAAAAGTATTCTCGGCCGGCGTCGATGTCATGGATCACACGCCGGACAAGGTCGTGCAGATGATCGAAGTCTTCCACGGCATTCTCAAGCGCCTGATGGTCTTCCCCCTGCCGACGGTTGCTGCCCTGAATGGTTCGGCCATGGGCGGCGGCTGCGAACTGGCCATTGCCTGTGACATGGTCGTCGCCACGGAAGACGCAAAAATCGGCCAGCCGGAAATCAAGCTCGGTGTGTTCCCGCCCATCGCGGCCATCCTCATGCCGCGCATCATGCCGCTGCCGAAAGTCATGGAATTGTTGCTGGGTGGCGGTCTCATCACGGCTCAGGAGGCGCTGAACCTTGGCCTGGTCAACCGCGTTTTCCCGCGCACCAGCTTTGCCCAGGACACACAAGCCTTCCTCGCCCAGTTCCTCAATCTCTCGCGCGTTGCGCTGATCTACACCAAGCGGGCAGTGCGTGAAGCGGCCGGCAAACCCTTCTTCGAAGCGCTCTTTACCGTCGAGCAGATCTATCTCAAGGAGCTGATGAACACCACCGACGCCGTTGAAGGCCTCAACTCCTTCATGGAAAAACGCAAGCCGGTCTGGCAGAACAAATAATCTGATCTGGAGAGCCCATGACACCCAAGACCATCAAAACCTGGCAGATGACGGAGCCTGGCAAGCTCCAGCGCACGGAAATTCCGACGCCTGAACTGGCCCCTGGCGAAGTCCTCGTTGAAATCAAGGGCTGCGGAGTCTGCCATACCGACCTGTCCTACTTCTACATGGGAGTACCGACGATCCAGAAACCCCCGCTGTCGCTGGGTCACGAGATTTCCGGCGTGATTGTTGCCGGGGACGACGCAAAGCTAATCGGCAAGGAAGTCATCATTCCCGCGGTGCTCCCATGCAACCAGTGCGACATTTGCAAATCCGGCCGCGGCAACCGCTGCCTCAATCAGAAAATGCCCGGCAATTCAATGGGTATCTATGGTGGCTACTCCAGTCACATTCCGGTTCCAGCCAAGGATCTTTGCATTGTCAATAAGCGCGGCAACATTCCTCTCGAACACCTCTCCGTTGTTGCCGACGCCGTCACCACACCCTATCAGGCCGCCAAGCGTGCCCGTCTGAAAAAGGATGATCTCGTCATTGTCATCGGTGCTGCCGGCGGCGTGGGCAGCTTTATGACGCAAACCGCCAAGGGTTTTGGCGCCAAAGTCGTGATCGGTATCGACATCAACGACGAGAAGCTCGAATTCATGAAGGGCTACGGAGCCGACGCCACCATCAATCCGAAGGGCAAGAGCGCCAAGGAAGTGAAGGAACTCTTCAAAGCCATCTGCAAGGAAAAGGGTGTCCCCTCCAATTACGGCTGGAAGATCTTCGAGGTCACCGGATCAAAACCCGGCCAGGAACTGGCCCTGTCCCTGCTGTCTTTCGTCGGCACGCTGGTCATCGTCGGCTACGGAACGGACGAGACATCCTACATGCTGTCGAAATTGATGGCTTTCGACGCCGAACTGATCGGCACCTGGGGCTGCCTGCCGCAGTACTATCCGGACGTTCTCGACATGTGCGTGGATGGCCGTATTTCGCTCGGCCCCTTCGTCGAGACAAGACCGATGAGCCAGATCGAGCAGGTTTTCGACGAGGCGCACCACGGCAAGCTCAAAAAGCGTGTCGTGCTCACCCCCGATTTCTGAACCACAACCGAATCACATAGGAGAATCGCTATGGCACTTGAATGGCTGAGACGTGACAACGAGCTGAAGGATCACCAGCTTTTTGACAATTCGCACTTTGGCAAGGACGCACCGACCGTCATTTATGAAGAGCGGCCGATCACCGATGAAAAAGGCACCAAGGCGGAAGGCCTCTACGCCGCCTGGATCTGGCTGAACAACCCGGGCCAGTACAATTCCTACACCACCGAGATGGTCAAGGGCGTCATTGCCGGCTTCCAGAAAGCCTCCAGCGATCGCCGTGTGGTCGCCGTTGTTTTCACCGGCGCCGGCGACAAGGCCTTCTGTACCGGCGGCAACACCGCCGAATACGCCGCCTACTACTCGCGTCGTCCCAATGAGTATGGCGAGTACATGGACCTTTTCAATGCCATGGTTGACGGCATCCTGAACTGCAAGAAGCCGGTCATCTGTCGCGTCAACGGCATGCGTGTCGCGGGCGGCCAGGAAATCGGCATGGCCACCGACATCACCATCACCTCCGACATGGCCGTCTTCGGCCAGGCCGGACCCAAGCATGGTTCGGCGCCGGTCGGCGGCTCGACCGACTTCCTGCCCTGGTTCCTGTCCATGGAAGATGCCATGTACAACTGCATCTCCTGCGAGACCTGGAGCGCCTACAAGATGAAGTCCAAGGGCCTGCTGACCAAGGTCGTTCCGGTACTGAAGAAGGATGGCAAATGGGTACGCAACCCGCTCGTTCGTACCGACACCTATGTCGATGACGGCGAAATCGTCTACGGCGAGGCCGTCGCCGCCGACAAGCTGGCTGCCGCCAAGACGCTGATGGGCGAGTGCAAAACAGACTTCGAACTGCTCGACGCCGAAGTCAATCGCATGGTATGGAAGTTCGCCAATCTGTTCCCGAACTGCCTGATCAATTCGATCGATCAGATTCGCGCCAAGAAAAAATTCTTCTGGGATCAGATGAAAGTCGCCAACCGCCACTGGCTGGCCGCCAACATGAACCACGAAGCCTGGCTCGGCTTCAACGCCTTCGACGCCAAGAAGGTCAGCGGCAAGGACACGATCGATTTCATCAAGTTCCGTCAATTGCTTGCCGATGGTCATCTCTTCGACGAGAAGTGGGCCGAACAGGTGCTGGCCAAGCCAAAAGGCTGATCGATCACGCAACAGGCCCCGCCGATGCCCGATATCGGCGGGACCGGCGCATTTGATCACGAATGCCCGTCATCCCAGGATGGCGGGCATTTTCTTTGACATTCCAGATTGACGCCGCCGATCTGCGTGTATACAGTATCCACCAGACAATTTGCTTGAAAATACACGAAGGAGAAATGTCGTGACCGCACGCCCCGGAGAACTCAAACTCAAACATCTGTTTCAGCCAGGCCAGATCGGCAAGTTCAAGACCAAGAACATGGTCAAATATGGGGCCTGTTGTGTATCCAACTATAACGCGCATGATGGCAGCATCACCCCGCGCGAACTGGCACGTACACGCGTGATTGCCGCGACCGGTTGCGGTCTCATCACCAACCAGGGCGCCTATCCGGACCCGCTTGGCGAGGGTAAGGCCTATTTCCGTCAGGTCGCCATCCACGACGACAAATTTCTGCCGCAGTTCGAGACCATCGCCCGTTACATTCACGATGCCGGTGCGGTCGCCTTCCAGCAGATTCTTCACGGCGGACGGTATGGCGGCATCGATCTTGGCTATTGCGTTCAGCCTTCGGTAGTGCCGCAAACCCTGCCCCACTTCCGCCCGCCACGGGAGCTCTCCAAGGAGCAGATCCGCGCCATCGTCCTGCAGCATGCCGACGCCGCCAAACGGGCGGTCCGTGCCGGTTTTGATGGAACCGAGATCACCAGTTTCATGGGATATCTGCTGGCCAATTTCAACTCGCCCTTCACCAACTATCGTACGGACGAATATGGCGGCTCGGTGGAGAATCGCGGCCGCTTCATGCGTGAGCTGATCGACGCCATCAAGCAGGCGACACCGGACAATCCTCTCTCCGTACGCCTGAACGGTGCCGAGCTGATGGATCGCTGGGGCGGCAACACCGAAGATGAATCCTTCGAGCTGATGCAACAGGCCGTCGACTGCGGCGTCGAAATGATCTCCGTCACCGTGGGCTGGCAGGAAGCACCAGAATCGTCCTTTGGTCGGGATGTACAACCGGGTTACTGGAATTACCTCTCGGCCAAGGCAAAGAAAATGTTCCCCAATGTACTGGTCGCCTTCGGCAACCGCCTGCCCGATCCAGCCATGGCCGATGAGTGCATCCGCGATGGGATCTTCGATTACTGGGAGGTCTGCCGCCCGCTGCTCGCCGACCCGGAACTGATCCATAAGGCCGCAGAAGACCGCATGGAAGAAGTTCGCCCCTGCATCGGTTCGCTCAACTGTCTGTCGCGTTTGTTCCGCGACTTGCCCTATACCTGCACCATGAATCCGATGCTCGGCCATGAATTCGAGCCGGAGTACCACGTCACCGAGGCTGCCGAACCCAAGCGCATCATGATCATCGGCGCCGGACCGTCCGGCATGGAAACGGCCATCACCGCACGCCGGCGCGGTCACTCCGTCACGGTGATCGAAAAGGGGGACAAGATCGGCGGCAATCTGGCCGCCTACTCGGCCAACGATCTGGCCCGTCCTGCAGACCTGTACGGTGTCATCGACTACTACGGCGTCATGGCAAGAAAGCTCGGTGTCGACATCAAGCTCAATACCCTAGCGGATGCAAAGTACATGCGCAGCGTACTGCACGATTACGACGTCTGCATCGTTGCGGCCGGTGCACGCACGGACATGGAAGCCTTTCAGTACCTTGAAGGCTCCGAACTGCTGATCGACGCACTCGAGGTGGCCCACGGTCGCATCAAGCCGGGTAAACGCGTCGTCATGCTCGGAGGCGGCATGATCGGCCTGTCCATCTCGGAAACACTCGCCAAGGCGGGGCATGAAGTCACTGTGATCGAAAGAGAAAAACGTATCGGCGGCGACATCATGCCGACCTTCAAGTGGCGGCATACTTCCTGGGTCGACGAGCTGGGTATCAAATCGGTCACTTCGGCAAAGCTCGTCAAGGTCACCCAGGAAGGCGCCACGGTCAAAACGGCAAAGGGCGAAGAAAAATTCATCCCCTGCGACAGCGTGCTCATTTCCAGCCCTCGCAAGGCCAATCACGATCTTTTCTATGAATTCCAGTGGCTGATCGACGAATTGCATGGCACCGGAGACGCCACCGTGCCGCGTGGCCTCGACCAGGCCATTCATGAAGGTTACCGCCTGGGTTGCCGGATCTGATCACATCGATCTGCGGACAAATGGCCACGACTGCTCACATCGATACGTTTAGCCGGGACAATCTGCCGCCTGAAAATCAGTGGCCGGAGCTGCGCTTTGACCTGCCCGAACTGCGCTACCCGGATCAACTGAACTGTGCGGTGGAACTGCTCGATCGCATGGTCGAGACCGGCCATGCCGATCGTGTCGCGCTGCGCAGTCCGCAAGGCAGCTGGACGTATCGTGAGCTACTGGAGCACTCCAACCGCATCGCACACGTCCTGCACGACGAACTGAAGCTCGTGCCAGGCAATCGTGTTCTGCTGCGTGGCCCGAACAACCGCATGATGGCAGCCTGCTGGTTTGCCGTGATCAAGGCCGGCGGCGTCGCTGTCGCCACCATGCCGCTCTTGCGCGCCAAGGAACTCAAGGCCATTATCGACAAGGCAAAGGTCTCACTCGCTCTGTGTGATGGCCGGCTGGCCGAAGAAATGGCCCTTGCGCAAGCTCAGTGTCCTGAATTGAAACGCACGCTCTATTTCAATCAGGACGGAACCGATTCTCTCGAAACACTGCTCGAAAGCAAGCCGGCAGTTTTCAACAACATCGAAACTGCCCTCGACGATGTCGCCCTGATCGCCTTTACTTCCGGCACGACCGGCCAGCCCAAGGGCACCATGCACTTCCATCGTGATGTCATTGCCATGTGCGACTGCTTTCCGCACTCGACGCTCAAACCGCAGGCTGATGACATTTTTTGCGGGACACCACCGATTGCCTTTACTTTCGGGCTGGGCGGCATGCTCTGCTTTCCCCTGCGGCAGGGCGCCTCGACCGTGCTGATCGAGAAGCTGATGCCCGACTCGCTGTTGCAGACCATCCAGGACTACCGCGCCACGATCTGCTTCACCGCACCGACCTTCTGGCGTCAGATGGCCGGCCTGGTGAAAGATTACGACCTCTCCAGCCTGAAAAAATGCGTCTCCGCCGGCGAAGCGCTGCCGGATGCGACCCGCCAGTTGTGGAAACAGGCAACCGGCATCGAAATCATCGATGGCATCGGTTCCACCGAAATGATCCATATCTTCATCTCGCACACGCCGGAATCCGTGCGCCGTGGCGCTACGGGCTATGCCATCCCGGGTTATCAGGCACGCATCGTCGATGACGAAGGCAAACCGGTGCCCGCCGGAACCGTCGGGCGGCTTGCGGTCAAAGGGCCGACGGGCTGCCGCTATCTGGCCGATGAGCGCCAGAAGAACTATGTGCAGGACGGCTGGAATCTCACTGGAGACGCATACCGGATGGATGAAGACGGTTATTTCTTCTATCAGGCACGTACCGACGACATGATCATCTCCGCCGGCTACAACATCGCCGGCCCGGAAGTCGAAGGCGCTCTGCTGATGCACCCGGCGGTTGAAGAATGTGCCGTCATCGGTGTGCCCGACGACGAGCGCGGCCAACTGGTCAAGGCCTTCATCGTCCTGCGCAAGGAAGTGACGGCATCGGCACAACTCACAAAGGAGTTGCAGGACTACGTCAAGGCATCGATTGCCCCGTATAAATATCCGCGCAGCATTTCCTTTGTTACAGAATTGCCGAAAACCGAAACCGGTAAACTGCAGCGTTTCCGCTTGCGCGAAAACCGGTAAGGCAATACGTCCTGAAATGTCTTTACATGCACAAAATGAATGTATACAGTATCCACCGTACAGGATCAGCCCGATCCATCCTTCCTGCTACGGAGAACAACGCATGGTGACATCCGGAACGACCCTCAAGCCGCTCCAACGCCCCATTGCCCTGGGCGATCAGGTCTATCAAACGCTGCGCAGCCATCTTCGCGACGGCACCATCATTGCCGGCCAACCGCTCCAGGAAGTGCAACTGGCCGAAAAGCTCGGCGTCTCGCGCACCCCGGTACGTGAGGCGCTGACGCGTCTGGCAAGCGAAGGCCTGCTCGCCTCCGATGGCCGCAGCTTCATTGTGCCGGAACTCACCTTGCAGGACGTCGAGGATATCTATGAAGTCCGTTTTCTCCTCGAGCCTGCGGCCTTGCGCCGCGTGGCCGAGTTCACGACGGATAAAAAAATCCACGCCTCTCTCGATCAGGCTCTCAACGATGCCGAAGCCGCCTACAAGGCCGGGAATGCCGCCACCTTCCGCGAGGCCAACATCCGCTTTCGCAACGGCTGGATTGCCCTCGTGCCCAACCGGCGCATGGTCAAGGCGATCGAACAATATGCTGACCACATGATGCGTATCCGCGCACTGACCCTTGATGACGCCGACATCCGCGGCATCGTCATCAATGGCCTGCGCCGCATTGCGGCGGCACTGACAACCGGCAACGGTGAAGCCGCTGCGCTTGCCATGCGCGACCACCTCGCCGAGGCAAAGCGCTGCTTCATCGCCGCCACCGGGCTTGACAAGGAAGGCTGAGCACATGACCTACAAAGCGGAAATTCCCTATGGCGCTTACTGGAGCACGCCCTTCGCCCGCTGGCAGGGCAGCTTCGCCAACCTGCACAGCATCGAGTTCGCCGCCCACGTTGCGAAAAGCGAACTGGGCAAGCGCAACATCGATCCGAAAATCATCGACTACGGCGCACTCGGCTTCTCCGTGCCGCAGAAACATTCCTTCTACGGCCTTCCCTGGCTGACCGGCCTCGTCGGTGCCGCACAGGCGGGCGGGCCGACGCTGATGCAGGCCTGCGCCACCGGTGTGCGCACCCTGCTTGCCGCAACACAGGAGATAGAAGTCAGTCTTGCCAGTACGGCGCTGGTCGTCAATTGTGATCGCACATCGAACGGCCCGCACCTCTACTACCCGAATCCGAAGGGCCCGGGCGGTACCGGCACGTCCGAAGACTGGGTGATGGAGAACTTCGGCTACGATCCGCTCGGCCACCACTCGATGCTGCAGACGGCCGAGAACGTTGCCAGGAAACACGGCTTCACCACGGCGCAACAGCATGAGGTGGTGCTACGGCGTGAAGCGCAATATCGTGACGCGCTCGCCAACAACTCTGCCTTCCTCAGGCGCTTCATGACCCTGCCCTTCGACGTCCCGGCACCGAACTTCAAGAAAACCATCGCCACGCTCGAAGGCGACGAAGGACTCAACCAATCGACACCGGAAGGTCTGGCAAAACTCAAGCCGGTCATGGAAGGCGGCACGGTCACCTTCGGCGATCAGACCCATCCGGCCGACGGCAACGCCGGCATCATCGTCACGACGGCAGCCAAAGCTCGCGAACTGTCGCGTGATCCGAAGATCGCCGTGCGCCTGCACGGCTTTGGCCTCTCCCGCGCACCGCTTGCCTACATGCCGGAGGCCACCCTGCCTGCCGCACGCCAGGCCCTGGCGCAGGCCGGCAAGACAATCAAGGATCTGGCCGTCATCAAGACGCACAACCCGTTTGCCGTCAACGATCTGTTCTTCGCACGCGAGACCGGCGCCGATCTGAACAGCATGAACAACTTCGGCTGCTCGCTCGTCTGGGGACATCCGCAGGCGCCAATGGGCACGCGCGCCATCATTGAAGTGATCGAAGAGCTTGCCCTGCGCGGCGGCGGCTGGGGCTTGTTCACCGGCTGTGCTGCCGGTGATACGGCCATGGCCGTCGTCATCGAGGTGACCGGCAACCGATAACGCCGGCATCGACGGAGGAGGAAATGAACATAGCACAGTGGATCGACCGGCACGCGGCGGCAACGCCGGACAAATGCGCGATCCGCTATGGCGGGCACGATCTGAGCTACCGGGCGTTCGCTGCACTGATCGAACACAGCGCCGGTGCGCTCGCTGCCGCTGGCATCCGCCGCAGCGCCTGCGTCGCCTACCTGGGTTGCAACACTCCGGAGATGCTGGCCCTGTTCTTCGCCTGTGCCCGCCTGGGCGCCCTGTTCATGCCGCTCAACTGGCGCCTCGCTGCGCCCGAGCACAAGCAGATGCTCGACGATTGTCCGCCCGGTGTTCTGGTGGTGGAGGCGCCTTACCTCGAACAGACCGACACGCTGCGCAGCGATCTGGACGCAGTCCGGCTTATCAGTCTGGGCAGCCACATCGATGGCTGGCAGGAATGGAATGATTTTCTCGCTGGGGCCATTCCGGTTCCCCCCGATGCATCCATCGGTGCCGGCACGCCGCTCCTGATCTGTTACACCTCCGGCTCGACCGGCAAACCCAAGGGGGTCGTCCTCACCCAGGACGCCATCGATGCCAATGCCGACAACAGCGTCGACATGCATGCCATGACGGCAGATGATCGCGTGCTCACGCTCCTGCCGATGTTTCATGTGGGGGGTCTCAATATCCAGACCACACCGGCCTTGCGCACCGGCTGCACAGTCGTGCTACACCCGCGCTTCGAGCCGGAAGCCGCCCTCGAGGCGATCGGACGCGAGCGGATCAGCCTGACGCTCATCGTCCCTGCCGTGGCCGACATGATGATTGCCAGTCCGCGTTGGGCCGGCACCAATCTGTCGAGTCTGCGCATGATCAGCATCGGCTCCTCGATCGTGCCGGTGCGCATCATCGAAGCGATCCACGCGCGTGGCATACCGGTGACCCAGGTCTATGGCGCGACCGAAACCTGCCCGGTCGCCGCCTATCTCAAGCGTGATGAAGCGCAGCGCAAGGTAGGCTCGACCGGCCGCGCCGCCCTGCACTGCCGGCTGCGCATCGTCGGTCCCGACGAGACGGAACTGCCGGCCGGCCAGAGCGGCGAAATCCTCATCAAGGGACGCAACCTGTTTTCCGCCTACTGGCGCAACCCGCAGGCAACCGAAGCCGCCTTCAGCAACGGCTGGTATCGCAGTGACGACATGGGCTGGCTCGATGAGGAGGGTTTTCTCACTGTCGTTGGCCGCAAGAAAGAAATGATCATCTCGGGCGGAGAAAACATCTATCCGGCCGAGCTGGAGAATGTGTTGATTCAATCCGATGACGTCCTTGAAGCGGCCGTCGTCGGTCGCGCCGACAAACGCTGGGGCGAGATCGCCGTCGCCGTCATCGTGCCCAGACCCGGACACCACCCGGATACGGCCACCATCCTCAGGTTGTTCGACGGACGCCTGGCGCGCTTCAAGCATCCCAAGGACGTGGTTTTTGTCGAAACACTGCCGAAGACCGCCCTGGGCAAGGTACGCAAGGAAGAGCTGCGCCAGCTGGTCCGGCATGCCTCCGCAGCATAGAAAGCCATCACGAAAAATGGAGCCCACATGGCACTGAAAATTGGAATCGACGTTGGCGGCACCTTCACCGACTTTGTCGTCACGCAGGATGGCGCACAGCCGGCGATCTTCAAATCGCTCTCCACGCCGTCCGATCCCTCGATCGCGGTCGTCAATGGACTCACCGACATCGCCGCCGCGCAAAACCCGCCGCTGACGCTGGAGGCCTTCGCACCCCGCATCGATACCATCGTGCACGGCACCACGGTCACCACCAACGCCACGCTGACACATACCGGCGCCAAATCGGCACTGCTCACTACCGAAGGCGTGCGTGATGCACTGGAAATGCGCCGCGGCATCCGCGAGGAGCAGTACAACAATCGTTATGCCAACGTGACCCCGCTGGTACCACGCTATCTGCGCATCGGCATCAAGGGTCGCCTCGATCGCGCCGGCCGCGAAGTCACACCGCTCGACCTTGATCAGGTGCGCGAGGCCATCGCCCTCTTCAAACGCGAGGGCGTCCAGGCGGTTTCCATCTGCTTCATGAATTCCTTCGCCAGCCCGGCCCACGAACAGGCCGCAGCGGCCATCGTGAAGAAGGAAATGCCGCAAGCCTATCTGTCGGTGTCAACCGACCTGCTGCCCTCGATCCGTTTCTACGAGCGCGTCAGCACGACGGCTCTGAACTCCTATGTCGGGCCCAAGCTCAACCACTATCTCGACCAGCTCGTCGGCCGCCTCAAGGGCATCGGCTTCAAGGGTCTGCTGCTCATCATGCAGTCGAACGGCGGCGTCATCACGCCGCAACTTGCCCGCGAAAAAGCGGCGCTGACCCTGCTCTCGGGGCCTGCGGGCGGGCCGGGCGCAGGATTATTCTATGTGCGCTCCCACAATCAGGACAAATGCATCATCACTGACATGGGCGGCACCAGCTTCGAAGCCTCGGTGGCCGTGGGCAGCCCGATGATCAAGAACGACGGCGAGATCGCCCGCCACAAGATCGCCCTGCCGATGCTCGACATCCACACCATTGGCGCAGGCGGCGGCTCGATCGGCTGGCTCGACGAGGGCGGCCTCCTGCGCATGGGTCCGCAAAGTGCCGGCGCCGATCCCGGCCCTGCCTGCTACATGAAGGGCGGCGAGCTGCCCACCACCACCGACGCCAACGTCGTGCTCGGCTACCTCGATCCGGGCTACTTTGCCGGTGGCAAGATGAAACTCGATCTGGCCGCCGCGCGCCGCGCCATCGAAACCCACATCGCCAGGCCGATGGGCCTTTCCATCGAGGAGGCCGCCGCCGGCATGTACCGCGTCGCCTGCAACAACATGGCGCAAGGTGTGCGCGAAGTGACCATCAAGCGCGGCTTCGACCCGCGCGAGTTTCCCTACATCCCGGCCGGCGGCGCCGGTCCGATCCACTCCTGCCTGATCTGCGACGAGCTGGAAATTCCCTTCCAGGTCGTGCCGCGCGAGTCCTCCGTGCTGTGCGCCTTTGGCATGCTGATGAGCGAATTGAAGCACGACTTCGTGCGTACCTTCGTCGCACGTCTGGAAGCCATCGACTGGCCACGCCTGACGGCCATGCTTGACGAAATGTCGGCCGAAGGTGCCCGCCAGCTCACCGAGGAGCGCATCCCGGAAAACCGCCGCCGTCATGACATCAAGTTTGACTGCCGCTACATCAAGCAGTATCACGAGGTCTCCTTCCTGGTGCCGCGCGAACTGATCGACCGGCACGACGTCGCCGCCATCGCCCACCTCTTCCACGCCGAACACAACCGCCTCTACGGTTACTCGCTCGAGCAGGAGAACACGCCGGTGGAGATCATCAACGTGCGCGTGCAGTCGATCGGTGCGACCGACAGGCCCGCCTACAAGGAGGAGTCCTGGGCGGGCGAGGACGCCTCGGGTGCGCTCAAGGGCCGGCGTCCGGTCTACATTCCGGAAGAGAAGGCCTTCCGCGAAGTGCCGATCTACGACGGCCACAAGCTGCGCCGCGGCAACCGCATCGAAGGACCGGCCATGGTCGAGGAGGAGACCACCGCCATCTTCGTCGGCGCCTCCTTCGATGGTGTGGTCGACACCTATGGCTCCTTCGCCCTTTACCGCAAGGGGCGTACAGACCTCGTCCAGTCCTGCCTTGCCCGGGAAGGAGCCACGATATGAGGCGAACTTCTTCCGGCACAGGAAACGCAGGGTATTTGTTTGCGCTCCCCGTAGCGCAGGTGTTTTCCCGCCGTCTCACCAGCACTGACTTTTGCCCATCGGAGGCTGCATGACTGCCAAGATTGACCCGATTCTGTTGTCCGTCTATGCACGGACCTTCAAGTCCATCACCGACGAGATGAGCATCTCGATGGAACAGACCACACGCTCACCAATCCTGTGCGAAGCCAAGGACTACGTCACCGGCCTCTACGACGGTGAGGGCAACATGCTCGAGCAGACCGAAAACCTGCCCATCCTCGCCTTCTCGCTGGCGCCGGTGTGCAAGTACATCAAGGACTACTTCGGTGACGACCTGCATCCGGGTGACGTGATTTTTCACAACGACGTCTTCAGCCTCGGCAACCAGAACAACGACGTCGCCGTGTACAAGCCGATCTTCCACTCCGGCAAGCTGGTCGCATGGACCGCCGTCAAGGGCCACCAGGCCGACATCGGCGGCAACGTGCGCGGCGGCTACAACCCGAACGCCGTCGAGGTCTGGCAGGAGGCGCTGCGCATCCCGCCGGTCAAGGTGGTCGAGAAGGGCAAGCTGCGCAAGGACGTCTGGAACCTGATCTTCGCCAACATCCGCCTCGACATCGTGCAGCACGACATGAAAGCGGAGATGGGCGCCTGCACCGTCGGCGAGCGGCGCCTGCTCGAACTCCTCGACAAATATGGCCTGGAGAGTTATGAGGCGCACAAGCAGGCGCTCTTCGAAGCCACGCGCAAGATGATGGAAGCCGAGATCGCCAAGATCCCCAACGGCAAATACAGCGGCGAGGGCTATGTCTACTACGACGGCCGTCACGAGGGCAGCAAATTCACCATCCGCGTCGACATCGAAGTCAAGGACAAGTCGATCAAGTTCGACTACTCACGCACCGATGCGCAGACCAACGGCTTCGTCAATGGCACCTTCACCTCGAGTGCCTCGGCCACCATCCTGACACTCCTGCAGATGGTCAATCCGGACATCCCGCACAACGAAGGCATGATCCAGCCCATCGAGATCGTCATCCCCGAGGGCACCATCCTCAACGCCGCCTATCCGAAGGCCACCACCTTCGGCAACCACCTCTGCCCACCCAATGCCGACGCCATCCAGCGCGCACTCGGACCGGTGATGCCGGATCGTGTCACTGCCGGCTGGAACAACCTGCTGTGCTCGCTCACCACCGGTACCGATCCGGAGAAGAACGAGCAGTACGTCGACATCGGCTTCATGGGCCTCAAAGGTGGCTCCGGTGCCATGCTCGGCATGGACGGCTACGATCATATCGGCATGATCGACGCCTCCGGCGGTGTGCTCGATCAGGATTATGAAATGTTCGAGCAGCAGACACCGCATCGTCTCATCAAGCACGAACTGCTCATCGACTCGGCCGGCGCCGGACAATGGCGTGGCGGCCTCGGTGTGGAAACGATTTTCGAGATCGGCTCCGAAGACACCCAGCTCGTTACCTTCGGCGATGGCGACTTCGAGCCGGCCTTCGG
Organism: uncultured Rhodocyclaceae bacterium; assembly: GCA_964607005.1. GTDB lineage: Bacteria > Pseudomonadota > Gammaproteobacteria > Burkholderiales > Rhodocyclaceae > Desulfobacillus. The sequence continues at coordinate 56,113 of CAZSHO010000003.1, forward strand.
TCTGTTCGGCGGCAAGGAGGCCGGCCTCAACTTCATCCGCCTGCACTATCCGGACGGCAAGACCGTGGTGCCCAGGAACAAGGATCTCATCACCGGTGTACCCAAAGGCACGGTGTATCACCAGGTCGCCAGCGGCGGCGGCGGCTACGGCGACCCGAAAAAACGCAGCCGCAAGGTGCTGCGTGAAGAAGTAAGAAATGGCGTCATCTCGAAAGAGGCGGCGCTGCGCGACTATGGCATGGCCGAGGCTGAACTGCAGTGAACAGCATTAACCACCAAGACACCAAGAACACAAAGATGCACCAAGAAAACCAAAGCTCAATTTGCCTTTCCTTGGTGTCCTTGGTGCCTTGGTGGTGAAAGGTCTTAAATGAACTTCGACCTGACCGACGAGCAGCGCCAGATCCGCGACACCTTCGCGCGTTTCTGCGACGAGCGCATCGCGCCGCAGGCGGCGGCGCTCGACGAGGCGCGCGCCTTTCCGCGCGCCCTCTTCCAGGAGCTCGCCGAGCTCGGCTTTTTCGGCATGCGCTATCCGGAAGACGTTGGCGGCTCCGGCCTGGCGCTCACCGAATTTTCCCTCGCGCTGGCCGAAATCGCGCGCGGCTCGATGTCGCTCGCCGGCGCGGTGGCCATGCAATCCCTGATGGGCACCAAGTTCCTGCACATGCTCGGCAACGCTGACATCGTGGAACGCCTCTTCAAGCCGGCCCTGCGCGGCGAGAAGATCGGTGCCATCTGCATGACCGAACCGAACGCCGGCTCCGACCTCGGTTCGATCGCCACCAGCGCCCTGAAGGTGGAGGGCGGCTATGTCATCAACGGCCAGAAGACCTGGATCACCTCGGCGCCGCTGGCCGATTTTTTCACTGTCTTCGCCAGGGCCGGTGAAGAGAAAAAGCTCACCATCTTCCTCGTCGAGAAATCCTTCAAGGGCCTCATCGTCGGGCGCGAGATTCACAAGATGGGCGTGTGGGCACTGCCCACCGCGGAAGTCGCCTTCGACGAATGCTTCGTCCCCGACAGCCACCGCCTGTCGCGCGAAGAAGGTGACGGCGAGAGCCACCTGAGGAAGACACTGGCCGAGATCCGCATCATCACCGGCGCCATGGGCCTCGGCGTGGCACAGGCCGCGCTCGATGAGGCGGTGCGCTACGCCGCCGAGCGCAAGCAGTTCGGCAAACCGATCAACCGCTACCAGGCCATCCAGTTCAAGCTGGCCGAGATGGCCACCGAGCTGGAGGCGGCAAAGCATCTGGTGCACTACGCCGCCTGGTTGCATGACGCCGGCCGCCCGCACCACAAGGAAGCTGCCATGGCCAAGCTGAACGCCACCGAGACCGCGGCGCGCATCTGCGACCAGGCCGCCCGCGTGCTGGCTTCCTACGGCTTCGCCATGGAATACCCGGTACAGCGCTACCTGCGCGACGTACGCTTCACGCTGATCGGCGGCGGCACCAGCGAAATTCTCAAACTCATCATTGCCAAGGAAGTCACGTCATGATGAAACAAAAGTCAGTGCTGGCAACACGGCGCCGCACCGCAGCCGACCACCCCCTTCCCCGGGAAGGGGGCCGGGGGGCAGGCATCTCTCACCCCCTTCCCCGGGCAAAGGGATGGAGGGAAGGTCCATGAATCAGCGACGGATAAAAGTCCTGCTGGCCAAGCCGGGCCTCGACGGCCACGACCAGGGCGCGAAAGTCGTCGTGCGTGCCCTCATGGACGCCGGCATGGAGGTCATCTACACCGGCCTGCGCCAGACACCGGAGGCGGTCGCCCGCATGTCACTCGACGAAGACGTCGATGTCATCGCACTCTCCAGCCTCGCCGGCTCACACATCCCTTTCTGCACCAAACTCAAGCCGCTGCTGGAAGCCAATCAATTACAGGACAAGCTGTGGGTGATCGGCGGCAATCTGCCCGCACAGGACCACGACGCCCTGCGTCAGCTCGGCTTTACGGGCATCTTCCCGACGGGCACCAAGCTCGACGCCATCGTCGATTACATCCGGGAACACGTCAAATGAACCCCCACGCTCACATATGTTCGCTGCCCCCCGCGGGGGCGTCCGCCCACCTTGAGACGGCTCTACGGAGGGCGGCATGAACGACAGGGCCAAAGACGAACTGAAACCGGTCGTCAACGAATCCGGCATCGAGGTCAAGCCGCTCTACACCGCCGCCGATGTCGAGGCGAGCGGCGGCCTGACCATGCTCGGCGAGCCGGGCGAATACCCCTTCACGCGCGGCATTCACCGCCTGATGTACCGCAAGCAGCCGTGGACCATGCGCCAGTACGCCGGCTTTGGCAATCCGGCCGACACCAATCAGCGCTTCAAGTACCTCATCGCCAACGGCCAGACCGGGCTCAATGTCGCTTTCGACCTGCCCACACAGATCGGCCTCGACTCCGACGACCCCCTGGCTGCCGGCGAGATCGGCCGCGTCGGCATGTCGGTCGACACCCTGCGCGACTTCGAGATCGCCTTCGACGGCATCGACCTGAACAAGATCACTGTCTCGATGACCATCAACGGCGCGGCGGCCATCGCCATTGCCATGTACCTGGCAATGGCGGAAAAACGCGGCTACGACATCAAGCAGCTGCGCGGTACGGCGCAAAACGACATCCTCAAGGAATTCATCGGCCGCGGCACCTGGATCTTCCCGGTCGAGCCCTCGATCCGCCTGGTTGGCGACACCATCGAGTACTGCGCCGAGCACGCACCCAAATACAGTCCGGTCTCGGTGTGCGGCTATCACATCCGCGAATCGGGCGCCAATCCGGCACAGGAAATGGCCTACGCCTTCTGCATCGCCAAGGCCTATGCCGACGACGTCATCCGGCGCGGCCTGCACGTCGACGAGTTCGCCGGGCGCCTCTCCTACAACTTCAACATCTTCGGCAACCTCTTCGAGCAGGTGGCCAAGTTCCGCGCCGGCCGCGGCCTGTGGGCGAAGATCATGAAGGAGCAGTACAACGCCGAGAAGCCCGGCTCGATGTGGCTGCGCATGATCGCCGCCGGCGGCGGCGGCGGACTGACTTTCGAGCAGCCCGAGGTGAACATCGTGCGCGGCGCCTACTACGCGCTGATCTCGGCGCTCTCCGGCACGCAGACCATGGCGCTGTGTTCGTATGACGAGGCCTACACCATCCCCACCGAGTACTCGGCGCGCATCTCCTTGCGCACCATGCAACTGCTGATCAAGGAAATGGGCCTCACCGAAACGGTGGACCCGCTGGCCGGCTCCTATTACGTCGAGACCCTGACCAACCAGATGCGCCAGAAAATGGAAGAGATCATGGCCGAGGTCGACGCCCAGGGCGGCATTGTCCAGATGGTGTCCACCGGTGCCATCCAGTCCAAGGTCTCGGCGCAGGCCTACAACATGCAGCGCGATATCGAATCGGGCAAATTCCCGAAGGTCGGCGTCAACTGTTATCGCAATGAAAAGGAAGAAGACCATCCGGTCGAATTTCATCCCTACAAGGAAGAGGACGCCCGCGCCCAGATCGCCTCGCTCGACAAAGTGCGCGCCGAACGCGATCCGGTCCGCGTCGCTCAGGCGCTGGCGCGGCTCTGCAGCGACGCGACTGCCGGACGCAATGTCATGCCGGCGCTCGTCGAGGCTGTCAAGGCCTACGCCTCCGTCGGCGAAATGACCCAGGAGATGGTGAAGATATTCGGCCGCTACCAGGAGCCGATCAGGTTTTGAGTATGGAAACCGCTTTCAACGCAAAGACACAAAAAGCGCAAAAACGTTCTGCAACGGTTTTCCTGTGCGCTCTTTGTCCCTTCGCGCCCTTCACGAACAAAGAGTTTGTTTTTTCAAGGTAACGATCCATGAGCGCACTCGAAAACTACGTCGCACCCACCAGCCTGGACCAGGCAGTGGAACAATTGCAGGAACTGGGCGAAGTCACCATCCTCGCCGGCGGCACCGACCTGATGCCCCAGTCGAATGCCGGGCGCGTTAAATTCAAACGCACCCTGATGAACATCCGCCGCATTCCGGAATTGCGCGGCGTGCGCGAGGAAGGCGGGAAAATCCGCATCGGTGCGCTGACGACGATTGCCGAACTGATGGCAGATCCGCTGGTGCGCACCCACCTGCCCTTGCTCGTCAGCGCCGCCGATCATTTTGCTAGCGCACAAATTCGCAACGCCGGCACCCTTGGCGGCAATATCTGCAATGCCTCGCCCGCCGGCGACACGCTGGTGCCGTTATTGGTACTGGGTGCCGAAGTGGAACTCGTCTCCAAACCGGATGACGTGCTGTTCCGCCGCTGCATGCCGCTGACGGAATTTTTCATCAGTCCGGGCAAGACACGCCTGGCCGAAGCCGAGCTGCTCAGTGCCGTGCTGATACCTGTGCCGGCGAAGGGATTTGTCGCCCGCTTTCACAAATTCGGCACACGTCCGGCACTGGACATTTCCGCCATTTCCATCGGCATCGGCGGCGTGTTGAAGAACGGTGTTTTCTCTGACGTGCGCGTTGCCTTCGGTGCCGTGGCACCCACGCCGGTGCGCGGCAGCGCCACCGAACAGACCCTCGAAGGCAAGAAGCTCGATACCGGCACCATCGCCGCGGCCGCCAGGGCGGCACAGGACGAAGTGCATCCCATCTCCGATGTACGCGCTAGCGCCTGGTACCGCAAGGAGATGATTCACAACATGACCATGAGGATCCTCGAAGATGTCGCAACGAACCATTGAATTCACCCTGAACGGCGTGCCGACCCGCGTGACGGTGCCGGTGCAGATGAGCGCACTCGAGATGATCCGCACGGCGGCCGGCCTCACCGGCACCAAATACGGATGCGGCGAGGGCGAATGCGGTGCCTGCACCATCCAGCTCGACGGTATATCGTTGAATTCCTGTCTGCTCTTCGCCGTAGAGTGTGAAGGCCGCCAGGTCACCACCATCGAGGGCATGGCCGAGGATCCGATCGGACAAAAGATCGAGAAGGCCTTTGTCGAGGCCGGAGCCGTCCAGTGCGGCTTCTGCACGCCGGGCATGGTCATGCAGGCGCATCAGCTGATCCGTCAGAATCCGCACCCGAGCCGGGAAGAAATCCAGCGCGGCATCGAAGGCAACCTGTGCCGCTGCACGGGATACGTCAAGATCATCGATGCCATCGAGAACGCGAGCAAGGAGTAATCAACATGCAGGAAACCATTCAACGCGACTCGCTTATCGGCAAACGCATCACCAAGCTCGATGCTCCCGAGAAAGCCGGCGGCAAGACCCGCTACATCCATGACCTGAATCTCGCCGGTCAGCTCTACGGCAAGATCCTGCGCTCTGCGCGCATCCATGCAAAGATAAAATCCATCGACACTTCGGCGGCCCGGGCGTTGCCCGGCGTCCATGCCGTCCTCACTGCAGCGGATGTGCCCTATCAGCGCCCGATCGGCGTGGCCAAGGATCACTTCCCGCTGAAAACCGACCGCGTACGCAGTCTGCGTGACGAGATCGCCGCCGTGGCCGCCGAATCGGAAGCCATCGCCGAAGCGGCACTCAAACTGATCAAGGTCGAGTACGAAGACCTGCCGGTGGTTTCCGATCCGCGTGAGTCGCTCAAGCCGGGCGCACCACTGATCCATCCCGAACCGCATGGTGCCAGCGCGAAACACGACCATCTGAAACCGGCGCAGAGCATTGCCTACCGCGGCAAGCCCGACAACATCGCGATGACCTTCGACTACGAGCAGGGCGATGTGGCGGCCGGCGAACGCGAGTCGGACGTGGTGCTCGAGCACACCTTCTCGCTTCACTACGTCACGCACTGCTGCATGGGCGTGTCCGGCATCATCGCCGAGTTCGATTCCTCAGGGAACCTGCTGATGTACTCGAACACCCAGGTGCCTTTCCTGCACAAACGCGAGTTCGCCGAAATCCTCGACATGGATCCGGCACGCATCCGCATCATCCAGCCTCCCATCGGCGGCGGCTTCGGCTCCAAGCTCGACATCTATCCGTTCGAGCCGATCACGGTGTTCCTGGCGAAGGCCACCGGTCGTCCGGTCAAGCTGTTGTTCACGCGCGAGGAGGAGTTTCTCGCCTCGCCAACACGCCAGCCGGTGCTGCTCACCCTGCGCTCGGGCTGCAAGAAGGATGGCACCCTGACCTTTCGTACGGCAACGACTCTGCACGACAACGGTGCCTACACCTCGTGGGGCGCGACGACCCCCTTCGTCATGATGCAGACCATCTCCTCGCTCTATCGCGTGCCGCACTGCCTCTACCACACCAAGGCGGTCTATACGAACAACCCCTACGCCGGTTCGTTCCGTGGTTATGGCAACCTGCAGACGACCTTTGCCGTCGAACAGCACATGGACATGATGGCCGAAGCCGTCGGCATGGACCCGCTCGCCTTCCGCCTGAAAAATGCCCAGGAGCCGGGTGAAGTGACGCCGCAAGGCATGCATTTCAAAACCTGTGGCCTCAAGCAATGCCTGACGGTGGCGGCCGAGAAAAGCGATTTTCTCGCCAAGCACGACGCCAACATCGCCGCACGGAAAACGGCGGGGCACCTCAAACGCGGCATCGGCATGGCCTCCATGCTGCACGTTGGTGGTGGCGCCAAGATCTACCCGTCCGACGGTTGCGGCACCATCCTCAAGATGGACGACTTCGGCTCGATCACGCTGATCACCGGCGCTTCGGAAATCGGCCAGGGCTCGGAGACAGTGCTGGCCCAGCTGGTCTGCGAGGAACTCGGCGTGCCGCTCTCTTCGGTGCGCGTCATCAACAACGACACCGAAATCACACCCTGGGACGTCGGCGTACACGCCTCGCGCACCACCTTCATCGCCGGCAACTCGGCGATCGGCGCAGCGAAAAAAGCGCGTAGCAAGATTCTCGAGGCCGCCGCCAAGATGGCCGGTCTCGCCGCTGCCGGGCTCGATCTGCGCGCGGGGCAGATCGTCGAGGAAAAATCCGGCAAGGTCGTGATGTCCCTGCCCAAATTGTTGCGCCAGCTGCACTTTTCCGACAAGGCCGAGCTGGTGGTCACCTCTTTCTACTACGAACCGCCCTCCAAGCACCAGGACAAGCACTTCAAGGGCGACGTCTCCGCCGCCTATGCCTGGGCCACGCAGGTGGTCGAAATCGAGGTCGACACCGACACCGGCATCGTGCGCCTCGTCAAGGTCACCGGCGCCCATGATGTCGGGCGCATCCTCAACCGGCTCGGCCTTGAGGGACAGATCGAGGGCGGCATCATCATGGGACAGGGCTATGCCATCACCGAAGAGATGATTGTTGAAAACGGTGTGATCAAGAATCTCGGCTTCCGCGATTACAAGCTGGTGACCGCACCGGAAATCCCGGCGATCGATGTGCATTACATCGAGACCATGGACGGCGAAGGCCCGCAAGGTGCCAAGGGTGTCGGCGAAGCGCCGTCGATCTGCATCGCCGCGGCCACCGCCAACGCCATCTACAACGCCACGGGCGTGAGGATCATGGCGCTGCCCTTCACGCCGGAAAAGGTCTATCGGGCGCTGAAGTCGGCGCATTGAGCAGCCATGTACGAAAAAGCAAACCACCAAGTCACCAAGGAAGCACAAGGATTTCTTCCTTCTCATGGTTTTCTTGGTGCGTCTTGGTGTCTTGGTGGTGAAAGGTTTTGAATCGAGATGAAACGCAGAACCGTATTATCGATGGAGCAGGCGCTGTCGATGCCCTATGCCACGCTGCGCTTCGCCCAGCTCGGCTGGCGCGTCATCCGTATCGAGTCGACGCCTGCCGGCAAGGGCTTGCCCGGCGACCCGAACCGCTATATCGGCAGCAAGGTGGCGGACGATGACCGGCGCACCTATTTCATCGCGCCCAACGTCGGCAAGGAAGCCATCGCGCTCAACCTGAAGGATCCACAGGGTCAGGCGCTGCTGCGCAAGCTGCTGGTGGAACTCGATGTCGACGTCTTCTGCTGCAACACCGTGCCGCGCCGCTATCAGCAGCTCGGCATCGACTACGAAACGCTCGCCGCTGCCAAGCCCGATCTCATCTGGGCCGGTATCTCGGCGATGGGGCCGGACTATCCGGATGCTCCCGGCTACGATCCGGTGATCCAGGCCATGGTCGGCTATATGGAGCTGACCGGTGCAGCCGATGGCCCGCCCACGCTCTCCGGCGTACCACTGGTCGATCTGAAAGCCGGCGACGAGGTGTACGCCAACGTGATGCTGGCACTGGCCGAACGTGCCGAAACCGGCCGCGGCATGCGTATCGATGTCTCGATGCTACAGGCCGCCGCCTCCTGGCTGATCACCACCTTGCCACTGCTCGATTTCGACTGCCGCCCGGACGAAATCACCCGCTGCGGCAATGAACACCGCAAGTTCATTCCCACCAATGTCTATCCGACGGCGGACGGTTTCATCTACATGGCCATCGGCAGCGACGTGCAGTGGCAACGCCTCACTGAAATCCCCAAATTTGCCTGCATCGCCTCACCTGCACGCGTCACCAACGCAGGGCGCCACGAAGAACGCGAAGCGATCCATCACGACATGGCCGCCGCGACACGCAAGTATCCGACCGCCGAGATCGCCGGGGATTTCCGCCGCGCCACCATTCCGCATGCACCGATCCACGACATTCCCGCCGTACGCGACATGGACGCCGTGGCACGCAAGCTGACCACCACCCGCATGCCCTCGGGCAAGGAAGTGCGCATGCAGCCGATGGCGGTGGATCTGCCCGCCGTATCACCCGCGCTGACTTTTGCGCCCGGATATGGCGAACACACACGTGCCGTGCTGCAGGAGGCCGGCTGCACGGACGCAGAGATTTCCCGACTTCAACAAGAGCGCATTATTGCCTGACCATGACAACACAGAATCCGCTGCTCCTCACGCCCGCCCGCCTGTTGCCCAAACACGTCGCCATCATCGGCGCCGGTACCATCGGCCCGGACATCGGCTACTACCTGAAAAGCGCCCTGCCGCAGATCCGCCTGACCCTGGTCGACGTGAACCCGTCGGCCATCGACAAGGCGCTGCAGCGCTGCCAGGACTATGCCAAAAAGGCCGTCGCCAGGAACAAGATGAGTGAAGCACAGGCGACTGCCGTCGTCGCCAACATCCACGGCACGACCGACTACGCCCGGCTCGCCGACTGCGACTGGGTGATCGAGGCGGCCACCGAAAACCTATCGCTCAAGCGCCGCATCTTCGCCCAGGTGGAGGCCGTCGTGCGCCCCGATGCGCTGATCACCTCCAACACCAGCTCGCTGCCTGCTGCGCGCATCTTCGCCGGGTTGAAACACAAGGGCCGTGCCACCGTCACCCACTTCTTCGCACCGGCCTGGAGAAATCCGGCCGTCGAAGTCATCGCCTGGAAAAAGACCGACCCCGCCGTGGTGGACTACCTGCGCTGGCTCTTCTGCGTGACCGGCAAGGTACCGCTGGTCACGGCGGATGCCGTCTGCTTCATGCTCGACCGCATCTTCGACAACTGGTGCAACGAGGCGGCAATGCTGCTCGGGCATGCCACCGCCGCCGAGATCGACAGCGTCGCCGCCGAGTTCGTGCACGCCGGTCCCTTCTTCGTGCTCAACCTCGCCCGCGGCAATCCGATCATCACCGAGACCAACACCCTGCAGGCCGAGGAGGAAGGCGCGCATTACACGCCGGCCCCGGTCTTCCGCTCGGTCGACACCTGGCTCACGGTTGCGCCCGGCAAGACGGTTGACGTCGCGCCCAAAACGCGAGAGGCGATCCGCGACCGTCTGCTCGGCATCCTCTTCTCGCAGTCGGTGGACATCCTCGACCGTGCCATCGGCGAACCGGCCGATCTCGACCTGGGCTGCCGCGTGGCACTCGGCTTCAAGAAGGGACCGCTCGAGCTGATGCGCGAACTGGGCGAACAAAAAACCGGTCGCATCCTGCAGCGGCTCGCCAAGGAGCGCCCCGGCATGCCCTGGCCGCAGCGCCCCTACGCGGAGTACTTCAAGTTCCGGCACCACGTTCTTGTCGATGACATCGGCGACGGCATCAAGCTCATCACCCTGCGTCGTCCAGAAGCGATGAACGCCCTGCACGACGAGCTCACCGACGAAGTGCTCGCCGTCATCCGAACGTTCGAGAATGACCCCAAAGTGAAAGGCTTCGTCCTCACCGGCTACGGTGCGCGCGCCTTCTGCGCCGGCGCCGACATCGGCCGCTTCCCCTCCATGCTCGGCGACGCCAAGGCCGCCACGCAGTACGCACGCGACTGCTCGCGCCTGCTGGTGCACCTCGACGCCATGAAGAAGCCGGTGGTCGCCGCGCTGAACGGCATGGCGCTCGGCGGCGGTCTGGAACTGGCGATGCGCTGCCACGGCATCGTCGCGCTGAAGGACGCCTGGATGCAGCTGCCGGAGATCACGCTCGGCATCGTGCCGGGCATCGGTGCCATGGTCGTGCCCTATCGCCGCTGGCCCGCCGCCGCCACCACCTTCCACGGCATGCTGCGCCGCGCTGAAAAACTGAAAGCGCCCAAAGCACACGAGCTGGGTGTGATCGATGCGCTTGCCGAGGATCTGCCCGGGCTGATGAGGGCAGCGGTGGCACGCGTCAGCGCCCTGGCCGGACAGCCTTCGCCCATCGCACGCGGCGCCATTGCACTGGCACCCATGGAAAAAACCGAAGCCATCGCAGCAACCGGGCAAGGCTTGTCGCGCGAGGTAATGAACATTCTCGAACAGGCCGTGCGTGATGCTGCGCAAGCATCTTCGCTCAATGCCGCTCTCGAAATAGGCTATCGCGCCTTTGGCCGCAGCGCACTCACCGCTGCGGCGCGCGAAGGCATCGGCGCATTCCAGGAAGGGCGCAAGCCCGATTTCAGCAAAACCGCTTGAACGCACGACAGGAGGGACAAGACCGGCTCGAAGCAGTAGGATTGAAGCGCAGTCATTCGAACATTCAACAGGAGGAGCACACATGAAACTCAGAATAATCACAGGCATTTTCTCCGCACTGGCATTGGCCGCCTCGATGCAGGTACAGGCGCAGGTGAAAATCGGTGTCATCGTCTCGGCCACCGGACCAACCGCCTTCGTCGGCATTCCCCAGAAAAATTCAGTGGCCATGCTGCCCAAGAAGGTCGGCAACCTCGATATCGACTACATCGTCTTTGACGATGCCAGCGACTCTTCGCAAAGCGTACAGCTCACCAAAAAGCTGCTCACCGAAGACAAGATCGACGCCATGATCGGCCCCTCCGGCTCACCCAATGCGATGGGTGTGCAGCAGTTCCTCACCGAAGCCAGGACACCGATGCTGGCGCCGGTCGGCACGACGGCCATCGTCGAGCCGATGGATGACAAGAAACGCTGGACCTTCCGCACCCACCCGAGTGATGCCGTCATCGCCGAAGGACTCATCGAAGCGATGAACAAGCGCGCAGTGAAGACCGTCGGTTTCATCGGCTACAACGATCCCTACGGCGAGAGCTGGTACAAGACCTTCGCGCCAATGGCCGAGAAGGCCGGTATCAAGATCGTGGCCAACGAGCGCTACTCCCGTCAGGACACCAGCGTCACCGGTCAGGTCGCCAAGCTGATCAGTGCCAAGCCGGAAGGCATCCTCGTTGCCGGCATTGCCGCCGGTGCCGCCCTGCCGCACGGCCAGCTCGTCGATGCCGGTTACAAGGGCCCGATCTTCCATACGCACGGCTCGGCCACCGGTGCCTTCATCCAGATCGGCGGCAAGAAAGTCGAAGGTGCGCTGATTGTCGGTCCGCTGCTGCTGGTGCCCGAGGACATTCCGGACAGCGCACCGACCAAGAAGACGACTCTCGAATACGTCACCGGTTATGAAAAACTGTTCGGCAGCCGTCCGCCCATCTTCGGTGCCGGCGTCTATGACGCAGGGCTGATGCTCGCCCACGCCATTCCGGCAGCTGCCGCCAAAGCCAAGCCCGGCACGGCAGAATTCCGCTCGGCCCTGCGCGATGCTCTGGAGAACACCCATAATCTGGTGGTCTCGCAGGGTGTAATGAACATCACGCCCAAGGACCATTCAGGCTTCGACGCCCGCGGCCGTGTTCTGGTCACCGTCAAGGACGGCAAGTTCGTCCTGGTCAAAGACTAAGGGAGCTTCAGCACACAACAATCCGCGCGGAGGGACGCCCCTCCGACGCGGTCTGCAGCCAGCGGCCTGAAATGCCGCAGGAGGAGAGTCGTCATGCTTGCCAATGTCTCGCTCGAAGACAAATATCGCCTCGAAGAAGGCCGTGTCTTTCTCACCGGCGTCCAGGCCCTGGCGCGCCTGCCGATCCTGCAACATGCACGTGACCGCGCCGCCGGACTGAACACCGCCGGTTACATCTCCGGCTACCGCGGCTCGCCGCTGGGTGGCCTGGATTTCGCCCTGCACGATGCCGGGCACTATCTGAAAGAACACAACATCACCTTCCAGCCCGGCGTGAACGAAGACCTCGCCGCCACAGCCATCTGGGGCTCGCAGCAACTGCATCTGTTCCCCGACCCGAAAGTCGATGGCATCTTCGCCATGTGGTATGGCAAGGGGCCCGGCGTCGATCGCAGCGGTGACGTCTTCAAGCACGCCAACTATGCCGGAACGGCAAAGCACGGTGGCGTGCTGTTGATCGCCGGCGACGATCATTCAGCCCGCTCCTCCGCCGTCGCACACCAGAGCGAGCACATGTTCTCGGCGAACGGCATTCCGGTACTGGCACCGGCAAACCTGCAGGAATACCTTGATCTTGGCCTGCATGGCTGGGCCATGTCGCGCTACTCGGGTTGCTGGGTGGCCATGAAGACCACCTCGGACACGGTAGAGAGCTCGGCCACCGTGCAGATCGATCCACAGCGCGTGCAGATCGTCATTCCGGAAGATTTCAAACTGCCGGCCGATGGCGTGCATATTCGCTGGCCAGATCCTCAACTCGCAGCCGAGCGGCGCATGCAGGAGTTCAAGATCTATGCCGCCCTGGCCTATGCGCGCGCCAACAAGCTCAATCATCTTGTCTACGACAGCCCGCAGCCGCGCCTGGGCATCATCGCCTGCGGCAAGGCCTACAACGACCTGCGTCAGGCGCTCGACGATCTGGGTATCGACGAGCGTGCCGCAGCGCAGATCGGCCTGCGCCTCTACAAAGTCGGCATGCCCTGGCCGCTGGAAGCCGAAGGCGTACGCCACTTCGCCGAAGGACTTGAGGAAATCCTCGTTGTCGAGGAAAAGCGCCAGATCATCGAGTACCAGTTGAAGGAAATGCTCTACAACTGGCGCGATGACGTGCGTCCGCGCGTCGTCGGCAAGTTCGACGAAAGCGGCGAATGGCCCACTCCCCACAATGCCTGGCTGCTGCCGCCTACCGGCGAGCTGACACCGACCATCGTCGCACGCGCGCTGGCGGCACGCATCGGCCGCTTTCACACCTCGGAGCAGATGCGTATCCGCCTGGGCTTCCTCGAAGCCAAGGAGCGCGCGCTGTCGAAACCGAAGCTCGCGCTCATGCGCATGCCTTATTTCTGCTCCGGCTGTCCGCACAACCTGTCCACCCGCGTGCCGGAAGGCTCACAGGCACTTGCCGGCGTCGGCTGTCACCTGATGGCGGTATCGATGGGGCGCAATACACTGACGATCAGCCAGATGGGCGGCGAGGGTGCGACCTGGCTGGGCATGGCGGCCCAGGCCGGCGTCGATCACGTCTTCGCCAACATGGGGGACGGCACTTACTACCATTCCGGCCTGCTGGCGATTCGCGCAGCCGTGGCAGCCAGGGTGAACATCACCTACAAGCTGCTCTACAACGATGCCGTCGCCATGACCGGAGGGCAGCCGGTAGACGGCCCCCTCAGCGTGGCGCAGATCACCCGTCAGCTCGAACCGGAAGGAGTGGCACGCATCATCGTGCTGGCTGACGATCCGGAAAAATACGGGTCCGATCCAGGCTTTGCACCGGGTGTCGATCTGCGCGCACGCGAAGAGCTCGAGCGCACCCAGATCGAACTGCGCGACACGCCGGGAGTGACGATCCTCATTTATGACCAGACCTGCGCTGCCGAAAAACGCCGCCGGCGCAAACGCGGCACCTACCCCGACCCGAACGTTCGGGTCTTCATCAACGAACAGGTCTGCGACGGCTGCGGCGATTGCAGCGTCAAGTCGAACTGCCTCTCGGTGGTGCCGGTGGAAACCGAGTACGGCACCAAGCGCGCCATCGATCAATTCACCTGCAACAAGGACTACGCCTGCGTTTCCGGCTTCTGTCCGAGCATTCTCACCGTCTCGGGCGGGCGCCTGCGCCGCGGTACGTCCCTGCAATCAGCGGCCTTTCCCATGCTGCCCGAACCGGTTCTGCCCGCACTCGATCACCCTTTCGGCATTCTCATCACGGGTATCGGCGGTACGGGTGTCGTCACCATCGGCGCACTGCTCGGCATGGCCGCCCATCTCGAAGGCAAGGGCGTGACCGTGCTCGACATGACCGGTCTGGCACAAAAGGGCGGTGCCGTGATGTCGCATGTGCGTATTGCCCGGCAGCAGGATCAGCTGTATGCCCCAAGGCTGGCGACCGGCGAATGTGACACCCTGCTTGGCTGCGACATCGTCGTTGCCGTCAGCAACGATGCCGTCTCGAAAACGGAGGAAGGCCGCACGCGCGCCATCATCAACACCACACGCACCATCACGGGCGACTTTGTGCGCAATCCGGACAATACTTTTCCGCTCGATGCGATGGAAGGGCAGATCATTGAAGCGGTCGGTACGGGCCGGGCGGATTTCCTCGATGCCAGCCGCCTCTCCGCCCTGCTGCTCGGTCATTCGATCGGAACCAATATGTTCCTGCTCGGTTATGCCTGGCAAAAGGGCGGTGTGCCTCTCTCGGAAGAGGCCATTTTGCGCGCAATCGAGTTGAACGGTGTGGCCATCGAGGACAACAAGACAGCCTTTCTCTGGGGACGGCGTGCCGCGCACGATCCGACGGGTGTTGAAGCACTTGCCGTCACGCGCGAACCCAGGCAGCCCTCACACGCACTTTCGCAAGACATCGATGAACTGCTGCACCGACGCCGTGCCGGTCTGACCGATTATCAGGATGCCGCCTACGCACAACACTATGCAGCACTTGTCGAGCGCGTGCGCGCAGCCGAAACCGCACTGGTCCCGGGCAGCACTTCGCTGGCCATGGCAGTGGCGCGCAACTATTACAAGCTGCTCGCCTACAAGGACGAATACGAGGTGGGCCGCCTCTACAGCAATGATGAATTCGCCCGCTCGCTCTCGGCCACCTTCGAGGGCGACGTCAAGCTCACCTATCATCTTGCTCCGCCGCTCATCAGTCGCATCGATCCGAATACCGGCGAGCCGAAAAAAATCGCCTTTGGCCCCTGGATGCGCTGGCCGCTCAAGCTGCTGGGCCGCCTCAAGTTTCTACGCGGCACGCCCTTCGATCTTTTTGGCTACCACCCGGAACGGCGCCTGGAGCGCGCACTGATCAAGGAATATGAGGAGATCGTCGATACGCTTCTTGCCCATCTGCACGCGGATAATCTGCCCCTGGCGACGCAGATCGCCGGCACGCCGGAAACCCTGCGTGGATTCGGGCCGGTCAAGGAACGCAATCTGAAGATCGTCCGCGCAAAGCAGGATGATTTGCTCCAGCGCTATACGAAACCGGTGCAACCGGCACGACCGGCCCGGGAAGACGCTACCGCACCGGCCAAGGCCGCCGGCTGACCGGCAAGGCTCAGCGCGGCGGTGGGGGGGGCGGCATACCCGCGGGCGGGGGTGGTGGCGGCGGATAGTTGGCGGTGGCCGGCGCAGCTGGGGGCGGGCTTTGGCGCTGTTCCAGCCCGTAGCCCCCGGAGACCGGCACGCGATGCCCTTTTGCGTACATGCACTGGACGAAGGCGTTATCGTAGCGGCGCTGCGCTTCATGGCCGGAGACCTGGGACGCCCCGGCACCACTCGCACCACCGATGATCAGGCCGGTCCCGGCCCCCACGCCGGCACCATGGCGCCCGCCAATCGCCGCACCTGCCAGAGCACCGACGATCGTGCCGACCGCGGCACTGCGCAGGGTGGTATTGTCGATGGCGCTTTGCGGCATCTGACTGATGTGCTGATTCGCATAGTCCCGGCACTGGAATTCATCCTGGCGGAACTGCTCGAAGCTCATGCCGCTGCCCGGCAGCACCATGACGCTCGGACCTTCCGGAATGGAAACGCATGCCGTCAGGACGGGCAACAGCAGCAATGCAAAACGTTTATCTACTCGCATGATGGAAAATAATTCATTCAATTGGAAGGCGGCGTTGGCGCAACCTGCAGCCAGCCGGACGGACACTGCCGGACATACGGATAATAGCCCTGCGGATTGTTACAGTAATACCACATCGGCGGCGCGGAGGGCGCGGCCACCGGCGCCTGTCGCTCGATATACACCTGCGGTTCGGGCGGGCTCACGATCACTGTTCGGGGGGCCGGGTAGTAGTAATACGAAGGCGGCGGCACATACCAGGGGTTGCCGAAAGGCACGCCCATATAAAAGCCGAAGCTGGTGCGCGGCCCATGATAGTGGCCATGACCACGATAACGATCATGCGCCTGGGCAAGGGGCGTCATGGCCATCAGAACAATGCATGAGAAGAGGTATAAAACGATTTTCCGGATATTCACGATCGGCTCCTTGCCTTTCATCATCAGGATTCAACGTGTCAGGCGCCATTTGGTTGATCCCACTATAGCCCGTTGATGCCGGCACAGGCCGCCTTGCAAACAAAGGTTACAAATTCCCTTCTGGATCAGCACGATAAAATTGCCCCATGTCGCTCTTATCGCATCCGCTTCTGTCCAGCCCTTTCCGTCCCTTTTACCTGCTCGGCAGCGCCTATGCCGTCTTGCTCTCCTGCGCCTGGCTGTCAGCCTTCGAGGGCACCTGGCAGATCGTGCCGACGGTCATGCCGCTGCGGCTATGGCACGGCCATGAAATGGTCTTCGGCTTTGCCGCGGCAATCATCACCGGCATCCTCCTCACAGCTCTGCCCAGCTGGGCGGGCACCGAGGAAATCCACGGCAGGCGTCTGGCCGCGCTGGCGCTGTTATGGCTGATCGGGCGCCTGGCCTTCTGGTCGGCTGTCTTACCGGCAGTCACGGCACTCATCAATGGACTGTTTTTTCCGCTGCTGCTAGGGTTTGTCACCCCCCAGCTGGCCAGGGTCAGAAACCGTCTGTACTGGCTCCTTCTGCCAATCCTGCTGGCGTTGGCCGTTGCGCAAGGGGTCTTTCAGGCCGGTTTCCTTCTGGCCAGACCCGCGCTGGCCGAGTTCGGGCTGCGCGGCGGACTCTACGCCATCCTGGTGCTCTTCACCCTGAAGGGCGGTCTGCTGACACCGGTCTTCACCGGCAACGACCTGCGCGCACGCGGGCGTGGCGATCAGGCTTCCTTCAGTTTTCCGCTGGAGTGCATCTGTCTGGCCGCCCTGTTTGTGCTCGCCCTGCTCGATCTCGCCGGCGCACCCGCACCCTTGCGCGGTGCGGCCGCACTGGCGTGCGCACTCACCCAGGGGATACGCATGCTGCGCTGGAGGGGTTGGCGACTCATCGATGTGCCGCTGGTGCTCGCCATGCATCTGGGCTTTGCCTGGCTGGTGCTCGCTTTTTTGCTCAAGGCCGCAGCCGATCTCACCGGATTCGTACCCGAGGCTGTCTGGATCCATGCGTTCACGGTCGGCGCGCTGGGTCTGATGATGCTCGGCCTGATGACGCGGGTCAGCCAGCGCCACACCGGACGCGCGCTTGTCATGCCACCTGCCCTGATTTTTGCGTGCGCGTTGATGATGCTCGCCACACTGTTGCGCCTGACGGCCGCATTCCTTGAGCCGGCGCACCCTCTGATGGCGGCTTCCGCCGTCCTGTGGGGACTGACTTTTCTGCTCTACTTCCTGCACTACGCCAGCATTCTCATCCGCCCCAGCCTGCCCGCCGGGCCGGGGTGCCAATAATGTTTCACAACCCTTTCACGGCATGCACCGAAGGCAGGTTGCGCCAGGCCCCCCGGACATCCATGCCGAAGCCGAAGACATAGCGATTGGGCAGGCGCACACCAACGAAATCGGCACTGACCGGCTTGGCGCGGCCAATATCCTTGTCGGCAAACACGGCCAGATGACAGGTACGCGCGCCCTGTTCGAGCAGGCGCTGTTTCACCGCGGCGAGCGTGATGCCTTCATCGAGGATATCGTCGATGACCAGCACCTCGCGCCCGGCAATCTCGCTGCGCGGAGTGACGATCCAGGAGAGTGCGCCGCCAGTCGTCGTATCCCCGTAGCGCGTGACATGCAGATAGTCGAAGTCGAGCGGAAAACGCAGCAGCGGCAGCAAGTGTCCGCTGAAGATCACCGCCCCTCCCATCACCGAGAGCACCAGCGGATAGGTGTTGCCCAGCGCCTTTCCGATCTCGCCAGCGACACGCTGCACGGCAACAGCCACCGCATCGGCATCGACGAGCAGATCCGATTCGTCGAGAATCTTTTGTGCCGCACCGGCGTCGCGCATCAGGAGCGCCCGCCGATATTCAGGTTGGCCAGATATTCGGTGAAGGCCTGGCCGATTTCCTCGTGCCTGCGTCCATAGGCGATGATGGCCTTGAGGTAGCCAAGCTTCGCACCGCAGTCGTAGCGAATGCCGTGAAAGGGGAAGGCACGCACCGGCTCCTCCTCAATCAGGGCGGCGATCGCATCGGTGAGCTGGAGTTCGCCACCGGCACCGGGCGGTATGTGGCGCAGATGATGGAAAATGCGTGCCGTCAGCACATAGCGGCCGATCACCGCAAGATTCGAGGGCGCCTTCTCCGGCGCCGGTTTCTCGACAATCGCCGTGACATTCTGCAGCGGATTCCCCCCGGGCTCGATGCTGACGATGCCATAGGAACCGGTATCGGCAAAGGGTACATTCTGCACACCGAGCAGCGAGCACTCCTCACGCCCGAAGGCCTGCACCATCTGCGCCAACACCGGCGGATCAGCATCGATGAGATCGTCGGCGAGCAGCACGGCAAACGGTTCGTCGCCGATCACCGGTGCCGCGCACAGCACGGCATGGCCGAGCCCGAGCGGTTCTGACTGACGGATGTAGATACAGTTGATGTGGGAGGGTACGGTCTCCTGCGTCAGACGCAGCAATTCATGTTTGCCGCGCGCCTCGAGCTCGCTCTCGATCTCGTAGGCCTTGTCGAAATGGTCCTCGATGGCGCGCTTGTTGCGCCCGGTGACGAACACCATGTCGGTGATGCCGGCGGCCACCGCCTCCTCCACTGCATACTGGATGAGCGGCTTGTCGACGATTGGCATCATCTCCTTCGGGCTGGCTTTGGTGGCGGGCAGAAAGCGTGTGCCCATGCCAGCCACCGGGAAGACGGCCTTGGTGATTTTTTTCTTCATGAGCGCTCCTTTGCTTCATCGATCAGCTTTATCAATCCTTCTTCGTCGAGGATGCGAACACCGAGCGCCCGCGCCCGTTCGAGCTTCGTGCCCGCTTCGTCTCCGGCCACCACATAATCGGTCTTCTTCGAGACCGATCCGGCGACCTTGCCGCCGGCCGACATGATCAATGCCGAGGCGGCTTCACGCGTCAGGTTCGGCAAGGTGCCGGTCAGGACAAAAGTCAGTCCTCGCAGGACGGCGCCAGTCTCCTCCACACGCCCATCGACGCCGGCGGCAAGCAGGCGCGCAATCACTTCACGATTGTGCGCTTCGGCAAAAAATCCGAGCAGGCTCTCGGCCACCACCGGCCCGACATCGGGAACTTTCTGCAACGCCTGGGCATCGGCGGCCATCAGCGCCTGCAGACTGCCGAAATGCTGTGCCAGATCATGTGCCGTCGCTTCGCCGACATTGCGAATGCCCAGTGCGTAAATCAGCCGCGCCAGTGTCGTGTCTCTGGAGCGCTCGATGGCACTCACGATATTCTGCGCCGATTTTTCCCCCATGCGTTCGAGCATGGCAAGGCGCAGGACATCCAGATGATAAAGATCAGCCGCGCTGGCAAGCAAGCCTTGCTCGACCAGCTGATCGACCAGTTTCTCGCCGAGCCCCTCGATGTCCATGGCGCGGCGTGAGGCGAAATGCACGATGGCCTGCTTGCGCTGCGCCGGACAATAGAGGCCGGCCGTACAACGCGCCACGACCTCGTCAGGCAGGCGCTGAATGGCCGAGCCGCACTCCGGACAGCGCACCGGCATGACAAATTGGCGTTCATCGCCATGGCGCCGCTGTACGACGGCGGCAACGACCTCCGGAATCACGTCGCCGGCGCGCCGCACGATTACCGTATCACCGATACGCAGGTCCTTGCGGCGCACCTCGTCCTCGTTGTGCAGGGTTGCATTCGTCACCATCACGCCGCCGACCTGCACCGGCTTCAGACGCGCCACCGGCGTCATGGCGCCGGTGCGGCCCACCTGAACCTCAATATCAAGCAGTTCGCTGAGCGCCTCCTGCGCCGGGAACTTGTGCGCCAGGGCAAAGCGTGGCGCGCGCGAGACAAAACCAAGCCGCCCCTGCTCGGCAATGCTGTTAACCTTGTACACCACGCCATCGATGTCGTAGGGCAAGGCAGCGCGCTGCTCGCCCATCTGACGGAAATACCCGAGCAGACCTGCCGCCGCACGCACCACTGCTCGCTCGCGCGCCACGGGAAACCCCCGGTCGCACAGATACGCCATCACATCGGCCTGCGTCACCGGCATCGGCTGCCCCTCGATCGCAGCGAGCGCATAGGCGAAAAAGCGCAGCGGGCGCCGCGCCGTGACACCCGGATCGAGCTGGCGCAGACTACCGGCGGCAGCATTGCGCGGATTGGCGAATTCCTTTTCTCCAGCGGCGCGCGCCCGGGCATTCATGGCTTCAAATTCACGCTTGAGCATGAGAACCTCACCGCGCACTTCGAGAAAGGTCGGGATGTCATCCCCCCTCAGGCGCAACGGAATGCTGCGTACCGTGCGCAGATTGCCCGTGACGTCCTCGCCGGCATGACCATCACCGCGCGTGGCACCCAGAACGAAACGCCCTTGCTCATAAATGAGGCTGACCGCCAAGCCGTCAAATTTCGGTTCTGCGGCATAGACCACTTCTTCACAACCGAGCACATCGCGTACGCGCCGGTCGAAATTGAAAATATCCTCGTCGCTGAAGCCGTTGCTCAACGAGAGCATCGGCGTACGGTGGGTGACCTGGGTAAATTCAGGCGCCGGCCGGGCGCCGACACGTTGCGTGGGCGACTGCGGCGTGATCAGTTCCGGGTACTGCGCCTCCAGCGCCTGTAATTGAGCGAACAGACGATCGTATTCGGCATCCGGTACGCTCGGCGCATCAAGCACGTAGTAGGCATGATTGTGCTGTTCGATTTCCTTGCGCAAGGCCGGGACCTGCGCGGCAGCCTCGCGAAGATCCGCCATCGGCCGTCAGGAAAACAGGCGCAGCGCCTGCCGGCCACCGGCCATCAAACCCTGGCCCGCCATGCGTTCACCGATGTCGATGATCTTGTCGCGGATCACATCGAGCGCACCGTCGGAGAGCGGAGCACGATTGTCATCAACGAGAGTACCGCCAAGACTGGCAGCAAACTGCCTGGCCTGGGTGATCAGTCCGTCGAACACGCGCGGCGCATCTTTCACGCGCGGCACATCAAGGGTAAAGGTTACGCCAGATGTAGACAACTCTTCCATCTCTTCGCCCGCAAAAGGCAGTGCTTCGAGATTCGAGAGTGTGTACAGCGTCACGCCGGTTTCGTCACAGAGATGAAACATGCCATCTTCGCGCAGCACCATGCCAGCCGCTTCGGCCAGGCCACGCAGTCTGGCACCGGCAAAGGAGATGCCCGGGGAGACAATGTTCACGCCGATCTGGATATCGACACTGGCACAAAAACGGTCGATCTCGGCGGCACGGGCAAGAACATCATTGCGCTCGGGCAATCCGGCAACGGCCAGGAATTCGTCGGCAAGGCGTTGTACGCCGTTGAGAAACAGCGTCAGCTCATGGTCGGTTAGCGGGCCACGCCGGTCGGCAAGCTGCAAAGCCGCCCGCAACTGACGATAATCCCCCGCACCATGCGCCGACAGACGCTCCCAGTGACCGCTGTCTTCATTCAGTCCGCACCAGGCAAGCGCACGAGAGAGTTTCTCGAACACCTGCAACTGGGCCTGCCAGAGATAGGCGCCACCGATCATTCCGGCTGATTCGAAACGAACGATGCAATCGATCGCCGGATCGGCGAATTCTTCAGGCGCTTCCTCCAGCGCCGGCAGCCCCTGAACATCCTCGATGATCGCTTCCTGAGAAAGCGCCGTCCGGATTTCTCCGGTTGTCGGCGGCAGGATCGGCTCGATGCGTTCGGCGGAAACGGCGCTCGTAGAGGACGGCTCGTCGCGGCGGGTACCAAGCAATACATCCGGATGGTCGTTACGGAACACACGCTCGACCAGCTTGCGATGCTTGCGCTCCTGCCATTTGTTGTAGCCAAAGACCCCCGCCACAAACAAAATACCCAGACCGAAGAGGGAGAGTTGCAGGTCACTCATGAATACCCCCTTTTGCCGTCTGCTTCCAGTGCAGGGAACGGGCTGTCACCGGCTGTGATGCCGCCCGGCAGCATTGCAGGAAAACCGGAACTCATGCTGTCACCGCCTCGTCCGTCATGCGCAGTGCCTCCTCGATATCCACCTCGACAACGCGCGAGACGCCCTGCTCCTGCATGGTGACGCCGACCAGCTGGCGCGCCATCTCCATGGTAATTTTGTTATGCGTAATGAAGAGGAACTGTGTCTGTGCCGACATGCGCTTGACCATCTCGCAAAACCGCTCGGTGTTGCTGTCATCAAGCGGCGCGTCCACCTCGTCGAGCATGCAAAACGGTGCCGGATTGAGCTGAAACAGCGAGAACACCAGAGCAATGGCGGTGAGCGCCTTCTCGCCGCCGGAGAGCAGATGGATCGAGGCATTCTTCTTGCCCGGCGGCTGCGCCATCACCTGGATACCGGAATCGAGGATTTCCTCGCCGGTGAGGATCAGCCTCGCCTCGCCGCCACCGAAGAGCTGCGGGAAGAGAATGCCGAACTGGCGATTCACGGTGTTGTAGGTCTCCTGCAACTGCTCGCGCGTCTCGCGGTCGATGCGGCGGATGGCATCTTCGAGCGTGTTGATCGCCTGGGAGAGGTCGTCGGACTGGCTGTCGAGAAAGCCCTTGCGCTCCTGCGCGGTCTTCAGCTCGTCGAGAGCGGCGAGATTGACCGGACCGAGCGCTTCGATCTGTTCCGAAAGACGTGCGATGTCACCTTGCAGGAGCGGCTCGCGCAGCTCGCGTGTCAGCCCCGGCGCCAATTCTTCTTCGTTGGCATTCGCCTCGACAAGGCGTGCGGCATATTGCTCCTCGCTCAACTGGGCGGCCTGCTCCTTCAGGCGCAAATCGCCGATGCGATTGCGCAAGGGATCGAGTCCCTGTTCGATTTTCAGGCGTGCTTCTTCCAGCTGGCGTAACCCGGTTGCCGCGCCTTCCAGCGCATCGCGATGCTCGGCCAGCCGCGTCTCGCTCCCCTGCCGCACGGCAAGTGCCTGCTGCAGCTGCGCTTCGATCACCTCTTCACTGATCGATTCGCGTTCCTCGCGGCGTTGCGCCAGTTCGTCGGCAATGCGTACGAGCTGTTCCTGAGCCAAGGCTCGCGAGCGGCCAATCTCATCGAGCTTGCCCTTGCATTCGCGCTCGGCAAAGTGCGCCTCCTGTACCTCGCGCATCACAGTCTGCTCGAGCATGCGGCTCTCGCGCAGCAAGGCCTCGTGGCGGCGGCTGTCTTCGAGCGAAGCGTCGAGCCGGTTGCGCAGCTCGGCAACGGCAGCGGTGAAACGCTGCGCTTCGCCATCGGCAATCTGGCGCCGGCCTCGTTCGCTTTCTTCGCCGATGGTGATCTCCGACAGATCCGCCTCGATCTGCATCATGCGTGCCTGATGGCGCTGTACCGCCTCTTCAAGCTTGAGCGCTTCGACCTGGGCAGCGTGAGAGGACTGCTGCATTTCCTGCGCCGCCCGTTGCGCCTGGGCGAGCTGATGCCGCAGATCGGTCAGGCCGCTCTCGGCCGCGCTCAGGGTGGCCGCCGCAACACGGGCTTCATCCTCGAGGCCATCGCATTCGGCCTGGAGCTGCTCGATCTCGCGCTGCCGTTCGATCACACCATGCGTGCGTGCTTCCGGTGCATACAGCACGATGCCATGACGGGAAACGATGTGACCGGACTGGCTGACCCAGAGCCGTCCGGCCGGCAGTCCATCGCAACGTGCGGCCAGCGCAGCCAGATCGTCGACCACCTGCACATCCGCCAGCCATTGTGTGAGTACCGCCTCCCAGCGCGGATCCGTGCAGCGTACCTTGGCACGCAGTGGAATATCGGTCTCAAGCTCACCGGCCGCCACCACAGGGTCGGCATCCCGGGCAAACAGCAGCGCCAGCGTGGCCGGTGGCGGATCGGCGAGGATGTTCTGAACTTCACCGCGCCCCGCATCGACCAGCGCTGCCAGACGCTCACGCAACACCGCCTCGAGTGCCGTTTCCCAGCCCGGCTCGACCTGCAAAGCAGACCACAGCGGAGCAGCAGTTTCGAGACCGTGGCGTTTCAGCCAGTCGCCCAGTCCACCTTCTTGCCGGACACGATCCTGCAACTGCCCGAGCGCATCGCGTCGCGCTCCCATCTCGGTCAGGCGGCGCACCGCACTTGCCTGGGTCTGTGCGGCCTGGCTGCGCTGCGCTTCGTGTTCGGGCAGGCGTCGTTGCAGTTCCTCGACCTGCTCCAGACGCATCCGCGCCTGCGTATCGAGCTCTGTCACGCGTTCGCGCAGCGCTTCAAGCGCTGCCATATCGGGTACAGTGATCTGGCTGCGTTCTGCCTCCAGGCGTCCGCGCCGTTGCGCCAGGGCCTCGAGTGTCTTGTCGGCATGGCTCTTGTGTGCCTCTTCGACGCGCAAGCTCTGCTCGGCCTGGGCGAGATCGCGGCGCACCGCCTGGGTGGCTTCCTCGGCAGCCTTGAGCGCGCTTTCGGCTTCAGGCAGGCGGTGAAGTGCGTCGTGATGGCGCAGCTCGGCCATCCGGACACGCTGAACAGCGTTTTCGAGCAGGTCTTTCCAGCGGATTTCGTCCTGATCGAAATTCTCGCTCTGCGTACGCCACTGCCCCTCTTCGGCTTCGAGCTGGGCCAGCCGTGATTCGACCTTCTGGCGCAGATCGCGCTGATGATTCAGCTCGGATTCGAAACGCGCGACCTCGGCATTGGCGGCGAACATTTCACCTTGCACCGCGTGAAGGGAATCGCTGGCTGCATAGTGCGCACTGCGTGCCGTCTCGACGCGTGCCTCGAGGTCACGCAAGGACGCTGTCTCGGCTTCCAGTTTGAGGACGGCCTGCTCGACGGTGCGCACCAGCTTCTCGCGCTGTTCGTGTGCCTCGTTGCGTTTGAAGAGCCAGAGCAGATTCTGGCGCTGGTTCAGTTCTTCGTGCAGGGCACGATATTGGCGGGCGACTTCAGCCTGCCCGGTGAGCCTCTCGATCTGGTGGCCAAGTTCATTGCGAATATCCTCGACGCGTGCCAGGTTGTCGCGTGCATCGGCCAGACGGTTCTCCGTCTCGCGCCGGCGCTCCTTGTATTTGGTGACGCCGGCAGCCTCTTCGAGAAAAAAACGCAGTTCCTCGGGCTTGGCCTCGATGATGCGCGAGATCATGCCCTGTTCGATGATGGCGTAGGCACGCGGCCCGAGGCCGGTGCCCATGAACAGATCAATCACGTCGCGCCGGCGCACATGCAGGTTGTTGATGTAATACGATGACTCGCCATCCCGATCGAGCACACGCTTGACGGCGATCTCCGCATACTGGGACCACTGGCCGCTGGCGCGGCCCTGGCTGTTATCGAAATGCAGCTCGACGCTGGCACGCCCGACCGGCTTTCTCTGCACCGAACCGTTGAAGATCACGTCCTGCATCGATTCGCCGCGCAAGGCGGTGGCCTTCGATTCTCCGAGGACCCAGCGCACGGCATCGATCACATTGGATTTGCCGCAGCCGTTAGGCCCCACCACACCCACGAGCTGGCCGGGGGTCAGTATCGTGGTCGGATCAACGAAGGTCTTGAATCCGGCCAGTTTCAGCTTGGTTAGACGCACGTGTTCAGAAGGCTCTTGTTTGTATTGGAGAAGAGGCTGTACCGAGGGCTTGCAGCCGGGCGCCTATAATACCATCTTCACTCTCTGCCCCGAACCGGAAACATGCCTGCCCAGCCCACAAAAACCCTGGAAACCTTCACCAACCCCGAGACCGGGCGCGACTATCTGATTCACATGGAAATTCCTGAATTCACCTGTCTGTGCCCGAAGACCGACCAGCCGGATTTCGCCACCCTGATCCTCGATTACATCGCCGACAAGACCTGCATCGAATTGAAAAGCCTGAAACTGTACGTCTGGTCATATCGCAACGAAGGCGCCTTCCACGAAGCCGTCACCAACCGTATTCTCGACGATCTGGTGCATGCCACACGACCGCGTTTCATGCGTCTGACCGCAAAGTTCTTCGTGCGTGGCGGCATTTTCACCACGGTCGTCGCCGAACACCGCAAGAAAGGCTGGAAGCCTCAGCCACGCATCGAACTGGAGAGCTTTGCCGCACAATCGAACACACGTTTCTGAATCAGCAGCTGTGAACAGGCAGTAGCGAGCGAACCCCGGCGTCGTGCGGCCGGAGCGCAGCAACCGGGATATCCGTTTAGTCCGGCAGCAGTTCGCGCAGCCTGCCCAGCCGTGAAAAGTGGCAGCCGTTCGCATCGATGGCCAGCCAGCCATCTTTTTTCCACACGCTCAGGGTGCGCGCCACGGTCTCCAGACGCACGCCGACGATATCGCTGATCTGCTCGAGTGTCAGGGTGATGGGCAGACGCGCCCGGTCACCCTCTTTGTCCACACCGTAACGATCGATCAGATGTGTCATGAGCACAGCCAGGCGCTGTGGCACGGTGCCGGCGCTGACGATCTCGATCTTGTGAATGAAGGCATCGGTGAAGCGCCCGATCTCGAAACGCAGGGCGGCAGCATGGCGCGGGTATTTTTCGGAAAAATCAAGGATTGCCTCGGCATCGACAAAGATCGCCGTCACCCCGTCGTTCATCGCCACGGCATCGGTCGGATATCTCATGCCCGCCCAGATGGCAAAGATACCCATCGAATCTCCCGGCCCGTACAAGCCATAGGTGCGGCTCAGGCCGGCGCGGTTGCGTCGCGCTCCCTTCACCAGCCCCTGTTCGATAAACATGACGCGACGGTCTTCGTCGTTGAACTCCCAGATGTAGTCCCCGGCACGAAAGGTCTCGACGCTGGAAGCGGCCGCCAGACCGGACAGCACCCGCGCCGGCAGGCTGGAGAACAGGCGGAAACGGCGCATCCGCTCGATCAACTCGCTGCGGCCCGGCTGCGAAGCGGCCAGCGGCGTCTGCCGCTTGATGCGACGAAACACGCGGCGCGGCAAATCCACCGTGAATGCTTCCTCTTTGGAAAGCTCCTGCACTGGCGCTTGCTTCATCCCCCCTCCACTCGTCTGCGTTACCCGACACCATCCCCGGCCGATCCCGGGCTCGGCCACGATTGCCTGGTTTCTTTATATTTAGACAAATATCAACGTTGAACAGAATAGCATTTCTGTCTGGTGTGCGTAAAAATCCGGCAGATGATCATTGAAACCGGGCAAAGAGACCCTAAACTTGAAGGGATTCCCCAGCGGAGCGTGTGCATGACACCCCATTCTGAGCCGCGCCCTCCCGCCGTTGCCGGACTGTTCTATCCGGAGGACACCACCGGCTTGCGGCGCACCCTGCACGAATTGCTTGCTGCCGTTCCGGACCGCAGGGCAGCCTCTCCCAAGGCGCTGATCGTGCCGCATGCCGGCCTGGCCTATTCCGGCGCCGTGGCGGCATACGCCTATACCCGTCTGAAACCACTTGCCACAACGATCCGTCGCGTCGTCCTGCTCGGTCCGGCGCACCGTGTGCCCCTGCGCGGACTGGCCCTGCCGGTGGCAAGCGCCTTTGCCACGCCGCTGGGCAGCGTGCCGATCGATGCCGCAGGCGTCCGCCAGGCCCTCGAACTGCCCCAGGTCAGCACGAGCGATGTGGCACACAACTACGAGCACGGCCTCGAGGTCCAGCTGCCGTTCCTGCAAGTCTGTCTCGAAAACTTCGCCCTGTTGCCCTTTGTCGTGGGCGATGCCTCGGCCGAGGAGGTGGCCGCGGTGATCGAGCACCTCTGGGGGGGGCCGGAGACCCTGATTCTGATCAGTTCCGATCTCTCTCACTACCACGGCTATGCCGAGGCGCAAAGAATCGACCAGAACACCGCCGATGAAATTCTTGCCCTGACGCCCGCACTCCACCCTCGGCAGGCCTGCGGCGCCACACCGATCAACGGCCTGCTGCTGTGCGCGCGGCGGCACGGACTGCGCATCGAACTGCTGGATCTGCGCAATTCGGGTGATACGGCCGGCGATCGCGACAGTGTTGTCGGCTATGCCGCCTTTGCCCTGACGCCTCCCCGTACTCCTGGAGACGCAGACCATGTCCGCCACTGACTCCCGGCTCGGGCAAGTGCTCCTCGGCCTCGCCCGCACGGCCATCGCCACTGAACTTGGCCTGCCATCACAAGAACAGAGTGAAGCGTACGGCTCGCCGCGCCTTGAAGCGCCGGCAGCAAGCTTTGTCACCCTCACGCTGGAGGGGCAGTTACGTGGCTGCATCGGCTCGCTCGATGCGTATCGCCCCCTGCGCCAGGACGTCGAGGAGAACGCCCGCGCCGCCGCCTTTCGCGATCCGCGCTTCGCACCACTGACGCAGGATGAATTTGCACACATTGGCGTTGAAGTCTCGCTGCTGGGACAGCCTGTGACCATCGCATGTTCCTCACAGGCAGACTTGCTGGCACAACTGCGCCCCGGACAGGACGGCCTGATTGTCGAGCATGCGGGACAGCGGGCAACCTTTCTACCGCAAGTCTGGGACACGCTGCCACAGCCACAGGATTTCCTGCGCGAGCTCAAGCGCAAGGCCGGTCTGCCAGAAAATTTCTGGGACGAGACGCTGCACTTTGCGCGCTATGAGGTGGAGAAATGGCAGGAAGCCTGACCACCGCACCCGCCGCTGCGCGCTGGTGGCACGCTTGCAATGACGGACGCATCCAGTGTGACCTGTGTCCGCGTGAGTGCCGCCTGATGGAAGGCCAGCGTGGAGCCTGTTTCGTGCGCCAGCGCCAGCATAATGCGATGGTGCTGACCACTTACGGACGCAGTTCGGGGTTTTGCATCGATCCGATCGAGAAAAAGCCGCTCAACCATTTCTACCCGGGCAGCAGCGTGCTCTCGTTCGGCACTGCCGGCTGCAACCTCGCCTGCAAGTTCTGCCAGAACTGGGACATCTCGAAATCCCGCAACATGGATCGCCTGCTGGACCAGGCCGCACCCGGAGAAATTGCCCGTGTGGCAATGGAGAATGGCTGTCGCAGTGTGGCCTTCACCTACAACGATCCGGTCATCTTCGCCGAATACGCCATCGATGTCGCCGACGCCTGCCATGCACTGGGTGTGAAGACTGTCGCCGTCACCGCCGGCTACATCCATGCCGCCGCACGAGGCGAATTTTTCACCAGGATGGACGCTGCCAACGTCGATCTGAAGGCGTTCAGCGAGGATTTCTATTTTCGCCAGACCGGCGCCCATCTGCAGCCGGTACTCGACACACTGGTTTCGATCCGGCACGAAACGACATGCTGGCTGGAAATCACCACACTGCTCATCCCGGGCTTGAACGACTCTTCCGATGAGATCGGTGCCATGGCGCACTGGATCAGCCGCGAACTGGGCGCGGACGTGCCCGTGCACTTCACCGCCTTTCATCCGGACTACAAGCTGGGCGGGGTCCCGGCCACGCCTCTCACCACCTTGCAACGGGCGCGCCGGATTGCTCTGGACGCCGGGCTGCATCATGTCTATACGGGTAACGTGCACGATATGCAGGGGGGCACCACCTTCTGTCCGGGTTGCCAGGCGCCAGTCATCGTGCGCGACGGGTACCGCATTCTCGATTACGCACTGACCGAACGCGCTGAATGCACGACGTGCGGCAGCACCCTCCCCGGCCGTTTCGGGCTATTCTCCGGGCAGTTCGGGCCACACCGCATCCCGCTGCGGCTGTGTTTGCCATCCGCCTGAACATCCACTGACTTTTGCCGCCCAAGGAAGCGCCATGTCCGATCACCCCGCACACGCCCGTCGCCGTCTGCTCTCCGCCACCCTTCTGCTGGCCCTTGCCGGACTGAACCCCTGCGCATGGGCGCAGGAAACGGTACACAAATGCGTCGGGGCACAAGGCAAAGTCACCTATCAGGATGCCCCTTGCGACAAAAATCTGTCGATCCGGAACCCGCCCGCCGCGGTCTCTACCGTACCGGGTGGCGCCGAAGCCGGCGCCACCTCGCCGGTCATGCTCCAGCTCGACGCCGCAGTAAAGTCGGCCCTCTCCGGTAACGACCTGGCGCGTGCAAAGCGGCTCGCTGTCACGGCACAACACTGGGACTGGATCGCCAGGGCCGAGAAGGAAAACCCGGCCCTCGCCACAGCCGGCCGCACGCCCGGTGATCCGCAAGCACACACCAGCAGCAGCAACGACTGTCGCCAGGCGCGTCGCAGCTACGAACTCGAATCGGATTCCCCCGAGGCCATCGAGAAGAAAAGGCAACTGATGTACGCCGCCTGCGGCATGCAGGCACCCCCCGCCAGCGAAGCACCCGCTGGCCAGACGGTGATCGTCACCCCCATGCACCGGCACCTGCATCATCCGCCTCCCCGCAGCGGCCCGTCCGTCACACGGCCACCACGGCCGCCGCGCACGCCGGAATATCCGGAAGGCGTACCTGCTCGCCCCAATCAGCCAGGCAAGGATCGCTGAGAAATCGCGCGCATCATGTCCGGTTCCATCTGGGAATTCATCGGTCTGATGCTCATGACCCTGGGCGTCTGGCTCTGGTTCGACAGCCTGCGCGCACGTGATGCGGGTATCGCTGCCGCACGCCGTGCCTGCGAAAGCGAAGGGTTGCAGTTGCTCGACGACACGGTCTGTCTGAAAAACCTGCGTCCGTCGCGCAATGGCGAAGGCCGGCTCCTGCTGCAACGCGCCTACGAGTTCGAATACAGCGACACGGGCGACAACCGGCGCCGTGGCGGCGTCATCCTGCTCGGCCAGCGGGTCGTGCTGATCAACGTCGGCTTGCGTGCCGTGCCGCCCCACGCGACGTTGCCTTGAGAACGTGGGCGCCGTGTCACCACCGCTGACTTTCCCCCGCCCCGGCGCGACGACCAACCGGCAAAACCCTCTCTGGCGCAAGCAGATGACTTATGAGATTCTTGCCTGATGAAATCAAGGACTCCGATGCCGGCAAGCCCCTCTGAAACGCTCGACCCCGAACAGCTGGCGAACCTGCCCATGGATCAGCCCGGCATCGCCGCACAGGCGTTGATCAACGAACTGGCACAGCTCAGGTCAGCACCTTGCCGCAGCCGCACGAGATTGTACGAAGCCTGCATCGACACCACGATCGAACTGGTGCGTACTGTCGAGAAAATGCTTGCCGACAGCCCGCTGCCGCTCGAACAGGATCTGCAACGCATCTTCATCGCCACCAACGCGCTGCTCAAGGCGCTGGCCGCCGGCTTTGCCGGCATCGCCGACGAGATCGGACAAAAATGGTTCGGCATCGGCTATGCCCGGCCCTTGCGCGTGGCGGTGATCCGCGCGCTGCAGTTTCAGGCGCTGCGGCTCGATCTGGCCTATCGCGTCTATGCGCGCGGCTCGCGCTCGGCCTGGACCGAGCTGCATCGCCTCTACCAGATCGCCCGCAAGGGCGGCTTCGCCACACACAAACCGCACGGTCTCCCCCGCAGTGCCGAGCAGATTTATGTCGGCGCCCTGCTGCTCGACTTTGCCGAACCGACCAAGCTTGCTCCGGGAGAACTCGAACACGTACGCTTCTACATCGAGCGCCACGCCCGTTTCGCCCGGTTGCAGGATGCACAACAAACGGGCGAGCGGCAAAGCAACGCCGCGTGTTTCCTCATCAAGCCTGCCGAAGCGCGTGCCGGACGCGCCATGGCGCGCAGTACCAAAGCCGCCATCGAGACGACAGACCTGACCCTCGATTGCACCGGCTTGCTCGAACGCATGCAAAAGCAGATCGACGGACTCGCCCAGGATGTCGAGCCGGTACGCCTGGGCCTGCCGCTGGTGGCGCGCCAGCCGGGTTACCTGGCCTTGTTGCGCAACCTGCACGGATTATGGAGTGCGCCGCCGATGCGCCGCTTCAGCCGGCAAAAATTCAAGCCGCGCATCGATCTCGTCGTCGGTTTCGACGCCTTGTGGACCTACCTTGCCGGCCCGGCCAACCGCCGCCGCACCGATGAACTGCCGGTGAAGATCGACACCAGCGAATGGGTCATCGGCAACGAAAGCCCGGGCGGCTTTTCCCTGCAGTACGTTGCCGGCAACGCCGCCCGGGTGCGCGTGGGCGAACTCGTCGGCCTGCGCCCGCGCGACCAGAGTGCGGTGCACGTCTGCCTCACGCGCCGTGTCGTCACCGGCGACCTGCAAAGTCTCGAGCTGGGTGTGCAGAAACTTGCCCCGGGCGGCACACCCACCATGGTGTCCGTCGAAAGTACAGATCGCAAGGGCGCCCCCCAGACCCGGGTGATTCGTGTCATCGTCCTGCCGCGCCTGCCGGAGGCCGAAAACGGACCGGCCCTGATTGCGCCGGCCCAGGCTCTGCAGCCCGGGGTCTCCGTCTATCTGCAACAGCGCAACGGCCCCCTGCGCCTGCTCGTGAGCCGGCCCGTCGAACAATGCCCGGGGTGCGAGGTGTTTGCCCTGACACACCATCCGGCCTCGATCTCCCGGCCCGCCCAGGCGGCCTGAAAAATCCCTCACCAGGACGGATCCGGCACGAACCGACCCGGGAAGGCGCGCGGCTCGAACTCTCCCCGACCTGCCGGAATGATCCCGCGTGCGATGAGATTGGCACGCGAATCGTAATGGATCGTCAGGATTTCATCCGGCCCCTTGCCGGCGCGCTCGAATGTCGTGGTGAGCGCCTGATCGTTCAACCGCTCGCCATGACCGGTACCCAGGCGTTGCGGCTCCGGTATGCGCATGCCATCAGCGCCATCCGCCGGCAGCGCCGGGGCCTCGGCCGCTCTGGATGCCGGCGCGGCCGCACCATGCCGGCTCACATCGGCAGACTCCTGTTTATAGGCGATCGGCGGGGGCAAGGGCCGGGGAGGACGCTCCCGAAAGACCGCAACACCAATCACCCCGACATTGTCCGGGCGACCGGTACGTGCAGCGTAACTCTCGGGCAAGGCGGTAAAGTAGAAGGCGGCAACCTCATCCAGACTTTTGCGCCAGCCGCGAATCTGCGCCGATGAT
This sequence comes from uncultured Rhodocyclaceae bacterium, assembly GCA_964607005.1. GTDB lineage: Bacteria > Pseudomonadota > Gammaproteobacteria > Burkholderiales > Rhodocyclaceae > Desulfobacillus. Next base: position 89,626 of record CAZSHO010000003.1, read on the forward strand.
CCACGGTCAATCACATAGCCCGACTGTTGGGGCGTTGCCGTCTCGCCGCTCAGCGCATTCACGCCATCGACCGACAGAACCATCAGCAAGCGCTGTGTGCTGTGGTTGGCCAGATGCACGGCATAGCGCTCGCCCGGCGTGCCTTCGACGTAAAGACGGCCCGCATGGCGCCAAAGCGTCAGGGGTTCGCCCGTGCGGGTATTGATGAGGCGCAGATCCGCCAGGCGGCCGGCCTGCGCCGTCGCGGCATTGGCGAGCAGGAAGGAGAGAAGACACAGCAAGAAGAGTTTTCGCATGACAGGCTCCTGAAAAAAAGAGAAGGCCTGCATGCAAACGTCTTGAATCAGGCAATGGGGTTAGCCGCAGCGGACATTCTTCAGCGCAGATCCTCCGGCAAGGGATAGCCAGGATACGTTTTGAGAAATTCGGCCAGCTCGCGGGCGGCCTCTTCCTGCTTGCCGCGGGCCTTGAGCGCGCGGATGCTTTCAATCCAGTCCTGCGGCGAGCGCACGGCGGGTGCCGGCTTCGACAAGGCCGGGGCGGCCTCGTCGCTGGCCACCCGGCCTGCCGGCGCGGCACGTTCCGGCATTGGCGAGGCGGAACTATCGGCACCCGCCGGCGCAGCCGAATCACGCATCAGCGGCGCCTCGCGCACCTTTGCCGGTGCCGGGGACGACATTGTCTGCCGGGGTGGCGCCTGACCGTCCGGGGGAGCGGGCGGCATCGCCGGCGCAGGAAATGCACGGGCGGCTGCGGGCGACGATGACTGTCGTTGCCGCGCGGGAGATGAACGAACCGCAGGGCTGCGCACCGGATCCGGTGCGGGTGCAGTGGCTGCACCCGGCAATGATTCAGGCGCCGTCACCGGATTGTCATGGACCGAAGGCGCCGGTGCCGGTGTGACCGCAGGTGGCGGGTGAACCTCCTGCGGCAAGGGCGCACGCAGGGCATCTTCCATCATCAGCGCAAGCGATGCCACGACGACGGCCGAAGCGGCGACACTCATCGGCAGCGTCCAGGCGCGCCACCAGGGCCGGTGCACCCGGGCCGGCGTAACAGCCATGCGCGCGGCCGAAAGGATCGCAGCATCAAGTGAGGCTGGCGGCTCTTCATGCGCACCCTGCCGGTAGAGGTGGCTGAGCCGGGCATCGTGCACCATCTGGTTTTCGTCGCTCATCGTTGATCCTTCAAGGCCAGGCGCAGCTTACCCAGCGCATAGCGCAGACGGCTTTTGGCCGTCTCCCGATTCACGCCGGTCACCCTGGCAATCTCTTCGAGCGTCAGCTCCCCTTCCTCGCTCAGAAGGAAGGTTTCACGCTGGGCGGCCGGCAGAGCACCGATCTGGCGCACCAGCTCCTGCGCCAGCGCCTTGCGCTCGACCAGCACCTCGGGCTGCAGGCAGGCCGGGGCCGGCAGCGCCGTCACCTGGCCGGCATCGTCCGGATCCGCGTCATAGCTCACCAGATCGGCACGCCCCTGTGCGCGGTAATGGTCGATCAGCCGGTTGTGCGCAATGCGAAACAGCCAGGTCGAGAATTTCGCCGCCACTTCATAGCCCTGGCGGGCCCCCACCACTTTCAGCCAGACATCCTGAAACAGCTCATCGGCCTGCGCCGCCGCACCGCACTGGCGCAACAGATAGCGGTAGAGCCGGCTGCGCCAGCGCCGGTAGAGCAGCTCGAAGGCGTGTGCATCTCCGGCACCATACGCCAGCATCAGGGCTTCGTCGCTCATCTCGTCATGCATGACGCCAGTCTACGATGATTCAAACGCCGCCAACAAGGCCGTGGGGTTATCATCCCCTCCATTATTTCAACGGCGGAAAATCGATGACCAACCGCAACCCGCACTCACCCGCCAGGCCGGATTTACATATCAACGGCAAGCACCACCAGGCATTGATCAAGCGCACGCGCGGGCTGGCACCACTGCGCATGGGGGTCGTACATCCTTGTGATGCCGCCTCCTTGCTGGGCGTGCGCCAGGCCACCGATGCCGGGCTGATCCTGCCCACGCTGATCGCGCCCCAGGCACGGGTGCTGGCGCTGGCCAGACAAAATGACATAAACATTGATGGCTGGCCGATCGTTGCGGTCGAACACAGCCATGCCGCAGCGGCCCAGGCCGTCCGGCTGGCGCGTGCCGGCCAGCTCGAGGCACTCATGAAAGGCTCGCTGCACACCGACGAGCTGATGACCGAGGTGGTCGCCGCCGACGGCCTGCGCACGGCACGGCGCGTGAGCCATGTGTTCTTTGCCGAAGTGCCAACCTATCCGAAACCCCTGCTGCTCACCGATGCCGCCATCAACATCGAGCCGGACCTCGAATGCAAGGCCGACATCGTCAGAAACGCCATCGACCTGGCCCACATCCTCGGTATCGACACGCCCCGGGTGGCGATCCTCGCCGCCGTCGAGACGGTGACCTCGAAAATGCGCGCCACGCTGGATGCCGCCGCGCTGTGCAAGATGGCCGATCGCGGCCAGATCACGGGCGGCATCGTCGATGGCCCGCTCGCCTTCGACAATGCCATTTCCTGCGACGCTGCCCGTGCCAAGGGTATCGTCTCGCCGGTGGCCGGACAGGCCGACATCCTCGTCGTGCCCGACCTGGAGTCGGGCAACATGCTCGCCAAGCAGCTCGAATACCTGGCCGGCGCGCTCCTCACCGGCGTGGGCGTCGGCGCGCGTGTGCCGATCGTGCTCACCAGTCGCGCCGACAACGCCGAGACACGCGCCGCCTCCTGCGCCATCGCGCTGCTCATGGCCCATACGCGCCGGCGCATCGCCCCATGAACGCTCACCCGAAGGCACTCATCCCCTTCTGCGCAAAGAGCGACAGAAGCAGAGGGCAGGCATGACCCGGGCCGTCCTGACCCTCAATGCCGGCTCCTCCAGCATCAAGTTCGCGCTCTTCGAACTTGAAGAAACACTCGCACAGACGCCCCGTCTGCACGGAGTGATCGAGGGTATCGGCACCACACCCCGCCTGAGCGCAAAAGACGCCCGGGGCGCCGTCCTGCCAGCACTGACTTTGGCTGATCTGGCCAGCGCATCATCCGGGACCCAGCATGACGCCAGCCTTGACCGGCTGCTGCGCTGGCTCGATGCACAACTTGCCGGACAGCGCATCGTCGCTGTCGGCCACCGCGTCGTGCACGGCGGTGAGCGCTTCGTGCAGCCGCTGCAGGCGGGTGAAGCCGAACTGGCCGCACTCGCCGCGCTCATCCCGCTCGCGCCACTGCATCAGCCCTACAACCTCGCCGGCATTCGCGCCGTAGCCCGCCTGCTGCCCGGCGTGCCGCAGATCGCCAGCTTCGATACCGCCTTTCACGCCAGGCAACCCGAACTGGCGCGCCGCTTCGCCCTGCCGCGCCGCCTGAGCGCCGCCGGCCTGAAGCGCTACGGCTTCCACGGTCTGTCCTACGAATATATCGCCTCCATCCTGCCGCAACACCTCGGGCCGCTCGCCCAAGGCCGCATCATCGTCGCCCACCTGGGCAATGGCGCCTCGATGTGCGCCCTGCACGAGTGTCAAAGCGTCGCCTCGACGATGGGCTTCACGGCTCTGGACGGCCTCATGATGGGCACGCGCTGCGGCAGCATCGATCCGGGCCTGCTGCTGCATCTGATGACACAGGAAAACATGTCGGCCCAGGCCCTGAGCCGCATGCTCTACAACGAATCGGGGCTGCTGGGCGTCTCCGGCCTGAGCCAGGACATGCGCGAGCTGCTGGCAAGCCCTTCGGCCGCAGCGGCCGAAGCCGTCGAGCTCTTCTGCTATCGTGTCGTACGCGAACTGGGCTCGCTCGCCGCCGCCCTCGGCGGCCTCGACGCGCTGGTCTTCACCGCCGGCATCGGCGAGCACGCGGCGCCGGTACGCGAGCGCATCTGCCGGCAGGCAGGCTGGCTCGGCATGGCGCTCGACGCCGAAGCCAACGCCCGCCACGCCACGCGGATCAGCACGCCCGACAGCCCGACCGCCCTCCTCGTCCTGCCGACCAACGAAGAGTGGATGATTGCCCGGCACGCCGCCCGATGGATCACAAAAAAATGAGCCATACACATCACCATAGCCATAGCCATTCCCATGCCCATGCGCACGATGGCGGCTCGTCGTCGATGCTCTATCTGGCGCTGGCCGTCACCTTGCTCTATGCATTGGTTGAAGCCGGCGCCGGCTGGTGGGCCGGTTCGCTCGCCCTGCTCTCCGATGCCGGCCACATGGTGACCGACGCGCTCGCCCTGGCACTGGCGAGTGCCGCCGCCTGGGCGGCCAGGCGCCCGCCCACGGCACGCCACTCCTACGGACTGCAGCGCATCGAGATCCTGGCTGCGCTGGGCAACGCCGGTTTCATGCTGGCGGTGATCATCGGTATCTGCTGGAGCGCCCTCTCGCGCCTGTTCCATCCACTTGCGGTACAGGGCCTGACAGTGACGACCGTCGCCCTCATCGGCCTGATGGTCAATATCGGTGTGGCCTGGCTGCTCTCGCGGGGTGAAAAAAACCTCAACACCCGCGCCGCCCTGCTCCATGTGCTAGGCGATCTGCTCGGCTCGGTCGCCGCCCTGGCCGCCGGTCTGATCATCCAGCTCACCGGCTGGATGGCCGCCGATCCGCTGCTCTCGATGCTGATCTGCGCACTGATCCTCGTCTCGACACTGCGTCTGGCGCGCGAAACCGTACATACCCTGCTCGAAGGCGTGCCGCAAGGACTGAGCCTGCCCGAAGTCGGCCGCCGCATGGCGACCGTAGACGGTGTCGTCTCGGTGCACGACCTGCACATCTGGTCTCTCTCCTCGCGTCAGGCCGCGCTCTCGGCGCATGTTGTCGTACGCGATCTGACAGACTGGCCACCTATCCTTGCCGCGCTGACGGCATTGCTGCACGCCGACTTCGAAATCGGGCACACCACCCTCCAGCCGGAACTGTTTCAGCCCGTCCTGTACGCCATCGACGAGCCGCCCGTCCCCCTCTCCCGCAGCTGAAACCGGCCGGAAACCCGCATCCCACCTTGTGTGCGCTGCGGCATACTATATCTAGTGGTATTTTCTCATTGATTACACAAGACTATTTTCTATCTTGCTGTTTTTATTAAACAAAATATTTTGAAAAAACGGTTCACATCGGTGGAATGAAGCAGTATATTCATCCCCGGTCAGAAACAACCCGCACTCATGGAGAAAAAACAGATGAGCACGACTCTGTCTTCAAACAACCCTGGCAAACAGATCACAACCCTTCGCAACGACAATACCTTGCCGGCGGAACAGGAGATTTCAGGTGAGGTTCTCCTTGAAAAATACGCCAAAGGCAGCGAGCAGAACGTTCGCGATGTACGCGTCCGCGTCGCGCGCGCACTCGCCGCCACCGAAGCGGAAGGCAAACGCACCCACTGGGAAAAATTGTTCCTCGAGGCGCAGGAAAACGGCTTCGTGCCGGCCGGGCGCATCAACTCGGCCGCCGGCACCGACCTGCAGGCGACGCTGATCAACTGCTTCGTGCAGCCGGTCGGCGACTCCATCTCCGAAGTCGTCGACGGCCGTCCCGGCATCTACACCGCGCTGTCGCAGGCCGCCGAGACCATGCGCCGCGGCGGCGGCGTCGGCTACGACTTCTCCTCGATCCGCCCGGTCGGCGCCTTCGTCAAGGGCACGCATTCGCGCGCCTCCGGCCCGGTGTCCTACATGCGCGTCTTCGACCGCTCCTGCGAGACGGTGGAATCCGCCGGCGCGCGCCGCGGCGCCCAGATGGGCGTGCTGCGCTGCGACCATCCGGACATCGAGATGTTCATCCACGCCAAGGACCAGGGCGATCTCACCAATTTCAACATCTCGATCGGCGTGACCGATGCCTTCATGCACGCCGTTGAACAGGACGGCGATGTCGAGCTGGCGCACAAGGCCGAGCCTTCCGCCGACTTCAAGGCCACCGGCGCCTACCAGCGCGAGGATGGTTACTGGGTTTATCGCAAGGTGCGCGCGCGCGAGCTGTGGGACCAGATCATGCGCTCGACCTACGACCACGCCGAGCCGGGCATCCTCTTCCTCGACCGCATCAACCGCGACAACAACCTCAATTACTGCGAGACCATCGAGGCCACCAACCCCTGCGCCGAACAGCCACTGCCGCCCTACGGCTGCTGCTGCCTGGGCTCGATCAACCTGACGCGCTTCGTCACGCAGCCATTCACGGCGGAAGCGCAATTTGATTACGCCGGCTTCGGCCGCTGCATCGAAGTCTCCACACGCATGCTCGACAATGTTCTGGACACCACGCACTGGCCACTCGACCAGCAGCATGCCGAAGCCCAGGCCAAGCGCCGCATCGGGCTCGGCTTCACCGGCCTGGGCGATGCGCTGATCATGCTCGGACTGCGCTACGACACCGTCGAGGCACGCACAAAAGCCACCGAAATTTCCGCCTTCATGCGCGACCGCGCCTACCTCGCCTCGGTCGAACTGGCCAGGGAGCGCGGCGCCTTTCCGCTCTTCAACGCCGACCTCTATCTCTCCGGCGGCAATTTCGCCTCGCGCCTGCCCAACGAAATCAAGGAGCAGATCCGCAAGCACGGCATCCGCAATTCGCACCTGCTGTCGATCGCACCGACCGGCACCATCTCGCTGGCCTTTGCCGACAACGCCTCGAACGGCATCGAGCCACCCTTCTCGTGGACCTACACGCGCAAGAAGCGCATGGCCGACGGCACGCACAAGCAGTATTCGGTCGAGGACTACGCCTGGCGCCTCTACAAATACCTCGGCGGCGACATGACCCGGCTGCCCGCCTGCTTCGTCACCGCGCTGGAAATCTCCGCCCAGGCCCACGAAGAAATGGTGGCGGCCGTCGCCCCCTACATCGACACCAGCATCTCGAAAACGGTGAACGTGCCCGAGGACTATCCCTACGCCGATTTCGAGAGCCTCTACCTGAAGGCCTGGCAATCCGGCCTCAAGGGACTGGCCACCTACCGGCCGAACAAGGTGCTCGGCGCCGTACTCTCCGTCGAGGGTGCCGCCGGCACCGAGAAAAAACAGCCGCAGGACGTCAAGCTTGCCGAAGCCAACCGCCGCCTCGTCATCAAGAGCCTGCCCGCGCCCGTACTCGCCTCGCTGCGCTGGCCCGGCCGCCCGCGCATGACCGACGGCAACATGGCGTGGACCTACATGATCGAGACGCCGCACGGTGAATTCGCCCTCTTTGTCGGCCACATCGAGCAAAACGCCCGCCCCGTGCCTTTCGAGGTCTGGGTAAACGGCTCCGAGCAGCCACGCGGACTGGGTGCCGTCGCCAAGACCCTGTCGATGGACATGCGCGCCCAGGATCCGGCCTGGCTCAGGCTCAAGCTCGACACCCTCGCCCGCACCCATGGCGAAGAGATGTTCGACATGCCCTTCCCGCCGCACGGCGAGCCAAAGCGCATGCCTGGCGTCGTCGCCGCCGTGGCGCAGGTGTTGCGCTACCGCGTCGAGCAACTGTGCGGCCAGATCGATGAAACCATTCCAACACCGGTGCTTGACTCCATGTTCAGCCTGCAGGAACCGAAGACCGGCACCGACGGCACGCTCTCCTGGACGGTGGACATCCAGAACCCGGCCTCGGGCGAAGACTTCGTATTGGGCCTGAAGGAAATCACCCTGCCCGATGGCGTCACGCGGCCGTATTCGATGTGGCTCTCGGGCAACTACCCGCGTGCGCTCGACGGGCTCTCGCATATCCTCTCGCTCGACATGCGCGTGATGGATCCGGCCTGGATCGGCATGAAGCTACGCAAACTGCTCGACTATCCCGAGCCGCTCGGCGACTTCATGGCCTTCGTGCCCGGCACGCGCAAGCAGCAGAACTGGCCGTCGACCGTGGCCTACATGGCGCGCCTGATCATGCACCGCTACGCCATGCTCGGCATCCTCGACGAGAACGGCTTCCCGACGCGCGAGATGGGCATCCTCGAAGCACCGCGCGAAGCCAGCGCCCCGAAAATCATGCAAGGCGCCCTGTGCAAGGAATGCGGTAACTCGACCGTCATCAAGAAGGACGGCTGCGAGTTCTGCAGCGCCTGCGGCTGGGTGGGGGCGTGCGGGTGAACGGATTCTGCGGGTGATCGGATTCATGTGATCGCCACAACGACAGAAACGAAAAGCCCCATCAGGAGACCGGTGGGGCTTTTTTGTTAACCAACACATGGATCGCATTCCGTTTGCAGTGTCAGCCGGAAAGACTACGGACACTTTTGCCGAGAAGATGTCTGATGCCGATCGTTTGGTCGAGCACCTTGAGTCCAAGGGTCTCAGTGTGAGGTAAACGCGCTTATCGGCGCTGATGGCGCCGTCCCACGCAGACTGACTTTTCCTGCGCCATTGCCCGGGATAGAATCGGCTCACCGATAGACCGAAACCGCGCCATGAAACCCTCAGAATCCCTGCGCAAACACCGCGACGCCGTGCTGGCACTGGCCGCCAGCATCGGGGCCGACAATGTTCGCGTCTTCGGATCGGTCCTGCACGGGCGGGATACCGATGGCAGCGATGTCGACCTGCTGGTGGACGTCCCCAAGGGCACCACGCTGCTCGACATGGCGCGGCTCCAGTCGGCCATCGAGAAGGAACTGGGCGTGCCGGTGGATGTGCTGACGGCGGGCGATCTTCCCCCGAAATTCCGCCATGTCGTACTGCAGGAAGCCAGGCCGCTATGAGCAACCCGATGCGCGATGCGGATTACCTCGACCATATCCAGGACGCCGTCGCCAAGGTTCTCCGGTACACGAAGGGCAAGAGCGAAAGCGATTTCCTCGGCGACGAACTCATACAGGACGGCGTGATCAGGAACCTGGAGATCGTCGGCGAGGCAGTTTCCAAATTGACGTCGGAATTGAAAGCCAGGCATGCCGACGTGCCATGGGGCGACATCTCGGGCATGCGAAACAGGCTGATCCACGGCTACGTTACGGTGAACCTGGAAATCGTCTGGAGCACTGTCGTAAAAGTCTTGCCCGAGTTCCAGCGCAAGGTGACCGCCATACAACGATTGCTGGACCGATCACGCTCTTAACCGCAACGACGGACAACGCCGTCCCGCAGGGGCTGACTTTCCACTCCGGCAACGTCACAGGAGGCAATTCAATAGCCATCGGCTGGCTGACGATCCTCAAGAGCATCCCCTGGACCGAGGTCGTCAAAAATGCGTCGAAGGTGGCCAGCGGCAACCCTGGTGCTGGTATTTTATGTATTCTCCGCAGTACTCCTTTGGACGGGAAATCCAATGAAAAAACTGGTCGTCAACATACACGCCGAGCTCGAAGTGCCCGATGACTGGGAACTCGCCCGGCATCCTTCAGGCATTTCCGTCCTCAAGATCGGCGACACCTTCGTCGACTTCGACCTGACGCCGCTGGCGACAACCTCCGACGATCCCGATGCCGAGTGGTCTGACGAGAACGTCGACATCGTCGGCAAGGTGCTCGATACCGTCACCGGCCTGGACGCAGACCTCGAATTCATCTCCCGCCACTGATCCCGCCGATGCGCCTGGACAAGTGGCTGTGGGTCGCGCGCTTTTTCAAGACGCGCAGCCAGGCGGCCGCGGCGGCGGACGGCGGCAAGGTGAAGCTGAACGGGGCCGCCGCCAAGCCGGCGCGCGAGCTGAAGCCGGGCGACCAGCTCCACATCCGCACCGAAGACGAGGACTGGGAAGTGGAGGTGCTGGGTTTCAACGCGCAGCGCCGCCCGGCGGCAGAAGCCCGCCTGCTCTACCGGGAAACGCCGCAGAGCGAACGCAAGCGCGCCGAGGTTGCCGAGCTGCGCCGGCTCTCGCCGCTGCCACAGGCCGACACGAAGGGCCGCCCGACCAAGCGCGATCGCCGGCAGCTGAACCGGTTGCGCGGTGCGGCCTGATCACGGGTTGCCCGGACAGGAGCAGAAGACACCGCACATGGACAGCGTTCGCGCCGTCCCACCATGACTGACTTTGCCGGAGCCACCTTTATGTTCAAGCGCCTCCTTTACATCCAGATCCGCGAAAACCGCATCGACATCCGCAACATTGGCGACGGTCGTGCCGTCCACGCCATCGCACAGCCACCCTTTTCCCATCCGCGCCTGCTGGTCGGCGACTTCGCGGCGGCACAGGCCTGCCTGAAGGCACTCACCGAGCAGGCACGCGGCCCCGGCCTGGCGCTCAGGACCGAGATGCTGATTCATCCACTGGAAAAACTCGAGGGCGGCCTGACGCAGATCGAGCAGCGGCTTTTCCAGGAACTAGCCGCAGGAGCCGGCGCCTCGAAGGCGGTCGTATGGAGCGGCGCGCCACTGGACGACTCCGAAGTCACCGCGAAGCTCAAGGACGGCTGAAGCGCCGTCCTGCGAAGACTGACTTTTCACATGAAACCCACCGACAAGGTCGATCGTCTCGTCCTCGAAGCGCGCCGCGCGGCAGAGCGGCGCGAGCAGAGCTACCGCGAGCAGGCGCTGAAGCTCTATCCGTGGATCTGCGGCCGCTGTGCGCGCGAGTTCACCCGCGCCAACCTGCGCGAGCTGACGGTGCACCACCGCGACCACAACCACGACAACAACCCGGCCGACGGCAGCAACTGGGAGCTGCTCTGCCTCTATTGTCACGACAACGAGCATCAGCGCCGGCTGGAGGCGGCTGGCGGCGGTGCGTCACCGGAGCAAGGCCGCCTTGCCACCCATGCGCCCTTCGCCGACCTGAAGGCGCTGCTGGCGAAGGCGCGCAAGTGACGACAGGCCGGTCATGAGCGCACCTGCGCTCTCCAGACTGTATCCGCCACTCACTGGCGCAACATTCGCCTGAACGTCCGCGCCGTCCTGCCACCACTGACTTTTCCCGTCAGCGACGCCCCCAGTGATCGGACGGTGGGCGACGGCTGTCATGACGCTCCTGCGTGCGCTCCCAGTGCCCCGGTCTGTCCCGCCACTGGCTGCCTTGCCGCTCCCAGCGATGCGGCTCCCAGCGATAGCCGTTACGCGGCGCTTCCCAGTAGCCCGGCACCCAACGATAGTCGTTATCGCGCCAGCCCCAGTAGCCGTTGATCCAGAAATATCCGGGATGCGGTGCAACGGTCACAACTTCGGCTCGCGCTGGCGGTGGTGCTATCCAGACGGTGTCCTCATACCCGTAGCCGGAACGGGTCGTCGTCACCGCGCAACCGCTTACGGCCAGCGAGGTTGGCACGATCGCGATCAAGAATATTTTTCTCAGCAGTGATGGGGTATCCATGTCAGCTCCTCATGTAATCAAAGACGCCTGTGCACTTAACGCGCGTGTTGCTCCATAAGTCTCTGTTTTAATGTTTGTAGTTGTAATCATTTGTAAACCGGAGTAGAGAATGGGAACAAACGGACAGGCCGGTATGGCAACATGTTTTTTCACATCGACAAAGATAGTTTCATGAGGAATTATTAATTTTGTTACTATTCACGACTCCTTTCCCGCAAAGAGGTCCGTGGCATGGGGCTGGATTTTTCTTCCTACAGACAGGGCATCGAGCAGATCTGGCAGCAATGTCCGGCCATGCCCAAGGACCGGGTGATTCTTAATCGCCTGTTCTTCTTTATCTTCAAGGAGCTCGATGAGAGCTACAACCGCCTGCTGGCCGAATACGGCCTGAACAGTTCATCTTTTCTCGCGCTGGTCATGCTGCTCAGCCGTACAGACAATCGTCTGAATCCCTGTCATCTGAGTGATGCCCTGATCGCCTCGCGCACCAACGTCACCCGCATGACCGATGAGCTGGTCCATGCCGGCTGGATCGACCGCAAACCGTGCATTGAAGATCGGCGCCGGATCGACCTGTCCCTGACCGAATCGGGGCGCACGCTCGTCATGCGTGCCCTGCCGGCCATCTGGGGCTTGATCGAACAGCAATGGGCAGAATTCACTCCGGACGAAGTCGTCGAGTTCGACAGGCTGCTTCACAAATTGCTCGCAGGTCTTGAGCGTTGCAGCGAACAGGCGTGAATGTCCGCTGACTTCGCCTGCCACCCCCTACACAAATTTCGAACCAGGGATCATTCCAGATGAAAGATCACCCTCTCCCCCCCAAAAACGGTCCGTCCCGGCGCAAGCAGCTATTGACCATTCTGTCCGTGATTTTTCTGTTTGTGGCGGCCTCTTACGGGGTCTATTGGTTCCTGCATGGGCGCAATCACCAGACCACCGATGACGCCTATGTCACGGGCAATCTCATCCGCATCACACCCCGCATCGGTGGCACCGTCATCGCCGTGATGGCCGACGATACCAACCAGGTCAGGCAAGGCCAGGTACTGGTCAGGCTCGACGAGACGGATGCGAAACTGGCCTTGGACAAGGCTGAAGCAGATCTGGCCGAGACGGTGCGCACGATCAGCAAAAGCTTCCAGACACGCACTCAGCAAAGCGCAAATCTTGCCGTCAAACAACGCGCGTTCGAGCAAAGCGTGATCGATTTCGAGCGCCGGCAGAAGGCGGCGGCCCTCCTGGCCATCTCGAAGGAGGAGGCGGATCATGCACAGGCTGCCCGTGATCAGGCGAAATCCGAGATGCAACTTGCCCGCGCCCAGTTGGCGGCTGCAAACGCCGAAGTAGCCGGCACTTCGGTTGCAAACCATCCCGCTGTCAAGCAGGCCGAGGCGCGCTTGCGCGAAGCCTGGCTGACTTTGCGCCGCTGCGTCATCCGTGCGCCTGAAGACGGTCAGGTCGCCAAGCGCTCGGTACAAGTCGGGCAACAAGTTTCCGCGGGAAATGCGCTGATGGCACTGGTGCCGATGACCCAGCTCTGGGTCGAGGCCAACTTCAAGGAAGACCAATTAAGAAACATGAAAATCGGACAGCCGGTCAAACTGGTCTCCGATCTTTACGGCAGCAATGTCACGTTCACCGGAACGGTTGTCGGACTATCACCCGGTACGGGCAGTGTTTTCTCGCTCTTGCCGGCACAAAATGCCAGTGGCAACTGGATCAAGATTGTCCAACGCCTGCCGGTGCGTATCCAGCTTGATCCGGAGGAACTGACGGCTCATCCGCTGCGCGTCGGACTGTCGATGAAGGTCGAAGTCAAAACCTCCGTCACGGAGCAGGTGCACCCTGCCAGCCCCCCTCACTATCAGACCCCGGTCTTCGAGGACGATCTGCAGGGCGTCGAAGAGCGGATCGAGGCAATCATCGGAGCAAATCTGAGCGGCAAGAACTGATTACGCATCATGAACCAGCCATTGCACGGGACGCCCCTGCTTCTGCTGACCCTCGGTCTGAGTCTGGGGACCTTCATGCAGGTGCTCGACTCATCCATCGCCAACGTCTCCCTGCCGGCCATTTCCGGTGATCTGGCCGTCAGCCCCAACCAGGGAACCTGGGTCATCACCTCTTTTGCCGTCAGCAATGCGATCGCCCTGCCCTTGACGGGCTGGCTGACGCGCCGTTTTGGTGATGTCCGGCTTTTCATCCTGTCCACCCTGCTGTTCACTTTCGCTTCCTGGCTGTGCGGTCTTGCACCCAGCCTGCCCTTGCTCATTGCGGCACGGGTGTTCCAGGGGGCGGTCGCCGGCCCGATGATCCCGCTCTCACAAAGCCTTCTGCTGAACAACTACCCGCCGGAAAAAAAGGGGCTGGCACTGGCCCTCTGGTCCATGACGGTGATCGTGGCGCCTATTCTCGGACCGATCCTCGGCGGCTGGATTACCGACAACATCAGCTGGCCGTGGATTTTCTATATCAACCTGCCTTTCGGAGCACTCTCCGCCTTCCTGACCTGGTCGATGATTGGTAACAGGTCGAGCACCACACAGAAAGTCCCCATCGACAAGATCGGCCTGTTCCTGCTGGTGATCGGTGTCGGGGCGTTGCAGATTCTGCTCGACAAGGGCAATGAACTCGACTGGTTCGAATCCCGCACCATCTTCACTCTCGCCGTTGTGGCCGTCGTCTGCCTTGCACTGCTGATCGTCTGGGAATTGACCGATCGCCACCCGGTGGTGGATTTTCACCTGCTCGGCCAGCGCAACTTCATGATCGGCACACTCGTCCTCAGTGTTGGTTATCTGGTCTTTTTCGGTAATGTCGTCATCCTGCCGCTCTGGTTGCAGACGAACATGGGCTATACCGCCACCTGGGCCGGTCTGGCGACAGCACCCATCGGCATCGTGCCCGTCATCTTGTCGGCCGTCGTCGGTAAATACATGAACAGGATCGACCTTCGTCTCTGGGCCACATTCAGCTTCGCCATTTTTGCCGCGGTATCCTTCTGGAACAGCCACTTCAATACCGACGTCACCTTTGCTCAGATCGTGCTGCCACGCTTGCTGATGGGATTCGGAGTCGTCACTTTTTTCGTACCGCTGACCGCCCTGACTCTTTCGGAAATTCCACCACACCTGCTGCCGAGCGCAACCGGCTTGTCGAATTTTCTGCGTATCCTTGCCGGCAGCTTTGGAACCTCGCTGAGCATCACTTTGTGGGATCGTCGTACCGACTATCACCACAGCATCCTGGCTTCGCATGTATCCGCCTTCGACCCGAATGTATTCGAAGGACTGAACGCCCTGCCTGACACGATCTCCGATCCGGCGTTACTGGACAGCCTGATCAACCATCAGGCCATCATGCTGGCCACCAATGACATTTTCTGGCTTTCCGGCTGCTTCTTCGCCGTGCTGATGGTGACTGTCTGGCTGGCCCAGCCACCCAGGTCATCCGCGGGTGCCTCCACGACGACGGGTGCTCACTGAGCGCCAGTCTGCGGATTCGCACGCCCCGCTCATTGACGATAGTCATCCACCAGCTCGCGTGGTGCACGATCATGCTGGTAGAGAACAAACAGCAAAAACAAGGTGGCTACCAGCATGAAAAGCGGACCAAAAAGCCAGAACACCAGCGGTACGGCGAAATAGAAAGCGCGCATACCGAATCCGTAATGCCTCCCCGCCCGATTCAGGTGTATTGCCACGTGCTGGGGCGAAATCAGGGTTGCGGAAACCGACCTTGGAACATTGATCATGTAACCGACATGATTGAACAAGCGTATCGCTGAGGAAAAACTGAAAAACGCCACAAAAAAATCCAGCAGAAGCAGCAGCAGTTTGAATATCCAGAGACCACTGCGCGCCACCTCGCTCTCGTGCAAAACGTGCCAGGACGCCTCGAGCTGGCTCCCCTGCCCACTCAGTGTCAGTGTGCCCATCACCAGAAGCACGGCTGTTGACGCCAGGAAAGTCGACGCCATGGTGGAATTGCGCAGGGTTTGTACCGCAAGAACGTCCTTGTTGCCGTTCATGACATTCTCGACCCAGGCGGTGCGTGCCACCGTGTTGACGGCTTGAACCGTATAAAACGGATCCTGCTTCAACTTGAATCGTAGAAACAGGGAGTACGCAAGCAATAGCAGGATCGACGACAGGAAACAGGCCAAATCCAGGCTGGAAGCCCCCAGCCAGTCAAGATCAGCAAGCATGATCAAATGATTCCCGAAATGCCGGGCAATTCCAGCGAGCCAGTATAATAGTTCGGACTTTCGCCCCGTTGCACACATTGCGGTAAAGATCAGACCCTCGCCATGGATTTATTTCCCGTTTTTCTGAATATCAAGGGCGAGCGTAGCCTCGTTTTCGGTGGCGGCGCAGTCGCCGCGCGCAAGGTTGGACTGTTACTCGGTTGCGGTGCCCAGGTCACCGTCATCGCGCCTGAACTTTCCGAAGCACTGATGCGCGAGAAGACCTCGGGAAGCATCACCCATCTTGCAACATCCTTTGACAGCACCATGCTCCCGGGAGCCACTCTGGTCATCGCGGCAACCGATGATCGAGAAATCAATGAGACCATCTCCAGAGCAGCCAAATCGCTAAAAATTCCTGTCAATGTCGTTGATGCACCCGAACTTTGCAGCTTCGTCCTTCCATCGATCGTTGATCGCTCGCCGATGATCGTGGCGGTTTCTACCGGCGGGGCTTCGCCCGTGCTGGCTCGCCTTGTCAGGGCAAAACTTGAAACCGTTCTGCCCACCACCTACAGCAACCTGGCCCGGCTCGCAGGGCAATTGCGGGAACGTGTCAAGCAGAAATTCTCTCGGCCGGAAAACCGCCGCATCTTTTGGGAAAAAATGCTGGGGGGAAGATTTTCCGATCTGATGCTCGGCGGAAAAACCCGGGAAGCGCATGAGTATTTCGAATCCGCACTTCAGGGCACGGAAGACGCGGCTCCTCGCGGAGAGGTCTATCTCGTCGGAGCTGGCCCCGGGAATCCGGATCTACTCACCTTTCGCGCCATGAAGCTGATGCAACAGGCCGATGTGGTCGTACATGACCATCTTGTTTCTCCGGCAATTGTCGAACTGTGCCGCCGCGACGCAACCCGTATTTATGTCGGCAAGGAGCGCGACAATCATGCATTGCCTCAGGAAGAGATCAATGCACTCCTGGTGAGGTTGGCCAAGCAGGGCAAGCGCGTCTTGCGCCTGAAGGGCGGAGATCCATTCATCTTCGGACGGGGGGGCGAAGAAATTGAAACCTTGTCGGCAAATAATGTCTTGTTTGAAGTTGTCCCGGGAATCACCGCCGCTGCCGGTGTGGCCTCTTACGCAGGAATCCCGCTGACACATCGGGATTATGCCCAGGCCTGCATCTTCGTCACCGGACACCTGAAAGACGGAACCATGAATCTCGACTGGGCCGGCCTGGCACGACCCAATCAGACCGTCGTGTTCTACATGGGATTGCATGGGCTGCCCGTACTCTGTCAGGAACTGATTGCACATGGCTTACCCGGAAGGACTCCGGCGGCCATTGTTCAGCAGGGTACGACAAGCCGCCAGCGCATCCTGATTGGCGATCTGACAACACTTCCCGAACTGGCGCAAAAGGCCGGATTGAAGCCTCCCACGCTGATCATTGTCGGCGAAGTGGTCAAGCTCCACGAAAAACTCAGATGGTTCGACCCGGAAGGCGTTCCTGACTTCGGAGTCTGGAAAAAAGAAAAGGCGTGAATAGATCACGCCCTTGAAGAACTACTGATTTATTTTGATGCTTCTTGTCGCCTGCCCGGCCGCCGTGCTTACAGGCGTCATATACAGTCAGATCAAGTTTTGTACGCCAACCTTTCCAGAGCCAACAACATACAAAACCGACTTTCGCGGAACTATCCTAGCCAGCTCAAAAAAATAAATCTGTGAAGTAATTCACGGATTTTGTATCCTTTAACCAGATTCAAGGCGGCATTCATACGCGGCAAGACAGGCAACGACGACCTCTTGGTACAAAGCCAGCAAGCGGCCATTCAAAGACAAATATTATTTAATCCGCGTCAAATGAGATCTGGGTGAAGGAGGAGCGGGAGGTGGCTCAGTCGTTGGTGCATCCTGACCATCCAGTGCAGAAAGTGCCTCACTTTCTGATTCGGCTTCATTTTCAAAAACCATGCCTTGCCCATTCTCACGGGCATAGATTGCAACGACATTATCCACCGGGACCGAGACAGCCTGCGCAACCCCGGCGAAGCGTGCCTGGAACGATATCAGTTCATTCCCTAAATGGAGATTCTGTACTGCCTGCGTCCCCAGATTGAGAACGATCTGCCCGTCGAGCACAAACTGCCGTGGAACGAGCGTTTGTGCATCCACCCGAACTGAAATATAGGGCGTGAAACCCTGATCGACGCACCATTCGTACAGTGCGCGCAACAGGTAAGGTTTTGTCGACACGGCACTCATGCGGGGCCTGCGGAAGAAGGGGGCATCGAACTAGCGACGCATGACCTTTTCGGATGGGGTCAAGGCGTCGATAAAACCCTGCCGACTGAAAATACGTTCTGCGTATTTCATGAGGGGGAGTGCCGTTTTCGGCAATTCGATTCCGTAGTGTTCAATACGCCAGAGCAATGGGGCAATCGCGACATCAAGCATGGAAAATTCTTCGCCAAGCATGAACTTCTGCTTGTTGAAGACAGGCGCCAGCTCGGCAAGGCGGTCGGAAACGTGACCACGGGCTTTCTCGGCCGATTTAAGATTCTTTTCCAGTGCATCAATATGATTGAAAAGTTCTTGCTCGAAAGTAAATAAAAGCTGGCGAGCCCGTGCACGCATGATCGGATCAGGCGGCATGAGTTGCGGATGCGGAAAGCGCTCGTCGATATATTCGTTGATGATGTTGGCTTCGTACAGGACCAAATCACGATCGACCAGAACAGGAACACGGTTATAGGGATTGATGACGGCAATATCCTCAGGCTTGTTGAAGAGATCAACATCAATCACCTGAAAATCCATCCCCTTCTCGTAGAGGACAATCCGGCAACGGTGGCTGAACGGACAGGTCGTGCCCGAATACAAAGTCATCATGGTGTTGCCGCTCCAGGAATAGTCGGCATCGCGCACCACCCGGCGAACACGCGGTGCGTTGAAATCACGATACCCGAGAAACTGCATGGCGGTTCCGTCTAGAGAATGAATTAATGTACGTCTTTCCAGTATGCGCGCTTGAGCGCATAGGCGACAACGAAGAGCACCAGCAGAAACGCGAGGACCGCAACACCCAGTTGATTCCGGAACTGTGCACGGGGCTCGGCCATCCAGACCATGAAGGCAACCAGATCGCCAACCGCATCGTCATATTCCTTTTGCGAGAGCTTGCCGGGCTTGGCAAGAGTCAGACGATGCTCCGGACCCATTGTCTGTTCGCCCTGCAGTTCCCATAAAACATGAGGCATGCCCACGTTCGGGTACACGATATTGTTCCAGCCAGTCGGGCGGGAATCGTCACGATAAAAACCGCGCAGATAGGTATAAAGCCAGTCTGCACCACTGCCATCACCCGAAGCGCGGGAACGCGCGATCAGCGACAGGTCCGGCGGCCAGGCTCCGAAAAACTGCTTGGCTTCTGCACGTGACATTGCAATTCCCATTGGCTGGCCAATTTTTTCGGCTGTAAACATCAAGTTTTCCTTGATCTGCTTCTCGGTGAGGCCGATGTCCAGCAAGCGGTTGTAGCGCACATAGCTGGCACCATGGCAGTTCAGGCAATTATTGACGAAAAGTTTAGCGCCATTTTGCAGGGCGGCCTTGTTTGTGGCGCGATCCGGTGCACGATCCAGCCTGACTCCCTCGTTTGCAAGAAGTGACAATGGAACGAACAGAAGCACGACAAGGATTTTTTTCAGCATGGCAGTTCTCATTTAGTCACCCTTTCAGGCTCCGGCTTGCACTTGTCAATACGCGAATACCACGGCATGAGCAGAAAGAACAGGAAATAGATGATCGTACAGACCTGTGAGATCACGGTATATACAGGCGTGGGCGCCTGCATGCCCAGATATCCGAGGATAAAAAACGCGATGATAAAAACAGTCAGGGCTATTTTGTAAATCGGCCCACGATAGCGGATTGATTTTGCAGGGCTACGATCAAGCCACGGCAGAAAGAACAGGATCATGACACCCAGACCCATGAAAATCACGCCCCACAGCTTTGCATCAACCCAGAAAAAGTTAACCGTATTGGCACGCAGAATCGAATAGAAAGGCGTGAAGTACCAAACCGGAGCGATATGCGGGGGTGTCTGCAACGGATCGGCTGGAATGAAATTGTTGAACTCCAGGAAATACCCCCCCATCTCGGGGGCGAAGAAAACCACGGAAGAGAACACCATCAGGAAAACCACGACACCGACGATATCCTTCACTGTGTAATAAGGGTGAAACGGAATTCCATCCAGCGGAATTCCGTTCGCATCCTTCTTCGCCTTGATTTCGATGCCGTCGGGGTTATTCGATCCCACTTCATGCAGTGCCAGGATATGAGCGACAACCAATCCGATCAGCGCAAGCGGAATGGCAATGACATGGAAGGCGAACATGCGGTTCAGGGTTGCATCGGCAATCACGTAATCACCACGGATCCACAGGGCAAGATCATTGCCAATCAATGGAATGGCGGAAAACAGATTGAGAATGACCTGGGCACCCCAGAATGACATCTGTCCCCACGGCAGCAAGTAGCCCGCAAACGCCTCTGCCATCAGGCACAGATAGATCAACACGCCAAAGATCCACAACAATTCGCGGGGCTTGCGATATGAGCCGTAGAGCATGGCGCGAAACATGTGCAGATAGACTACGATAAAGAAGGCCGACGCACCGGTTGAATGCATGTAGCGAATCAACCAGCCCCAGGGCACATCACGCATGATGTATTCGACACTGGCAAATGCAACCGGGACACCGGCAGCATTCAGAGAGGCGTCTGGCTTATAGTGCATCACGAGGAAAATCCCCGTGACAACCTGCATCACCAGCACCAGCAGAGCAAGAGATCCGAAGAAATACCAGAAATTGAAATTCTTGGGTGCATAGTACTCGGACAAGTGCGCCTTCCAGTTTGCCGTCAGCGGAAACCGGGCATCGATCCACTCCAAAACATTGCCGGCCAGAGAACCGTCCGACTGATACTTTTCATAGTTGCTGCTTGCCATAGCGTCCGCCCCTTATGCCTTCTTGTCTTCGCCGATCATGATTAGCGAATCGGTAATGTAGTAATACGGAGGCACCTCGAGATTGTCGGGTGCTGGCTTGTTTTTATAAACACGACCGGCCAGATCGAATGTTGAACCGTGGCAGGGGCAAAGAAAACCTCCCGGCCAGTCTGCCGCAATGCCTGAAGCAGTCCCCGTCTGGAACTTGTCCGTCGGTGAACAGCCAAGATGGGTACAGATTCCAACAACAACCAGGTATTCCGGCTTGATCGAGCGCCATTCATTTTGCGCATAGGATGGCTGCATGGGGCGCTTCGATTCGGGATCAGACACTTCAGCATCGACTTTTTTCAGGGATTCAAGCATTTCCGGGGTGCGGCGAAGGACCCACACCGGTTTTCCACGCCACTCGACTCGCATCATTTCACCCGGAGCGAGCTTGCTGATATCCGCCTCGACCGGTGCTCCGGCTGCCTTGGCCCGTTCCGATGGGGACATGCTTGCAAGGAACGGCACTGCGGTCGCCACAGTCGCCACGCCCCCTACAGCCGCAGTGGCGAAAACCAGGTTACGCCGGCTGCAATCAACCTTCTTTTCACTGCCCATGGTCTCGATTTCCTGAAGAAAATGAATGCAAATATAAACCCCGGATTATACCGAAGTTTATATGGAGAATGGAAGGATATTGGCTGAAACCCGCACCAATACTGGGTTTCAGTAGAATATCCAGAGTGCCGTCAAGCGATCAAACCCGTCCTTCACGCTCTGGCCGGACCGTTTGAAAGCTGACCCTCGATCACAGTGGGCGACGATCAATCAAGGCCTGCGAAAGGGTTCCCGGATCCACATGCTCGAGCTCTCCACCAACCGGCAATCCTCGTGCGATGCGGGTCACTTTCATGCCTCTGGCTCGCAGCATTTCTCCAAGATAGTGAGCCGTCGCCTCACCTTCATTCGTGAAATTTGTCGCCAGTATGACTTCTGTCACGACACCATCGCCGGCGCGTTCCAGCAGACGGTCCAGATGCAGTTCCTTCGGGCCGATGCCATCGAGAGGAGAAATGTGTCCCATCAGGACAAAATACAACCCTCTGTAGGAGTGGGTTTGCTCCATCATGTTGAGATCGGCAGGCATTTCAAGGACGCAAAGCAAAGATGCGTCTCGCCGGGGTGAAGCACATCGTTGGCATATTTCATCATCGGTAAATGCATTGCAACGTCGGCAATGACGCAGCACATTTACCGCCTGCTCCAGGGCCTTTGCGAGTCGGCCCGCTCCCTTCTGGTTGCGCTGGAGAAGATGATAGGCCATCCGTTGAGCCGATTTCGGCCCGACACCAGGCAGACAGCGAAGCGCCTCGACAAGCTCATCAAGTGCAGACGGCTGCATCTGTTCAGAAAGGCAACTTCATTCCCGGCGGCAGATTCAGCCCGGCCGTGAAAGCACCCATTTTTTCGCTGACCGTTGCCTCAACACGCCGGACGGCATCGTTCATTGCCGCCGCCACAAGATCTTCAAGCATCTCTTTGTCATCACTGAGCAAAGAAGGATCAATACTCACCCTGCGAATATCGTATTTGCAGGTCATGACGATCTTGACAAGCCCTGCGCCCGACTGACCCTCGACTTCGATGACGGCCAGCTGCTCCTGGGCCTTCCTCATGTTTTCCTGCATCTGTTGAGCCTGCTTCATCAGCCCGCCAAGTCCGCCTTTCATCATTGCCCTGTCTCCGTTTTCAATTCAATGGGTTGATCGATTGCGCATTGATCGTCGCGTCGAATGTTTCGATCACATCCTGCACGAAGGCATCCTGTTCGATCGCCTCGACAGCACGGCTCTGCTTTTCATTCCGGGCGAGTCGATCCCTTTGCGCAGGCGTCTCTCCACTAAGCCCCCCTGTCTCGATCGTCAGCTTCAAGCCCCCACCAAAATGGGCAGCCAATGCTTCCTGCAACTTGTTTTGTGCCGTCTTGTTGATCATCAGCGATTTGTGCTCCGGGGCAAGCCGAAGCGTGATCCGCCCATCCTTCCGCGAGACCCATTCACAGTGATAGGCAAGTTCGCGCACCATTCCGCCAAGCCTGAGTTCCTCCACTAACCGGTACCAATCTTCAAGAATTCCGTTCGATTCAAGCGTAGGCTGCGGTTCCGTCGTTTCCTGAGGAATCCTGCCTGTGGATGCGGATGTCACCCCGCGCTGTTTGGTCGAA
This sequence comes from uncultured Rhodocyclaceae bacterium, assembly GCA_964607005.1. Lineage (GTDB taxonomy): Bacteria > Pseudomonadota > Gammaproteobacteria > Burkholderiales > Rhodocyclaceae > Desulfobacillus. The sequence continues at coordinate 112,288 of CAZSHO010000003.1, forward strand.
AGCTCTGGGGAAGATGCACCCGGCAAACTGGTGGATAACGGCCCGGGGGTCTCCGGATTGAATGCGAGAAGTCTCAGCAAGGTCATCAGAAAGCCGGAATACTCATCGGGCGCCAAGGCAAGATCGTTGCGGCCGTTGATCGTGATCTGATAGCAAAGCTGAAGGAACTCCGCATCGAATCGGTCCGCAAGACTGCCCAGGCGCTCACGCTCAACAATATCGACAATAGCCTCGGGAGCAAACTGCATCAAAGCGATACGATGAAAGCGCGACGACAACTCTTGCAAGGCTGAATCAAAGGACAGGCTGCGCTGATCCATCTGTGCTGCGACCCCAATCATTTCAGATGCATTTTTTGAGATGAGTGCATCCAGTATGGAATCAAGATACTCATCCCCGACAGTCCCGAGCATATCGCACACACCCGCCTCTTCGATGCGCCCCGCGCCATGAGCAATCGCCTGATCAAGCAAGGAAAGTGCATCACGCATGCTCCCTGCCGCCGCCTTGGCGATATGGGTGAGGGCTGGTCTCTCATACGAAACTCGCTCCGCATCAAGGATGCGTGCCAGGTGATCGACAATAGGGCCTTGCGGCATCTGCTTGAGATTGAACTGCAGACAGCGACTGAGGACAGTCACCGGAATTTTCTGGGGATCGGTCGTTGCAAGAATAAACTTGATGTGCTCGGGCGGTTCTTCCAGGGTCTTCAACATGGCGTTGAAAGCACTGTTGGAGAGCATATGCACTTCGTCGATGACATATACCTTGAAACGTCCACGCGTCGGGGCATAGGCTGCGTTATCCAGAAGCTGACGCATCTCATCAACCCTGGTGTTCGTTGCTGCATCGACCTCGATCAGATCGATAAAGCGCCCGGTATCTATTTCCTGACAGGCACCGCATTTTCCACACGGTACTGCAGTGATGCCCGCCTCACAATTCAGCGCTTTGGCAAGGATACGGGCAATAGTCGTCTTGCCAACACCGCGCGTCCCGGTAAACAGGTAAGCATGATGCAGACGTTGTTCGTTCAGGGCGTGAGTCAGCGCGCGTACCACATGTTCCTGGCCAACCAGGGTATCAAAGGAACGTGGCCGCCACTTACGCGCGAGAACCTGGTAGGTCATGCTTCAGTCTTGTTTTATCAAAGGGGTGATGGGCGGCGAGCCAGACCCCCGGCACTTGCAGTTGATGGCTATGGCTGCTTCCTTCCGGACCTGACCAGGTTCGCCACCCTGCAATGCGAGGAGACCCGCCGCAAGGCATTGTATCAAAACTCCCTCATTCAACCCTGAAAATTTACCGACGGCCTTCATCTGTCGTGGCAAGCAAGCCTCACTGCTCCAACGGCCTTTCTGCTAGAATGCGCCCCTTCCGGAGAGATGGCCGAGTGGTCGAAGGCGCACGCCTGGAAAGTGTGTATACGGTAAAACGTATCGAGGGTTCGAATCCCTCTCTCTCCGCCAAGCAAAAGGGCCGCTTTTTCAGCGGCCCTTCGTTTTGACGCCGGTTCCATCCGGTATCAATGCTCTCCCAGTACGGATACGGTGATGTTGGCCAGAACATCGCTATGCAAGGATATCTGTACCTGTGCGTCACCAATCATCTTGAGTGGGCCCTGAGGCATACGAATATCAGCCTTTTCAACCTCGATTCCCTGCGCGTGAAGGGCATCGGCAATATCAAAATTGGTGACAGAACCGAACAGGCGCCCATCAACACCTGCCTTGCGGGTGATCTGAACCATCAGACCTTCCAGCTTGGCTGCTTTGGATTGAGCATCGGTCAGCTTCTCTGCTTGCTGATGCTCCAGCTCCGCACGGTGCTTTTCGAATTCTGCCAAGTTCTCGGGAGTCACCCGCTTGGCCTTGCCTTTCGGAATAAGAAAGTTACGGGCATAACCATCACGGACCTTGACGACATCGCCCAAACTACCAAGATTCACGACTTTTTCCATCAGGATAACTTGCATGACAGCCCCCTTGTTCAGTGCAGGTCGGTGTAAGGCATGAGCGCAAGAAAGCGCGCGCGCTTGACTGCCGTGGACAACTGGCGCTGGTAACCGGTTTTCGTTCCGGTAATGCGTGCTGGCATGATCTTGCCATTCTCAGTGATGAAATCCTTCAGGATGTCAATGTCCTTGTAGTCGATCTCTGCGATTTTCTCGGCAGTAAAACGACAGAACTTGCGCCGCTTGAACATGCTGCGTGCGCCCTTGTCATCCTTGCGTTTCTTGGCATCCTTGCCATTTTTGGGTTTAAAAGCCATCGTTTGATCCTTCCAAAAAATCAATGTGTTCGATATGCAACACCGGCTGTCTTGACTTGTTGCCCTTGGCCGCGAGAAAACCGGTCAAGCTGACTCCTTCGCCTGGCCTGGCATCCTGCATCAGAATCGCAGACTGTCCGAGTGCCACCACCTGTAATTCGCATTCCACCTTTCGCGGCACCCCGGCTTCGATTTGCTCGGAAGCATGGGCTATCGTGAAATTCATCACGGGGACACCGGCAGGCGTATGACGCAGTGCTGCGATTTCGGTAATGCTTCCTTCAATCACCAGACGGTTCAATGTCCCCGCCTCAATTGGCGACAGAGGGTTCTTCCGTCTTGGTTTCCTCGGCGGCAACCGGTGTCAGCGACTTGGCCTTTTCTTCTTTCATCATGGGTGATGGCGCAGTCACGGCCCGGTTCATTTTGATCGTCAGATGACGCAATACGGCGTCATTGAATTTGAAAGCGTGTTCGAGTTCGCTCAGGGTTTCTCCGTCACACTCGATGTTCATGAGGACATAATGCGCCTTGTGTACCTTCTGAATCGGATAGGCAAGCTGGCGGCGGCCCCAGTCCTCAAGGCGATGTATCTGCCCGGCGCGACCAGTAACGAGCCCCTTGTAACGCTCGATCATGGCGGGAACCTGCTCGCTCTGATCCGGATGGACGATAAAAACGATTTCGTAGTGACGCATGCAATCTCCTTATGGGCGATACCCCCCGTCATGCGTACGGTAGGGCAAGGTTGAAAAGCCGGGTATTTTAATCGCGTTATCGACAAAAATCAAACGCTTGCCAAACTCAATCCTCTCTGCCGCCGTGCCTCAAACAGGCAAATGCCACCGGCAACAGATACGTTAAGGCTTTCGACAGCACCGCACATGGGAATTCGAGCCAGAGTATCGCAGGTCTCGCGGGTCAGACGTCGAAGACCGCCGCCTTCCGCGCCAAGTACAAGTGCCAAAGGTACTTTCAAATCGATATCATAGATTGTCCTGTCTGCCGATGCATCCGCACCAACCGTCCAGACACCGTATTCCTGCATCTGCCTGAGTGATCGGGCCAGATTGGTCACCGTCACATACGAGACGGTATCGGCTGCACCACAAGCCACCTTGATGGCCGTTGCATTCAGGCCGACCGCCCGGTCTTTGGGTGCCACTACGGCATGCGCGCCTACCGCATCGGCAACACGCAGGCAGGCGCCAAGATTGTGTGGATCCTGCACACCGTCGAGCACCAGCAATAGCGCCGGCTCAGAGAGTGTCTCGAGGACATCTTCAAGAGTGACATGGTGCGGCATCACGCTGACACGTGCCACCACCCCTTGGTGACGTATGCTGCGGCCGCCAGCCATACCGTCGAGTCGCGCCGTATCCGAGGAAATCACGCGCACGCCCTGCATCTCGGCCAATCTGACCAACTCGCGCGCACGACCATCCTGTCTGGCAGCGGCAACATAAATTTCCTCGACACTGCCTGCGCTTTGCCGCAGGCGGGTATTGATCGCATGAAAACCGTAGATGAAACGACTGTCAGCCATGGCGCCATCCATTGATGTCTTTGCCGGCATCGTCCGCAAGCCGAAAATCGATCTTGCTGCTTTGCATGTCTACACGCACCAACTGCACACGGACACGATCTGCAAGACGAAAACGTGTCCCAGTGCGTTCGCCCAGCAATTGATGCTTGACTTCTTCGTAATGAAAATAATCGCTGCCCAGATCGGAAATATGCACCAGACCTTCGACAAAAATATCGTCAAGAGCGACAAAAATTCCAAAAGAAGTTACTGATGAGACGCTGCCAGAGAACTCTTCACCGATCCGGTCCTGCATGTAGTAGCACTTTAGCCAGGAGACGACATCGCGAGTCGCCTCATCAGCGCGGCGCTCCGTCTGCGAACAGTGGATGCCAATATCCGTCCAGTTGCCGGGACTGTAGCCTTCCCCTGCCAGCACCGCCTTGATGGCACGATGGATGAGAAGATCCGGATAGCGGCGGATCGGCGAAGTAAAGTGGGTGTACGATTCGTAGGCAAGGCCAAAATGGCCTATGTTCTCTGGACTATAGACCGCCTGCTGCAGGGAGCGCAGCATCACTGTCTGCAGCAACTGCATATCCGGCCGCCCCTTCAGCTTGTCAAGCAACTGGGCGTAATCCTTGGCTTGCGGCTTGGCGCCACCCCCCAGCTGCAGGCCAAACTCTTTGAGAAATCCGCGCAGCTTCTCCAGTTTTTCAGGTGTCGGCCCTTCATGAATGCGATACAGCGCGGCATGTTCATGGGCATGCAGAAAATCTGAAGCGCAGACATTGGCTGCCAGCATGCATTCTTCGATGATCCGATGGGCATCGTTACGGGTTGCAGCAACAATGTTGGAGATTTTCCCCTGTTCATCAAAAACCATCTCGGTTTCAACCGTCTCAAAGTCAATGGCACCGCGCGCCCGACGCGCCTTGATCAGCACACGATAGAGGGCATCGAGGTTTTTCAGGCTGGGCATCAGTTCGGCACGCCGTTGCACCAGCGCTGACTTTTCCCCGTAGAGCGCTCCGGCCACCTCGGTGTAGGTCAGCCGCGCATGAGAATGCATTACCGCCGGATAGAATCGATAGCGCTTGATGGTCCCCTTGGTGTCCATGGCCATATCGCAAACCATGCACAGTCGCTCCACCTGCGGATTGAGCGAACACAGACCATTGGAGATATTTTCCGGCAACATCGGAATGACGCGCCGCGGGAAATACACCGAGTTCCCGCGTTCAAAGGCGTCATGGTCGAGTGCGCGCCCCTCCTTGACGTAATGGCTGACATCGGCGATTGCCACAATCAGGCGAAAACCGCCTTTGCCATCCTTGCCCTGGCGTTCGCAATAAACGGCATCATCAAAATCCTTCGCCGTTTCTCCATCGATGGTCACCAGTGGCAGATGACGCAAATCCTCGCGCTGGCCACCTTCCCACTTCCAGTCGCTCTTGCGCACCGAATCAGGCAGTCTCTTCGCCTCGGCAAGGGCCTCACGCGAGAACTCAAAAGGCAGCTCGTGCTTGCGCAAGGCGATCTCGATTTCCATACCGGGATCGGCATAATGGCCCAGCACTTCGACGACTTTTCCAATCGGCTGGGAATGCCTGGAAGGCTGTTCGATGATCTCGATCATGACTACCTGTCCAGCCGTGGCACGCTTACCACCCGGCGCCAAAAGAATATCCTGGCTGATACGCCGGTTCTCGGCCACCACGAACAACACACCGTGTTCATTGAAAACACGGCCAACGAGGCGATGATTCACCCGCTCAAGCACCTCGACGATTTTCCCCTCGGGGCGGCCGCGCCGATCCAGCCCGACAATACGGGCCATGGCACGATCTCCATGCAGGACCTTGTCCATTTCCTTCGGACCCAGAAACAGATCGTCGCCGCCATCTTCCCGTATTAGAAATCCGAATCTGTCTGGATGCCCCTCGACACGGCCACGAACAAGATCAGCCTTGTCGGGGATCAGCCAGTCACCACGACGATTCTGCATGATCTGGCCATCGCGCTGCATGGCTCCCAGACGCCGTTGAAACCCCTCCATTTCTTGTGTGCCGATGTCGAGCATCTGCGACAGCGCATCCAGCGACATGGGCACGCCGCGGTCGGCAAGCATATCGAGCAGGAATTCGCGACTGGGAAGGGGCGCCTCATACTTTGCCGTTTCACGGGCAAGATGTGGATCGCGACTACGAACACTTCCATGCTTGTTTGACAAAATCGGTCTTTCCTTTAAAATTGCGCCCTCTTTGCCCAGATGGCGGAATTGGTAGACGCACTAGGTTCAGGTCCTAGCGGTGGCAACACTGTGGAGGTTCGAGTCCTCTTCTGGGCACCAGGCGGTTTTAAAGCGAAGAGCCGGTGACGACCGGCTCTTCGCCCATCCGGCTGCGTACTCGCAGGCACGCATCCAGGCAGGTCACTTCACTGAAACGGGTGCCTCAGTACAATGGTCTCTTCCCGATCCGGCCCGGTCGAGATCATATCCACCGGAACGCCACAAAGGGTTTCCATTCTCTTCAAATAATCCCTGGCCTGAACGGGAAGTGCCTCGAGACTTCTGGCGCCCACCGTACTATTCTTCCAGCCAGGGAGCACCTCATACACGGGTTCGCAGCGCTCAAGATCATCTGCACCCACGGGCAGAATATCCGAGAGTTTTCCGCCGATCCTGTAGCCCGTACAAATCTTCATCTCTTCAAGACCGTCGAGCACATCGAGTTTTGTCACGCATAGCCCTGAAACACCATTGATCTGAATGGATCGTTTCAGTGCGGCTGCATCAAACCACCCGCAGCGGCGTGGCCGACCAGTGGTTGCGCCAAACTCGTTACCCCGTGTGGCGAGATGTTTACCGATTTCGTCATCCAGTTCGGTCGGAAAAGGCCCCCCGCCCACACGTGTGGTATAGGCCTTGGTTATCCCGAGCACATAATGCAGCATCCCGGGACCCACACCGGCACCCGCCGCCGCCGCACCCGCGACGCAGTTCGATGAGGTTACAAACGGGAAGGTTCCGTGATCGATATCGAGCAGAGTTCCCTGAGCCCCTTCGAATAACAGATTGGCACCAGCGATATGCGCTTCGTAAAGGGCACGCGGCACATCGGCAATCATGCGCGTCAGACGTGGCGCAATCGCCATCGCTGCATCAAGAACGTACGAAAAAGGCACAGGCTCAGCCCCGAGGAAATTCTTCAGGACAAAATTGTGGTAATCGAGAACTTCAGCAAGCTTTTCGGCGAAGCGCTTCGGCCGCAGGAGATCCTGCACGCGCAGACCGCGTCGTGCGACCTTATCTTCGTAAGCAGGGCCGATGCCGCGCCCTGTCGTGCCGATCTTGTTGGCGCCACGAGCGGTTTCCCGCGCGATATCCAGCGCCTGATGATAGGGAAGTATGAGGGGACAGGCTTCAGAGATCTTCAACCGTTCCTCTGCATCAATTCCCGCCAATTTCAATTCATCGAGTTCCTGAAGAAGCGCTTCTGGCGAGAGCACCACGCCATTGCCGATGAAACAGGTCACTCCCTCGCGCAGGATACCGGATGGCACAAGATGCAAAACAGTCTTTTTCCCGCCAATGACCAGCGTATGGCCGGCATTGTGCCCCCCCTGGAAGCGTACGACTCCCTGGGCATGATCGGTCAGCCAGTCGACAATCTTTCCCTTGCCCTCATCACCCCACTGCGTACCGATTACTACAACGTTCTTTGCCATGTCTATGCTTTTCCCCGAATAGCCTCAACCAGCCATTTGCCGTTTTTCGATACCAATTGACGATCGCAACCGGTTTCCAGCCAGGTCCCTTCGTGTCCGGGAAGAACCTCGATAACGATTTCTCCCGCACCCCGAAGCTGCGCCACCGCTTCGCGAAGAGCAACGTCATCGGTTATCGGCGCCAGCACCCCCCCCGGGAAAGAATCGGATGAGTCGATTTGCGAAATTTCGCGCAGATCCAGACTGAAGCCTGTTGCCGGTCGCCCCCGACCGAAGGCCATGCCAACCCTGTCGTAACGGCCGCCCCGGGCAATCGTGCCGGGATGCTGCGGACAATACGCGGCAAACACGACACCGCTGTGGTAGTGATAACCCCGCAAATCGGCCAAATCAAAGCTTACGGGAAGACCGGCAAGACCCTTTGCCAGCAGCTGAAGGTCGCTGACAGCCGCTTCGATCATGGTGTTGCCGGGCAACAAGGCCAATGCTTGCTTCAATACCTCCATGCCGCCATAGCATTCAGGCAATGCAAGCAATGCCGAGCGTACCGGTTCGGCAATCCCGCTCACTAGCTCACGCAGGCCGGGAATATCCTTGGATTGCAGTGCGGCATTCAGCTCGAGCTCGAGCTCAGGTCCAATGTCCCCACGCAAGGACAAGGCGCGAAAGACCCCCACATGCCCCAGGTCGATACGCGAAGTTTCCACCCGGGCGATATCGAGAGATCGCGCCAGCAGGCGCGCAATCTCCAGATCCGCTTCGATGCCCGCATGCCCATACACTTCTGCGCCAACCTGCAGCGGTTCACGCGTTGCCGTCAGTCCTGAAGGCAGGGCATGCAGCACACTCCCGTAATAGCACAGGCGCGTCACTCCCTGACGATTCAGCAGGTGTGCATCGATACGCGCAACCTGCGGTGTAATGTCGGCACGAATACCCATGGTGCGGCCAGACAGCTGATCAACCAGCTTGAATGTACGCAAATCCATGTCTCGACCACTGCCCGTCAGAAGTGACTCGACATACTCCAGAAGCGGTGGCATGACCAATTCATAACCATGCAGGATGAACTCGTCAATCAATGCACGGCGCAGGCCTTCAATCCGGCGCGCTTCGAAGGGCAGAACATCTTCTATGGATTCTGGCAACAGCCAACGGCGCATGATCACCTCAGGAGAGCCAGCAAAGCGAGACCAACAATAATCGAGGACAGACCAATAAACCGTAATTGACCATCCGTCAATTCGGTCATGCGGCGGAAGATCTCGCGCCAGACCTTGGGCGTCAGGAACGGCAGCAATCCTTCGAGCACCAGCATCAGTGCAAATGCCGTCAGCAGGGAAGTAACCACAATCTCACTTGCCGCTTTTGCCGGTGCTCTTCAGGTATTTGAAAAACTCGGAGTTCGGCTCGACAACCAGAATATCACTCTTGTTGCGGAAACTGGCACGATAGGCTTCGAGACTGCGATAAAACGCATAAAACTCCGGATTTGCACCAAAGGCGGACGCATAAATAGAGGTCGCCTTTGCATCCCCCTCACCCTTGATGCGCTGGGCATCCCGATACGCCTCGGCAATAATGATTTCACGCTGCTTGTCGGCTTCCGCCTTGATCTTCTCGGCTTCAGCAGATCCCATCGAGCGCAACTCGTTGGCCACACGCTTGCGCTCGGTTTCCATCCGGCGATAAACCGACTCGGACACCTCTTGAACAAGATCTACCCGTTTCAAGCGCACATCGACAATTTGCACACCGATGGCACGGGCGTCCGCATCCGCTTTTGTGCGAACCTCCTCCATGATCTGCTCCCGTTCACCAGACACAACGTCATGCACACTGCGTTTTGAAAATTCATCACGCAAACCGGCATTCACCGTCTGCGACAGGCGAACATGTGCAAGCGTTTCATCCCCCTGGACTGAAATATAGTATTGCCTGACATCAACGATGCGCCATTTGACAAAGGCATCGACCAGAACGGGCTTTTTCTCGGAAGTGATGTAGCGCTCGGGTTCGGATGCATCGTAAGTCAGTATTCGCTTGTCAAAGAAACGAACGTTCTGGATCAGCGGCCATTTGAAATTCAGCCCTGGCTTGGTGATGACATCCTTGATTTCACCTAGCTGGAAGACGATGGCAAAGCGGCGCTGATCAACCGTGAACATGGTCATCGAGAGCAACACCAGAATCGCCAGGAAGAACGCGGCAACGAAGGAAAGATAGCGTTGCATCAGCGCTCCCCTCTCTCGCGCGAACGCAAGGCATCACGAATACGCTGGGAAGAATCAATGGGATCTGACGGGTGGATGGCCTGATCACTGGCCGATCCGGAGGGTGCTCGTGCAGCAGATCCGGCCGTATCGCTGCTTCCCGCTGCCGCAGACGCCCCTGCCGCCTGCATCAGCTTGTCAAGGGGCAAGTAGAGCAAATTTCCCGAGCCCTTGGCATCAAGCATGATCTTGCTGCTGCTTGAAAGAATCTGCTGCATGGTGTCCAGGTACATACGCTCGCGGGTGACCTCGGGAGCCTTGCTGTATTCCTGCAGGATCTGTTTGAAGCGGCTGGCTTCACCTTCCGCATTGGCAACCACACGGCTCTTGTAACCACTTGCTTCTTCTGCGAGCCGGGAAGCAGTTCCGCGTGCCCGGGGTATGACGTCATTGGCATACGCCTGGCCTTCATTGACCTGTCTGTCACGGTCCTGCCCGGCTTTGACGGCATCATCGAAAGCGGCTTGAACCTGCTCGGGTGGCTGAACGTTCTGCAGGGAAAGTTTTGAGACAACAATTCCGGTCTGATAGCGGTCGAGGATTCCCTGCATGATCTTCGTCGCCTGTGCGGCAACCTGCTCGCGTCCTTCGTACAGGGCGAAATCCATCTTGCTCTTGCCGACCACCTCGCGCATTGCCGTCTCTGCCGCTTGCAGCACCGTTTCGTCCGGATTGCGGTTATTGAACAAATATGCCTTTGGATCGTTCAGGAACCACTGCACGGCAAACTGAATATTGATGATGTTTTCATCATCGGTCAGCATCAGGGCTTCCTTGAGCACCTTGTTTTTATCCGAACCGCGGTAGCCAACCTCCACGACACGGACACCCGTCAGATTGACGATTTCATTGCTCTGGATGGGATAGGGCATGCGCCAGCGCAAGCCCGGTTCGGTAATCTGCGAAAACTTGCCGAAAGTCAGCACAATGCCCCGCTGGCTCGCATCGACCACGAAAAAACCACTTGCCAGCCATACGAGCAGGACAAGCACAACCAATGCGCTTACCCCTCCCCCGAACATCCTGGGGCTCAAGGGTGGGCGCTCATCTCCCTGGTTGCCATGATGCCCTCCACCTTTTCTGCCGATCAGTCCGGAAAGTCTACGATTGAAATCGCGCCAGAGATCGTCAAGATCTGGAGGCCCCTGATTGGAACGATTGCCCCACTTCGGGTCGTTAAGCGACATCAGGATACCAGTTATCATCAGGGCATTCGCACACTTAAAAAATTATTCGACCGTATCAGGCGTGATCGCTGCAAGACCCACGTGATCAAGCACATTTTCCGACAACGCTTGACGTAAAAAATCCAACCCTTCTCCCGTCCTGGCGCTGACAGAGACGCGGGTGATTTTACCATAGGCATCGTGATCGACCGCCGCGGCCAATCCGGCTGCATCGATTTTATTCAAAACCAGAAGTTGCGGAACCTGCGCCGCTCCAATTTCCTCCAGAACGGCATTGACGGTATTGACCTGAGCATCCCGATCCTTGCTTGAAGAATCGACGACATGAATCAGCAAATCGGAGGTCGCAGTCTCTTCAAGCGTGGCATGAAACGCCATGACGAGCGAATGTGGCAGATCGCGAATGAATCCAACGGTATCCGACAGGATCAACTGCCCGGCATTTCCCAGGTAAAGACGACGCGAAGTCGTATCGAGCGTGGCAAACAAGCGATCGGCAGCCAGACTATCCGCCTTGGTCAGTGCATTGAACAGGGTTGTTTTTCCGGCATTGGTATAACCTACCAGAGAGACATTCATCATCTTGCGGCGGGTTCGCGCCCTGCGTCTGACTTCCCGCTGACGCCCGAGCTTCTTCAGGCGTTCTTTCAGTATCTTGACCCGTATCCCGAGCAGGCGCCGATCGGTTTCCAGCTGGGTTTCACCCGGACCACGCAATCCGATCCCCCCTTTTTGGCGCTCAAGATGTGTCCAGCCACGTACAAGCCGGGTTGCCATGTGCTGCAGTTGCGCCAACTCAACTTGCAACTTGCCTTCATGGCTTTTTGCGCGCTGCGCAAAAATATCAAGAATCAGGCTGGTCCGATCAATGACACGACATCTCAGCTCTTTCTCCAGATTGCGCTGCTGGGCGGCGGACAATTCATGATTGAAGATGGCGATATCCGCTTTGCTGTTTTGGATAGCGTCTGCGAGTTCAAGCGCTTTCCCCTTGCCGAGGAAGCGTGCTGAATCGGGACGATCCCGGCGCCCCTGAATCAGAGCAACGACCTGCGCACCTGCAGAGACCACCAGCAACTTCAGTTCTTCGAGCCGCTCGTCAATATCCGTCTGGCCAAAATCCAGATGGACGAGAACAGCCCTCTCGCCACCCCCGGGGCGCTCGAACATGACTCCGGATCAGAACGGAAACGCAGCCTTGGCAAGTCTGCGAAAAATCAACTCTCGCCTTGCTCTTGCGTGATATTGACCGGACGTGCAGGAACAACGGTCGAGATGGCGTGCTTGTAGACCATCTGGGTGACGGTGTTCTTGAGAAGAACGACATACTGGTCGAAGGATTCGACCTGGCCTTGCAGCTTGATGCCATTCACCAGATAGATCGACACCGGAATATGCTCCCGGCGCAACGTGTTGAGGAATGGGTCTTGTAACATTTGCCCTTTATTGCTCATGGTATATCCCCACGAAAGTTTATTTTTTGAAGGGGTATTCTAATGTATTTCCCGTGCAGTCGCCACATGAATCATCAGTGCCGTTCAGTCTCATCGTCCTTTTCATGTGGTTTTCTTTACATACGGGTTGCGGGCGCTGCGGAATTCAACCCGCAACGGAGTGCCCTTCAAGCCGAATGCCTCGGTAAAAGTACGCTCGAGATAGCGCCGGTAAGATTGCGGGACATGCTCCAGTGCACTGCCGTGAATCACGATCACCGGCGGGTTGTTTCCCCCCTGATGGGCATAACGTAGTTTTGGGCGGAATATGCCATGGCGAGGCGGCGCCTGTTTTTCGACTGCCTCCTGAAGTATCCGGGTCAGCTTGGGCGTCGGCATTTTTTCCATCGAAGCGACATAAGCCGCATCGACCGAAGCCATCAAAGCATTCACTCCCTCATTCTTCAATGCACTGATGAAATGCATTTTGGCAAAACCCAAAAAATTCAATTTTCGACTCAGATCCATTTTTGTCCGTTCGCGGCGATATTCATCCACGTTGTCCCACTTGTTCACGGCAACAGCCATGGCCCGGCCCGCTTCCAGACAAAAACCGGCAATATGGGCATCCTGATCAGAAATATCCTGGCTGGCATCGAGCACCAGAATAACCACATTGGCTTCCTCGATAGACTGCAGTGTCTTGATCACCGAAAATTTTTCGATGGTCTCAAAAACCTTTCCCCTTCGACGCAACCCCGCGGTATCAATCAGGAGATAGTCCTTCCCCTTGCGACGGAAAGGTACGGCAATGGCATCGCGGGTCGTTCCCGGTTGATCGAAAGCAATGACACGTTCCTCACCAAGAAGCGTATTGATCAGGGTGGATTTACCCACGTTCGGCCGGCCAATCACGGCAATCCGCGGTGATTGGCTTTCCGGGGGGGCGGCGTCTTCGACAACGGGAAACGGCTCCAATGCCTCTTCGAGCATTTCCCTGACGCCATCACCGTGAGCGGCTGAAATCACCAGCGGCATGCCGCAAGCAAGCTCGTGGAATTCTGCGGCGACAAGTGCCCGATCCATCCCCTCGGCCTTATTCACCACCAACAACACGTGATGACCGGTGCGGCGCAGCCGCTCGGCGATGATCTTGTCCTGGGCGGTCAACCCGGTACGCCCGTCCACAACGAACAGCAGCATGTCGGCTTCGGCAATGGCCGCTTCGGCCTGTTGTGCCATTTCAGCAACGATACCTTCCTTCGCACTGGGCTCGAAACCACCGGTATCGACAATAAGGAACGGGCGTGCCCCAAGGTATCCGTGTCCATAATGGCGATCCCGCGTCAGCCCTGGAATATCCGCAACCAGCGCATCGCGCGTGCGGGTCACACGGTTGAACAAGGTTGATTTGCCGACGTTGGGTCGGCCGACAATAACAAGAGTTGGCTTCATCACGGCCAGGAAAGATGCGCGCAGACGCACCTCAATGACCTCATGTCATCAAGACGCTTGTCGCTACCGGGACCCGCCGCATTTATCGCCATAGGCATGATGAAGCAACCACAGCCTTGATCCGTAATCACTCAACCGACAAGGCGAAAAGCCCGCCATTGCGTGTTTGAACAAGAAACCCGCGCTCCAGACGCTGCGGCTCGGCGGCAACACCCCCGCCATCGGTGGTAAAACGTGCGGCGAACGCCCCCGTATCGCGTCGCAGAAGATGGATCACCCCCTGGTAATCACCGACAGCAACATGATGGGTTAAAGCGACCGGGCGGCTGAGCTGCCGCATGAAGAGCTTGTCCTGCTTCCACAACGAAGCACCGTTCGCCCGATCAAGGGCATGAACGGCCCCCTTCTCGTCCGAGACATAGATGTTGCGCGCATCCATATCCAGCCCGGAAACCGAGGACATCTCACGAGACCAGAGGTTGTTGCCCGATGCCGGATCAAAACAGGCGATCCGGCCCTGGTAGGCCACGGCACAGACCTCATCAGGACCCGCGACCGGAGCGCTGGTCACATCCGCCACGCGCTCGAGTTCAGTCGCCCCTTTCGGCAACGCAACGGTTGCTTCCCAGATGGCCGCTCCGTTGTTCAGGGCAATCGCCACAAGTTTTCCACCGGGAAAACCCGCAAAAGCCATCTTGCCGGCTATCGTCACACCCACGTTGCTACGTAGCGACAGCGAGGGGGTGCTGCGCTGATAGACCCATTGTCGCTTGCCCTCTGCCGTATCGAACGCAAAAATACGATTGTCGCCGCTGCGCACAAGGACCAATCCTTCTTCGGAAATCTGCGGGGCGGAGAGGACCTCCGAGCTGACCCTGGCTGTCCACTTCGGCTTTCCGGTTTCATCAAAGGCCAGCACTTCACCCTTCGCCGTCGCCACCACGACCAAGCGGGCACTGGCGCCAACTCCTCCTGAAATCTGTTGCCCGACATCAATGCGCCAAACCTGATGACCATTGTCAAAACGCGCCAAGGTACCATCTTGCGCCGCTGCATAGACGGAGGATCCTGACACCGCCGGTGTCAGGACATACTGACCGGAGCTGCCCACGCTGCCACGCCAAAGCGTGATCAGCTTGGCACTCGGGTTGATTGGCTGAAGTTCGGCTGGCTTGACCTTCGGAGCGCTGGAAAACCAGTTAACCGGGTTCATTTTCTGCATGGTCGAACAGCCGAAAACCGACAGCGTCATGATCGCCAATACAGATCCGGTACGCCTCATCATTTGTGATCCCCCAGAGCATCGAGCTTCATCTGGAGCAGATCACGATAATGGGTGTCCTTGCCGCCTTGCCCCTGGACAAGTTTGTCGTTCTTGTCCTGCTTGGCCAATGCGGACTGATAGGCGGCACGCGCCTCATCCCGCTTATCGGTCGAGAGGAGGATGTCTCCCTTCAACTCATCAAACCGTGGGGCAAAAGGGGCTTCCGCAGCATTGTCGAGAAGCTTGAGCGCTTCTTCAGGGGACTTGTCATCAAACAGGACTTGAGCCAGGCGCAAGCGCGCCAGATCGCGCAGATCCTTGTCGGACGACTTGTCCGCAACCCACTTCAACTGGGCGCGAGCCGTTTTGATATCGCCGGATTCGATCTGCATCCGCGCTGAAATCAGTGCTGCCATGGCGGCATAGGAGGTACCAGGGAATTTTTCGACAAGTTCGCCAACACTGTTCTTCACCAATCTGGCATTGTTTTCCTGAACACCTTTCTGGACGGCTGCATAAATTACTGAAGCTTCCGCACCCATCTTGCGCTGATACCACTGCCACCCCTGCCAGCCAACGACGGCAACGGAGACCACCAATAAAACCGTCGTCACCTGGTTTCCATACATTCGCCACCAGGTTTTCAGTTCCGATATCTGCTCCTGCTCTTCGAGATCATAAGCTGCCATGATTTTCATCCCCAAATAGATAATTGCCGATCTCCTCGGCGAGTTGCCCCAGCAGAACCCGCTTCTGAGGCGTCTCCTCGCGCAATGGCTTCAGGCTGGCACTGCCTTCGCGTGCCTCGTCATCGCCAATGATCACAGCCAGAGGCGCGCCTGAAGCGTCGGCACGTTTCATCTGCGATTTGAAGCTGCCTCCGCCACAATGAAAATGCACGTCGAAGCCGGCACCGCGCAATTCCTCCGCCAGCCGGAAGGCCGGTCGTAGCGCCAACTCCCCTTGGTGCACGATATAAACATCGGGCGCGCCGTGTGCTGCCTGCTCTGCCTCGTCCCCATGCTCTTCAATCAATAAAGCAATCAGTCGTTCGACCCCCATGGCAAAACCACAGGCCGGCGCCGGCTTGCCTCCCAGTTGTTCGAGCAGCCCATCATAGCGACCGCCAGCACATACGGTGCCCTGGGCGCCGAGCTTGTCTGTCACCCATTCGAAGACCGTCAGATTGTAATAGTCGAGTCCGCGGACCAGGCGCGGATTGATCCGATAAGGAATACCGGCTTCCTTGAGAAGGTCCTGCACTCCGTTGAAGTGAGCGAGCGAATCCTCGCCAAGGAAATCGATCAGCCTGGGGGCTCCCTCGATCAACTCCTGCATATGCGGATTTTTACTGTCGAGAATCCGCAAAGGATTGCTATGCAGGCGGCGGCGGGCCTCGGTATCCAATGCTTCCTGATGGCTCTCCAGATAGGCAATCAGCTTTGCGCGATGGCGTTGACGCTCCTCTGCACTGCCTAGCGAATTGATCTCGAGCCGGATACCGGTGAGGCCCATCTCATCCCACAGCCGCGCACACATGACAATCTGCTCGGCATCGATATCCGGACCGGCAAAGCCAAACGCTTCGATGCCGAATTGATGAAACTGCCGATAGCGTCCCTTTTGCGGGCGCTCATGGCGAAACATCGGGCCGGAATACCAGAGTCGCTGCGCCCCGGCATGCAGCAGACTATGCTGCAGTACGGCGCGGGCACAGGAAGCGGTCCCTTCGGGGCGCAGGGTGAGTGCCTCGCCATTCAGGGCGTCAACAAAGGAATACATCTCTTTCTCGACGATGTCGGTCACCGCGCCGATGGCACGCGCAAACAACGGCGTCGGCTCGACGATGGGCATGCGGATCGGTTGATAGCCATAAGCGCGCAACCAGCCGCGCACAGCTTCATCAAAGCTCTCCCACAGTTGTGCTTCGCCTGGCAGGATATCGTTCATCCCGCGGACTGCCTGGATTGTCTTGCTCATTGTGAGGTGGATCCTGTCTGCCTGTGCGGGAATTTCCTCGACACATAATCATCGATAATCTCTTTGAATTCTCCGGCGATGTTCTTTCCCTTCAAGGTGACGGTTTTCTCCCCGTCGACATACACCGGTGCAACCGGAACCTCGCCGCTGCCGGGCAGGCTGATGCCGATATTGGCATGTTTGCTCTCTCCCGGACCATTCACCACACACCCCATCACGGCGAGCGTCATGTTCTCGACACCTTCATACTGTTCACTCCAGTACGGCATGCGCATCCGCACATAACTCTGTATTTCCTGGGCCAGTTCCTGGAACACCGCGCTGGTGGTGCGCCCGCACCCCGGACATGCTGCGACCAGCGGCGTGAAGGCACGCAATCCCATGGTTTGCAGGATTTCCTGAGCGACAATCACTTCTGCGGCGCGGTCACCATTGGGTTCCGGCGTCAATGAGACGCGGATGGTATCGCCGATACCCTCTTGCAACAGTACGGCGAGCGCGGCTGTCGAGGCAACAATTCCCTTGGAGCCGATGCCCGCCTCGGTCAGCCCGAGATGCAAAGGGTAGTCGCAGCAAGCGGCGAGCGCACGATAAATGGCGATCAGATCCTGCACTCCGCTGACTTTGCAGGAAAGGATGATGGCATCCCCGGGCAGGCCAAGTTCCTCGGCCCGGGCAGCGCTTTCGAGCGCCGAGGTGATCATGGCTTCCCGCATGATCTGCACAGCATCCTTCGGCTGCGCGCGCTGCGCATTTGCATCCATGATGCGGGCGAGAAGCTCCTGATCGAGACTGCCCCAATTCACGCCGATACGCACAGGCTTGCCAAACCGGCAAGCCGTCTCGATGATTTGCGCAAAATGATCGTCATGGCGGGCCGCGCGGCCCACATTACCCGGATTGATGCGGTATTTATCGAGGGCTTCGGCACAGGCCGGATGCTCGGCAAGCAGCTTGTGCCCGTTGAAATGAAAATCTCCGACCAGCGGGACATCCAGTCCCATTGCCCGCAGATGGTCGCAAATCTTCGGTACGGATCGTGCCGCTTCCTGACTGTTGACCGTGATCCGCACGATTTCAGAACCGGCACGGGCAAGATCCGCAACCTGCCGGGCGGTCTGTACGGCATCGGCCGTATCGGTATTGGTCATCGATTGAACGACAACCGGGGCACCGCCGCCCACCGGGACACCCGCGACCCGAACGACACGGCTTGGGCGGCGGGCGAGCGGCCCGTCCTTCATTTCAGCGGTACGATCCATTGGGTGTTATTCGAGGGTAAATCTTGCGACATCGACACGCGTATGCGGCCCAAGATCGACAGGCTCGTCGTTGTAACGGACTTTGACCTGGGAGGCATTGCCCACAACCAGTTGCAATGGCGGCTTGCCATCGACCACTTGTGTCGTCCCTTTGGCATTCATTTGGGAAAAAATGGTCCGCCCGCCGGCATCCTTGACATCGACCCAGGAATTCGCATCGAAAACGAAGACGAGCCGCCCCATCCCAGGGGGCACCGGCATATTTTGCGGCGCTTCTGTGCCGGCCACCCTCTGCGACGCATCTTCTTCCCCCGCACGCTGCGGCACCGATTCAGACTGGGGCATGGATGCGGGATGTGTCACCAACGGCGCCGGTTGCGCGGTAACAGGTCGTTCAGGTGTCGAAGCATGTTGTGATGCAGCCCGAACCCACGGTTTGATCGAGCCGCTCAAATCAAAAACGTCAAAATAAAGCAGGAGGGAAATACCCAGGACGATTAACGCAAAAAATGTCGCGATCGGCAAGCCCTTGCCCTGACGCCGGTTCAGGGCAGGCATCTTCACACGAACCTCGCTTGGCACCCGCAGTTGCGCCGTTGCGGCCGCAGCCTGTTCGGGAAGGGCCGCCAGAATCGGCGCTGCATCGATCTGCAACAATCTGGCGTAATTGCGGATGAATCCGCGCACAAAGGTTGCGCCAGACAGCTGGGAAAACTCCTCTTCCTCGATCGCCTGAATCTGGCGTGCGCTCATCTTGAGTGCCGTGGCCACTTCCGCGATGGTTGCCCCACGTGCCTCGCGGGCGTTGCGCAACAGGGCACCAGGCCCGGGACTCGACTTCCCTGCTTCAGGAGTGTCGTCCAGTTCGCTCACTCGAAATTGCCTTGCTGGAGAGCCCGGTATTCCGGCGTGTCTGGAAATTTGCGACGCAACTGCGCGGCATAACTTGCCTCGGTTTGCCGATCTCCGAGCTTGCGCTCGATGCGCAAGCCCAGCCAGGTGGACTCCGCATTCGGATCGATCAGGCGGTGCATCTCCTCGAGGATTTTCTTGGCACCATAAAAATCCCCACGTTTGTAAGCGAGATTTGAAAGATGGAACATCGCCTGGACGTTCGAGCCGTCCACCATCAGCGCACGCCTGAAATTTTCTTCAGCCAGCTTGTCATCCTTGATGCGCAGATAACACAAGCCGGCGTTGGTCAGAGGCCGCGTCGGGGTCTTGTAGAGCGGATTCCGGTAAGCGGCCTCGAAATACTTCAAGGACTCCTTCTCCTGCCCGTTCTGGCATAAAAACCAGCCGTAATCGTTGGCAATCACGGGATCGCCAGGCGCGAGCTGGATCGCACGCTCGAATGATGCTTTGGCCTGTGGAATTTCATTCAGCATCATATGCACCAGTCCCATCAGATCGTGACCGGGCGCATAGACCGGGTCGATCAGGACGGCAAGGCGCGCTTCCTCCATGGCCACAGCCAGATTGCCCGACTGCAGGTACAAGGTCCCCAGTTCAGTATGGGTTTTCGCACTTTTCTCGACGACCCCGGAGGCAACCTGCTCCGAGACCGGCGCCGAGGCAACGCCCGGGCCTTCCGTGCGCCCCGTTCCGGCACAACCCGAAACAACGAAAGGGAGAATGAGGATGAATGATAGGGCTCTGTTCACTGTGCGACCTCCACAAGGGCGTATTTAAGGCGGCGTCTCGTTCGATCAAGAACCTGGCCGGCCAGCTGCCCGCAGGCAGCATCAATATCCTCTCCCCGCGTCTTGCGCGTCGTCGTCACGATGTGAGCCTGCATCAGTGTTTCGGCGAAGCGTCGTATCCGCTGCGCGGGGGTGCGCTGGAAGCCGGAGGACGGGAAGGGATTGAAAGGGATCAGATTGAATTTGCACGGAACATCCTGCACGAGCCGGATCAGCTCGCGGGCATGCTCTTGCGAATCATTGACGCCATCGAGCATGACGTATTCGAAGGTAATGAAATCCCGTGGCGATTTTTCGAGATAGCGCCGACAGGCAGCCATCAGTTCGACCAATGGGTATTTCCGGTTGATCGGTACCAGACGGTCGCGCAAAAAATCGTTGGGCGCGTGCAAGGAAACCGCCAAAGCCACCGGACATTCATCACGCAAGCGGTCAATGGCCGGCACGATACCGGAGGTCGATACCGTGACGCGCCGGCGCGACAAGCCATAGGCATTGTCGTCAAGCATGAGACGCAGCGCCGTCACGACATTCTCGAAATTCGCCAGCGGTTCGCCCATGCCCATCAGCACGATATTGGTCACAAGGCGGGCATCGTCAAAGTCAGTGCTGGCAGGACGGCGCCCCTGGCTGCCCGGGCGGCGAAAATCACCCAGCCCCTGCTTGGCCTGCCAGAGCTGGCCGATGATTTCGGCTGCTGTCAGGTTGCGGTTGAAGCCTTGCTTGCCGGTCGAACAGAAAGCGCAGTCAAGAGCACATCCGGCCTGGGTGGAAATGCACAGCGTCCCGCGGCTGTCTTCAGGGATAAAAACACACTCGACGGCATTCCCCTTGCCGACGTCGAGCAGCCATTTGCGCGTGCCATCCGTTGCCGTCGTATCGCGAATGACCTGCGGCAGAATGATTTCGGCCTGATCGCACAACCGGGCGCGCAGACTTCTGGCCACATCGGACATACGGTCAAACTCGCACTCCCCGAACCGATGCAGCCAGCGCATCACCTGTTTTGCACGAAAAGGCTTCTCGCCCATCGTGGCAAACCAGTCGGCCAGACCCGCCGCATCGAATTCGAGCAGGTTTTTCTTCATATCAACGGTGATAAACATCCATTGAAGGGAAAAAATAAGCAATCTCCACTGCCGCCGTTTCCGGCGCGTCGGAACCATGTACGGCGTTCGCATCAATACTTTGGGCGAAGTCGGCGCGAATGGTTCCCGCTGCCGCTTTTTTCGGATCGGTTGCCCCCATCAGATCCCGGTTCTTGGTGATGGCGCTCTCGCCTTGCAATACCTGGATCATCACCGGGCCGGAAATCATGAATTCGACCAGATCCTTGAAAAACGGGCGCTCACGATGGACGGCATAAAATCCTTCGGCTTCCTGACGCGAAAGATGCTTCATCCTGGCGGCGACAATCGTCAGCCCGTTCTCTTCAAAACGGGAATAAATCTTGCCAATAACATTCTTGGCCACAGCATCAGGTTTAATGATCGACAGGGTGCGTTCGACAGCCATCTAATACTCCATAATCAAAGAGTTGAAAAACTCGAAAACAATGCTAAAACAAGGCGTAACGGCGCATTTTATCAGCAATATCCCATGCTGTCCCGAACGCAGATGCGATAAGGCCGGAAAGGCCGGGCGCAGCAAGGCCCTCCCTCCCCTTGCAAGGGGCGCATCAAACGGATTTGCGTACTACTTGATCAGGGTGACAGGGACAGGGGAATTTCTGGAAACGGCACTGGCGACCGAACCCAGCACCAGATGGGCCAGGGCAGTGCGGCCATGGGTGCCCATGACGATCCGGTCCACCTGATGCTGACGGGCGAAATGCAGGATCGTATCGGCAATGCGCCCTGTCGCGACATGCCAGTGGTAGCGAACCCCTGCCGCATCGAGCTTGTCGCGTGCCAACTTCAGGTCCTCAACGCCTTCTTCGCGATAGTAGGCTTCGATCTGGTCCGGAGAAACAAACATGCGGGCATGGCCCGAGTCGATCGGAATCCGCACATTCAAGAGGATGATGTCCGGAGCGGGGCCCGCCGCATGCTCTGCCAGCAAGGCATCGATGACACGTTCCGAATTGGCAGACCCATCAACAGGCACCAAGACTTTTGTCGCCGCTTTGCGCACACGCTCATTCATCTGTCTGCCTCCCTTCCTTGCCGCTTGCAATCACCGCAACCTGCAGCCGCGGTTTGCTGCGGGCAAGCCATGTCCCGACACCGATCACCAGGAGCGCACCTGCGACCGAAGCGGCGTAATTGAGCCATGACGGCTGGTTTTCAAGATAGGGCTTGACCCACGCATCGCCCAGAAACATGTCACCGGCGATCCAGCCAAGGAGGCCACCCCCCAAAGTGATGACGATCGGCAAACGATCCATCAGCTTGAGGACGAATTTGCTTCCCCAGACCACGATGGGGATGCTCACCAGGATGCCGAAAATCACCAGCAGCAAGTCTCCCTTTGCCGCAGCGGCAACGGCAATCACATTGTCAAGGCTCATGACAGCATCGGCAACGATGATGGTGCGGATGGCCCCGAGCAGATGGGCGCTGCCTTCGACCGAGGCATGTTTATCCCCGTCCTCCGGTTGCAGCAGTTTGATGCCGATCCACACCAGAAGAGCACCTCCGGCAACCTTCAGGAAAGGAATGGTCAGTAGCTGTAACGCAAAGAAAATCAGGATGATGCGCAAGGCAATCGCCCCGACGACGCCCCAGAAAATCCCCTTTCCGCGCTGCTCGGCTGGCAGCCTGCGGCAGGCCAGCGCAATGACGATGGCGTTATCGCCACCGAGCAGGATATCGATGGCGATGATTTGCAGAACGGAGATCCAGAACGAGGAAGCAAGCATCATTTCAAGCATGGCGGGAGCTTAACCGAAAAAAACCCGGCCGTAGCCGGGTTTGCCGCCGCGACATACGCTCAATGCGCAGAGATCATGCCCAGTTGCTGAGGCAGCCAGAGCGACAGCGGCGGCCAGTAGGTGACAACGACCAGAAACACCAGCATGGTCAGCAGCCAGGGCCAGGTGGCAATCGTCAGCTCGGTGATGCCCATCTTGGTGATGCCGGAAGCAACATACAGATTGAGGCCGACGGGTGGATGGCACATGCCCACTTCCATGTTCACCACCATGAGAATGCCGAAATGGATCGGATCGATACCAAGCTTGACCGCGATAGGAAAGAGAATGGGCGCAAGAATCAGGACGATGGACGAGGGTTCCATGAAATTCCCGGCGGCCAGCAACAGAAGATTGGAAATGAGCAGAAAACCGATCACGCCGACACCCGTGCCGATCATGGCATCCGCCATGGCTTGCGGGATGTTCTCGTTCGTCATGAGAAAGGAGAACAGCACCGCATTCGTAATGATGTAGAGCAGCATGGCACTCATGTTGGCCGAGGACAGCAGGACGCGAGGCACATCCTTCAGTCCGAGGTCCTTGTAGATGAATACCGCACAGACAAACGCCCAGACGGCACTCATGGCCGCGGCCTCGGTCGGAGTAAACATGCCGGAATAGATGCCGCCCATGACAATGACGATGAGGAGCAGACCCCAGATCGATTCGCGGAGCGCCTGCAGCCGCTCGGCCCAGCTCGCCTTCGGCATGCGTGGATAGTCGTTGCTGCGCGCGCGATACCAGGTCGTCAGCCCCAGCATGAATGCCAGCATCAGGCCGGGAATCACGCCCGCCATGAAAAGTGCTCCGACCGAGGTGTTGGTCGATACCGAATACATCACCATGACGATCGAAGGCGGTATCAGGATGCCCAGGGCACCCGAGGTGGTAATGACGCCGGCGCCGAAACGCCGCGGAAAGCCGGCCTTGACCATTGCCGGCAGCAGGATCGATCCGATCGCCACGACCGTCGCCGGACTCGAACCGGACACGGCCGCAAACAACGCACAGGCGAACACACCGCCCAGCCCAAGCCCCCCGTAGAAATGTCCGACCATCGACGTGGGGGGAGGGGAGAAAAAAAAGAAAAAAAAAAAAAACAAACGCCAGGAAACCACCCCCCACAC